>JBEITT010000009.1:0-89182 GCA_040374745.1 Planctomycetaceae bacterium | reverse complement strand
GGGTGCACGATGAGATTCAATCGCTTGAAGCCCAGCTTGCAAATGGCAGCATACCGTTGCCCAGGGCCGACCAGATTCGCGATATGTTCAGGCTCTGGGCTGATCGCGAGCTTTTTGATCACTCTCGCCGGTTTCGCACCACCTTCCGCCACTTTCGTGAAGGCTATCTGCTCAACCGGATCAAGGAAATCGCCGCCCATGAACGCGAGTCGCGCCACGACCAGATGAAGATCACCGAAGAACATGAAGCCGGCTGATTTCAAGTATGACATTAGTAGAACAAAACTTTCCACACCGACATGGCTCCTGGCCATGGCGGCTGAAAGTGTTTTGTAAAATTCCTTCCTTTTCCCGTCCATTTTCTGAAACCATTCGATCATCTCCAGCGTAGAATAAAAGGTACCACCGGTGATCGGCCTGTTCCTGGCCGACCCGGTTGGCAATCGTGAAAGAGGCGACAAACAGCCATGAACGCAAGCCCGACACTTCAGACCGACCCTGACCGGCAGGCCCGGATTGAGGCCTTTGGCGTCGGCCTGGTTCACTCTCTGCGGCAGCACAATGCGTGGCATAACCCCAAGGCATGGCCTCAGCGGTTTTCCGAGCTGATTCTTGGCAGTGCGGCGGTCAAAGCACAGCTTTTTCGCTGGGTTGACGTGCTGCCGACACTGCAAAGCCCCGCCGATATCGCCGGCCATCTCTATGCTTATCTGAACGAGGCAGGCCAGTCGCTCCCCCTGCCAATCCGCCAGGCCATACGGCTTTTGCCGCCTGATAGCTGGCCCGCCGCCCTTGGCGCACACGTTGGCCGCTGGTCCACCCGGCAGATGGCCGCCCAGTTTATTGCCGGCGACAACCCGGCCGATGCCTGGCGGTCAATCCGCCGCCTGCGCCGCCGCAATCTCGCCTTCACCGCCGACCTGCTGGGCGAGGCCGTGATTACCGAAGCCGAGGCCGATCAATATGCCGCCACCTGCATCGGCCTGATCCGTGATTTGTCAGAGCATTTGCAAACCGAGCCGGAAAACCCGCTGACCGACCGCGACGACACCGGCCCCATTCCGCGAATGAACCTTTCCATCAAGCTCTCAAGCCTGACCGCCCACTTCGACCCCATCGACGAAGCCGGCACCATGCAGCGCGTCGCCGCCCGGCTCAGGCCGATTCTCGATGAAGCCCTGAAACAAGGGGCTTTCGTGCATTTCGACATGGAACAGTTTGCTTACAAAAGTCTTACGCTTCGGATCATCCGCCAGATTCTAATGGAACCGGCCTATCGGGCGTGGCCGCATTTTGGCTATGTCAGTCAGGCCTATCTGATTGACGCTGACGAAGACCTTGAAGAGATGCGAGACTGGGCCCGGTCACGGGGCACTCCCGTAACCGTTCGGCTGGTGAAGGGGGCCTATTGGGACTTTGAAGTGACCACCGCCCGAAGCGCAGGCTGGCCGGTGCCGGTGTGGACGCAAAAATGGCAGTCCGATGCCAACTACGAACGTCTTTCGCTTTACCTGATTGAAAATCACCATCACCTGAAACCAGCCTTTGCCAGCCACAATGCCCGCTCTCTCAGCCATGCCATTGCCGCAGCCGAATCGGCCGGGCTGGATAAAAATACATTCGAACTGCAATCGCTTTATGGTATGGGCGACGCCCTTCAGCGTAGCCTTTCTCGCAGGGGCTATCGCGTGCGGGTCTATACACCCTATGGGGCCCTGCTGCCGGGCATGGCCTATCTGGTTCGACGGTTGTTAGAGAACACCTCAAACGACTCATTTCTGAAGGCGGCCGAGTCGTCGCACATCAGCCCCAAACGGCTTTTACAACCGCCAGGAAAGGATCATGATATGTCGGTTATCACCCGGCCTCTCTCGTGGATCGGCCTCTATCGCGACGATGAAAAGGCACGAATTTCAGCCGATGCTGAAAAATCGCTGAACGAGCCCTTCACCAATGAACCTCTGACAGATTTCACACTGAAAGATGAGGCAGAAAGGCTCAACGCCGCCTTTGACGATCTGCGTCACCGCTGCGGCAAAGCACATGAAGTAACAATCGGCGGCCAAATAACCACCGGCGAAGGAGTGATCGAATCACACGACCCCTCGTGCCGCAGCCGCCTGCTGGCCCGTTTTCCGCGTCTGACAAAATTCGAAGCCGGCAGAGCGGTTGAAACGGCACACAACGCTTTTGACAGTTGGAAAAGCGTGCCGCCGGCGGATCGGGCCCTGTGCCTTGAAAAAGCAGCAATTGAGCTGCGGCGGCAGAAAAGCGAGCTGACGGCCCTGATTTGCACCGAGGTGGGCAAGCCCTGGCGCGAGGCTGATGCCGACGTGGCCGAAGCCATTGACTTCTGTCGTTATTACGCCCGTCAATATTTGAAAATGACCAATACACCATGGCGGGGCGATGTGCCGGGAGAGACAAACAAGCTGCTGCCCGATCCGCGAGGCGTGGTGGCAGTGATTGGTCCGTGGAATTTTCCGCTGGCCATACCGCTGGGCATGACGGCGGCGGCACTGGTCACAGGCAATACGGCAGTTGTCAAACCGGCCGAGCAATCGACATGGATCGCCCACCGCTTTGTGCAGATTCTGCACAACTGCGGCGTGCCACGCGATGCAGTGATTCTGGCACCCGGCGATGCTGAAGCGGGTGCGGCCCTGGTCGATCACCAGAACACGTCGATGATTGTCTTCACCGGCTCGCGCGAGGTGGGCGTTCACATCAATAAAGTGGCCACAACGCAGGCACCCGGCCAGCGATTCGTGAAAAAAGTGGCCGCTGAAATGGGCGGCAAGAATGCGATCATTATTGATGACGACGCCAACCTTGACGATGCCGTGCTGGGCGTGCTGCACAGCGCCTTTGGCTATAGCGGCCAGAAATGCTCGGCCTGCTCGCGGGTGATCGTGCTGGAAAGCATTTATACTACATTCGTAAAACGTCTGAAGCAGGCAGCCGAAAGCCTGGTCATTGGCCCGGCGCAGGATCCGGCCACACAGGTCGGGCCGCTGGTTGATGCAGAGAGTGTGCGGCGATTCTGGCGATATGCCGAAATGGCCCGCCGCGACGGGCAGATTATCGCCGAAGTGCCTGTGCCGCCGCACCTGCGTGAAACGGGCCACTTTGTGCCTGCGATGGTTGTCGGGGGCGTACCGCCCACGCACCCGCTGGCCCAGGAAGAGATTTTCGCCCCCATCCTGACCGTGCTGCCCGCCAAGAGCTTTAAAGAAGCTATCAACCTTGCCAACGATGTTGATTATGCCCTGACCGGGGCGGTTTATTCACGCGACCCCGGCCACCTGCGACAAGCATCAGACGAGTTTCTGGCAGGTAATCTTTACCTGAACCGGGGCAGCACCGGGGCCATGGTGGGGCGGCAGCCATTTGGCGGCATGAAGATGTCAGGCATAGGGGCCAAAACCGGCGGCCCGCACTATCTGGACCAGTTTGTGAATTTCCGCACCATTACCGAAAACACTATGCGCCGTGGCTTCACGCCCGAATCCGTAGCCGCACACGAGGCCGAAGAAAGCCCTCCGGCCTGATGTTTCAGCATATTCGACGCCTGTCAGTCGCTGATCCGGGCCTGCAGTGGCTGGGCGGTTTTCAGGTAGTCGCCAAACGACATGCGGTAGTCTTCGTGGCGATGGTTGCCTTCGACAAGTATTTGAGCCGAGGCGGGGAATGAGTCGTCAACCACGGTGGGCACGCCATAGAGCCCGCCAAATGGCGGCCAGGCACCGGTTTCGCAGTCGCTGAAGATCGTTCCGGCCTGTTCTTCGGTCGCCAGCTTCCAGCCTGATTTGCCGGTCGAGCTGGCCAGTCGGGCCCAGTCAATCTTGCGGTCAGACGGCAGCACAGCCACCAGAAACTGACCGTCGTCGTTGGCCAGAAGCACCGTCTTGGCCACCTGGCGGCCCACGGTCTTCACGGAATTAGCCCGGCGCGAGCTTGAAGGGGCAGGCTGATGCACAAGTCGCTGGAACGTAACCTGCTGGCGACTAAGGAAATCCTGAATATTCATGGCGTCACTTCTCAAGAGCGGGTGGCAAGTCAACAGGTGCATGTCTGATTATCAAACATAACACGAAAAATGACCGGTTGTGACGCCTGCAAAAAATTTTCAGGCGATTTTGCGGAATAATCCCACAAAACCGCCTGATCTATTATGAGAATCGGTAAGATTCGGCCCCTTACTTCTTCGCGACAGAGGCAGAAGCCGGAGCGAAATCAATGGTCTGCAAGAGCTTGGCGTCGTTGCCGTTCCACACCTGCAGGGTGCCATTCTGGCCGGCGGAATAAACGGCCGAGGCGTCCTTATTAAAGGCAACGGTGAAGAGAAAGTCGTTGGCCCCGCTGAACGTGCGGCTGATCTGGCCGTTATCCGGGTTCCAGAACCGCACCAGCTTGTCGCCCGAGGTGCCCACCACCAGCGGCTTCGTGGCCGACCAGCGAACGGCAGTGATCTGCTTGCCGGCCTGCTGGGCTGTACGAAGCTGTTCGCCCGTTTCCACATTCCACAGCTTCAGGGCCTGGTCGGCTCCGGCCGTGGCAATGGCCTTGCCGTCGGCCTTCCAGTCAAGCCCCAGCACATGATTGGTGTGGCCTTCCAGCGGGCGAAGGGTTTTGAAATCGGAAAGCTGCGTGATCTTGGCGAACTTGTCGGCGGCACAGGTGGCGATAAACTTGCCGTCGGGGCTATAGCGAACGCCAAAAACCGTGTCGGAATGGAGCTTGTCAAGCGTCTTTTCCAGGGCCCCGGTCTCGGCATTCCACAGCTTCACCTCGCCTGACCGCGACGGCTCGCCGCCCGTAGTGGCCATTTTCTTGCCATCGGGGCTATAGTCAATTGCCAGCACGCGGTCCACATGCCCTTCCAGCGAAGGCTTCGCCGCCAGCTTGCCCGAAAGGGCCCACACTTTCCAGCTCAGGTCCTTGGCCGCCACCGTGATTTCGTCGTTGGGGCCGACCGCCACGGCCACCACATTCACCGCCGTGCTGGCGGGGTTGGCCGCGCGGCCGTTAAAGGCCCAGAGCGTCGCCATTTCCGGCAGCTTCACCAGCCGCACCAGGCCATTTTGATAGGCAATAATCGCCTGACCCGCCGATTTCAGGCCTGATACGGCCACCACGGCCGATGAACCGGTACGATCCTCAGCCTTTTTGGCGGAAAAGTCGTCGGCATAAAGGCTGATCGCGCCATCGGCCTGGCCCACGGCAATGGTACCATCCGCCAGGGGCGAAGAAACCAAGCTGATCTTCTCACCGGCCACTGGCACACTGCGAACCAGCTTCTTTTCTTCGATATTCAGCACTTCGATGGTCTTGTCGTCAACCACAGCGGCCAACAGCTTGCCCTTGGCCGTGGGCTGAAGGCGAGTAACGGCCGCCTTGCCGGCAGCCATATCGGCCAGTTTTTTTGAGCCATCCTTACCCGGGCCCTTGATTTCATGCACTTCAATCTTGCCGTCGGATAAGCCCAGGGCCAGCTTGCCCTTGGACAGCCAGGCGGCGGAAGTGTATTTGGCCGGGGCAGTGGGCTTTAAAAGCTGGATTTCGTCGCCTTTTTCGGTGTTGTGCAGGTGGGCGGCACCGGCGTCGTCCACAATGGCGACAATCGGCTCAAAGGCCGACCTGGCCGCAGTTCTGGCAAGGCCCGCTTTCCATGAAATGGCCCGCAGTTCCTTGCCGCTGGCCGGTTCCATCAGCCGCAGTTTTGGCTCTTTGGCTGAAGCGGCCCACACATTGGCCGTGCCCGGCTCGGCCGCCAGGGCGGTTGTTTCAAAGGGCATCTTTTCCAGGCTCTTTTTCAGCTCAGCGGCTGGCAGTCCCCAGCGGGTGGCCACGGCATAAGAACCTGCGGCCAGCTCTCGCGAGTCGGGCCGGAAGCGGACGGACTGAATCGCGTCCTTATGCCCGCCCAGCGTGGCAATAACCAGGCCCGAAACCGGCTCGACCAGGTGCACCTTCGCCCCGCGGCCCACGGCCAGTGTCTGCTCGTTGGGGGCAAGATCCAGAGCATAAATCGGGGCAAATTTGGCAGGCAGCTCGCCCAGCACCAGGGCCGGCTTCGGCTTGGCGGCCGGCTCGCTGTCGCTGTCGTCCTTCGCCCCCTGGTCAATCCACATCTTGATCAGGGCCGTTTCTTCGGGTGTCCACGGCTTCAGCTCTTTTTTCTCTTTGGGCGGCATCACGGGCTCAAGCCGGTGCGAGCCCATCTTGAACAGCAGGCTGTCGTCGGCCTTGCCTTTGACAAGTGCCGGGCCGCCCTTGCCGCCTTTAAGCATCTGCTCAACCGTTTCCAGCTTCAGCCTGTTTTCGGCCAGGGCGTCGTTATGGCAGCCGGTACACTTGTTTTCAAGGATCTCGACCACTTCATTGATATAACTGACGGGCTTGTCGGCAGGCCGATTGATCTTGGCAATCTCAATCGGCTTAGGCTTATCCTGAGCCACGGCGGGCAGGGCGGTGCAAAGAAGGCCGGCGACCGACATCTTCCATTTCAGGCTTAAAACAGTCATGGGGTGATGCTCCTCTAAGGTTGTTGGACTGCCCGGCACGTGGCGTCTGTCAGGGTGTCACGACCAGCGTAAAAGGCCGCGAGGGAATATTCCAGGTGATGTTGTTTTTCTTGGCAGCGGCCGGGTTTTTGTCGAACCCGAACGGGGCCGACCCGTTCAAATAAAGCGTATGGCGGCCGGTGGGCACATTGGCACCGATTTTCAGCTTGAGCTTGCCCATGGCCTGCCCCTTGGCAATCTCGCCTGTCACGGCGTCCATATTGGGCGGCAGGTTATCCAGGCGCAGGGCCACTTTGTCGTCAAAACCGTTGGTCTTGGCCAGGTTCACTTCCAGCTCAACTTCGCTGCCACGCTTGGCGAAAAGCCTTTGCGGGCCCGGCTCAAGCTGGAATGGCAGAACCGTGCTGCGAATGGCCACCATAAAAGGCTGCTGCCAGCGGGAAATGCCACGCTGCTGGTTATTCGCACCCACCAGCGGTTGCACCAGCGAGGCACCGGCCGATTCAGTCTGGCTGATGAAAGCCTCAGGCTGCTTTTCGCCGGGAATGTAATCAATCGTGGCTTTCTCGTCGGCCCAGCGGGTCTCGCCCACCAGTTTCAGGGCAAATTCGCCTGGGGCAGCGTCGCCGGCCACTTCAATCACCATATTTGCCGCGTTCTTGCCGCTGGGCAGATACAGCGGCCAGGCCTTCACGCCCGGCGGCAGGCCGGCGGCCGTCACGCGAACAGCCTGGTCAAAGCCATCCTGCCGGTCGATCAGCACATTGATGATAGTGCGAGAACCGGCAATCAGCGTGGCACCGGTCGGCCCAGTGGCACCGGCTGGCATGGCGATGAGGCGAAAATCAGGCCGGGGCGGCTTGATGACAACGCGATAAAAGTGGCGGGCGTCGCCGTCTCGCCGAACCTGATTGCTGATTTTCAGCAGAAAAGTGCCATCGGCCGGGGCCGACCAGCGCGTGCGGCGGTCGCGTGTGGCCTTTTCGAAGGTCGGGCCAAACGGGTTATTCTGAATGTCGTTCAGGTCGTCAAGATTACTTGTTTTGCCGTCGGCCGCCACCTGCTGAATTGATACCACGGGCAGGGCGGGTGAATTTTGCCGCTCGGCCACTGTCTCAATATTCCACACCTCGCCCTTTTTGGCGGTGAAGCGAACATAATCCACGTCGCCGGGCTTCTGAATGATCCCCGAAAAATCAGCCGGCAGGGCAATTTCCTGAGCCGTTGCCTGGGTATCGTTCGACTCAATCTCGGCAAAAACCGGCACCTCGGCCACGGCGATCGCCAGCGGTTCGGCCAGCTTTTGCCGTTTATCCACGCCTTCGGCCAGCCAGTATCGGCCCAAAGCATCAGCGTTGGAAAGATTCAGCCGGAATTGCAGGGCCTTTTCCGCAGAACCCGCCGCGAATAGCCGGCTGACCGACTCTTCAGCCTGCCCGAAAAGCCGGGGCATATTGGCATCGGTTCCTCCCTGAAATCCCCGCCCCAGCAATCGCACAGGCGTGCGCGAGCCCGGCATGGCCGCAGCGGGCAGGGCGGAATCAGCCACCGGGCCTGAATGAATCGTCAGACGATAATGATGAAACGCCGACCCGCTGTAAACCGCATCATAAACCTGAAGCCTGTAAGGGCCGTCCTGCGGCAAAATCAGTTCAAGATAAGCGTCATAGCCGCGGGCATCCTGGCTTTCGGCCACCTGCGAGCCATCAGGGCCAAAAAGCCGCAGGGCACCGTCAAGGCGGGAATCGAGCGATTCGGCCTTCAGGTCGATCACCACGCGCTGGCCACGTTGCCCCATGAAACTGAATTGATCGACATCTGCCGCCGATTGAATCTGACCGTTGACGACCAGCGGCAGCTTAAGTTCCTGCAAAGCCTGATCGTTTGGCTCTTTTTCAAGAGTTTCGCCATAAATGCCGACATAAAAAGGCAGCGGGTTGGTCACACCCCACGCGCCCACGGCCCGCACTTCATAAAAGCCGGCGGGCAGGTCGGCGGCGGCATTCACTGTCCACTTGCCATCGGGCCCGGGCTTCGCTGAAAATCCGGCGTGTGAGAAAATCAGCCGCGTGATGTTTTCAAGATCGTTGCCCGAGAGCTTCACATCAGCCGAAGTGCCCGCCTGAACCCCGGCCGGAAAAACCCATTCAAGCCGGGCCTGCGGCAACTGGGCGCGGGCCGACATCGCAGCCATCATCATTAAACAGGCCGCCGCAAAGAGTCGTAATGTCAGTCGGTGAAGCGTCATCAGTCGCGGGCCTGGTGTTTCGGCTGAGGGGGTGGCGAATCGGCTAAATGGCAACTCGACCAGAAAAGGCGGGGCAAGGCAGGCAAACCATATCAAGTTTGATACCTGAACATGGAATTGTCAACCTTCAGGCCGCTTCTGCAATTCGACCAACTGGCAAAATCGGACAGATTTGTCTATGATAAATTATCAATTATGTGCCTTCATAAGGAACGGAAAGGATTGACATGACCATGCCAAACCGACACCAGCACGCCACGACACTGGAAGACCAGGGCTTCATCGACTTTCGCCCGCCGTTGTGGAACCTGGGCGAAGCTGTGCTGATTGAACACACGCTGCGTCGGGGTGAAGGCATGCTGGCGGCTTCGGGGGCACTGGTGGTGCGCACCGGCAAATATACCGGTCGATCGCCCAAGGACCGCTTTATTGTGAAGGACAGTTTTACCACCGACAAAGTCGACTGGGGCACGGTGAACATGCCCTTTGAGCCGGCCCATTACGATGCCCTGCGGGCCCGCGTGCTGGAATATCTTCAGCCACGTGAACTTTATGTGGTTGATGCCTTTGGCGGCACCGACCCCAAGTTCCGCCTGCCCATCCGGGCCATCTGCGAAAAGGCCTATCACGCCCTTTTTGCCCACCAGCTTTTTGTGCGGCCTTCGCCCCAGGAAATTCATCACCACCAGCCTGAATTTACCATCATTGCCGCGCCCGACTTCCTGGCCGACCCCGCCCGCGACCACACCAAGACCGAAACCTTCATCATCGTGAATTTCTCGCGGAAAGAAGTGCTCATCGGCGGCACCCTTTATGCCGGCGAGATCAAAAAATCGATCTTCGGCGTGCTCAACACGCTTCTGCCGCAGTCGGGCGTCATGCCCATGCACTGCTCGGCCAATGTCGGCCGCCGTGGCGATGTCGCCCTCTTCTTCGGCCTCTCGGGCACCGGTAAAACCACCCTCTCGGCTGAGGCTCACCGCCACCTGATCGGCGACGACGAGCACGGCTGGTCCGACGAAGGCGTCTTTAATTTTGAAGGCGGCTGCTATGCCAAATGCGTGCGCCTGAACCGCACCAACGAGCCGGAAATCTATAACGCCATTCGCTTTGGCACAATTCTTGAAAATGTTGTGGTCGATCTGGAAACCCGCGTGCCCGACTATAACAATTCGGTGCTGACCGAAAACACCCGCGCTGCTTACCCCATCGACTTTATCCCGAATTTTGTCCCCTCGGGCCGGGGCGGTCATCCGTCAAATGTCATTTTCCTTACCTGCGACGCCTTCGGCGTGCTGCCGCCCATCTCGCGGCTCAGCCCCGAACAGGCCATGTATCACTTCCTTTCAGGCTATACCGCCAAGGTCGCCGGCACCGAACGCGGCATGGATAATCAGCCCTCAGCAACCTTCAGCCACTGCTTCGGCGCCCCTTTCATGACCCTGCCGCCTACCCAATATGCCGAACTGCTGGGCGAACGCCTGCGCACCCACAAGGCCAACACCTGGCTGATTAACACCGGCTGGACCGGCGGCGGACCCGGCGTGGGCCAGCGAATCGCTTTGCCTTACACCCGCGCCCTGATCGACGCCATTCATAACAACACCATCGGGGCCAACCAGCTGGATACCGACCCCATCTTCGGCCTGCAATACGTAAAGTCATGCGCCAGCGTGCCTTCAGAACTGCTTAACCCGCGTGCTGCCTGGTCGAACGAAGCCTCTTACGACGAGCAGGCCAACAAGCTGGCGAAGCTCTTCCGCGACAACTTCGCCAAGTTTTCAAACGTCAGCCAGGCCATTCAAAACGCCGGGCCGAGGGTGTAAGTCCAATAGAATGGTTCAACTAATGGGGAGTGGCCTGATCCCGATTCGGCCATTCCCTCAGGTTGTTTCATTCTCATGCAGGGCACGTTAATTATTGCAGTGCTGGAAAATGGGACTGGCTCATTAAGCCTAGCGAATGTGCCTGTCCCCCATTTTCCACCAACGAGTATTAAACGGCCCCGGGCCATTCCCCTTTTTTCGTGCCTTGCGGCCCGGGATGTGGTAAATTGGCGTATCAGCTAACCACCAGCCGATTCCCCCTGACGACCCGCCGGCCATGAAAATCACGCGAATTGAAGCCATCCCCGTCCATATTCCGCTCAAGACCGACCGCCTGGCCATCACCGCCCACGGCCGCCACGTCGTCAGCGAATATGTAATTGTGCGCCTGCACACCGACGAAGGCATCACCGGCCTGGGCGAAGCCACCGTGCAGACGCTCTGGTCGGGCGAATCGGCCCGCACGGCCGTTTCTCTGCTGAATAATGAATTTTCATCGCTGCTGGTCGGCCAGAATCCGCTGGATCACAGTCGCCTGATGCGCACGCTTGACCACACCGTGAAGGCCAACCCCTTCACCAAGGCCGCCATCGACATGGCCCTGTGGGATATTCGCGGCAAGCTTGCCAGCGTGCCGGTTTATGAACTTCTGGGCGGCAAGGTGGCTGACCGCATCACCATGAAAATGATGATCGGCGGCTTTGCACCTGCCGAGGCCGCCAAGCTGGCCGAAACCTTCCTGGCCTGGGGCGTGAAGTGCCTGAAAGTGAAGGTCGGCCTTGACCCTGCGACAGATCTCGAACGTGTGGCGGCTGTCAGGTCGGTCGCCGGGCCCGACATCAAAATGACTATCGACGCCAATTGCGGCTGGTCATCGGTCGTTGCCCGTAAAATCCTGCCGAAATTCGAACGATTCAACCTGACACTGATCGAACAGCCGACCCGACCGGGCGACTGGGCCACCATGCAGGAGCTTCGACGCTTGTCGCCGGCCCCACTGATGGCCGATGAAAATGTCTGGAATTTGAACGACGCCCATCAGGCTGCTGCACATCAGGCCGTGGATATTATCAGCGTTTACCCCGGCAAAAACGGCAGCATCTGGAATTCAAAAAAAATTGCCCACGTCGCCCACTCGGCCGATATGGGTTGCCACATCGGCTCGAATCTTGAGCTTGGCATCGCCTCGGCCGCCATGGCCCACCTTGCCGCCAGCACGCCTGAAATTGCCAGCGATCAGTTCCCGGCCGATATTCTCGGCCCCTGCTACCATGAAACCTGCCTGCTCAATGAGCCGATCGCCATCGGCCCTGAATTTGTCGTTGTTCCCACCGGGCCCGGCCTTGGCGTGGAACTCGACGAAATGCAACTGACAAAATACCGGATTGATTGAAATTGCATTAAACCAGAGAAGAATTGCAATTTTGAGCTGAAAGGCCCTGCAACATGCCCCCGACATCTGCCTGGGATACCGTTCATCTTGTGCCGCCCACGCCTTTTTCTGCCGACGGCCGCCATGTTGACACCGACCGCCTGGCAAGCCTGCTTGACGACTGCCTGAAATCCGGCATCAGCGTTGTTATTCCCGCTGCCGGCACGGGCGAATTTCATTCGCTTTCAGCAGACGAAGCCTGCCTGGCTGTTTCTACCACTATTGATATTTGTAAGGGCAGGGCCAAAGTGCTGGCCCCTGTTGGCCTGGGGTTGGCCCACGCCCTGGCCATTGGCGAAAAGGCCATGGCCGCCGGGGCCGACGGCGTGCTGGTTATGCCACCGGTGCATCCTTACCTTGGCGATGAAGGCGTTTCGCTTTATTTCAAGGCCTTGCGAGATGCCCTGAAAACACCGCTCTGGGTCTATAAACGCGGGCCCAACCCCTCTGATTCAGCCCTGGTGGCACTGGCAAAAGAGGGCGTGATTACAGGTGTTAAATATGCCGTAAACGATCTCAACGCCCTGGCTGATTTCACGACAAAATCCGCAGGATTATGCCACGTTGTCTGCGGCACGGCCGAGCGTAACGCCCCATTTTATCATCTCGCCGGGGCCCGGGGCTTCACCAGCGGGGCCGCCGCTCTCTTCCCAAACATCTCATTAAAACTGCATATGGCCCTGACAAATGCCGATTATGCCGAAGCCATGCGGCTGCGAAGCGTGTTAAACCCGCTGGAAGCCTTCCGCGCCCGGCAGGCCGACGCCCTGAATATCACCACCATCAAGGCCGGCCTGGCACTGCTGGGCAACAGTGCCGGCCCGGTTCGCCCGCCGAATCGACCTCTGACAGATGCCGAAACTGTTGAATTAAGATCAGTAGTTGAACTGATTCAACAATCTGTTTAGGCCTTTTTCACAGCCCCGGCCAGGTCGTCAATCATCTTCAGCGTGGCTTCACGCACGGCCAGTTGCCAGTCGCTGCCGAAGCGGGCGGCGTATTCGCTCTTTTGATAGGCAAATGTAATACCCCGCGAGTTGTTCACAATGGCCCCAAGGCCGTTTTCATCAAAGGCCACGGCCACATCGGCCGCCGTGCCGCCCTGGGCACCATAGCCGGGTACCAATATCCATATGCCCTTCATCGCCTGCCGCAGCTCGGCCAGTTGGGCGGGCGATGTGGCACCCACCACCGCACCCAGCGAGCTATAGCCACACTCACCGACAAACGACGAAGCCCACACCATCATCCGGTCGGCCACATGCCGGTAAACCGGCTTGCCATCGGCCACCAGATCCTGAAATTCACCGGCCGAGGGGTTACTGGTTCGCACCAGCAGAAAGAGGCCTGTGCCCGATCGGCTGCAGCCCTGCAGAAACGGCGTGATGCCTTCGCTGCCCAGATAGGGGTTGATCGTCAGGGCGTCGCTTGTCCACGCCGGCATCTGCCGCGTCTCGGGGTCGCCCACATAAGCCGCCGCATAGGCCGCCGCCGTGCTGCCAATGTCGTTTCGCTTGCCGTCCATAATCACCAGCAGCCCCAGCTCGCGGGCCAGCCGGGCCGTGTTTTCCAGGGCCACCAGCCCCTGCGGCCCCAGTGCTTCGTAAAAGGCCATCTGAAATTTCACCGCCGGCACCAGCGGGGCCACGGTTTTAAGCACCTCACAGCCGAATTCTTCAGTAGCCCGCACCACGTCGCCGCCAAATTTATCAACCCAGCCCACCGGCAATTGCTGCGGCCGAGGGTCAACACCCACCAGCACCGCATTGCCTCTGGACTTCACCGCATTGGCCAGCCGATCCGCAAAATTCGATGATGACATCAATCAGACCCTGATGCTTGTAAAAGACTTGTTCGCAATCCTTCAGAATGGCTCAGCGATCGGCACCCGCCGCCAGCAACACACCACCCACCACCACCACGTTTTCGCCAAGTGCGGCCGGAACGACATCCGTCATCCCGGCAAATACGCCCATCGTTTTTGCCGCCAGCGAAGCCCGCACGCGGCCGGCCCACCAGTCGTCGGGCAACATATTCACACCCCCGCCCAGAATGATCCGCCGCGGGGCCATCAATTGCACGACATGTGAAAGACCTGTGCCCAGTGCTTCGGCCGCTGTGTGCAGAACCTCGTTCGCCCGGGCATCGCCCCGCTGGGCTGCCGCAAGCACTTCGGGCACACTTTTGCAGCCGGCACGGTTCTGAATCGACCAGCCGGAAGCGACCAGTTCAAGCTCAACCAGTTCGCCCGGTTTGTCAGGGTTCGCCACACGCAGGTGCCCGACTTCCGTCGCACCCCGGCCCGCCCCTTTGTAAATCCTGCGGTTGATGATCAGCCCGCCGCCAATACCGCTGCCCACCGTGACATAAACCACGGGGTCGAAACCATGCCCGGCACCCGCAAGGCTCTCGGCCAGGGCGGCGGTGTCAGCGTCGTTCCGCACGGCCACGGCGTCGGCACCCGTCGCTTCCCGCAGCCACTGGCCCAGAGCAAAACCCGACCAGCCTTCAATCTGGTGCGATTTCAAGATTGATCCATCCTGAAAATTCACCGGCCCGCCAAAGCCGACACCCCAATTAAGTGGCCCCGGCGCAATCTGCCCTGATGCCCGACACGCGTCAACCATTTCCAGAATCTGCCGGCGAATGCCTGCCGCACCTTCGGTTGCATCAACCGTGCGGCGATCAACCCACGCCAGTTGCCCGGAAGCATCGCCCCGGCCAATCTGCAGCTTTGTGCCGCCAATTTCCAGCCCCAGATAATTGATTTCGTCTGCCATAAAAATCCAGGTTTTTCAGTTGTCGTAAAAGCTCACCAATTGCATTTCATTCCGCAGGCATTTCAGGGCCATAGAATCGTTCAACCGGCCGCGGCACTTTGGCGGCCACGCGGTCGGCAATTGAATCAAGCTGCTGACGCGAAAGCGGCGAGACCGTTTCAACGGCCGGCTTGCGTGCCACTGTATAAATCTGGATGCGGTTCAGGTCGCCGCCGTTGGCCAGTATTTCGTTCAGGCGGTCGCAGAAGGCGTCGATCTCGGCATCGGTCGGCGGCTGGCCATCGACATTCATAAAAAGCGTCTGAATCACCAGCGGCCGCAGCCTTGCGGCTTCCTGCAGGTTCACCAGCACGCGGTGAAACGGGATCAGGGTTTTATCGACCTGGTGATAATAGGGCTCGGTGCCGGCGTCGAGCTTGGCCCAGATCTCGCCATTGTTGGCATCAAGCGTGGCCAGGGCCTGCTGCACCCTGGGGCGGTGAAACATGGTGGCATTGGTAATCAGCACCATTTTCACATGGTCAAGCCCCTTCTGCCGCTTCAGTTCGGCCACCCGCTCGACAATCTTGTCGAAATCGCGGGCGGTGGTCGGCTCGCCGTCGCCTGAAAAGGCAATATCGTTGAGCCGTCGCAGGGCTTCGGGCACGCCGGCAAATTCCGGCTCGGCGAAAAGGTCGCGTGATTCAACCAGGTCGATCATGCCGGAAAGCTCGCTCAGTATGAGCTCGGTATCGACAAACCGTGTCACCGCGGCAGTTTTGCGATCGACCTGGCAGTAAATACAGTCGAAATTGCAGATCTTGTCGGGGTTCAGGTTCACGCCGATGGAAACGCCACGGCTGCGGCGAGAAACCACCGGATATACATAAGTGTTATCGCGAAAGGTGCGTCGGTGGTCGAGATGGGCGTCGATAACGCGAAGTCTCTGGTCGTCGTCTGGCTGTGGCATTTTTTCCATCCCGGGCGGTTCCTGCAGGGCCCCTGTGTTATAATTATAGTGAACCTGGCAGGGCCCTGCACAGGCCGTCCGGCAAGAAATCTCACCATCTTTTCAGGCCCGTTGATGACTGACTTTTCGCAAAGCCTGCTGAGATTACTGCTCGTTGCCGCAGTGCCGTGGTGCATTGCGATTGGCTTGACATACCGCCGAAAGTGGTTCACCCAGGGCTGGCTTGATGCTTCGATTCGCATTCAGACCGCGCTGGCCTGCCAGATCTTCGCGACGCAGGCCGCCGGAGCCGCGGGAATTTTGCGATTTACCGAAGCGTTTTTACCGCAAATTCTTTACGTGCTGGTGACTTTTCGTTACGCAAGCCGGCAGGAACTGAAAACACCAGGGGAAACGGAAAGTGGAAAGAAAAGCGGGCAATTTTTGGTCACTGCCTGCTGCACCTTGTTAAGCCTTGAATTTCTGAGGCTTTTTGTGCCATCGCTCATCGGGGCGGTGAAGGTGGTAAGCGACGGGCCGATTTATCATCTTTATTTCGCAGCACGATGGTGGCAGGAAGGGCGAATCAGCTGGATTCCGATTCCGTTTGGTGAAAGTGCAGCCCCCTATTTTCCAGCCAACGGCGATCTCTGGTTTTTGACACTCGTCGGGTGGACAGGCAATCTGTCACTTGCCAAGGTGGGCCAGGTGCCATTCTGGTTTCTGGGCGGCTGGTGGCTCTACAGGCTTTGCAGAACGCTGGGTGGCAGTCGTGCGTCGTCAACCATGGCCACCACAATCTGGATGACACTCTCGCCGCTGGCACTTTTCACGTTCGAGCCGAATGTCGATACGATTTTTGCCGCGTGGTTTATTGCGTCGGTGCTGTTCTTTATTGAGCTGGATTTGAATCGCACTACAGTTGAAAGAACCAGCTCGCAAAGCAATCTGCTGCTCCTTCACAGCCTACTGGCAGCAGGTCTGGCTTGGGGCACAAAAGCGCCTGGCATTGTATTTATACCGCCGTGGGTAGCATTGGTCATCGTTCGGGAACTGATACTCATTCGTGCGGCAAAAGCGGGCGGCACGGGGCTTAGCCTATTCAAAACCAGTATTTTTCTGGCACTGGTGGCCATCTCGCCCGTGTTATTCTGGTGGGCCCGAAATGCAATTGCCACGGGCAACCCGCTTTATCCGCTGCCTGTGGAAGTGGCCGGAATCACGCTGATGGACGGCTGGTATGGCACAGCCGTCATGAAACAGAGCCCTTATTATCTGCCCATGAATGAATATGGAGCCCTTGGTGATATTTTGCTCAGCGTGCTCGACCCCCGGCTGGCATGGCTTTATCCGCTGGTCATTTTATGGTCGATCCTCTCATTATTCCGAAATAAAACCCGGGCTGACCGGTGGAATTGTATTTTAATTGCATTTGGGCTTCTGACAATCGCCATCTACTGGTTCCTTGTTCCCTATCGCACGCAGCAGAGGTTTTTCCTTCACGGTCTGGCACTTTTTGCACCGGCCATGGCCCTCTTCTTCGACAAATTCAAGTGGTTAAAATGTGTTGGCATCGCACTTTTGACAATTCACTTACTTTCACCGCAGGGCTGGCCGTTTTTACCGGCCAGGGGCGAGCCGCCCTGGGATATGAGCCGGTTTGTGCCCAACCGCATGCCGGGCCTGGTGCCACTGTCGGAAATTGTCGGCTGGTTTGCCTATGGCGACCTTCGCGGCGTGGCCCTGATTGCATTTGCTGCCGGGATGGCTGTTGCATCAGCAAGTCGCGGAAAAATTGCAATAGCAGGCTTTGGACTTTGCCTTATTGCATTTAATGCGGCTTGCTTTCTGGAAGATATGAATTATGAAAAAACCGGCCGGGGAAAAAAGTTTCCTGTTTTTCCAGACTATGAGCGGGCCTGGGCGGCCTTTGACAGAGTTTATGGCGAAAAGCCGGTGCGAGTGGCCTATTCCGGCACCAATCTGGCGGTTTATCTGATGGGCCGACACCTGCAGAATCATGTTGAGTATGTCAATTGTAATTCACACACCGACTGGATGCCGCATGACTATCATCTGGCCCAGCCTCCAGGTCAAAGGCGATGGCCACACCCCCGGCCAACGTGGGAGCGGATGGAAACCAGTTACGAGGCCTGGCTGGCGAATTTAAACCAAATGCAGATTGAGGTTGTGGTGGTGGCAAGGGCCAACCCTGATGAAGGCCGGTCAAACCCGTTTGACGCCCTGGGCTTTCCTGTCGAAAAAAGCTGGATGGACTCTCACCCGGAGCAATTTGAGCCAGTTTATGGCCTGCGAGAGACCGACCGCGAAATGTGCATTTACCAGGTCGTGAAGTAAACAGTTGTCTCCAAATCAGTTGGAAAAACCGGCAGCGGCAATGTTATCTTCACCCAACCTGCGGTATAATTACCTTTGCAGTGGGCTGATCGATCGCCCGGCTTTTTGGGCCGGGAGGAAAGTCCGGACTCCGCAGGGCAGGGTGGTGGGTAACTCCCACCGCTCGCAAGGGCAGGGATAGTGCCACAGAAAGCAAACCGCCAAAGCTCCCGGAAACGGGTGCGAGGTAAGGGTGAAACGGTGAGGTAAGAGCTCACCAGCGGGTCAGGCGACTGGCCCGGCTCGGTAAACCCCACCCGGAGCAAGACCAAATAAGGGGGCAGTCGGCCGAAAGGCCGGCACGGGTCGGCCCGATCCGTCATGACTCCCGGGTAGGTCGCACGAGGTCGGCTGCAAGGCCGGCCCCAGATTCATGATCGATTCCAAAAATCGTCCTTCGTGGCGTAATTTGTGACAAAATCCGGCTTACAGGCCCACTGCTTTTCCCTGTATTTCAACCTTTTTGTCCGTTTCTGAAAATCGACCCGCTTGACCTGCCGATACATAATTTCTAAAAAACTGTTATACTTCTTGCATCAAGCCCGTGATCCGGGCCCATCGCCGGAATGTTAAACCGGTGGTACGGGAATTTTGAACAATTGAGCCAGAGATGTCCATAACTTCAACTCAGCCAAAAGCCTATAACCCCGACAAGCGTGCCAGACTTATTGATATGCTTCGGTATCGGGGCGGCATTGGCCAATGGTCGTGGCTGCTGCATCGCGTGACGGGCGTGGGAATCCTGATCTTTCTGATCATCCACGTGATTGACACTTTTTTCGTCGTTTTTAATCCGGCTCTTTACGACCACACCGTAGCAATTTATGGCGGGGTCTTCAATGGCAGCTATTACTGGCCACTTCGATGGGCCTTTCGAGTCAGCGAACTGGGCCTGATGGCCTGTGTCGTGTTTCACGCCATTAATGGCGTGCGGGTGGTGCTCTTCGACTTCTGGAATGAAGGCTGCAAGTATCAGAAAGAGTCGTTCGCGGCGGTAATGATCGTATTTCTGGCCCTTATGCTGCCCGCGGCAGTGGTTGTCATTCTGCCGCTTGCCTCAAGCCCTGAACACATAGTCAAAGTGCCGGAAGTTTCGGCAAAGCCCTGACCTCAGAACTTTTCACACCAATATCGCCCAATATCGGAACCTGACAGAAAATGGCACGCAATCGAATTAAACCAACCGGCGGATTTGAACTGACCGCCTGGTATTTCATGCGAATCTCAGGCCTGGTGCTGGTTTTTCTGGCCGTCGGGCACCTGTTCATCATGCACATCGCCAATAATGTTGAGAATATCAACTATGCTTTCGTGGCCGGGCGATGGTCGAATCCTACAACAGGCTGGATCTGGCGTCTTTGGGACCTTGCGATGATCGGGCTGGCCATGTTTCATGGCTTTAATGGCCTTCGACAGATTCTTGACGAACAGGTGCACGGCCCCCGAGCCAGAGTGGCCATGCACACTGGCATCTGGGCAGCAATGACTGCTCTCATGCTGCTGGGCACTTATGCCATCTGGATGTTCGAAGAAGACACCGAATATGTGAAGCAGTGGAAGGCCATTAATGGTCAGGCCAGTGCTGAAGCCACCCCTGATTCATCAGGGCTTGCCGCCACGGTGGCCCGCTGAATCGAATTGCGACACTACCGATTAGATACCCTTCGGCATAATGAGAAGCTGAAAGCCTAGCAGATAAAAGACTTAACAATGAGCACACCGACCTATCACCGTTTTGAAAACATTATTGTCGGCTCGGGCGGGGCGGGGCTGATGGCCGCCCTTCACTCGGGCAAGGAAGTGGGCACGGCCGTTGTCAGCAAGCTCTATCCTACCCGCTCGCACACAGGTGCAGCCAATGGCGGGATTGCTGCGGCTCTTTCCAACCTTGAAGAAGATTCGTGGGAAAACCACGCTTACGACACCATCAAGGGCGGCGACTTCGTGGTCGACCAAACGGCTGCCGAAATCCTCTGCCGGGAAGCAGTTGATTGCATTTACGACCTTGAACACATGGGGTTGCCCTTTGACCGCACAGCCGATGGCCGGATCAGCCAGCGTCGGTTTGGTGGCCATTCGCGTCCTTCCAAGGCCGATCCCGCCAAGCGCGAGCCTGTCATGCGAGCCTGCCATGCGGCCGACCGCACCGGCCACATGATTCTGCAAACTCTTTATCAGCAGTGTATTAAGAGCGGTGTTCAGTTTTTTGACGAATATCACATGCTCGACCTGATTATGGTTGATGGCGAGTGCCGTGGCATCATTGCCATTGAGATCGCCACCGGTCGGCTGCATGTATTTCACGCCAAGAGTGTGCTTCTTGCCACAGGTGGCTTTGGAAGGATGTTCAAAGTCACGTCCAATGCCTATGCGCTGACGGGCGACGGTCCGGCAATTGCCTATAAACATGGCATTCCGATGGAAGATCTTGAATTTTACCAGTTTCACCCGACTGGTATCTATCGTCTTGGAATCCTGCTGACAGAAGGCTGCCGTGGCGATGGTGGCATCATGTTTAATGGTAAGGGCGAGCGGTTCATGGAAACCTATGCCCCGAATATGAAAGAACTGGCCAGCCGCGACGTCTGTTCACGGTCAATTTATCAGGAAGTGCGGGCGGGCAGGGGTGTCAACGGTAAAGACTTTGTCTATCTGGATATACGACCATCGACCATTAATAAATACAGGTCGAGCCCAAGGCATTCAGAAGGGCATGAGGTTGATGATCATTACATTGAAAGCCGCCTGTCAGAGTCGCTGGAGCTTTCGCGAACTTACCTTGGGATCGACCCGCTGAAGGAGGCGATGCCAATTCAGCCGACTGCTCACTACGGCATGGGTGGTACTCCGACAGACATCTACACCCGCGTGGTTCGAAATGCCGCAGGTGATGTGGTGCCCGGGCTTTATGCAGCTGGTGAATCGGCCTGTGTTTCTGTTCATGGCGGCAACCGCCTGGGCACTAACAGCCTGCTTGACCTTGTAGTTTTTGGTCGAAGGGCCGGGCAGGAAATGGCGAAATATGCCAAATCGACCCAGTTCAAGGAAATTCCGAAAGATGCCGACGCTGCAGCAAGGAAGCAGATTTCCGACGCTCTGGCCAAGCCACGCACCGAACCCTGGGTTCGGATTCGAGACGAAATGCAGCGGGTGATGATGGACGACTGCGGTGTTTATCGCACTGCCGAGGGGCTGGCCAATGCCCGGAAGACGATTGCCAGCCTGAAGGAACGATTCGCCGCCACTGGTATTCAGGACAAGGGAACCATCTTTAATACAGGCCTTCTGGAATACCTGGAACTTGGCAACCTGCTGGAGATGGCGCAGGCAATGGTGGCCTGCTGCGAAAACCGGAAGGAAAGCCGAGGGGCCCACTCGCGTGAAGACTTCCCCGACCGTAACGACGAACAATATTTTAATCACAGTTTTGTGAGCAAAAACGGCGAAAACGATACGAAGATTGAGCAGAAGCCGGTGGATGTGATCATGATTGAGAAGGACGGCCAGAAGGTGCCAAAGTATCCGCTTGAAGTGCGTAAGTATTGATCCATCCGTATTTTGCATAGAACATTGCCCAGGCTGCCAGTAAGAGGATAAGAAAATGAGCGCAACAAACAAGCCGGCCGGCGACAACGATGCCTTCCGCACGCTGACATTGCAGATCAAGAGATATGACCCGGAAAAGGATCGCGAGCCGCACTGGAAGGAATATAAGGTGACGGCCCACCCGATGGACCGCGTTCTGGATGTGGTAATGAAGGTGAAGTGGGAACAGGACGACACACTTGGCCTGCGAAAGAGCTGTGCACACGGCATATGCGGGTCTGACGCCATGCGTATTAATGGCCAGAACAATCTTGCCTGCAAGATGCTGGTTCAGAATCTCAGGGGCGACAAGGTCACTGTCGAGCCAATTCTGGGTTTACCGGTGATCAAAGACCTGATCGTTGACATGAAGCCGTTTTTCGATCATTACAAAGCTGTTATGCCGTTCCTGATTAACGACGATCCGGCCCCGACCACCGAACGATTGCAGACACCCGAGCAGCGTGCCCGCTTTGACGACACCACCAAGTGCATTCTCTGTGCCTGCTGCACCACAGCCTGCCCACCTTTCTGGGGTAACCGGCAGTATGTCGGCCCGGCCGCCATCGTGAACGCCCACCGCTTCATTTTCGACAGCCGTGACCAGGGTGCCGCCCAGCGACTTGAAATCTTAAACGACGCTGATGGTATCTGGCGATGCCGAACTGTTTTTAACTGCAGCCAGGCCTGTCCCCGTGGTATCAAGGTTACCCAGGCGATCAGCGAAGTGAAACGGGCACTGATCACCGGTGTTGTTGATGTGCCTCAGGAAGCAGAAGCTCTTGCCTGAGCTGGCTTTATCAATAATGCCACAGCGGCTCTTGCCGTGGCTTGTTCCCGCACCTGGTTCACCATGACGAGCGATCAGGTTTTAAAAAAACACGAGGGCGGAAGCAGGGCAGCCTGCCTCTTCGCCCTTATTTTATTGGGATTATGCATTAACGAAATTCAGAAGACTATTTGGCTTGGCTTGGAAAAATTCAGTCAGCCAGTACCTGATCTATCAATTATGGTGAATAGCGACGCCGAGGCACAACTGCGGTTGCTACCCGGCGTAGGTTTGGCTATCTCAAGCCAGGTCATAAACTTAAGATCAATCGAGCCATTTGCCGACTTCAATGATTTCGAGACCAGGGTTCGGGGCGTGGGCCCGGCTTTTATGGCAAATTCGGGTAATAACCTTGATTTTTCTGTGGCCGGGGTGCCCGGCACTGGGCTTGATGAAGTGAACCGGGGGCAGACACCATGAACCAGTTCGACCTTGTCAGCCCATTTCAGCCCGCAGGTGATCAACCCCAAGCCATTGAAGCACTTGAGAAAGGTTTCAGGAGTGGTAAAAAGTCTCAGACGCTGCTGGGTGTGACGGGGTCTGGCAAGACATTCACCATGGCCAATGTGATAGCCCGGCTGAACCGGCCCACGCTGGTTCTTTCACACAACAAAACACTGGCTGCCCAACTCTATTCGGAATTTCTCGAATTCTTTCCTAATAACGCTGTTCGATACTTTGTTTCATATTACGACTATTATCAGCCAGAAGCCTATATACCACAGAGAGATATTTATATTGAGAAAGATGCTGCGATCAATCAGGAAATTGATCGGCTGCGCCTGGCCGCGACATCGGCCCTGATCAGCCGTCGGGATGTGATTGTTGTTGCAAGTGTCTCGTGCATTTATGGTTTAGGATCACCTGACGATTATCGCAAGATGATGGTTTATTTAAAAATCGGTGATACGGTTGACCGGGATACACTTTTGAGAAAATTTGTGGATATTCAGTATGAGCGAAACGACGTTGCCTTCGATCGCGGGAAGATCCGTGTGAGGGGCGATGTTGTGGAGATCTGGCCGGCTTATGAAGAAACGGCTCTCAGGATTGAGCTATTTGGTGACGAAGTGGAAGCCATTTCCATAATCGACCCGGTCAGCGGACAATCAATCAAGCGGCTGGCTGATTCGTATATCTATCCTGCCAAGCACTTTGTGTTGCCTGAAGAGCGAATCGAGTCGGCTGCTGAGTCAATCAAGACCGAGCTGGAGGCCCGACTGGAGCAGCTTCAGGAAATGGGCAAACTGCTTGAAGCCCATCGGCTTGCGGCCCGAACCCGATATGACATTGAGATGATTCTGGAGCTTGGCTATTGCCAGGGGATTGAGAACTACAGCCGCCACCTGGCCGGGCGAAAGCCAGGTGAAACGCCGACGACGCTGCTCGACTTTTTTCCTGAGGATTCGCTGATTTTTGTGGATGAATCGCATGTGACCATGCCGCAGATCCGTGGTATGTTTGCCGGCGACTTCAGCCGAAAGATGACACTTGTCGAGCACGGATTCCGCCTGCCATCGGCCCTGGATAACCGCCCCCTGCGATTTGACGAATGGGAAGCCAAGCCGGGGCAGCGGCTGTTTGTCTCTGCAACTCCTGCCGATTATGAGCTTTTTGTGTCGGAAGGCGAAGTTGTTGAGCAGGTCATCAGACCAACGGGGCTTCTGGATCCGGTGATTCGCGTCGAGCCCGCCAAGGGGCAGGTGCCGGCCCTGATGGAAGAGGCAAAAAAACGGGCTGAGGCGAACGAACGCCTGATTGTGACAGTACTTACAAAGCGAATGGCCGAGGACCTGACGCGATACCTGAAAGAGAAGGGTCTTCGGACAAAGTGGCTGCACTCGGAACTTGATGCTTTTGAACGGGTTACGATTTTGCGAGAGCTGCGTGAGGGGGCTTTTGACGTGCTGGTGGGCGTGAACCTGCTTCGCGAAGGGATCGACCTGCCGGAAGTCTCGATGGTGTGTATCCTTGACGCCGATAAGGAAGGGTTTCTGCGTAGTGAATCTTCGCTGATTCAAACAATCGGCCGTGCAGCTCGTAACGTCAATGCTGAAGTGATTTTATATGCTGACCGTATCACGGCGGCCATGAAAAATGCGATGGATGAAACGGCCCGCCGCCGAGCCCTGCAGATCGCTTACAACGAAGAGCATGGAATTACTCCGCAATCGATTAAAAAGGCGATCAAGCGGGGTATTGAAGAGGAAGTGGCAGCCCGGGAGATGACGCGAAAAGCAGTTTCCCGCACTGAGGAACAAGAGATTACCGAAGAATATCTCAACGAACTTGAGCAGGAGATGCTGACGGCGGCCGAGAGCATGGAATTTGAAAAGGCGGCAGCCCTGCGAGACCGTATCCTGGCCCTGAAGGCCGAGAAAGCAGGCGGCCCGTCACGGCCCGAAGCCTCGCCACAGGGCAGGTCGGCTCGATCAAAAGGCAGAGGCCAGAAAACAGGCCAGGGGCGGCCCACAAGACCCCGACCTGGCATTGGATAACCCACAGCACCCAGAAAAATGCCCATACCCAACCCACCTTTCACCACTGCTGAAACCACACGTGCCAAAGAACTTATAGACATGGCGCTTGATGAGGATCTGGGCACGGCCGGCGACATTACCAGCCTGAGCACGATTCCTGAAGCATCGGAGGCAAATGCCAAATTTGTCGCCCGGCGCGATGGAGTGATCAGTGGTCTGCCAATTGTCGGATTAATCGCCGAGCGATTTCAGCCTGGAATTTATTGGAAGCCGTTTCTGGTGGATGGCGACCGCGTGACACCTGGCGAAGTGATTGGCGAAGTGCATGGGCAGACACGCTCGATTTTGGCACTGGAACGCATCAGCCTGAATTTTTTACAGCACCTCAGTGGCATTGCGACCATGACCTCTCGATTTGTTGAGAAGACAGTCGGCACACGGGCAAGTGTTCTTGACACCCGTAAAACGATTCCAGGCTGGCGTTTACTTGAAAAATATGCTGTCCGCTGTGGTGGGGGCGATAATCATCGCCTGGGCCTGCACGATGCCATTCTCATCAAAGATAACCACCTGGCCGCCCTGGTAACGCATGGCTGTGTTCGCCCTATCACTGAAGCCATACAGCGGGCCCGGGGATTTGCCGGTTCAAAAGTTTTTTTGACGGTGGAAATCGACCGTCTGGAACAACTGGCTGAGGCGCTGGAAGCAAGACCCGACTGCATTCTGCTGGACAATTTTACGCCGGCAATGGCCGCAAAAGCTGTCGGCACACGCGATGAAATGGCCCCCAGGGTTCTGCTTGAGATCTCGGGAGGTCTGAATCTTGAGACGATTGGCGAATATGCCAGGCTAAATGTGGACAGGCTTTCGGTTGGGGCGATCACTCATTCCGCCCCTGCACTTGATATTGCTCTTGATTTCGCCGACCAGGCAACTGTCAATTAATGCCTTCTAACACACTTCCTGATCATACTACTGTTGCCATAATCGGGTCGGGGCTCACCGGTTTGTACCTGGGACAAAGGCTTAGGTTGCTTGGGATTAACGCTCTGCTGGCTGATAAGGGGCGATACCCCGGTGGGCGGATGGCCGCCCGGAATGTGGGCCTGACGGGAATGGTGAATACCGGGCCTCGATTTTTTATGACCTGCAAGGCAGGCGACGGTTTGCTGTTCACGCCGCAGTGGCTTGAGACCAATACACAGCAAGGCAAAAATTCTGACATCTGTGAAATACCCGAAGATCTGACGGGCTACATGCCGGGATTTGCAGTTCACAAGCCCGCTGGATCATTTCGTGAGTTTTCGCTGGCACTGGCCAGTGGCCTTGAGATGCATCAGCAACTGAAGTTGACGACACTTAAACAGGGCAACGACCGATGGATACTGACGTTTGAATCGACAGACACCTGCGAGATCATGGAGATGACAGCCCGCCACGTAGTGCTGACGCTGCCTGCACCCCAGATTGCGGAAACTCTGACAAATTCAGGCCTTAACGAGTTGATTCCGTCGAACTTAACGACAAACATAAAATACGAACGATCACTTGTCGGCATGTTTGAAATTGAGCTTACCGGGCAATCCGAAACCAATGAAACCATTTTGACGAACGACGGCACCGGGCTGCGAAGGATGCTGATCAGGTCTGACAGAAGTTCAAGCTCAGCAGTGGCTTATATTGAATCAACCGATGATTTTGCGGAACAACATCGGGAAGCGTCCAAAGAGGTGGTTCTGGGCCTGTTTCAGGCGATGCTCAGGCGGCATGTTGCAGTTGTCGATGTGAAATCAGGGCAGTTTCATCGATGGAATTATGCACGCATCAGGCCCGGTTGCAAGGCATTTCCCGGGCCTCTCGTTGTTTCTGAAAAACCTTTTTTGATGCTGGCGGGTGAGGGGTTTGGTGTGGCTGACGAAGTTCCAGCCGGGCTGGTCAGTGCTCAGAGGTCTGCCGAGATGGCAGCCCAAATTATGTCGGCTATTGAAGTTTCGAATTAAAAGCTAACGGCTGAAACTTATCTGACCATGGCTGTGAGCAGGCCCAGCAGACCAGGGTCGGACGGAATCAGCACAGTGGCCACCCAGCATAAACCCAGCGCCCAGCCGACCAGGTTTGTCCATGTCCAGTAAACCCGTTTCGGGCGACTGAGAACTCCGGCCAGAAGACAAGCCACCGAAATAAGAGCCATGTCGGAAGGTTTGACAATTGTTGAAATGGAATCAAACCCGGGCACACGACCTGAAGATACCGAAATAAGAAAACGCAGCCAGATGATGATGCCGGTGATGATCCAGACGCGGTCGCCTGTGCCCATGCTGCCAGTCTGCTCTTCGTGGCGAAACAGGACAAGTGGGCCGGCCAGGGCCAGCCATCCGGCAAAAGCGGTAAGGATGGCAGCCAGATTGGAAGGCGGCCAGTTGATCCATCCCTGCCGTACCGAAACACGCAGAAAAAGGAGGAGTGCCACGGAAAGTATGACAAAATTCACGGCCGGACGGCTTAGTGAGACAGGCTTGTTATTCTTGCCCGAGGCTGCCGGATTCTCTTTTTTCTGGGCCATCTTGCACCGCCGGATCATGCGAAGTGAATGACTTTAATGAAAGTCTATCGCACGAATGACGGAAGGCTTGTGGATTGATCAGTAACCTGTTCGGTTTGTATGACTCAGGCTGGTTTCGCCGGTTTTACCATCTAAAGAGTCATCGGCAGGGACTGTAGATGTCTCAGCGGCGATTGAGGTGGTTGTGGAGGCAGGATTCTCAGCCAGATCAGTCTGGCGAGAAACCAACTCTTTCTGCTCAAGGATTTTGTCGGGATGACGCAGTATTTTTTCGCCTTCTTTCAGGCCTTCAACAACTTCAAGTGTTTGCGGGTCGCCTGTTCGGGTGCGAATTTCCCGTTTTTCAATTGAACCATCATCTGCCAGAACAAGACAAAATTCGCGATTTCCCTCAATCTCAACCACGTCGGGAGTAATGGTCAGCTTGTCTACGGGCGAATCAATCATGACCTGAATTTCAGCATTCAGGCCCGGACGAATATTTTCAGGTTCGTCATCAACTTTCACAACACAATAGTATTGTTTAACTTCATTCGTTGCCCGCCAGCTTGAAGAGACGATAGGCAGCTGGGCAATGCGATCGACAGTGCCCACCAGTGACTTGTTGAAAACAGACTCGACCAGAATACGCACTTTCATTCCCGGGCGAACCTTCTGCACGATAGATTCGCTCAGCTTGGCCATCACCTGCATGTCGGAAAGGTCGGGCAGGTAGAAAAGATCCTGACCCTGGCGAACAGCTGTACCCTCTTCAATACGACTGTCGCCGTCGTCTTCGTTGGCATAGACGGCAAGGCCATCGTTAGGAGCCCTGACAGTGCAATTATCTATTTGTTTCTCATAAAGTTTCAATCGGTCAAGATAACGCTGATAACGTTCATTTTCCATCTGGGCGTTGGTCTGAAGCGTTGTAATTCGTGTCTGCAGCTGGTGCATCTGCTTCGGAAGACCATACTTTTCATATGTGTTAAGCTGAATTTCAGCCTGGGTCAGGGCAATGTCAGATCGCTGCAGCGACATCTCCTCAGTCATGACTGAGGACTTGGAAATGTATCCCTTCTCGAGCATCTTGCGGGCCCATTCAAGCCGCGCAGCCAGGCGAGATGAATCAGTCTGGGCAAGTGCAATTCGGCCCTTCAGGCTCTGGATCTGCTGCTTGGCCAGACCATTGCGATATTCATCGATAGAGATTTTGGCGACATCAAGCTCCATCTCGGCCTGAAGTTTGTCAGCCTTGGCGCGTTCCACATTGATTTTCTGCAGACGCACCATCTCTTCAAATTCACGACTGTCTAATTTGCAGAGGACATCACCCTTTTTGACCCGTGTTCCATCTGGAATGATCGAGAGAATTCGAGTGGATGCACCGGCACTGATCGAATTGCCCATCACCCTGACCTGAATATTCTCAATTTCGCACTCGACCACAGTGTTGTTGGCACTCTGGATTTCACCGGGAGCGTTAACAAATTGATCGAAGCGAATTTTCTGGACCTGCTCGATTTCCTTCAGGTCGGGCGGCAATTCGGCCCTGGCCCAGAACTTAATCAAACCAAACCGGCCCGCCACTGCGATGAATGAGACAAGTAGCGAACCCAGAAGGAGTTTTTTGAAAAGGCCAGCGCGTGAACGATTTTGATTGATGTCAGGCATGTTTCAGACTCTTCCAGGCATGGCAGGCTGGAAAGCGAGAGGCAGGATTCCCAGACCCAAGGCGGGCAGCAGGAACGATGACAACACCAGAGCGATGTTGGCGGAAGCAAAACTTCCGTTTCTTATAAATATTATAGGCGTTTTCGACAACTCGGCTTGCCCTTTTTTCAGCATTAAATTGAAAATGAGATGAAAAACCGAGTCAGAGCGGTTTTGCAGAATTGATTCCAGCCTTCTCTTTTGCCTGTTGCCGTCATGGCCGATTCACCGGGTTGGTTGTTGTTGGGCTGTCCGCATCTGGCCAGCGACCTGAGATCCAGATGTATCTTCCTTGACTGCAATTATTTCAGCATCTTTTGAAATTTCACTGGATGATTCAGTATCGGCAAGTGAAACCGCTTTTTCGGTGAAATCGGCTGGCGAATCCTGCAGAAACACAGTCTGGAGCACCACACCCGGTGTTTCCTGGAATCGACGGGGCTTGAGAATAACTTTCTCGCCCGGGTCTAAACCCTTATCAACAATACGGTTAAACTCATCGCCGAAATGCGTTTTTATCTGCCTCCGGCGAGGAACTCCGTCATCACCCAGAACCAGGCAGAATTCGTTATCGCCTTCCACCTCAACAACTTCAGGAGGAATGACAGGACATGCCTCGGCATAGTCGGTGTGAATAACCACTTCGGCATTCATCCCGGGCCTGAAGCCTTCGTGCTCGCCTTCGATACGGATCAGGCAGTAATAATTTTTGACATCGCGTGACTGGGAACTGCGATATGACGATGACGACGTTGGTACGGGTAACTGGGCAATCTTGGTCACAACGCCCCTGGCTTCGACGGTGTCTATTGATTCTGCACGAACACTGACAGGCATGCCCAGACGCACGCGATCAATCACCGACTGGCTGAGTTTGGCCCTGACCTGTAGATTTTCAAGGTCGGGAAAATAGAAAAGATCCTGGCCCCGACGCACTTCGGCACCCAGTTCCACACGCGAATCACCATCTTCCTCGTTGGCATAAATGGCCATGCCATCATGCGGGGCCAGAATGGTGCATTTGGCAACCTGATTCTCAAAAACTTTCAACCGTTTTTTCTGATATTCGACCCACTGGGTGTAATAAGTGAGAACCCAGCCACGCGACCGAAGTCGCGAATTAAGACTTTGCTCAGAACGAGGCTGCGTGAATTTTTCAAATGTGTCATAGGCAAGCTGGGCCCGTGAAAGAATAATATCGGCTTTAAACGAAGCCAGTTCATCAGATTTCACGGCGTTGGGCGTTACAAAGCCCTTTTCTGCCATTTTTCTCGTCCAGGCCATGCGTCTGCTGGCGCGATCGGCCTCAAATTCAGCAATTTGAATGGCTCGACGCAGGCTTTCTTCCGACCTTCGGGACGTTCCGTTTTTGTATTCGTCGATTGCGATTTTCGAGACTTCGACATCAAGTTCCGTATATTTCTTCATCAGCTCGGCCTGCTGAAGATTGATCCTCTGGACCCTAACCATCTCTTCGTATTCGCGACTGTCAAGCTGGCACAACAAGTCGCCTTTCTTGACATAAGTGCCATCAGGGACAATTTTTAGAATGGTCGAGGCACCACCGGAAACCAAGCTGCGGCTTCGAGTAGAGATCGAGAGACGATCAATTTCACATTCCACAAGAGTATTGTTTACGCTCTGAATCTCACCAGGAGCATTAACTGAAGAGTCAACCGCCATAACATCAACAGCGACAACATCTTCAGCGCTGAGTGCAGAAACAGCCAGTTGTGTCGGGCTAACCTGCTGCTCAATCTGTGTCCAGCCAAAATAGGCCAGAGGGGCCAGCAGGGCGGGAAAAATCAGAAAACGAAAACATCGAAATCGAGACATCATTCAAGTGGTCAACCTGTGAGACTGATTTCTTCCGGGCGTATCCGGTACACACCAGCAGGAAGAACCGCCAGTCTGTCGGCGGATGAGGCAACGGCCGAACAAGGCAGGAATCGGAAGCCGGCCGGGCGAGCTGATTTAATCATATCCGTAAAACCCCGGAAGAGCAACCCAATTTGTTTGACATTTCTTTTTATCAACACACTCAAACCCAAGAACCACAGTAACTTAAAAAACTTTTTCAAGAAACCGGATTATTTCACTTAAACCTAATTGAAATAAGGACTTACAAACGACTGAGTGATTTTCGACGGTTGTTCCCGGTTTGATCGAATGTGCATAATAGAGTCACACAGCGACGTGAAAGAGCCAAAGGACGCCTTGGCAGGAACGATGCTAACTTATTGCAGATGAGAGATTTAAGGTGACGATGAAGGCGGAATTGCTGGCACCGGCGGGTCATTGGGATGCACTACGGGCGGCCATTGAAAATGGTGCAGACGCCGTATATTTCGGCGTTGATGCCCACAACGCAAGGGCCCGGGCGGCAAATTTCCCGCGTGAAAGCCTTGGCGAGCTTATGGCCACGCTTCATTCACGCGGCGTGAAGGGGTATTTGACCGTTAACACCCTGATCTTCCCGTCGGAACTTGACGACGCCTGTAGCCTGGTGCAAATGGCTGCCACTGCGGGAGTTGACGCACTGATTGTTCAGGATGTCGGCTTGGCGAGACTGGCTCGCCTGATCTGCCCGGAACTGCCCATCCATGCATCCACTCAGATGACGGTGACCAGCGCAGCGGGGGTGAGGGCGGCGCGTGAACTGGGATGTGACCGAGTGATTCTGGCCCGCGAACTGGCGATTGACGAGATTGCAAAAATTCACGCCGAAGAACCGCAGATGCCGCTGGAAGTCTTTGTGCACGGTGCACTTTGCGTAGCTTATTCCGGGCAGTGCCTGACGAGTGAGGCGCTGGGCGGGCGATCGGCCAATCGTGGCGAATGTGCCCAGGCCTGCCGCATGCCCTATGAAATGCGAGTGGATGGGCGAAAAATTGACCTTGGCGACAAGCAGTATCTATTGAGCCCACAAGATCTTGCCGCATATGACCTGATCCCGCAGCTGATCGATTCGGGGGTGATCAGTTTCAAAATTGAAGGGCGGCTGAAATCGGCGGAATATGTCGCCAATGTGACACAACATTATCGGCGGGCGATCGATGCGTATTATGCCAAGAAAGATCCGGGCTGGACGCGTGACGACATCCGTCGGCTGGAACTCGCCTTTTCCCGAGGGCTCTCCAGCGGCTTTCTGCGCGGAAATAATCATAAGTATCTGGTGCGTGGCGACTTCTCAAACAAACGCGGGCCCCATGCCGGGTTTGTCGAGGCTGTTGAAGATCGCAGCATCATCGCCCGGCTGCACCTGCCCCTGAAAGCCGGCGATGGTGTGATGATTGATGTGGAAGAAAACGACCAGGGGCAGTCGCGAGCCGTGGGCGGCCGAGTTTTTCGTATTGAGCCAATGGAACCACTCCATATTGGCAAGAATGTAAATCGCGAAAATCACAACCGCGAATCAGCAAACCCAACTTATACTGGGCGGGTGCGCATCAGCTTCATGCGAGACTCGGTTGATTTTGACAAAGTATTGTCAGGCCAGGGGATATGGCAGACCGATGACCAGCGGCTGGATAATGAGCTACGCGATAGCTATACCCGCGGGCCGCGGCGACGAATGCCCATTAAAGTGATCGCCAAAGCCTTTTTAGGCAAACCTTTGGAACTTTCTGCCGAAGTGGCGGAAAGTGGTATCAGGGCAGGGTATCAATCGCCTGATGTGCTGAAAACGGCCGAAAAACGACCAGGCGACGAAGCCTGGGTGCGAGAGCATGTGGGCAAGCTGGGCGACACCACCTTTGAACTTGATGAGCTGCAACTACTTACAGACGGCAAGACACTGCTGCCGGCCAGCCTGTTAAACCAGGCTCGGCGCGAATTGAGCCAGATGCTTGAAACACAAATCGGGCAAAAGGGGCAAGAAAGAGCGGTGCATCCGGAAATTGTGTCGTCCAGCAAAGATCGCTGGGCCAGTCTGCGGCGAGAGTCGAGGCCGAAGCAGCCGGAACTGACATGCCTGGTGCGTAACTTGAGCCAGCTCAGGGCTTTATCAGGCATGGGTGTCGAAACAGTCTATGCCGATTTTCAGGATATTAAGGAATATCGCGAGGCCTGCCAGTGGGCCAGGGGCGAGGACATTAATCTTTGGTTGGCGACGCCACGCATAGAGAAGCCGGGAGAATATAACCTCTTCAAGTTTCTTGAAAAGTGTCAACCGGTGGGCATTCTGGCGCGAAATGCGGGCGGTATTGAATATTGCCGAGTGGCCGGTTTGCCATGGGTGGCTGATTTTTCGCTGAATATCACCAACGCCGCTTCGGCCGAGCATTTTCATCATTCTGGTGCCCAGAGACTTACAGCCGGGTTTGACCTGAACACCGAGCAGCTTTCAGGCCTTCTGGAAACGGCACCGGCAGTATGGTTTGAAGTGGTTATCCACCAGAGGGTTGCGATGTTTCATATGGAGCATTGCGTCTTCTGCATGGTGCTTACGCCGGGGACGGACAAATCAAACTGTGGGCGGCCTTGTGATGATCACCATGTGCATCTTGAAGACAGGGTGGGGGCACGGCACACGCTGACGGCTGATGTGGGATGCCGCAACACCCTTTTTAATGCGACGGCGCAATCAGCAGCGGCGATCATTCCCCTGCTGAAAAAAATGGGAGTAGCAGGTATGCGATTGGAATTTGTGGACGAGCCGGCCGAAGTGCTGCGCGACGTGGTGATCAGCTATCAATCAGCGATGGCCGGAAAGATTGATAACAAGGTTTTGTGGAAGCGGGTGAAAGCGACGAATCAGTATGGTTTGACGCGCGGCGGGCTGCAAATCGTGACCTGACCGGTTTATCAGCGGGCCAAAAAAGTGCTATAAATGAGCCATAGAGTGATTCGTTTCGATCGGCGTGGGGCCGGGCGGCAGAATAATCCGAAGAAGAGATGGCGGGCGACCAAGTGAGTTCCGAATCGATCGGCATCGGCATCCTGGGCCTGGGCACGGTGGGGCAGGGTGTTGTCAGGATATTAAAAGAGAATAGCTCGCAGGTGGCATCGCGGGCCGGGCGACCGCTTGAAGTGGTGGCCGCGGCGGTGCGAGACCTGGGCCGCAAGCGAGAGTATCTGCCTGAAAATGTAAATCTTACGGCTGACCCTGCTGATGTTCTGGCGAATCCGGCGGTAGAGATAGTGATTGAGGCGATGGGCGGGCTGGAACCGGCCCGTTCGCTGACTCTGAAAGCCCTTCAACTGGGCAAGCATGTGGTCACGGCGAACAAGGCGCTGCTGGCCGAGCATGGCGAGGAAATTTTTGAAGCCGCACGACACGCCGGGCGAGCCGTTTGCTTTGAGGCGGCGGTGGGCGGCGGCATACCAATTATTCAGGGCCTTCAGGTGGGGCTGGCGGCGAACCGGATCAAGTCGATCTCAGCCATTGTGAATGGCACCTGCAATTTTATCCTCACCGCCATGACACGCGATGGCCAGGCCTATGCTGATGTGCTGGCCGAAGCCCAGCGGCTGGGCTATGCCGAGGCCGACCCGACCATGGATGTGGACGGCACTGACACAGCCCACAAGCTGGCCGTGCTGGTTCAGATTGCCTTTGGCACGACGGTACTGACAACCGATATTCCCCGCCGTGGAATTGACCGGCTTGAGGCGACCGATATTCGGTTCGCCGGCGAGCTTGGCTATGTGATCAAGCTGCTGGCCCGGGCCATCAGGCGCGAGGAAGGGCTTGAGCTGAGAGTGGCACCGACACTTGTCCCCAAAAATTCACAACTTGCCGAAATATCTGATTCGTACAACGCCATTCGGGTGGTGGGCGATGCGGTGGGTAATACGCTGTTTTCAGGCCGGGGTGCGGGCATGATGCCAACGGCTTCAGCGGTGGTTTCTGACGTCATCGGGATTGCGGCCGAGCCTCAGTCACGCGTGCGGCAGTCGGGCCAGCTCTGGCGGCCGGGCGGCAGCCAGATGAAGCTGATTGAGAGCGTGCAGCATCAGTCGCGATTTTATCTGCGGTTTCAGATACACGACCGGCCCGGCCAACTGGCACATCTGGCACGCATTCTGGGTGAAAATGGCATTTCCATTGCCAGCGTGATTCAGCACGAGCCCCAGGCAGCGACCGAGCCGGGCATAGACTGGGTGCCGCTGATTATCATGACGCACATGGCCACGGCTGGGGCAATGCATTCAGCAATCGACAAAATTCGCAAAACCTGCGAGCTGGCAGGCGAGCCCGTGGTGCTTGAAGTGGAAAGCCGCGGCAACGGCGGGAATCAGTAAATAAAAGCAATTCAGGAGAACGCATTCTATGGCATCTCGCACGAAATACGTGATGGTGATTCCCGATGGAGCCTCAGACGAGCCAAGCGAAGCCCTTGGCGGACTGACTCCGCTGCAGGCGGCACGCACGCCGAACATGGATAAAATTGCCGCAACCGGGCAGCTTGGCCTGGCGCGGAATGTGCCGGCACGGTTTAACCCGGCATCTGACGTGGCCACGCTGAGCCTGCTGGGCTATGACCCCGAAGTCTATTACACCGGTCGTGCCCCGCTGGAAGCCGCCGCCATGGGCATTGCCCTGGGGCCTGACGACTGGGCCATTCGCTGCAATATTAACTGCGTTCTTGATGGCCGCATGACCGACTTCACGGCAGGGCATATCACCAGCGACGAAGGCCGACCGCTGATTGAGGCTCTTCAGGCTGAGCTTGGCACCGCCAAAGTGGAATTTCACCCGGGCGTGAGCTATCGAAACCTGATGATTTATCGTGGCACGCCCGGCGAATCGCCTTTCGACGAGACCACACTGACAACCCCGCCGCACGACGTTCCCGACCAGCCTTCCGCCGACCACTTGCCCAAAGGCAAGGGGGCCGAATTGCTGCGAGAGCTGATGGAGAAGGGCTCGCGGCTGGTGGCGAATCATCCGGTTTCGCTGGGCCGAAAGGCACATCATCCGTCGAATTCCATCTGGCTTTGGGGGCAGGGGCGAAGGCCCAGCCTTCGGCCTTTTATGGAGCTGCACGGCGTGCAGGGTGCGATGATAGCGGCCGTTGACCTTGTGCGTGGCGTGGCCCAGCTTGCCGGCTGGGCCCGCATTGATGTGCCTGGTGCCACGGGTTATCTTGACACCGACTATGCCGCCAAGGGCCGCTATGGCGTGAATGCCATTGCCGATTACGACTTTGTCTGCGTGCATGTCGAGGCGCCCGACGAAGCCAGCCACGAAGGCCGGCCCGAGGCCAAGGTGGAAGCCCTTGAGCGCATTGATGAATTGATTGTCGGCCCGCTGGTTGAAGCCGTGGCCAAATACCCGAACTGGCGGGCCCTTGTCACGCCCGATCATTCCACGCTGATTCGCACGCGGGCCCACGACCGTGCACCTGTGCCCTGGGCCATCTGCGGCACTGGCATAGCGGCCTCTGGGCTGAGTTATAACGAGCCAACAGCTTATGCCAATCAGGTGAAGATGCTCGACCCCGGCTTTCGGCTGATGGAGCATTTTCTGCTGAAATAATTTCGGGAGATCAGGCCAGTGGCGGCTGACCTTCGGCAATGTCGTTATGCCGCAGGGTCACCCGCACGGCATTCCCGGTCGCGTTATAGGCCATTCGGTCAACCAGGCCGCGGGTAATCAGCAGGCCGAAGCCACCTTCTCGCAGGCCAAGTTGCTCGCGCACTTCAAGGTGGCGAATCGGGTCTTCTTCGGCGGCTGCATGCGGCAGGTGCTGTGGGTTAAAGCCCTTGCCCTGATCAGTGACGGAAAGGTGCAGGCAGCGTTCGTCGCTTCGCAGGCGAATGTGCACCAGCTTGGCGGGGTCGGCATTGTTACCCCACTCAATAGCATTCTGCCCCAGCTCAAAAATGGCCTGACGCAGCTTGCTGCGGCGGCTTTTCATCCATGGCACCAGGTCGGCACAGCCAAGAATCCATGCGGCCGTTCGCTCAAGGGCCTCGGCCCGGCTTGCCATATCCAGATGCACATCAATGTGAAATTGCCGTTTCATCCGAAAATTCAGCACAGATTCGACACGGTCGATCCAGTCGGGGCTACCCTTCCAGCCGCGCCTGCCGATGATACCGTCGGGCGAGAGGCGGAAAAATTCCTGCTGTGTGTCAAATTCGGTCATTCGGCCCGAGTGCGACCAGACGAGAATCGGGGCGGCCGAAGTGCGCTCGTCGCGGCGGAGGTGGCGAAGCCAAAGCTGAATCATGTCTGCCTGGCCTTCCGAGCCGTCGATCACCAGAATTTCACCATGGGGTGTCGGGTTCTGCCTTGCGTGCAGCAGATATTCGGCCGGATTGGCGGCCGAAACAATGCGACAAAGGCGGGGCTTTAAAGCCGAGGCCAGACGCTGGGGAACTGGCTTTGACTGGCTGAACCAGACCCAGTCGGGCCGGGGGCCATTGTCAGGTGGGCAGGCAAGTGAGTAGTCGTCGGGCTTCTCAACAAACATCGGCGAACCAGAAGAACAGACTCAGGGAATGCCGTTAATCCATCAATCAGCCGAAGGTGTATTACCCTCGGGGCGAAAAAGTTTCAGTCTCATTATTCTGACAACTTTTGAACGTTTTCGCAACAGCGGGTAATGCCCCATTTCGTTTCATGGCGAGATAATCGGAAAACGGGCTCGTGCAGAATCATTCATTGTTCTGAAATTAAATGCAGGTCAGCGACAGCCATAGTCAGCCAAAGTGCGAAACGAGCTTACTCTTGGCGGCGAAGCGGCTTTGCAGATCAACCAGATAAACCCAAAGAGTGCATAAGCCACGAAAAGATTGAGGATTCGGCCAATTGGCGTGAATAAAAGTCGAAGCATCCAGGGATAGATTGAGTGGAGGCCAATCATCATTTGCGCCGGCATATTCATTAGTCTGACAGCACCGGGCTGCCTGCACAGGCGGTTTTGAGAATTGCCCCAGTCAGCCGACCTGGTGGGCCATTCCAGCGGCTGGCCATCACTGAAGCGGCAGATTCTCATTCGCGGGTCAATAAGGAATCGCCCGAGTGCACCTTATTCATCGGGCGATTGGTGGTGAGCATGGGAAGCCTTCAACAAGTGGTTCTGTCTTAAGGACAGCATGAAATAATTGTGAATTAATCACAAAAAACAGTATATTCTTGGCTATGAATTTGCAGCCATGCCATAAAGTTCCAGCAGCAGTGCCATGCCTGGCTGCCTTCGGGTGCAGGTTTTCGCTTCATCACCGAGGCTGGTTTGGTTTGCCAACACCATTGCCTGATGCAAGGCAAAATGCCGATTTCAAGCCGCCATGTCACACATTATAAGCCCCGGCTGAGAGTTGACTCATGTCTGATTTCTTAGAGCCCGGCCACTCGGTAAAAGTAGAATTTGAAGGTCATTTAACAAGAATATTTCCTGAAATTGACGGTGGTCAAATTCAAGAGGCGGCCAAATCGCTATCAGACGTTGAATTTGCCGAAGGCGAGATCCTGATTCAGGAAGGATCGAAAGCCAGGGGTGTCTTTGTGCTGCTTTCAGGGCGGCTTGGCATATTCACCCGCGATACAAACGGGCATACCACACTCATTCGTGTAGTGGCTGAACCCGGGGCTCTGATCGGCGAGCAAAGCGCCAGGCAGGAACGCCATTTTGCCAACGCCACCGTAATTGCACTGACATCTGTTAAAGCTGTTCTAATCCCGCCTGAACTTTTCCGTTCGCTTCTGGCAATCGACAGCCATGCCTCTGAACGTCTGAACGAAGCCGGCAGGGCCCAGGCGATCGAGAAATTGCGTGTACTTTCAGCAGAACTGGCAGACTCTGCCCGCATAGCAGCTTCAGGCTCCATGACCCCCAGACAATTCCCCGCAGGGGCTTCAATCTACAAAGCAGGGAGCCCTGCAAATGCGGCTTTTTTTCTTCTCTCGGGGTCAGTCCAGCTTTTTCCCGCCGGTTGTCCTGTGCCGCATGAAACATTGGGGTCAGGGCTTATTTTTGGCGATCGTGAGGTTATTCAGAACTTGCCCCGGCCATATCAGGCCGTGGCCGCCAGCGCGGTGGAACTGCTGGAAATTCCGGCAGCCATATTTCAGGCGGCAGGGCATGCATCGCCCGGTGAAGGCACACATCTCAAGTCGCTGAGCTATGTTCACACAATTCCAAGGCTGGGGTCGGCTTACCGGTTTATGGGCGAAGTGGGTGGCAGGAGTTGCATTGTCACCGACTATGCCCAGGCTGATGGCCGCAGGGTGCGTGTGCGATGCTTCCCCCACGACAAAATGGTTGAGGCCGGCACAACCGAGGCTGTGGGTGAAACCGTGTTAATCTCAACGCCAATTGATGGCGTTTCATTCCTTGTAACAAAACATGGTCAGAGACTGGCCGGGTTGACGGCCCATCAGGATTGGGCGGATTTACCCGAGGCGATGTCGTTTATTTTACGCGGAGCCTCGCTGCAGGGCTGGCAGATTGATGCGCTTCGATCAACTGGCCAGTGGCTCACAGAAGCGGCAACCGAGAGAGTCAGCACCGGTTCAGAAGTCGTCTGTGCCTGCACAAACGCCACAGTAACTTCGCTTCGCCTTGCTGCAAAGGATGTAAACAATGTTGAAGAGCTGATTCAGCGCACGGGTGCAGGCGGGGTTTGTGGCGGTTGCCGATCACGGCTGCCTTTGATGCTGGGCCAGGAAGAATCGATTCTTTGCCGAATGGAGACCGAACCGCTTTGTGCCGGAGCGGTTATTGCCAGGTTGCGGCCGGTGGCTGAAGGCGGGCTGCCCGTGGCGATACCCGGCCAGCATGTCCGGGTAGAGGCACTACTGGACAAACGATGGGTGGGCCGGCCCTACACGCTGACAGCATTTGGCCCTGATCAATATGAACTTGGCGTGAAGATAGAGGAAGGCGGCCTTTTCTCAAACTGGATTTGCAAGGCGTCGCAGGGGGCACTTGTAAGGGTTTCTCAACCCCAGGGCGATCATTGCCCATCGCAGCATGATTCACGAGATTTGATTTTTGTCGTTGCCGGGATTGGCATTACGACGGCTGTAGCTGCTGCACGCTCGGCCAGCGGCTCGCGGCGAATCACTGTTTACTATGTCTATCGAGAAGCCAATTCTGCGGCTTATCTGAATGAGCTTCGACAGGCATCGGCCAACGGAAAAATTGAACTTCAGGAGATTGAGACCAGCCAAACCGGCCGCCCGAAGCCCGAATATTGGCACGAAGCAGTCGGCTTGAAATCGCCTTGCGAAGTAATTGTGTGTGGGCCGAAAGCGTTTAATTCCGAAGTGCTGGCCGCCTGTGAAAACGTTGAAGGCGTTTCGGTAAAGGCCGAGAGTTTTCACCATCCGCAGCGCGGTGAAGGCGCTATTCCCAAGCCCGGCAGCTGGCGTATTCCCGGCTTTAAGCCATCGTGGCCGGCTGGCGAGCCGATCCACCTGAAAAGCAAGGTTTCCGTCGAAGACGAGGCCCGCCAATTCGTAATGCAATACTATTACGAGACACAACACGGAATTGACAGTGCGGATAGGGTTGCCGAAGTTTGCGACGAGATTCAGGCCACCGGGACGTGGACACCAACAACAGCCGAACTGGGCTTTGCGGCACAGATTGCCTGGCGAAATGCCGAGCGTTGCGTTGGCCGGCTCTATTGGCATGGTCTGCACCTGCACGACTGCCGTCATATTACAGGTTCAAGCGAGATTGCCGGTGCCCTTTTCGACCATTTGCGTTTTGCCTTCAATGGCGGAGACCTTCGGCCGGCAATCAGCATTTTCTCGCCTGAATCGCCAGCAAAGCCAGGCCCACGCATCTGGAATTCACAGCTTCTGCGATATGCGGGCATTCGCCTGCGCACCGGCAGGCAGATAGGCGACCCGGCCAATAACGAGCTTACCCGGCACATCATGCAGCTGGGGTGGGAGCCAGCGGGAACCGATTTTGATTTGCTGCCAATCGTGATTGAAACGCCGGATGAAGCTCCCCGATTTTTTGAACTGCCGGCAGATTGTCGGCACGAAACCCGGCTGGCTCATCCGCAGCATGCATGGTTTGCCGAGCTTGGCCTGCGATGGCACTGTGTTCCGGCTGTCAGCGACATGCTCCTTGATGCGGGTGGAATCAAGTTTCGGCTTGCACCATTTAACGGTTGGTATCTTGACAGCGAAATTGCGGCACGGAATTTTACCGATTCTAACCGTTACAACCTTCTTCCGCTGATCGCCGAAGCGATGGGTCTTGAAATTTCAAACGACCGATCACTGTGGCGGGATAAAGCCATGGTCCTGATCAACGAGGCCGTGCTCCACTCGTTCGACAGAGATGGTGTGAAATTGTCTGATCATCATGCGATCGGTCATGAATTTCTGGAATTCTGCCGGAACGAACAAAAATCGGGCCGCGAACCTTATGGCAAATGGATGTGGCTGGTTCCGCCGGGTGCATCATCAGCCAGTGTGCTTTATCAGGAACCTTTCCGTGATGTGGCCATAAAGCCGGCCTTCCGTTACCAAAAACCTGCATGGAGCGGCCGACCGCTACCCATGTAACCAAACGGCCACACTGCCATCATTCAGCCGGAAACAGCTCTGCGACAGATCCTGCTTTGCTGTAAAACTTGCATTTTTGCAAACAAACACAAAAACCCCGGAGCCTTACCAGCCCCGGGGTTATCATGCGCTGAATTGTTGGATTCAGTAAAATAATTACTTGCCGCCGATGCTCGCCCTGGCCTTATTTTCGCGGTCGGCAATGGCTTCCTGAATCAGGGCGTTCAGGTCGTCCTTTTCGCCGGGGCGGGTCAGGTCCTGGCCTTTTTTATACATGTTAATGAAGCCATTGGCCATTTCATCGGTGGTCTGGGGGCCCCACTTCACGTCGCGTGGCGGCTGGTTCGGGTTGAATGGATTGCCCGACGAATTATCAAAGGTTGCCACCAGTTTCACCACCGTGCCTTTGGGCAGATCCATCGGCTTTTCCAGTTCATAGGTGGTCTGCCAGTTAAAATCCCAGCGGGGAATGCGAATCAGGTTCTCGGTGTGGCCATCGGGAAATGTGGCCGTCATCGTGAATTCCTTGCCGATCAGGTGCTGATGCGGCGAGAACGTAAAAGCCACCACGTCGGCTGGCATCGTCAGCTCGGCCCTGACTTCATAATTCGACGCACCGGCCGGAATGGTGAACGACTTATTGGCAACTGCCACCTGGTGGGCCGTGGCCTTTACCGGCCTGCAGCTGAAATGCAGGCCAATTTTCGAGCGATCACGCTCTTTTTTACCGCTCGGGTGATAGTGCATCTGAAGAATCACATCAGCGTTTTGCGGCAACGAGATTCCAACCCCTTCCGGGGCGACATTTGGCTGCTTGCCTGCCGCCCAGCCACCCAGCGAGCCATGTATTTTGACATTCGGCCCGACAAATGAAATATAGCCTGGCCCCGGTTCAGCGGCGTCCTTCAAGCGGCCTTCGCCTGAAATATCAACCCAGGCAAGCATATGATGCGAAACCACCCGGTTATCAGGCATGTATTCCACTTTAGATATGTACATGTCTTTGGGCAGATTCGTCGGCAACACAAAGCAGCGATAAAGATCAGCACCAGTGGCCGGAATTTCAAATGCTTCAGGAAGTTCAAGCACAAGATCTGGCGTGCCCAGCTTCCAGCCCGTAGGGAAGCTGACCGGGGCAGGCATTTCAGAGACATCGCCGAGCGGTGCGCCAGCGTCGGCCCAGGCCTGAAAAGCCTCGATTTCTTCGGCTGAAAGTGAATGATCGTTCTTGAACTTCTGGCCAAAGCCAGGTTCAGCCTTCCAGGGCGGCATCAGGCGGTCGGCCGTCACGTCGGCCAGGTCGGCTGCACGCTTGCGGGCATGTTCATAATTTTCAAGCGGGAACGGGCCAACCTGCCCCTTGCTATGGCATTCCTGACATTTTTTCTGAATGATACGCGAAATTTCTCGGGAGTATGTGGGCGAAGGCCTCTGGGCTTCGGCTTTAAATTCAGGAATCGGGCAGCCGATCGCCTCTGTTGAGGCCACGGCGATATTTCGCCCTTCGATAAAAGCTGATAGTGCATTATTCAGGTCGCGTGATTTCGGGTTCGGGTTTTTCTGCGGCCGGTTCACATATCGGTCATCAATCCGGCCTTTGTAAAGAACATCGCCTTTGTCATTCAGCACAAAGGCTTCAGGCGTCATTTTCGCCCCGAATTTACGCACAAGTGCCCCGCGATTATCGTGTACAGTCGGTATATTCAGCTGATATTCCCGCTTGTGGTTGATCACTTCTGCCGAGTCAATATCAGGGTCAACGCAGACCCCCAGGAACTTGACTTTTTCAGGCGGAAGGCTGGAAGCGAGCCGGCCGATCTCTTCAGAACAGGAATTGGCGATGGGGCACTGCGTGGAATAGAAAACCACAGCCAGCACCTGGCCTGGCTGGCATGAAAGGTCGATGACGTTGCCATCAGCACCTGTGACCCTTGATACCTGAACAGGCCCGGGCATTTTTGACTCAGCCGAGGCCGCTTCAAACCCACCCAGTGACACCAAAAAAGCCATGCCGAAACGGGCAACCGCCCCGCGAGCCCGGCTGGCCCGGGTCTGGCAAGATTTCATCAAGGATAGGCGGCCTGATAGTTGTCTGGTCAGCGACATGAATGTTTCCTCCTGACAGAATTGCCTGAGCAATCGCTTTAATGCACGCCAATCGCCACGGCCCAGAAGCCAGATGGCAACCACTACCATTCATGCGAACGAAGCGAAATTTCATTACGCTGTTTTTTGAATTTTTCTAAATTTTTTTTCAGGCCGTGAGATTTTTGACAATGCGAACCTGATTACAAAGCCATTCACCCTTTTCAATATGCCCCGGGTGTGTCACGATGTTTTGAGATTGCTCGAAAGATGCCGCCCTCAAATTCTGCCAATCGACCGGAATCACCCATGAAACCACCTTTTTTCATCGCCCTGATCTTTTGCCTGTCGATTTCCAACACCTTTGGGCAGGAAAAGCGGGTTTCTGACAACAACCAGCTTCGGCAGGCCTTGCGCGAGGCTGGCCCAGGCTCGACGATCGTGGTTGAGAAGGGCGAATATCAGGGCGGGCTATTTGCTGAATCGCTGCGAGGCACGGCGGAAAAGCCAGTCACCATTCGTGCAGCTGATGCCACAAACCGGCCTGTTTTTCGCGGAGGAAACAGTGGCTGGCACCTTTCCGGGGTCAGCCACCTGACAATTGACGGAATTGTGATTGAAGGGGCCCGCGGCAATGGCCTGAATATCGACGATGGCGGCGGCAAGGGGGGCGGCAGCCACCATATCATGCTTCGAAATATTGAAGTGCGAGATATTGGAACGATGGGCGGAAATCTCGACGGGATCAAGCTCTCAGGACTCGATGATTTTCAAGTGGAGCGGTGCCGCGTGGTGAACTGGGGTTCAAGCGGGTCGGGCATCGACATGGTCGGCTGCCACCGTGGCGAAATACGCGAATGTTTTTTCAAAGCCACTGGCGAGAATCAGGGAACAGGCGTGCAGGCCAAGGGCGGATCGGCCCAGGTGGCCGTGCGTGGCTGCCGGTTTGAAAACGCCGGGAGCCGGGCTGTGAATATTGGCGGAAGCACCGGCCTGCCGTTTTTTCGCCCAGCCAATGCCACCTATGAAGCGAAAGACATTGAAGTCTCCGACTCTGTTTTCATTGGCTCGCACGCACCTGTGGTATTTGTCGGCGTCGATGGTGCAAAAGTTTCAGATAATACAATTTACAACCCGGGCAAATATGTCGTTCGCATTCTGCAGGAGTCGCGCGACCCTCGGTTTGTGCCTTGCCGGGGCGGAATTTTTGAGAATAATCTGGTGGTTTATGACCCGGCCCGGGTTTCCATGTCAACGAATGTGGGGCAAGGCACCGACCCCAAAACTTTTCTCTTCAGGGGCAATGCGTGGGCAAGCATGGCTGGCCGGGGCCGCATTCGCCACGAGATTGCGGTAACTGACGACAAAACGCTTGCCAGGGTCGCCTTTGAAGACGAAGCCGCTGGCGACCTTCGTATAAAAAGTGGCTTGCAGGGCAGCATGGCAGGGGCCAGCAATGCATGGGCCCTGCAGGGAAAATAACACGGTAAGACCCGGCTGAAGTAACCGGGTTTATTTCGTGTATTCTGAATATTGAAAACGCTCAGGCTTATTTGGCCGCGCCCAGCATTTCAAGGCTGCAAAGCGAATAGGCACTGATGCCCATGCGGCGGGCCTTTGAAATAACGGCCGGGTCGTCGGCACCGGGCGAGGCCCAGATTTCGCCGACGGCCAGATGTGCCAGATCGTCAATAACCTGCATGCCCAACTGGCCCGACACAAAAAGGGCCACGCGGTCGAGCGAATCGACAGGCAGGCTGGCCACGCGGTCATAACATTTTTTGCCGGCCACTTCGGTGGCGTTCGGGTTAACCGGATAGACCTCAAATCCGGCATCGGCAAAGGCTTTCACAGCCTTGTGGCTGGGGCGGTCGGGGTCGGGGCTGGCACCAATCACGGCCACAGTCGGTTTGCTGGTCGGGCGAACCCGGCAGGTCTTGTTCAGAAGATCTTCAGCCATGGTCTTTTGGTCACTCCGGCCGGCAGGGCTGCATAACGTGTTTCAACCGCTGCCTTTAAATCGATCAATGTCTTGTCATTTCAGCTTGAGCGGCGGGTGCATCTACCCGGGCAAGCCACTTCATTGCTATATTCATATCAAAAATCATGCGGGTCTGACTACAGATCTCTTGACCGCCTCTCACGGATTTGAAAAGCCAACATGAACAACCAGCCCAAAACCTATGCCGACGTTGCCAAAACCATCGATCACTCGCTGCTTCAGCCGTTTCTGACGGAAACCGAGATGGCTGCCGGCTGCCACCTGGCACGGCTTTACGACGTCGCCAGCGTTTGCATCAAACCGGCTTTTGTGCCGCTGGCCCGCGACATTCTGGCCGGTTCAACAGTTGCCCCCAGCACCACCATTGGCTTTCCGCATGGCGGGCATCGCACGGATGTCAAGGTTTTTGAGTCAGAACGGGCGATGGACGACGGAGCCACCGAGCTTGACATGGTTGTGAACATTGGCGATGTGCTGGCCGGAAAATTTGATCGCGTCAAAAGCGACATTCAGGCTGTGGTTGAAGCGGCCCATGCCCGCAAGGCATTGGTGAAAGTGATTTTCGAGAATTGCTATCTCAAGCCTGAGCACATCAAGCGATTGTGCGAAATCTGCGGCGAAGTGGGTGCCGATTTTGTGAAAACATCAACAGGTTATGGCACAGGCGGGGCGACGATTGACGACCTCAAGTTAATGCGTGCTGCCAGCCCGGCCCATGTGCGGGTGAAAGCGGCCGGCGGCGTACGCGACCTTGACAAAGCGATTGAAGTGATTGGCCTTGGCGTGTCACGCATTGGGGCCAGCGCCACGGCGGCGATTCTTGATGAATGGCGCAAACGCCTGGGACTGCCGTCTGTTGAGCCTGTGGCGGGCTCAAATCTGCAATCAAGCTATTAATTGCATCATCAGGCTGATACAAAAATAGAATCGACTAGGAAACAAGGCGATGTCAAATAAAATCACCTGGCTCGGGCATTCATGCATTGAAATTAAAACCGGCGGAGCGACCTTGCTGATTGACCCGTTTCTGACCGGCAATCCGGCAGCTTCGGCCAAGGCTGAGGAATTGAACCCCGATTACATTCTGGTTTCGCACGGGCATGGCGACCACGTGGGCGACACCGTTGACATGGCCAAAAGGGCCGAGGCCACGGTGATTACCAATTATGAGATCAGCGAATGGCTGGCGGGCAAGGGCGTGAAGGCCCACGGCATGCAGCATGGCGGCGGGTTTAACTTTCCGTTTGGCCGCGTGAAGCTGACACTGGCGTTTCATGGCTCGGCACTGCCTGATGGCTCGAACGGCGGTAACCCTGTCGGTTTTTTGATCACCACGAAAGACGGCAAGAGAATCTATGATGCCGCCGACACCGGCCTTTTTGGCGACATGGCCCTGATTGGCGAGGAAGGCATTGACCTGGCTTTTCTGCCCATCGGCGATAATTTCACCATGGGCCCTGACGATGCGCTGAGGGCTGTAAAACTACTGAAACCTCGCCAGGTGGTTCCGATTCATTACAACACATTTCCGCTGATCAATCAGGACGCCGAAGCCTGGGCCAAAGCCGTGGAAAAGGCAACAGACAGCAAGGTGATTGTGATGAAGCCCGGCGAATCGATTGAAATTTAATCAGTCGCCAATTCTGCCGGCTGAAAAGAATTGAAATACACTTTTAACTGGCCGGTGTCAGTTTACCGGCCAGTTGAATATTCTGGAAATACATTCAGGAATTCCTGGTAGTTCTTTTGCAGTTTATTGTAGAGTCGGCTGCCAACTTTCAGCTTGACCAGGTCTTTATTATGCCACTCGTTCCACTTGCCCAGAAGAAAATCGGTCAATTGCCTGATTCGCGAGCATTTGGCGTCGGGGCCGTAAGTTCCTGCCAGTTCTTTTTTCAATTCTTCAATAGCGGCCAGTGATTCATCGCTGCGCAGAACCCCTAAGAATAATCGATTGATCCCAGTAATGTGGGCACTGGTCTCTTTTTCATATTCATCGATGGTTGCACGCGTTTTAGCTTCAAGCATTTGCCAGGCCAGAAGCCGTCGTTGTTTTTCAGCCAGGGCTTTCTCTTCCTCTCGCTTTATTGCCAAATCATTTTTCTGAATTTTTTGTGATATTTTAATAATTTCTTCACTTTCCCGCTGTATTTTCGCCATCTCTCTTTCCCGCGCAATTTGTATTTCTTTCTCAACATTTTGAAAGTGCTTTACCTGATAAGGCGAATTTTCAATAATATTTCGTGATTGTTGAATAATGGAATCGATCTTGTGCCTGTTTTCTTCGACTATCAACATGAAGAAAGGCTGATTAATTTGAAATGAACAATATTTGAGGAACGTATTTGTCTCGATATTACACAGAAAATAGGCTGCCAGCTCTGGCACATCAAGCATCAGGTCGAGAAACTCTTTCTTAGTTCTGAATTCTTTAATATCTTTGTTAACACGTGTGATTGTATTTTCGATTTCCTGCATCTCTCGAATAGCAACAAGCACGTCGACAGCGGCACCCAAAGCATCTGTGGCTACCTTGCTGACTCCGGCAGTCACAGGAATCAGAAGAAAACTGCCAATATCAACCGCCGCCCGCACTGTTTCTAAACCCAACTGATTATTTAAACTGTTAATTCTTTCATTAAGAATATCAATTGAAAATTGCACATCGCCTTTTTTTGCAAATGCTCTTGCGGCTTTATTATTTTGAAAATCCAGGCTGTTATTTACAATCTGAACAAGATTATGAACAATCTTCCCGGTGCTGATGATAGGTGACAGCGGACCGATAACCGACAGAACATCTTTCAATTTATCAAGGAAATGCATTGCCGGAGCCATGGATGACGTTGCCTGGCCCACAATTTCGCTGACTTTGAAATGATTGTCAATCTGATGCACACAGTGGTCTATCAGGCCCGAACTGGATGGCTTATCAGTAATTAATCCATATTTTTTGGCATGCACTGAAACTTCATCAGCCGATGAATTGAAATCATTGAGGGTATTGCCAAAAAGTGCAGTCCGAATGTATTTCTTTTTGGGGTTTTCGGCAAATTCCAATGTTCCCAGCACTTTAAAAATGGCAACCTCCTCACTCTTTCGCAACTCGAGTGCCGCCTCAAGCGTGCTTTTAGTCAGAAGATCAGGCCGGGAGGTTATAGTGGCCTTCAGTGCCGACAAAGCACCACGACTGTTGCGAGTCGTTTTATTGTGTTTAAACAGGAGAAAAGCATCGAGGGCTTCCTCGCAATTCTTCCTTGCAAGTGGGTCTCTCTGATTTAAATAAAAATGCTGATATGCTTCATCAAGCCGTTGCCATTCCTTGCTGCCTGAGCCAATAGTGCCGTTATCCGTAAGGCTTTTCCATGTTTGGATGTCAGGTAACAACATAACATTTCCCCATTGTCTGAGGTTCAATCCAGATGATTATTATTAATATCCTATCTGTTCGACACACTAATGCAATTGCAGCTTTAATGATTCGAACGTCGAGTGATCGTCGCGGTCGAGGCAAATTTCAGGCCTGGTGCCAACTATGGAAATGGCGCCCAGGTCAATCAGCGAGCGGCGGCAGGCATTCAAGCCACGCGTTCCTACCAGCCCGCGAATTTGCCAGCCGGTGTTACCGGAGTCAGCCTGTTGCACTTCCTGCCAGACCATTCGGCTGGCACCATTGGCCGAGAGCACATTGAAAATTTGATCTATATGTGATGATGTTTTAATCAGTTCCGGCGGAAAGCCGCCCGCGATCTCGAACTGAAGCCGCCCCTGGGCCAGCCGCACACCGTCGATAGAATCAAGCAAAAGGGCCAGCGGTGCTGCTGCCCCTTCAGCCGCAAGCTGCTTCAGGCTTGGTGTATGGCCAATAAGGCACGCGGCCGATTCAAGAATGCGGCCACCGGAAAGCTCTCGAAGTCGATTGTCCTTGAGGGTGATGCCCGAGCTTGTGAGGTCAACGATAATATCGGCAATTCCAAGGCTTGGGTGCAATTCCAGGGCCCCATCGGATGAAATCACGCGGAAGTCATGAATACCCCGCCGCCGCAGAAATTCCCGGGTAAGGTTGCCGTATTTGGTCGATATGCGAAAAACCTTACCTTCGGCCTTGAATCGCTGGGTCAGGTCAGCCAGGTCCATGACATGCGTCACATCAATCCAGCTCTCGGGCACAGCCACCACCAGCCGGCAGCCACCATAGCCAAGATCCTCAATAACGACAGAAGTATCAAGGGCCTGGCCCCGATGTTCGGCATATACGTCGAAACCGGTTACACCAAGGTGGCATCGGCCGTCCTGCACCTGTTCGACAATGTCAGTAGGCCGCATGAAAACCACATGGAATCGACCATGGCCGGCAATTGTGGCTTCATACTGGCGGTCGCTGGCCCGCTTAATCTTGTAACCGGCAGATTTGAGGATTTCGATCAGGCCATCGTACAAATGCCCTTTTGAGGGAATGGCCAGCCGAATCGGGTCTACATGCGTCATGGCTTGGTCCGTCACTTCGCTGTTTTTTGCAGTTGCTGAATGAGCCCACGCATTTTTTCCGACGCCTGAATTGAACCATCTGCCGAAACAACTACGATTGCATCGCGATTCAGGGCAGGGTCGTCGCCAGGTGTGGCAAGCCGGGCTGCAGTATCAGCGGCATGTAGCCGGACGATCAGATTCGTTGCGTGTTTTTCGGCGGTTGACTCTTCCGGCAAGATGATTATTACAGGTGATTTTGCCGCGGTGTTGCCGTTTTTCGCGTGCCTGGTGGCCCGCTCCAGACCGATCGCGAATCCGACACCAAAATCGGCAGGAGCCTTGCCGCCCAGCACGCCAGCCAGGCCATCATATCGGCCGCCCCCGGCAAGTTCCTCTGCATCAGCCGAACCGGCATGGATGCTGAAAACCAGACCTGAGTAGAAGCCAATGCCACGGGCCACTGAAAAATCAAGCGTAATGCGTGATGCTTCAATCCCATAACGAGACTGGAGCAGATGCACCAGTCGGCCAAGCCTTTCCAGCGAGGTGCGTGCCAGAGTGCCCGCCGAACTGGCCTGAAGCCGACGCAGAACGTCGTCAGTCGGCCCAGAAATGGCACCAATTTCATGAACCACGGCGGCGGCTTTTTTCAAGGCTTCGGGCAAGCGTCGGGCCAACGACCACTTCTGGCGCAGACGCCCCAGAATTTCTGAGTCGGTGCGGCGACCCACCACATGGGGTACAAGCTGGTGAAAAAGCCGTTCAAGATCATGGTCGGCCGATTTCTCGCCGCCTGTGGCCGATTCTGCCCGCCCGCTTTTCTGGTCGCCCAGCCAGTCGGCCCAGTGCACCAGTGCCTCTTCGGCCTGGCCCAGCCCATGCCCGGCGGCACCGGCATCGGCCAGCGTTTCCACCACGGCCATGCGGGTTTCTTCCGGCAATCCGGCTGCGGTGATTGCTTCCAGTATCAGCCCGACATCGCCAATTTTGATGCGGTGACCACTGATTCCTGCTGCAGTCAGACAACGGTCGGCCAGGGCTATCACCTCGGCATCCGCTTCCACCGTGGCATCGCCCAGCAGTTCCACACCAATCTGATGAATCTGAGTCAGACTTTCGGCCGATTCGCCCGTCAGCCGGTAAACGGGGCCCTTCACGTGCACGCGAACTGGCTCTGAGCCCAGCTCGCCTGATTCAATCAGACCACGCACCACGCCGACAGTCAATTCAGGCCGCAGGCAGACCGGCCCCTGCGAACCGACACCCGCAAGCTCGATGAGCCGGGCGGTAATAGCCGCACCGCTCTTGCGTTCATGAAGCTCGACGAGGTCAAGATCGGGTGTAGTCATCGGGCTGTAGCCAGCCAGCCTGACAGGCCGAAGAAGCCTGGCTGTCGTTTGTTCCTGATGCTCAAGCCGCTCGCCCAGCATCTGAGAGGTGCCTGAAACGACCGGAACCGGATTTTCCGCGTGAACTGGCCTGGTATTCATGGCGAAAGTGCTCCCCCGGGGCCGGTTTCATCGGAAGTTGTCGAACCGATGAACCTGACGACAGCCGATTGAAGATCAGCCAGGTTGAGGTCTCGCGTCTCTTTGCGGTTAGTCAGGTCTCGCAGATGGAAAACGCCCCTGGCAAATTCGTCGGGCCCCAGAATCAGCCCAAAGCGATAGCCACGTTCAGCCCCATAGGCCATTTGCTTGCCAATTGCAATCGGTTCCGGAAAGCACTCGGCCACAACCCCCGTTGCCCGGATGCGGGCCGCCACCTGAAATGGCACTTCGGCCGAAACGCCTGGGAACTGACCCACCAGCACGCCTTCAGGAGCCATGGCACGAGCCAGGTGGCCGGATTCTTCCAACAGGGCAACCAGCCGGTCAAGCCCGATTGAAGCACCCACCCCGGGAATGCGCCGCTGGCTGAAGAGACTGGCCAGGTTATCGTAACGGCCACCAGAGCTTATAGAACCAAACCGCTCCCAGCCATTAACGGTTGTCTCCATCACGATGCCAGTGTAATAATCAAGCCCACGGGCCAACCCCATGTCAAAAGCAACCGCGTCTTCCGAAACGCCTGACTCATCAAGCATACGACGAATGCTGCGAAGCGTGTGCAGGGCTGTTTTGGCCGAATCGTGGCCGGCCAGCAGCTTCTCAGCAGTGTCAAGCACACTGAGGCCACCACGGCCTGATTCGACAAATGCAAGAATTATATCGGCCTGTTCTGCCGAAAGGCCTGCACCTTTTTCAGAGCTGGAAAGCTCGCGGGCGACGTTCTCGCGGCCGACTTTGGCAAGTTTGTCAAGTGCCCGCAGCACAGCAGGGCCACGGTCGCGGGCCGAGACTTTATCAAGTAAAGATTCAAGAAGGCCTCGGTGGTTCAGCCAGATGGTTGACCTGGGCACCCCGGCCGAGGCCAGTGCCTGTTGAATGACGAAGACAATTTCGGCATCGGCGACGACATTTTCAGTGCCGACAATGTCGAAATCGCACTGGGTAAATTCACGGAAGCGGCCCTTGGCAGGGCGTTCACCACGAAAAACACTGCCGATGGCGAAGCGTTTGAATGGCAGATTGAGTTCGTTAAGATGGGCAGAAACGAAACGGGCCAGGGGCACTGTGTGGTCGAATCTCAGGGCTAGTTCGCCGGGCGTGCCACCGGTGTTGGTGACATCGAAGATCTGGCGGAGGACTTCTTCAGAACCGGCGCCTTTACCGGTCAAGACTTCCTTGCGTTCTATATGTGGCGTCTCGATCGGCTGAAAGCCGAAAAGGCGAAACGTCCGACGGAACTGGTCCATCAGAAATTCACGGGGGCGGGCCAGTTTTGGGGTCAGGTCGCGAAGCCCACTGGCGACGCGCGGATCGATCAGCAAATTGGCATCTCCAAATTGGGCGAACGTTCCAAGCCCGGTCAGCCTGAGCGTGGTTGGCACGTCGCTTGCGGTCATTCTGAAAGAGAAAAATACCAGAAAACGGCAAAAACCGCAAATTCTGCGACAGCCGGCGAATGTGGCCCGGCATGTTCCGAAAAATCGACACCAGCAGAACTTAGTATTCAGGCTTGACCATTCCGGTTTTCCCGATCATACTGTCTGATAACTGCAAGGATGCTGCAACTCGGAACTGGATTCTCACGATGATTCGCCCAACTCGTAAATATATCCTCGACCGAGATCTGCTCAGCCCGGCAAGTATTATCTGTGCAAGCACCTGTGTGAATATCAAAAGTGGTCTTTCTGAAAAAGTCTGTCCCTTTCCCGGTTATAAACTGACGAAGCGAGGCCAGCATGAATGCCAATGATTTTCTGCTGGTATTCGCGACTGCTTTTACATTATGTGTTTTGACAACGCCCTTTGTGACACGGCTGGCCCGATGGGCCGGTGCCATTGACAAACCAGACAACAATCGCAAGGTGCATGCCTCAGCCACTCCAAGAATGGGCGGGCTGGCATTGGCGGTGGGCCTGTTTGGCGGGATGATCATGGCCGCCTATCTGCAGAGCCGGCACCCGGCCGACGAAAAATCGTCGCTCTGGGCGGTGCATCAGTTGGCCATCTGGCTGGCATCAATGGTCGTCCTGATCGTCGGCGTGCTTGACGACACCCAGGAACTTCGCCCGCGGATAAAGCTGCTGGGGCAGTCGCTTTGCGTAATTATCCTTTACTTTGGCGGCATTCGCATTGAAAAAATTGCCATGTTGGGGGCCCTGTTCGACCTGAATTTTTTCGCGATTGACTTTCGTCTTTTTGGCGACTTTCAGATCCATTTCAGCCCCGCCGGGTTCATGCTTTCGTGGTTCTGGTTTATTGCCTGCATGAACATCTGGAACCTGATCGACGGGATGGACGGTCTGGCAAGCGGCGTGGGGCTGCTGGTCAGTGGCACACTTACAATTATTGCCCTGCACGGAGCCAACCTTGGCCCCGCGGCACTTTCGGTCGCACTTTCGGGCGGCCTTGCCGGCTTTCTGCTTTACAACTGGCACCCAGCCTGTATTTTCCTGGGCGACAGCGGTAGTCTGCTGATCGGCCTGATGGTCGGCGTGATTGGCGTAGAAGGGTCACTGAAAGGGCCTTCGGCTGTTTCGATCCTCTTTCCGATCCTGGCAATGGGTCTGCCGATTTCCGACACGGCCATGGCTATTTTCCGCCGATGGGTGCGTAATCTGCCCCTTTCAGCGGCCGACCGCCGACACATTCACCACCTGCTCATCGGTCTGGGGCTGAACCCCAGGCAGGCCGCAGTGCTGCTCTATTGTTTTTCAGGGTTTCTTTGTGGTGTGGTGCTGCTGGGTCTGGCTTTTAACCATGAATTTCTGGCTCTCACACTGGGCCTTTCCGGCTGCACTGCCTTCCTGGTGGTGCTGATGAGCCGCCGCGACGAACTGACGACTCTCAGAAGCGACCTTTCCTCGCGGATGTCGCGTGGGCGACAGGACAGAACCGCTGCTGTCGTCTGCTTTACCACCATCCAGAAGCAGGAAATCTGCCGTAACGAAACCGCCGTCTGGGATCTTCTGGCTGCCGCCTGTCGCGAACTGGGGGTCGGTTCGCTTGAACTTACTTCAGCAGACCAGCCAATTTTATGCTACGAGTCTGCGACTGAGCGCCTGCCCCTGGCATGGCAGTTTGAATTACCGTGTGATTCAGGTTCAGTTTCCTGCACCATGCAGCTTGATGACCAAAGCACACTGCTCGACCCAGACATCATTTACCGGTATGTTCTGCGAATGATTCGCACATCAATCAATCGCGTTGAATATATCCGGGCATTTGCCGCCACTGATGATTCAGCAACTGAAACCGGTAACGTGCGCGAACTGGCAATGGATCTGCGGCCAGCCGCAATGGATAAACCGGCCATGGAGGCCATATGACGCATGATCAACCTGAACATTTCCGAAATCTGGGGGCTTGCCTTGAGCCCGCAGAATCGTTACATATGATACAACTCCTCTGAAGCCTGACGATGGATTGACTACCGTTTCGGAATCTGGCCGGAGTGCCGGTGGAGCAAGAGATTCATGGATCGAATCCCCTTAAATTTGCAGCATCACCACATGGCCATGGCTGGCCATGGTGCTTTGCAGGAATCGCCAAAAACCATAACTGATTATCTGGCCGCACTGCGTCGCCGGTTCTGGCTGCTGTTAAGCATGACATTTGTCGGCTTCATGCTGCTGGCGGTTGTCGTGATACGCATGCCTGACAAATATCAGGCCATGGGCGAGATTCAGATTGTTCCACCTGAATTTGACGGCAACGTCAAAAGCATGATTTCGAGCAAAATCGACCAGAAATCGGGCGAAGACACCGAGAAATTTGTTGCCACCAATGCGGCACTGCTTCGATCACGGGGCTTGGCCACCAAAGTGGGCATGTATGAAGAAGTGCGTCTTGATGGCACAGAGCAGGATGTGGCCGATGAATTTGCCGCCGGTCTTTCGGTGCGCCCCATGCCGGGCACCAATTTTTTTGTGCTGACCTTGAAAGGACCTAATCCGGCCCGAGTCACCCTGCTGCTTGACAAGCTGATTACCACCTTCAACCAGGAGGTGAGCCAGCGGGTGGAAGACCGGATCAAGAACTCTCGAGAGCATGTGAAAAGTGCCCTGGCATCACTTGAGCGCGAGCTTGAAGATCATGTCAAGGACATGAACAGACTGCTGCAGGAATCAAAAATTATCACGCCTGATGGCGAGAGCATTCTCGAACGGCAATATGAAAACCTCAAGATTCTGCTTGGTCAGAAGCAGAACAAGCTCGACGCACTTGAACACCAGTTGCAGACATATCGTCTTCGGCCCGAGCCCGTAAACAGCGGACAGAACGGCCAGTTGCTTGCCAATATTGAGGAACTTGAATTCAAGCGGGATCTCTATGTCAAGCAGGCCGAAAAGCTGCAACGCAATGTTCGCCAGGTCAATCGCGACCCTGTTTTCATTGATCTTGTCGATAAAATTCAGACGCTTGACGAAAAGATCAAAGACAGCGAGGTTCAGTTGGCTGAAGTGCCCCGTGTTCGATTGCTGGGAGACGAGCCGGTTGACCTTGTAGAAGCCCTGCGACGCGAGGTGGAACTGACTGAAGCCAAGATGCTTGAAGTGGCCGCCATGATTCAAAAGTCCGTGCCGATGCTGATGGCCTTTCAGACCAAGGAAGAAGAACGAAAGCGGAAGATCGCTTCGATCGAAACGCTGAAAAGCCAGCTGATGGGTTTTGAAATTCTGACCACCACGCGCACCAGCCCGGTGACGATCACCGCATCACCCATTCAGCCAACCAAACCCGTCTGGCCCCCTCGCAAGCTGCTCCTGGTCGTTTCCTTCCTGGGCAGCCTGGCCGGCTCGCTGGGCCTTGTGCTTCTGCTGGAACATTCCGATAAAACCATTCGCAGCCCCGAACAGATTGCTGAAAGTCTGCGGCTTTCCTTATTTGGCGTGGTGCCCCGCATTCGCCGTCATCCAAAGCTGCAAAGGGCAGGGCATCTCTGGACAACAGCCGTGCCACACTCGCTCGAGGCCGATAGCTATCGCAATATCAGGGCGAGTATTCTAGGCTATTCCCTGCAACATCAGGCCCCAATCCGCAAAATTCTGGTAACCAGTGCCAAGGCAGGCGAGGGCAAAAGCACCACAGCCCTGAACCTGGCAGCGACCTTCGCCCGTGCGGGCGAGCGAACGATTCTGGTTGATGCCGACCTGCGCCGCCCCAGCCTTGGCGGGCTGGTTGGCAGCAATCAGGACCAGCCGGGCCTGGTGGAAGTGCTGTGCGGCCAGAAGGTGTGGCAGGAAGTCGTTGTGCCGGCCGAAATAGCCTATCTCGACCTGATGACAACGGGCATCGTGGGCGAAACCCCCATAGAAATTCTTGGCAGCCGCGAGCTTCGCCAACTGCTGGCCGGGCTGGCCAAACATTACGACCGCGTGATTCTCGACGGCCCCGCGGTGCTGGGCCTTGCCGATTGCCGCGTGCTGGGGCAGATTGTTGATGGCTGTCTGATGGTCGTGCGAGCCAACCCGCACAGCATTCACCCCATCCAGCGGGCCACCGCCATGCTTGAACAAAGCCGCGTGCCGATGATGGGCGTGGTTTATAACGGCCTGACCGAAGATTATCGCAACTGGTCAAGCTATGGTTCGCCCGCCGCTCAAATGACCCAGGGGCTGCCAATGCCGGGCCGATCTGCCGCCGGCTGGGCCGACCTGCCAGCACCAGGGGCACCTTATAATGGGCCCACATCGCCCCATGCATTGGCTGTGCAGGGGTATTCAAGCTATGCGGAGGGGACCCTTCGATGATCGCACTGCCCCGCCGCCACGACCTTCTCCTGGAATGGCTTTGCCCGCTGCCCCTGTTGGCAGTCATTCTGCTTTCAGGCGTATTATTTGGTGGTGTGGCATGGTGGTTTGCTCCTCTGGCGGTGCTGGGTGTTGGTTTCTCTCTGGGAGCAGGCGTTTTACGAATCGGCTGGAAGCGTGACCGTCTTTTTCTGGCCAGCCCTTTGCTTTTTCTGGCTCTTGCTCTGTGTGCATGGTCTGTTTTTCAGCTTCTGCCCCTGCCACAATCTCTCGTCAGACATCTTTCGCCTCTTTCAAGCCAGGTCTATTCACATGGGCAGGCACCGCGGCCACTGACATCTGAAAACACCGGAGAAGCTCGACCATCACCGTCAGGCAGCCGAATCGCCCTGAGCCTGAATCGTCCGGAAGGGCTGCGTCGACTTGTCCTGCTTTCCGCCGGGGTTGGTGTCTTCTGGTTCTTTGGCCAGTGGACAGACCGGCAATCAAAGCTGGTTGTTCTTCTGGCAATCATCGCCATGCTGGGTGCCGTTAACACCATGGCAGTGGGGCTGCAATTGCTGGACGGTTCCCCCGGCCTGATAGGCCTTTTCCAGCCTGATCAGCGTCTGATGATCGGCCCGGGTTGGGTTGACATCACGCGCTCGCCCCACTTTACCACCACTCTGCCCATCAAAAACGACCAGAATTCAGCCGTATGGGCGATTCATGAACCTTCAGCCACCGGCCTTGTGGGCATCATGCCTGGTGGCCTGGTCAGCATGGTTTGCGTGGTTTCCATCACTCTGCCGGTCATGCTTGGTTGCCTCTGCTTCATGGCCCAGCGACGCGGCAGCCGGCTTGAAATGCTTGATCGACTTCGAGATCGCGGCTATCAGGGCCTGTCCCTTGTGCTCATTCTCTCCATCATCGCATCAGCCTTCCTTCTGGGGCTTTCGGGCCGATGGTTCACAATACTTCCAGCCGCGGCCGGTTTGATAGTTGTCGGGCTTTTTGCCCTCAGAGCCGATCTCGAACGATATTTTGTTATCGCTGCGATATTAATCGCCGCGATGGGGTTTTGTGCTGGATATATGCCTCGTGAGTTCTGGATTGATTCTCGCGAATCGGGTTTTGAGCGAATCTGGACGGATTTATCGACCTTTGACACCTGGCTGAGAGATTCCGTAGCCCTGTGGAGATATTCCGGCTGGACTGGCATCGGTCTTGGTGCATACTCTGATATTGCAGCTTACTGGCAACACTCACCGGTTCATGCTTCAAACGCGCCCAGTGGCCTAGTGCAAATGATTATTGAACTTGGCCTGCCCATGGCTGCGGCACTGGGCCTTGGCTCGCTGTGGGTTCTCTGGCGAACGGCTCGCACGGTCTTTCGAACCATCCCTGAGCATCGTTGCCTGATGGGTGCCGTTCTTGGATGCAGCCTGAGCATGGCCCTGGCCTGGCTCGTATTGCCGGGCTGGAATCTGCCCATTCTGGTGCTGCTCAGCGCCACCATGGCGGGCCTTGCCGATCGCACCCTGTGCGGAGCCAAAGACCTTTTTGTTGAAGCCTGGGAATAACCTGTCTGAGAAAAACACATGCGAGTTCACGGCGTAATTGATGACCCAAAAATGACTGATTGACTGGCCGACTCTCACTCGACACCTACGACGCACAACCGGACGACAAGCATATGGAAGTGATAAAATTGAGACTCCGAGACCTTCGCCGGCCCGACCAGGCCCCGGGTCTTTACGATCTCACGCGAAGTCCGGTGCGTGTCGGGCGTGGCCCACGCTGCGAAATTCGCCTGCATACGGAAGAAATTGCTGATGTACAGGTTATTCTTCGTCGTGAAGTAGACCGCTGGTTCCTTCACCCCGTGGGCCCCATCCAGGGCTGCAGCACATCCACCGGCTGGCTGATGGAAACATGTGCGCTGGCCAGGGGCGACTCTTTCGTGATTGGCCATGTGGCCTTTGAATTCGACCCTGCTCCTGAAATGCAGTCAGAGCTTAACACCAACAAGATTGTCACCCCCGAACTGCATCTGGGTGAAACACCATCAACAGGCATCGAAAATTTAACACATTCGTTCACTTCAAATTCAGCTGAAAAGCCGCTGCGGCCCGAACCGGCCCCTGCAATTAATAAATTGGCAGGTGTTATCACTGAGCCAACTGCTGATTTTCTCCACCAGGCCACGACAATCGCCAATGCCACCCGCCCCTTATTGAAAAAGATCAGTGCTGCCGGTGCCGCTGGAATTATTGGATCAGATCACGATCAGGAGCTTTCGCTTACCCGCCGGCTTCGCTCTGAATTAAAACCGGCAGCTTCCAGACTGGCTGATCCTGACCCTGAAACTTTGCCCGATCGTAAGCCTGAATCACTTCGATCGAAATTACAAAAGCAATCACTTATCAATGATCTGACTTCTGTCGTTAACTCTCCGGCTGTTTCAGCCGAACCTTTGCGTGGAATCCGCAAGCCTGAAATCTCTGCCCCTGCATCGCTGAATCAGACACTCAATCAGTGGGCAGGCGACAACGCAAATTCCCGTCAGTTCAAGCCAATTCGTCCTGGCATTTCAGCCCGGCCTGGATTCGACATTTCGGAAAGTTCTCTTAAATCGGGCCCCATCCCCCGACTGACTGGAAGAATTGTTGGCCGCGATTTAGCTTCCGATTCAATTGCATTTGAATCGACTTTTGAAAAAGCTGCAACACAATCACCCCGTCCGGCTGAAGTATTGCCCGTTATAGCAGCGGCCGATACTCATGAAATTCAGCCTGAATCGTTAATGTCAGGCATGGTCGTTGAAACCTCGCCCGAGCTTGCAGACATGGGCAGCCTGCTGATAGACGCCGGCAATTGGCAGCCAGAACAGGTTGTTCTGCAAACTGATACTGAAGAAGATACTGTTGATTTGCCCGCCGACTCGACTCTTCTGGGCATTGCTGAAATTGCTGATTCGGTTGATTCGGGCCTGAAATGCAATCAGGCTGCTGATTTTGAAGAATGGCTGGCACAGGTCGAGCCTATATTCGGCGATATTCCTGCCGCTATTGATGCTTATCATGTGCCGCAAACAGATGAGCCGGAGAGTCACGAATCTCTGGCTGTCGGCGTTGTCTCAACTGAGCTTGAAGAAGGCTCGGTGGAGATGCTTATCGAACCAGTTTCTGAGACCTCCGCCGTCGTCATCTCTCACGAAATGTCATCAGACGCCACCCGGCTGGCCGCAACACCTGCTATCGAGCCAGATAGTGTCGCTGATGCCGAAGAAATCCAATCGGCGGCTGAAATCGAAGAAATAAACACAAGCATTGAAACCGGGCAGGAAGCCGACCTTGAGACATGGCCTTCTGTAAACGACATCATGCGTTGGCAGGCCCGCAAGGGAAGCACCATTCAAACGGGTCTAACTGATTTAACAGCTTCAGAACGGCCGGGCACCGATGAGAATCTTGAGCCGGCACAGGTATTGAAATTTAATCCGGCATTTTCAGTACTGATCGCGATGTTTGTCGGGTTGGCCACAATTGCCGGTTCTTATCTTGCGTATCGTACCGGCATGCAGGACGACCTTACGCAGAAAGCCATCTCAGCCGTTATTGCATCGGCACGATCCGAACAACCGCCGCGCCTGCCGGCAGCCACCCTGGCCAAACTGGCCCAGGACCGCGCGTGGTGGGAACTGCCTGCCGACCAGATCTGGTGGCGGGCCACCCTCATGAAACAGCGCGAAAATGCCGGGCTTGAAGTGCCTCGTGCCTCGGAAGAACTGGCCAACCGCGCCAGCCAGGCCAGCCCGATTCTGCCGACAGCCCGCCTCTGGAAGTTGACACGATACCCAGAACTGACCAAGGCCGCTGACTGGAACAGCCTGAGCCGAGATGTGCTTTCACTGGTCACCGCTGCCGACCACTTTCGCCGTATCGGCGAACACGACAGGGCGAAATCAGCCGACAAATCGGCCCTTGAAATGGTCACACGATCTGACATGATCTTCGACCGCGGCAGCCTCTTTTTTGATTCTGAGCTGGGCACAAACCGCTTTCTGCTGCCAGGCCAGCATGAATCGCTGACGATCCTCAAGCGGCTTGCCAAAGAAACCAACGCATATCAACTTATCCTCGATGTCGTGCCAGATGGCCGACCTGAAGTTTGGCTCACTGCGGCTGAACTGATTGAACGCAATGCTCTGGGCGACCCCTCTCCGCTTTATGCACGCATCCTTGAACTGGATAAAGGCATTCCGGCCGGCACCACCGACCGTCAACGGCTTCATCAGGCTGTTCTTGCCGAAGCCAGGGCACAGAAGGGCGAGCTTGGCTCTTCGATTGAAATATATCAGGCTGCCATGGCCAAAATGCCCGAATCAGACCTGAAAAGATCCTGGTTTTACAACCTGGGTGAACTGAGCCAGCGTAACCAGAAAAATGAAGCCGCCATTGCCTTCTGGCGAAAAGCCCGGGGCATAAACCCCAATCACGAGGTAGACCGCCACGCCATTGCCGCCAGCCGCTCGCTGAAAACGGGCTCAGGCCTTTCTGACATCACGACTACAACGCTGCGGACAAACTGATACAACGACGATTGTGCGATGGAAACACAGGGATGACCGACGATGGATGGAACCGACCGGAAAATCGCTGAGAAAAAGCCGCAGGCCCCGCCCAGGCTGATTGACCAACTTCATGCTGAAAAAGCCACGACCGATGGCCGATGGCGGCTTATCGGGCTATTTGGCTCGTGCATCGTTCTGGGCCTGCTTTATCGCGAAAACCTCAAGCATTTCACGTTTGTCTGGTCGAACGACGATAACTACAGCCACGGCTGGCTTGTTCCTCCCCTGGCACTTTATTTCGCGAATCTGGCTGCCGGTGTCAAAAATAAAACTCAGGCTGTTTCATACAGCGGCTTTTTTCTGGGCTCGGGGCTGATCTTGGCCGGGCTGGCCGGGCGGCTGATCAGCGTTTTTCTGCCCGTGGGGCTGGTGGCTGATGGGTCGCTTGTCATCTGCCTGGCAGGTGTCGTCTGCCTGGTCTATGGCCGGCAGACATTGCGAAAATATCTCTTCGCCATCGGTTTTCTTGTCTTCATGATTCCTTTGCCGGTCGCCCTCTACACCATGCTGGCCAACCCTTTGCAACTGGTCGTCAGCCGCGCGGCATCTGTCATGATGAATGCCGTTGGCGTGCCAGTGCTGTGCGAAGGCAACATGATGACCCTGCCCGGCGGCATCAAAATGTTCGTGGCCGAAGCCTGCAGCGGCATGCGACAACTCACCGGCTTTCTCGCCCTCACCGCCGCCGTGGCATATCTCAGCGGCAGGCCCTTCTGGTATCGTCTGGTGCTGGTGGCCAGCGCCATTCCTGTGGCTATGGTGGCCAATATTGCCAGAGTGATTGTGACAGGGCTGATCATGTATTTTGTTGACCCGAATTATGCCAAGGGTGCCTGGCACACTGTGGAAGGCATGCTGCTGATGTTCGGCGGTCTGGCACTTCTACAACTGGAAATGGTGCTGCTTAATGCCGTGATGGACCTGACTGCCCCTGCAACTGTCAAAGACAAGGCACGCACTGGATTTTCAGCCGAATCGCAATCGGCCATCGTTTCAGGAGCCGGCGCATGAAAACTCGCACCCGAGCCATTCTCTCGCTTCTGATTCTCTCATCAGGCCTGATCGCCCATGCCGCACTTGAACGCATGGCCGCCATCGACCGGCCAAACCTTAAGGCCGATCTCGACACCCTGCCGATGGTGATTGGCCAGTGGGTGGGCCGCGACGAACCGATCGCCGCCGATATTGTGGAACGGGCCCAGACTGACGATTATCTGAACCGGGTTTATGAAAACAGCCAGAACCCCGGCGAAAAAGTCTCGCTCTGGATCAATTATTCCAACACTGGCCTGAATTTAAGGCATACGCCGGAAGTGTGCCTGCCTTCCAGCGGCTGGGAACGCGTGGAAGCTCTGCAGGAAACCCTGGAAGTCAAAGGCGAAAGCGGCCCGGCCACACCCATCTCGATTCTGGCCTACTCCAAAGAAAACGCCGTGCAGAAACTTGGCTTCTGGTATTACATCTTCGGCGAAACATCGCTGCACAAGGCCATGCGCGGGCTGCCAATCACCAGCCGGTCAAGCCATGGCAGGCATACACGCGGCTCTAGCATGACTATCGAAATCTTTCGGCCCGGCAGTGAAAACGATTCCGAGCAGATCGACGATTTCGCTCGCCACCTGATCGCCGCCCTTGAACCGATCATGCCTGAAAACCGCGACGTTTATTTCAGGCCATGAATGCCCGGATTCAACCCTGCCCGGGCATTTGCCTGACAAGTTTCAAATCAAGATAGGGGTTAGTGAGTTTCTCCTGCCCGACATTCGTCGATGGGCCGTGGCCAGGGTGTAGAATTGTATCGGGCGGCAGCGAAAGCAGCTTTTCATGGATGCCTGTGATCAGCCTGCGCATCGACCCGCCAGGAAAATCAGTGCGGCCCACTGATCCGCTGAAAATCACATCGCCTGCAATAACCTGCTCAGGCGAAAAACCCTGAGTGATAAACACCACTGAACCGGGGCTGTGGCCGGGTATTTCACGAATATGAAATTTCAGGCCGGCCACTTCATAGATCTGATTATCGGCAAGTGTCTGCTCTGCTGGTGGGGCCACGATCGGAAAACCCATGGGCCGCGACAGATTCAAATCGGCGTCGGTCAGCAGTTTCTGCTCGTTTTCACCGATCACAATCGGGGCATCCGGAAATTTCTTTTTCACGGCCCCCACACCGGCAATATGGTCGGCATGGCCATGCGTCAGGCAAATCGCCGCCAGCTTCAGCCCATGTTTTTCAACCAATTGGAAAACAGGTTCGACTTCAAAGCCGGGGTCGAAAATAATCGCCTCCTCGCTTCCTTCCAGCCAGACCAGATAGGCATTCTGGTCGAACATGGCGGAAACGACACGCTCCATTCGCAGTTTTGGCTGAATCACGTTAGTTCCTTCAATCGTCACAGGCCACCGCCCAGCTCGGCCCTGATCGTCGGCAGATATTTCTCGGCCGAAGCCGTATTAACCACCACCACGCGGTCGCCGGGGCGTATCATACCGTGATCAAGCAGCCGGGGAATCGCTGCCAGAGCTGCTGCCCCCTCGGGCGACCACGCCATGTGCCGCTCTTGCCATTCCTCGTGAATCGTCCGGCGAATCGTGGGCTCGTCAATCGCCAGGGCCCTTCCGCCGGTCTCCCTCACAATTCTCAGCACATTAATATGCCCGGGGTTTCTCGCCACGTTCAGGCCGGTGGCCACTGTCGCACCGGCAGGCAACGGGGTGATGTCAGCATCGCCCGCTTCCCACGCCCGCACAATCGGTGTGCTCGCTTCGCTCTGCACGCAAATCATTCGCGGGCGTTTGTCACCGACCAGGCCCAGAGTCTGAAGTTCGTCAAAGGCCTTGGCCATTCCCACGACACCCGTCCCGCCGCCGGTTGGATAAATAATCACATCCGGCAATTCCCAGCGGCCATCAGCCAGCCGGTCGCCTGCCGGCTCGGCCATTTCCAGCCCCAGCGTCTTTTTACCCTCAGTGCGCCAGCCTGGCTCCTGAAAGGTGGCCACATTAAAATAGCCCTGCGGCAGCCAGTGCTCGCGCATACGGGCCGCACAATCGACAATTGTACCGGGAATAAGCTCAAGATGCACATTCTGCGGATAAAGTGCGGCCAGTGCCGCCACATTGCCCATCACGGGCCGGTCAGTATCAGGCGACATGATCACCGCCACTTCAAGCCCGGCTGGCATGGCATAATCAGCCAGCGAATCGCCGGCGTTGCCCTGGGTGGGCACAGCCAGCTTCGTCAGGCCAAAACGGCGTGCCATGCTCACCGTCATGGCCATGCCGCGATCCTTGAATGAAAGTGTCGGATTGCCGCCCCAGCCTGGGTGATGCCGGCCTTCGTCCTTAATCTCCAGACGAAAATTGCCGGAAATCGCATGCGGATATTCCGCATAATTCAGGGCCGGCGTGTGCCCCTCGCCACGATTGACAATAAACCGGGCGTCGTCAGGGTTCGACAAATCCAGTGGCAACAGGCCGCCGAATCGCCAGAGAGACTTTTCAGCCGGGTTCCACCAGCCATTTCGTCCTTTTTCGCGTTTCAGGCGATCAAGATCAAGAACAATCTGCACCGGGCGATGGTCATCCGGGCAAAGGTTCATGAGCGTGTCGGCCGGAAACTGCCGCCGACACACCGAACATTCAAGATATGCGACAAAAGCCATGGTTCTCGCCTGATTTTCTATGCGCAACGTCATTCACGAATGAAAAGACCAGCGTCGATATATTGTCCGCCGTTTGTCTGCTTTACAGAAATCGCAATGACATTCGTGCCCGTCTGCAAGGCCTTCATCGCCTTTTCCGGCAGTTCAATCTCGTCGTAGCCGCCGTTATAGCCTTTGGCCACAGCCAGCTGCACCCCATTGAGATAAATCTCGGCGTCTTCATCATGGAAGATTCGCAGCAAGAGCGTGCCTGATGCCGGTTTCTGATCAATATTGAACTTCCGGCGAATATAGATTTCAGGCGTATTCCACTCGGTTCTCACATTTGTATTGGGCGTGATCTTCGTGCCAAATCCAGCCTCGCCCATTTTCCAGCCATTACCTTCAGCATCAAATCCATTGGTGTACCACAAATCAGAACGCCCCCTGGCAAGAATATACTGCCACTTCTGGTGTGATTTCTCGCTGGTGGGCACCAGTGTTGTCGTGCGAATCGGTGCCATCGGCTGATACAGCGGAGCGTGCAGGGCAGCCAGTTCAGCGGCATCAAATTTCATGATCTTACGGTCGTAAGTCATCAGGCCGTTGACTTCAATCTCGACATCTGTCGTCTGAGTATAAATCGCAGAAGCCAGCCCCTGAGCCACCAGCGGCCTGAGCTTTTTGATCAGGTCGGCATAGGCTGATCGCAGGGCGGGCATTTCTGTGAAGCTGCGATAGCCCCAATTCTTTTCGTTCTGCCAGGTGTGCCCCTTCACAGGCAGGCCCAGGCCGCCAAATTCACCCAGCACCACCGCCCGTTTTTCTTCCAGATTCGGCATGCCGGGGCCTGGATAGCGGTGCATGTCGTTCAGGTCGCCCGTGCCTCGATCCGTCCAGCCGCTGGGGCCATCCACCAGTCGCGTCGGGTCAAAAGCCTTGGTCTCGGCCAGAATCCTGTCGGTCTCAAATTGCCCCCAGCCTTCATTAAAAGGCACCCAAACCACCACGCAGGGGTTGTTCCACACGCTTTCCATAATCGCCCGCCACTCGGCCCTGAAATTCGCGGCCGACTCCGGCGATCGCACAATATCCGCCTCAGTGGGCTTAATGTATTTGTCGCCGCTGGGCATATCCTGCCAGACAAGCAGCCCCAGCCGATCAGCATGATAATACCATCGGGACGGCTCCACCTTCACATGCTTGCGAGCCATGTTAAAGCCAAATCGCCGCGTCATTTCCACATCAAAAAGCAGTGCTTCATCTGTCGGAGCGGTGTAAAGCCCATCGGGCCACCAGCCCTGATCCAGAGGCCCACACATAAAATATGGGCGACCATTAAGCAAAATGCGGTTGAAACCGTTTTCATCCTTGCCCACAGCCACTGACCGCATGCCGACATAGCTGGTGATGTCATCAGCCACGGCCGCACCCTGAAGCAGCCTTACTCGAATATCATAGAGGAATGGATCTTCCGGCGACCATGCCCGTGGGCCTGGAATGGCCACTGCCACGTCGTTATTCACTTCGCCTGTTGCCTGGCCCACAAGCAAATTACCGGCAAAAACGCTGACTTCTGCCACAGGCCTGACTCCGGCTCGTGCCGCCGTTTGCGATGTCGGACGCACGACAACCTTCTGACCCGCCAGGTCCGGCGTGATTTTCAGGCTGTCCACCGCCTGCTCAGGCCGAACTTCCAGCCAGACCGTCTGCCAGATACCTGTCACTGAGGTGTACCAGATGCCTTCAGGCCGACGCACCTGCTTGCCACGCGGCTGCCAGTGGGCGTCGGAAGGGTCCCACACCGCCACCACCAGCTCCTGCCTGCCGCCATCTTTCCACGGGCCGGTCACATCCACCGAAAAAGGTGTATAGCCACCGGTGTGGCTGCCCACTTTCACGCCATTGAGCCAAACTTCGGCCTGCCAGTCAACCGCACCAAAATTCAAAATGATCCGGTCGCCCGGTTGCCGTGTAACGGTCTGGTCAAACGAGCGACGATACCACAGACGATTGTCGGCACCGACGGTTTTGCCCACACCCGAAAGTGAACTTTCAATGGCGAATGGTACCAGAATTTGCCCAGCCCAGCTTTTCGGCAGTTCGGCCTGATCTTTGGGTGCAATGGCATAATCCCACAGGCCATTGAGATTCCACCAGGGGCGAGATTGCCGTACGAGCTGGGGGCGAGGATATTCCGGCAACGGGTTGGCTGGATCAACCTTGGCCGCCCAGGGCGAGGAAATGGGCACCGGGGCCGGCTTCCACTGAGCATGGGCGGAGGATATGGCGACGAGCAAAGGAAGCAAAAATAAAACGGTGCGAGGCAGCATTGTCTTTCTCCGTGTGAAAAAAGCGGGTTCGGCAGGCAAATTCGCCGATCCTCGCTTTGTTGATTCACACAGAATAATGTTAATTCGACTGAATTATCAATCGATTGGCCTTGGCCCGGCGGGCATACCGGTGGATGTCGCTGTGGAAAGCACTCGCACTGTCAGGTCGCCGCCCACGCGCACCTGGCAGCTCAGCCGCCGATTGGCTGGCCAGTCAGCTTCTCGGCCAACACGCTCAGCTTCAACGGCAGTCAGCTCGCCGGCATCGCCTTCCAGAATTTCAACGCGGCAGGTGGTGCATCGTGAATTGCCGCCACAGCGGTGCAGAATGTCGGTGCCGGAATCGCTGATGGCCAGCACCAGCTTCGTGCCTTCGGCAGCTTCAACCACAGGACCATTTTCAATTGTAATCTTCGGCATGTTCAGGCTTTCAATATTGACAGGTGTTCTTGGGAATGGTTTTACCCGCTTGGATTGATATAGGCAGGGGGTCAAGGTTTGGCGGGCACAGTCACGCTGTTATGCAGCCTGCGAATATCTTCAGTACCAAGTTCGCCGCGATAAATTGCGACGTTCCTCAGCCGGCCACGCAGGTTATCATGCACGCCGTGGCCAATTTTCAGTGTTGATTTTGGCAACACATTGATTTCACCTGCCCTGGGCGATTCAGCCTCGGCCGCCAAACTGCCATCCAGATAGAGCCTGAGCGATTTGGCGCCACGCACGGCGGCCAAGTGATGCCAGCCCGGGCCGACTGGTTTATCAATGGTGGTTGCCAGCCCTGATTGATAGGAATAAACACGCCCAGAAGGAAGCGTGCCGCAGAAAAGCCGACCCTGAAATTCAGCCATGCTCCAGGCGCGGCGATATTTCACGTCGGGGGTTGGGTCGGTCTTGCCGGTCGTCAGCCACTTTTGCCCGCCCAGATACCGAAAAACCTCGGCTGAGGGTAGCGTTCCGCCAAAAAGCGACCCATTATGCACTGCCAGGCCCATCACCTCAAGCGATTCACCCAGTCGGCCACAATCGGCCCAGCGTGTCGCACCCTCATGCCGGTAAACCTTGCCCTCTGGCCAGGTTGAAACATAAAGCCCGCCACGGTAAACGGCAAAGCCATAGGTCTGTGTGTTGGTTCCCAGCGGACCAAGGTCTGCCCACCGACGACCGTCATATTCATACACATGGCCCTCGTCATAGCCACTGGCATAAAGTTTGTTATTATGCACAGCCATGGCCTCGGGCCGCTTGCCGCCGGGCGTCGGCAGGCTGGCCCAGTTGCCGGGGCCTTCCATGCGGAAGAAACCGGCTGGGCGATAAAGCGAACTGGCGTGCAGCTTGCCCTGAAAAACCACCAGCCCGCCCACAGCCTCTGTCTCAGGCAATTTGCCGACAACCGACCAGCTGCCGCCCTCTGAGAGTTTCAGAATCTCGCCACCCATTGTTTCATTTTTCGACTCTTCAAGGGCCGAACCCGCCAGCCTGTATTTGCCGGTTCCGGCATAGAGTTCGCCCTGAAAAACCGCCAGTGATGTCACGGCATTGGCTCGCACCGGTGCGGCGGTGTCAACCCAGCGATCAGGCGGCTCGAACCTGAAAACTCCACCCTGTCGGCCCGTGCCGGGGTCGCAGGTTCCTGCGTAAAGCTGGCCGTTGTGCACGGCCAGGGCATGCACATAAACAGCCTGGCCGGGGCGGCCATGGTCTTGCCAGCCAGATTCGTGGCGGCCATCGTTGATGCCAAACACTATCTGCCGATGGTTCGACTGGCTGTGCACCAACCCACTGCGGCTTGTGACGGCCAGCGACCAGCCCGTCTGCGTGTCATGATCAAATTGATTGACGAGGTCGCCCGGCAGGTCGTCGTCAGCTCCGTCGATATTAAACCAGAGACTTACGGAAAATGGCTCTTTGCCAAAGGCGAACTCGCTCCCGACAGTTGTCTCAATCAGACTGTTTCGGCCGTTCCACACCGAAGACTTCTCAAACCGCCCAGCCTTGACTGAATCAAAGGCCAGCCCAAGGCCCGTACTCCTTTTCAGTGCCGAGCCGGTGTCAAATTCTGCATTTGTCTCAAGTGGCCAGAAGGCCAGCCGCTGCAGGGCTAAATTTGAGGAATCCGGCTTGGCCACATCTTGGGCGGCAACGTTTGTCGCAATGAACAAGGCGAATACCAAGCCACGAATGACCAGGCGAATGCAGGTTATGAGTTGTCGAAACATATCGGCCTCTTGCGGGTCAGCCTTGGTGGGGTGATGTGCCGGGACCGGCAATTGTAACAGCGCCGAAGCGATCAAGCACACTCTTTATTTCGCCCGGCGGTGTTGACTGCCATTGATGCCGGGTCTGAAGCATGATCTGATAATTTTGTTCGTCAATATCCACATGAATTTTCAGCCAGGTGGCAACGGAAAAATCACGGCGTAGCAGTGCCATCCACTGCGACTGTCGATAAATTTGCCAGTTCTGGTCAGGTGCAAGGGCAACCACAGCGCGAATCAGCATTTCTGGCTATTCATGGGCAAATTGATTTTGCGGAACTCATGTTGAGCAAGATTCCCCTGTCTACCGTATCATATTCTTAAACAAACCGACACAAAACACAAAGCTGGAGCGGCGTGATGCCATCGGACCATGAAAATTCAGCGAAATCAGCCGTATTGGTGCGGCATGAAGGGCAGACACCACGCGAACGAAGCGCCTGCGGTTGGCGAGACCGGCTCATCAGCCGGGAAGACGCTGCCTTAAACCCTGCCGCCTGGGCCCATGCAGTCGATATTGATGGTGCCAGACCGCATTTTCACAAGCGATCGACCGAACTTTATTATGTGATCGATGGCTCGGGCACAGTCACAGTCGAAGGCCAGATTCACACCGTTGAAAAAGGCTCGCTGGTTCATATTCCGCCTCTTGCGGTGCATTCTGCTGCCGGCCGCATGCGTGTACTGGTTGTGGGCATTCCCGACATTGCCGACGACGATTATTTTGAAGCCTGACCCTGCAAAAAAGTTGCCTGAACCATACCGAAGACGCTATAAAATGGGATTGAAGCATCCTTACAACCATCAGTTCATGCAGGGGAGAAATTGAACATGCGAACGATTCTGACCACAATTATGCTTTCCGCCACGCTAGCCCTGGCCACTGGTGCCCGTGCCGAAGACACGCCGGCCCGCGTCTTTGAAATGCGCACCTATTACGCCGCCCCCGGCAAGATGGACGACCTGCACGCCCGCTTTCGCGACCATACCTGCGCCCTTTTCAAGAAGCACGGCATGGAGCTGATCGGCTTCTGGGAGCCTGTTGACGCCAAGTCGGGCAAGGGCGAAAAAATGGTCTATATACTTGCCTACCCAAGCCGTGAAGCCGCCACCGCCAGCTGGAAAGCCTTCGGCGCCGACCCTGCATGGCAAAAAGCCCGCACCGAAAGCGAAAAGAACGGCAAGCTGGTGGCGAAGGTGGAAAGTGTGTTTCTCAACGGCCTTGATTACAGCGCGATCAAGTGATCGGCTGAAGCAACTAACCGCTTTGAACTGACAACACCTATGGAAATTCCTGTAACGCTTGAGACAATCCGCCAGGCTGCCGGGCGGATCGCCCCCTATGCCGAACTCACGCCCGTGCTGAAAAGCCGCTCGCTGGATGAAGCCTCGGGCGCAACCGTCTTCCTCAAGTGTGAAAACTTCCAGAAGATTGGCGCCTTCAAATTCAGGGGCGCCATGAATGCAGTTTTGACACTTGACGAAGAACAGAGACGCCGGGGTGTTGTCACGCACAGTTCGGGCAACCATGGCCAGGCTCTGGCCAGGGCAGGGCAGATCATGGGTGTGCCAGTTTGCGTGGTAATGCCTCGCACGGCCCCAGCTGTAAAAAAGAAGGCGACCGAGGCCTTTGGTGCCCGCGTGGTTCAGTGCGAACCGACACTGGAGGCACGCGAAAGTGCCGTGGCCGCGCTGATTGGCGAAGGCGGATATGAGCTTGTTCACCCGTTTAACGACTGGCGTGTGATTGCCGGGCAGGGCACCGCTGCCCTGGAACTGCTGGAACAGGCCGGGCCGCTTGATGCGGTGATTACGCCCATCGGCGGCGGCGGGCTGGCCAGCGGCACTTCAATTGCAGTGAAAGCACTTTCGCCTTCGACGCTCGTCATTGGCGCCGAGCCCGAACGGGCCGACGATGCCAAAAGGTCGCTCGTTTCTGGCAAGATCGAGCCATCAGGCGACCCGAAAACCATGGCCGATGGCCTGCGCACCAGCCTGGCCGACAAGACCTTCGCCGTGATTCAGCAAAATGTTGACGAGATCGTTTCGGCCACCGAAGAAGAGATGCTCGCGGCCATGCGATTCGTCTGGGAGCGGTTCAAAATCATTATCGAGCCTTCCTGCTCGGTGCCAGTGGCGCCTTTGCTTTTCGGCAAGCTGGATCATCTGAAGGGAAAACGCGTGGGAGTGATCATCACCGGCGGAAATGTCGATCTCGACCCGCTATTTGACGCACTGCGGGCCCGATTTATCGAAAACTGAGTGTCTGATCCATGTCAGGTGAAAAGAAACCGATCGAGCCCGCTCTTTTGACAGTCGATGCCTTCTGCCACGCCCCTTTCACTGGGAATCCGGCCGCTGTCTGCCTCATGCCTTCGCCAAGATCCGACGCATGGATGCAGGCCTTGGCCGCTGAGATGAACCTTTCGGAAACAGCCTTTCTGCTGGCCCAGGGCGATCATTACAGCCTTCGCTGGTTCACGCCTGCGGTTGAAGTTGACCTCTGCGGCCATGCCACGCTGGCCTCGGCCCGGGCCCTGTGGGAATCAGGCCTTGTCGATGCTTCGCAGACTATTGCTTTTCAGACTCGAAGCGGGCTCCTTACCGCCCAGCCTGATACTGATCCCGCATCTGACCTCATCTGGCTGAATTTTCCGGCTAAAGTCTCTCAGGCTGTGGCTGCGCCGGCCGGGCTTGTCAAGAGCCTGGGCCTGCAGCCCGAGGCTATTTGTTCCATCGGCCGCAACCAGTTTGATTATCTGGTGGAAGTGGCTGATGAAAGGCTTGTGTACCAGCTCTCGCCTGATTTTCAGGCCCTTCGGCAGGTGCAGGCCCGGGGCATTATTGTCACATCGCTGCCGTCCGCTGAAAACATGGCGAATTACGACTTCGTCTCGCGATTTTTCGCACCTCAGTCAGGTGTCAATGAAGACCCGGTCACGGGCTCAGCACATTGCGCATTGGCTCCGTTCTGGGGTGATCGGCTGAAAAGGCAGCGGCTCAGGGGCTATCAGGCCTCGCGCCGGGGCGGGTTTGTTGAAGTGGTTTGCGAAGGCGACCGCGTGCACCTGGGCGGCAGGGCTATGGTGGTAATAAAAGCCGTGATTCAGCCTGAAATCTGGGATGCGGGCGGGTGATGGACGCCCCGACCGGTGCAACCACCGAAATAGATTTACCGAAATTATCAAGGCTTGCCGACCTCTGGGCCACACTTCGCCTGGCGTTGCCAGTGGTGGTGGGCGAAATTGGCTGGATGGCCATGGGCGTGGCCGACACCATGCTGGTGGCCCATTTGGGCCCGGCAGCCATTGGGGCGGCAGGCATAGGCGGCAGTGTCTATTTTACATTTGCCGTTTTCGGCATGGGGCTGTTCCTAGGGCTTGACACGCTGGTCTCGCAGGCACACGGGGCAGGGCAGCGGCAGGAAGCTCGCCAGTGGTTGCGCACAGGTGTTCTGCTGGCTTTAATCACCACGCCGCCCCTGACACTTTTTTTCATGGCCCTTCTGCTTTCGGTGCATCGCTGGGGCCTCTCGCCCGAGATTTTGCCGCTGGCCGGGCCTTACATGTGGGCTGCACTCTGGGGCACCGGCCCTTTGCTGGTTTATGCTGCGTGCCGCCGCTATCTGCAATCGGTCGGCCAGGTGCGGCCGGTCATGCTGGTGCTTATCAGTGCCAATCTCATCAATGTCATGGGTAACTGGCTACTTATCAATGGCCACTGGGGCCTGCCGGCCATGGGCATTAACGGGTCGGCCTGGGCCACGGTCATCTCGCGTGTTTATCTGGCCGTGATGCTGGTGCTGATTGTTGTAAAAATTGACCCCGAGGTTTTTGTAAAAGGCTGGGCTCGCAGCGTGCAGCGCATCGACCTGAAAAAACTGCTGGTGCTGGGCCTGCCGGCATCACTGCAGATTACGCTTGAAGTCGGTATTTTCAGCTTTGCTGCTACACTTGTCGGCCGCCTTGCCCCCATCTCGCTGGCGGCTCATCAAATTGTGCTGAATATCACAAGCCTGACGTTTATGGTGCCCCTTGGCATTGCTTCAGCAGCAGCCGTGCGAGTGGGGCATGGCATCGGTGCCAGGCAGCCACAGGCCGCGAGACAGGCGGGCTGGACAGCCATTGGCCTGACAGTCGCCGTCATGATCTTCTTCGCCCTGCATTTTCTCCTTATCCCCGTGCCGCTTCTGCGCTGCTTCACGGCTGATACCGCGATTATCAACAAAGGCATTACACTTCTGGCGATTGCCGCTGTTTTTCAGATATTTGATGGCCTTCAGGCCGTCTGCACCGGTGCCCTGCGTGGCCTTGGCGACACCGCCACACCTGCCGCAACGAATCTGATCGCCCACTGGCTGATCGGTCTGCCCGTTGGAATCTACCTGGCCTTCTGGCGGTCGATGGATGTCAGCGGCATCTGGATCGGCCTATCCACCGGCTTGATTGTTGTCGGGGCAGTGCTTTCGGTCGTATGGATGCGCAGATCGACGAACTTGAATATCGATCAACCACCTGTAAACATAGATAAATCGTAAAATTTTCCGGATAATAGTGTCATGCTGAGTAATACAGGAAATAGTGTCGAATCAAGCGATGGGCGCATCTGGATTCTGATGGCGGCCTTCCTCTGGAGCCTTTCGGGCATCTGGGCCAAGTCGCTGCCCGACGACGGCACCACCATCGCCATCTGGCGGGGCCTGTTTGCCGGCATGGTGCTCATGCCCTTTACAAAAGGAAGATGGCCAGGCCGCCTGCAATCTCGCCATTTCTTCGTAGCCGCCGCTTTCGCCGCCATGACGGGCATGTATATTGCAGCCATCAAGGCAACCACTGCTGCCAACGCCATTTTTCTGCAATGTTCTGCCACTGCCTGGGTTGTGCCCATCGGCTGGTTATGGCTGCATGAAAAGCCTGATCGCCGAACGCTGGCCGGAGTCGGCCTGGCCATGCTGGGCATAGCCTGCATCATTCTGCCTGAACTGGCTGGTAGCGGCAGTGGCCATGGCCTGGGCATGCTGTTGGGCGTGGCCAGCGGTGTGGCTTATGGAACAGTTGTCGTGGGCCTGCGAGCCTCTCGGGGCGATGATCCCCTTTGGCTTTCTGCCTGGAATAATACTGCCGGAGGGCTGATTCTGGCCCTGGTGGCCGCGGCCTGCGGGCTTACGGTCTGGCCTTTTCGCGGCAGTGTGCCGGGCCTGGCTGTGTTTGGCCTATTGCAGATGGCCCTGCCTTATGTCTTTTTCTCCAGGGGGCTTCGAACCACTTCGCCGGCAAATGCCACACTGATCGCCCTGGTAGAACCCCTGCTGAACCCGGTCTGGGTTTGGCTGTTTCATGGTGAAAAGCCGCACACCGCGACGATCATCGGTGGCCTGATCATGCTCTCAGGAGTGGCCTTGGCCAATATCCGACCGGCAAGGCCGCCGGTCGAATCTGCACCAGAATAATCAGGTGTTTGCCCGGCCCAGATAATCACCAGTGCGTGTATCGACACGAACTACTATATTTGGCTCAAGGTGTTCAGGCACCTGAATCACATGACCGGTTGAAAGTGTGGCGGGCTTGGTGCGGCCAGTGGCTGAATTGCCACGAACACCGGGCGCCGTATCGGTAATCTCAAGGTCAACCGTGTCAGGTATTTGAATGGCGATGGGCTGGTCGTCAACCACCAGCACTTCAAGGCCGGCCATGTTTTCGGTCATATAGGGAATCTGCTCGGAAAGATCACTCACGGGCAGGGTGAACTGGTCATAAGTGGTTTCATCCATAAAAACCAGTGCGTCGGCATCACGATAAAGGTATTGGATCGACCGACGCTCGAAGCGACTTTCAGGCAGGGTGTCAGTGCCTCGAAAGGCCTTTTCCACACGGGCTCGCGTTTTCAGATTGCGGGCGGCAATCTTGTATAAAGTGGCCGCGCCGCGGGCAGAAGGTGTCTGCACCGTGATCTGCTCAATCATGTGCGGGTGCCCGTCGATCTCAACCACCATCCGCTTTTCGAAATCCTTTGCCGGAACCACGTTGGAAAATCTCCCGGAAGTGCCTGTTCAGGGCGGGCGAAACAGGGGCAGAAGTTCGTTAACTCTATTGCCTGTTTCAGATTGGCCCCGATTTTGCTTGAACCATTCAGTGTGCAATATCATACTATAAGCGGCGTGTCTATGTGAACGATTAAGATCAGAAGTAGTCCAAGATCCTCTGGCAGAATTAATTGATGGGGCAGTCAGAACCGGAAAACGAACCTGTGCCGGGCGAGTCGGCAAACGACCCAATGCTGATGGAGTGTCAGCATTTGCTGGGCCATCGTTTCGCTGATCTCACCTGTCTCAAGGCCGCCCTGATTCACGCCTCGGGGGCCAACAGCCGGCTCGCCTCCAACGAACGTCTTGAATTTCTGGGCGATGCCATCCTGGGTGCCGTGGTCTGCTCATATCTATTTGATCACTACCCCGACTATCTGGAAGGCGACCTGACACGCATCAAATCAGCCGTGGTTTCTCGGCGAACCTGTGCCAAAATGGCCCGCGAGCTGGGCATGGATCGCTACCTGATCCTGGGCAAGGGCATGGGCGAGGCATCGCAGGCACCCGACTCGGTGCTGGCCGACATGTTTGAAAGCCTGGTCGCTGCTGTTTATCTTGACGGTGGTTTTCTGGCCGCCCAGAAAGTCGTGATTCACCATATCGAAAAAGAAATTGTGGCCACCGTGGCCGGTGATGCCGGCATCAATTACAAAAGCACGCTGCAGCAACTGGCACAGAAAGTCTTTGGCCGCACCCCGACCTACCAGCTTCTGGAAGAGAAGGGGCCTGATCATCTGAAGTGCTTCCTGGTGGCGGCCCGTGTGGGCAGCCGTCAGTTCAAGCCGGCATGGGGTAATAACAAAAAAGATGCCGAGCAGATTGCCGCACGCAATGCCCTGGAAACAATCGACCTGGAACGTGCCACATCAAGTCTTTAACCATGCAGCAGCTTGCAGTTGCCTGACACTGAATTCATGAATTCGCATCTCTTTCAGCAGGGACACCCTCAGTGACTGGTTCGCTTGTTGGCGATTTGGAATTAAGTGGTTCGATGTGGCTGGTGCTTTCACTCATCAGCCTGATGACCCTGTTTTTCAAATTCAGCCGTATCATCAGCCTGCGCAATCTCGACCTTTTTCTGCTTTTCGCACTTGCACCCGGCATGATGTTCCTGGTGGGTGCCAGCGGCAGGGGCGGCGGCTCGTTCACAGCCTATGCACTGCTACTGGGCGGGTCTTTTCTTGTGCTCATTCGCTGCCTGGCCGATGTTGGCCTGGGCCGCCGGCCGCTGATCGAACCTAATCTCAATCCATCCGGGCTCTCGTTTCTCGGCACTTGCATTCTCATTCTGCTCATGATTGAAACCATCAGCCTGCCTGTACAGGCAGGCAAGCAGCGAAACCCGGCCGAGACCGGACTGAATGACAAAGAGAAAAAGAAAGTCGAATCGTCGGTCAACCCGATTACCGACACCATTGAAAAAACTGGAAAAGCCTTTCTTGACGCCACTCCCATACCCACCAAGGTCGAAAAAATCGAGCCTCGCGAGATCCTTTCCCGGCTCATCTCAGCCATCAGTCACCTCACAATCGTAATCTGCCTGATTTATGTCGGCTGGCAGCATTTTCTCAGGCCTATCACTGGTATATCAGCCGCGGTTTCCTATGTGATGATGCCTTACACTCGCATTGCACTGGTCGACAGCGGGCAGACCCTGCCCGCAGCCCTGATCATGCTGGCCGTGGCATTCTATCGAAAGCCCTGGCTTACTGGCGTGCTGATTGGTCTGGCAGCGGGCTGGATGCCGGCCTGCCTTGGTATCATTCCGGTTTGGATTGGCTATTATCAGGGCAAGAAACGATGGCGGTTCACTCTGGCGGGTCTTTCGCTTGTCCTGATCTCAGCCCTGATAGGCCTTGATTTTCCTGACTTTGCTTCATGGGCCCGGGCACTCGGGGCACGAAGCATCGCTGAAACCGGCCTCTTGTTCGACCGTGAAACGCCCATGAGCGCCAGCCTGTGGACGGGGTGGGACCCCAGCTTCCGGCTGCCGGTTGTCGTGGCCTATCTGATCATGGCCCTGCTTTGCTTCCTCTGGCCTGCTGAAAAGCACCTGGGAGAGGTCATCAGCATGTCGGCGGCGATGCTCATATTCAGCCAGTTCTGGTATCTTGAAAAGGGCGGTACTCTTGTCCTGCTTTACCAGCCCCTGATTCTGCTGATGATGTTCAGGCCCAATCTTCAGCCCCGGCAACTTGCATGGCGGGCCCAGTTCATTCGCTATGAAAAGGCTGTCAGGCAGCGTGAGAGTGTCGCATGAGCACCCCTGGCCCGCGTGAACAGATTCGCATTTCATCGCCGGCAGCCGATTCGCCCAAACCCGTCAGGGCCCAACTCAGCCTGGCACGGCGATGGCGGTTCCCGGTGGCTGGGCTCACGTTCTCAGGCGGCGTGCTGGCTCTACTCTGTTTAGCTTTGCCACTTCTCGCGCCCCGGCTGATGCACAGCCTTTTTATGGATCAATTCTGGAACACATCTTTTAATGTGCCCAAGGGTCAATTTCTTTCGTCGTTTGTCTCGGTTGTCTTATGGGATGAGGATAACGGATTTGTTTTAAGCTATCTTCTGGGAATCGTCGCTGCCCTGATGCTTTTTACTATCCTCTCCAACCTGCTTGATTTCTGCGGTGTTATCATATTTCGCGAGAATGATTGACCGATAATTGCATATCGTATTTCTTTGTCGCTGCCCACCAGCACGCCGTGCGCTGAGTCATGGTTGTCTGATGATGACAAATCTCAAATGCCGGGATCTTTCACCCGGATATTGCATTATTCATGCAGTTTATCTTCTGCCTGAAGGCCAAGACATCCCTTTTTCAGCGAGGTTGCCGCTTCGGTGCCCCAGACGAGTTCGCCATTCAAACGGACTTCAATCTTGTGTCTGACATTTGAAATATCATAATCAGACCCATGGCCAGAAGGCTTCCGGGCCCTTTCTTGCCAATTCCATATTCCACGCATCTCCGGCACCGAAAACACAGCCCAACCGGGCCGTGTTTTCAATCTGAATTTCATGCTTTTAGCCGGCCAATCCATGCCTTCCAAAGCGGAATGCAGAAATTGGCTGCCACGCTGCATTGGCTTAAGAAACCGGAATTCCATGCTGAAATTGAATTCGGCTTATTGCTTGTGGAATGAGAGAATTATTCATATCTCTGCAAGAAAAATTGCTGGTCGATCAGCAGCGATCAGTCCAGAAAATTTGTCGTAAACTTGATTTCTCCATTAAAACAGGAGCGACGGGTGTGGTAGTTTCATGTTGGACGAAACTGAAACCCGGATTCCCATGTCTTCTCAACCTAAACCGGGCACATCATCGAGTGAATTTATGCTCTGGCTGTCAGACACTATCTTCGAATCAGCCCACTTCCTGCATGGGTCTTGTACGAACAGGTGGAAAGGCTCGGCCCTCTGAGCGGAATTCTGCTAGCACTTCTTCGATGAAATTGCAAAGCTCGATATAAAGCTGAACTTGATCATTACCGTGAATGCCAGAAATCACATCGGGGCACTTACCAATGTAAGTCTGATCTTCCTCGTTCCACTCTACCCATTTCAAATATTGATCGTCTTGTTTCATCGCCTCACCAATTCCAAAGCACGTTTGATCTGTTTTTCCTGATAAATCTTGGCATCATCACCCGAATGCCCACTGATTGTGATTGCTTCGGCTAACAGACCATGGACAATTTTTCGATGTGCCCGCGATTATTCCTCAAAAACTTGCGATTCGCAGGTCTTCAATCAACTTCCTGACTCTCCGTGACCTTCACGCCTCTTAATAATTAATCATTGCTCTGGCCGTTTTTGCCAGTTTGATTTTAACCCTATTGGTCTGAACCGCCGCCCGACCACTCATCACCACCTGAGCAATATTTAACAAAAAATTCTCAGCCCTTCCAAAGTGATGATCGTTAAGGCACTTCGGTTGATTGGCCCTCGACCTCTCAACTCTCGGGCTGGACATCGGGCCACTTCCCGCGGATGATGATTGTGATCAGGCATGGTTCCGGAGTGACCATGCCGCTCAAGAGGAGCACCGGCAGGCGGCCGCCGCGGCGGCACCCCGATTGACAAGGGAAAAGCAATGGCCAATCAGCCTTTTGTTCATCTGCACTGTCATTCACATTACAGCCTGCTGGATGGAGCCAACCGGATTCCGGAACTCATCGCCAAGTGCAAGGCGAACGACATGCCCGCCGTGGCCATCACCGACCACGGCAACCTTTACGGGGCCCTGCAATTGCTGCGCGAAGGCAAGGCCGGCGGCGTGAAGCCGATCATCGGCATTGAGGCCTATGTCGCTCCCGGCCGACGCTCGGAACGCACCCCCGGCGGCTGCAACGGCAAAGAGAATTACTTCCACCTCACCCTGCTTGCCAAAAACGGTGCAGGTCTGCGAAACCTCATGCGCCTCTCGAGCAAGTCGTTTCTCGAAGGCTATTACTACAAGCCCCCGCATCGACAAAGAAATTCTGGAACTGCACAGCGAGGGCATCGTCTGCCTTTCGGGCTGCTGCTCATCAGAACTTTCTGACCTCGTCATGCACGAAAAAACAGCCCAGGCCAAGTCGCTGTGTGCCTGGTATCAGAAAATCTTCGGGCCCGACAATTTCTTCGTTGAAATTCAGGACAACGGAGTCAACATTCAAAAGGCAGCCAACACCGGCCTGATTGACATTGCCCGCAGCATGGGTCTGCCGATGGTCGCCACCAGCGATGCCCACTATCTGAACAAAGAAGACGCCCACCCGCACGATGTCCTTCTGTGCGTGAACATGGGCAAGCAGTTCAGCGACCCGACCCGCATGAAATTCGAGTCGGAAGATTATCACGTACGCACGCCTGAAGAAATGTATGCGGCCATGCCGCAGCATGCCGAGGCCCTTAAGCAATCGGCCCTGATCGCCGAAGGTGTCGAAGAATATTACAAATCAGCCGGCCTGGGCACGCGGCAATTCCCCTCGTTTCAGCCGCCCGGCAAGAAAACCCCGGAAGAATACCTGCGAGAGCTGTGCGAAAATGGCCTGAAGCTGCGTTATGGCGATGAAATCACGCAGGAAGTGCGCGACCGCCTGGAACACGAGCTGGGCATTATCAATCGCATGGGCTTTGCCAGCTATTTCCTGATCGTGTGGGACTTTGTCCGCTTCGGCCGCGAAGTCGGCATCCCCAGCTCGGCCAGAGGCTCGGCCTGTGGTGCCCTTGTCAGCTATCTGCTTGAGCTTTCGCACGTTTGTCCGCTCAAATACGACCTGCTCTTTGAACGATTCCTTGACCCGAACCGGGCCGAGGCTCCTGATATTGACATCGACCTTTGTCAGGAACGCCGCTATGAAGTGATTGAATACGTCCGGCGCACCTATGGCGAATCGAACGTTGCCCAGATTGGCACGTTCGGCACGATGGCGGCCAAGGCGGCGATCAAGGATGTCGGCCGGGCCCTGGGCATTGAGCTGGCTCGCGTCAACGCCATTACCAACCTCATCCCCAAACAACTGAATATCTCAATTGAAGAAGCACTTGAGCAGGAACAGCAGCTGCGCAAGGTCTGTGCCGAGCAAAAAGAGATCGACAAGATGGTGCGTCTGGCCATTCAGCTTGAAGGCCTGGCCCGCAGCGCCGGCACGCACGCCGCCGGCGTGGTGATCGCCGACCGCCCTCTGGAAGACATGGTGCCACTGCAGAAAATCCCCAATAAAGATAAAGACAAGGAATTTATCACCACGCAGTGGGAAATGGGCGACGTTGAAAAAGCCGGCCTGCTGAAGATGGACTTTCTTGGCCTGCGCAACCTTACGATTCTTGACAGGGCCGTGCGGCTGATCAACAAGCGATACCCCGACCGGCCGGTCGATCTGACAAAAGTCGCTCTCGACGACCAGCCCACCTATGCCCTGCTGCAGCGAGGCGAAACCAAGGGCGTTTTCCAGCTGGAATCTGCGGGCATTCGCGACCTTCTGGTGAAGATGAAGCCCGACGTCTTTGCCGACATCATCGCCACCAACGCCCTTTATCGCCCGGGCCCGCTTAATGGCGGCATGGTTGATTCTTATGTTAACCGCAAGCACAAGCGGGAAGAGCCTGATTACCCGCACCCGGTGATGAAGGAAATTCTCGAAGAAACCCACGGCGTGATGGTCTATCAGGAGCAGGTCATGCGCATCCTGAATCGCCTGGGCGGCATCGAGCTTTCAACCGCCTATGCCACCATCAAGGCCATTTCCAAGAAAAAGACTGACGTCATTGCCTCAAGCCGCGATGCCTTCATCGCCGGTGCTGTCGAACGTGGCCTGGATGAAGCCCGGGCCCGCGAAATCTTCGAACTGATCGTCTTCTTCGGCGGCTATGGCTTTAACAAGTCGCACTCCACAGCCTATGCCCTGGTGGCCTATCACACGGCCTACCTGAAGGCGCATTACCCCACCGAATTCATGGCGGCCCTGCTTTCCAGCGAGATCGACGGCTCGGACCGCGACAAGCTGACTGAGCATATCGACGACGCCCGCCGCATGGGCATCGAAGTCATGCCGCCCAGTGTCAATGCCAGCGGTGTTGACTTCCGCGTAACGGAAAAAGGACGCATCTTTTTCTCGCTGGCAGCCATGAAGGGCGTAGGCATCAAAGCCGTTGACGCCATTGTGGCGGCCCGTGAAAAAGGCGGAGAGTTTAACAGCCTTGATGATTTTCTGGAACGTGTGCCGCCGACGATTGTCACACAGGGTACGGTTGAAACGCTCATCAAGGGCGGTGCTTTTGACTGCCTGGGTGCCCGCCGCAGCCAGCTTCTGGCCGTTCTGCCGCGTGCCATGCAGGCCAGCCAGTCGGCCCTGGCTGATAAAAAACGAGGTCAGTCAAGCCTCTTCGACGACTTTGCCGCCGCCTCGGCCGACTCACCGGTGACCGATAACAAACTCGCCCTGCCCGACGTGCCGGAACTGCCCGAGCAGGAAAAACTGGCGGAAGAGAAGAAGATTCTCGGGTTTTATTTCTCAAGCCACCCACTGACAAGCTATCAGTCGATCATGCAGGCCCTGGCGACCCAGCAGGTGAAAAAGCTGGCCGATGCTGCCGACAAACAGGAAGTGATCCTGGGCGGAATCATCAGCGAATTCACTGTGAAAAATCTGCAGAAGAAGAACAAAAACGGCCTGACCCGCATGGGTGTGCTGAAATTTGAAGACCTCACCGGCTCGATCCCCGCCAAACTCTGGCCCGATGATCTGGCCAAAAATGAAGAGCACATTGCCGACGATAAAGTTGTTTTCGTCATCGGCACGATGGACCGCCGCCGCGACCCCGCCGAGCTTTGTATTTCGCGCGTTCTGCCGGTGGACAAGGCCGAATCCGTTCTGGGCTCGGGTCTGGTTCTGACATTCGACAGCCGGGTAACTGAAGAATATCACTTCAACCAGGTTCACGAACTGCTGCGGCAATTTCCCGGCACGCTTGAAATTTATTTTGAGCTGCTCGGCTTCGGGCAGATCAACCGGGCCATTTATCGCTCGGGCCAGGCAATGAAGGTTAAATACGACCTGGCGCTTATCAGCCGCCTGCGAGCCCTTCTGGGCCCTCATGGCGTGCGGGTGCTGGGCCCTGGCGGCATTACCCGAAGCCTGGCCAAACAGGTGGAAGAAGAACCTGCCCGTGAAGAAGTGCAGGACGACGACCTGCTTGAACGTGAAATGATGCTTGTGGGCGACGACGACTGACTTTCATAAAGCCGAGCCAGAGCAAAACTTCTGACAGGGCTGGAATTTCTTCCCGATTCATGGTATAAAGTTGCATTCTGCATTGACTTTCAATTGAAAGTCCGGTACACACACGAGGCTGGGCATGGCCAAGGATATGGTTGAACAATTTACGAGCGACGTCCGCACCCTTCTGGACCGCACACCTTTTGATCAGAATACCATAGCTGATCTGCGCGAAGCGTTGACGCGAGACCCTTCTCGCTACAGCACCCTGAGAGACGCCACCGGGGCTATCAGGGATCGTCACAGGGATAAAATGACGGAAGACGTTCTTTCACGCCTGGGCGTGGCCTACACCCTGATGGGGCAGCACAGCCATGCGCTGGAATGTCTGAATCAGATCAAGGGCAGCAGCAATGGGCTGGTACATTATTTCCGAGGCATTGCCCTGGAAAACCAGCAGAAATGGGCGGAAGCGATTGACGCCTTTTCTAAATCTGAAAAAGCCAGTTACGATGTCAGGAATTCACGCCTGCACCATGCCGGCTGCCTGCGTCGTTCCGGCAAGCCCGACAAGGCCAAAGAAATTCTCGACGAAATGGCCGGCCTGGAAACGGCTGAATATTTCTATCAGATCGGCAGCCTGATGGCCGCTGGCGGTGACCTTAAAGGTGCTGCCGTCGAGCTGGAAAAATCAATTCAGCTTGATCGCTTTCATACCGGCGCCCTTTTTGAACTGGCCTATATCAACGACCTCTTCGGCAACGACGACAAGGCGATGGAATACTATCGTCTCTGCACCCAGCGGCCGCCAATCCCGGTTTCGGCTCTGGTTAACCTGGGCTTGATGTACGAAGACGAAAAGAATTTTCGCGAGGCTGAAAAGTGCTATCGCCAGGTTCTCTCAGTCATGCCTACCCACCAGCGGGCCAAACTCTTCCTGCGTGACTGCATGGCCAGCCTGAGCGAAGTGATCGACGACGGTGCCGAACGCGACATCGCCGCCACTATCAGCGTCTTTGGCACACCCGTAACCGACTTCGAACTTTCCGTTCGTAGCCGTAACTGCTTACGCAAGATGAACATCCGCACGTTGGGCGACCTCACTCGTATTACCGAGCTTGCCCTTCTCTCCTCAAAGAATTTCGGCGAAACCTCGCTGAATGAGATCAAGGAGATGATGACATCCAAGAAGTTGCGGCTGGGCATGGCTCTTGAGTCACCCAAATCGTCGTCTGAACGTCAGCCGGAACCCATGGAAGAGTTATCACCGGAAGAGAAGGCGATTCTTTCGCAACCCCTCTCGGTGCTAAACCTCTCGGTTCGTGCCAAAAAGTGCATGACCAAGCTGAACATCAACACCATCGGCGAACTGGTCATACTCACCGGCGATAAGCTCATGGAATGCAAGAATTTTGGCGTTACCTCCCTGAACGAGGTCCGCGAAAAACTCACAGCCATGAACCTGAAGTTGCGAAACGACTGAACGCACGCGCTTTCAAACCGTGAATCCCCCTCTTCAATTTGAAGTCATCGCCAGCGACCCGGGCTCATCAGCCCGGGTTGGTTTGTTGTCGCTTCCACATGGTCAGGTAGAAACTCCAACCTTCATGCCCGTCGGCACGCAGGGCACCATCAAGGGTTTGCTTTCTGGCCAGGTGCGTGACACCGGTGCTCAGATGATTCTGGCGAACACCTATCACCTTGCACTTCGCCCCGGCGACGAAACCGTTGCGGCCCTGGGCGGTCTGCACCGGTTCATGTCGTGGGATCGCCCCATCCTCACCGATTCCGGCGGCTTTCAGGTCTTCAGCCTGGCCGATCGCTGCAAAATGACCGAAAAAGGCGTTGTTTTTTCTTCGCACATCGACGGCCGCCGATTCGAACTTACCCCCGAGTCGGCCATGTCCATTCAGCAGAATCTCGGGGCTGACGTCGCCATGTGCCTCGACCACTGCCCCAAGCTGCCTGCCGAGAAAAAAGAAATCGCCGCCGCCGTCGATCGCACCATCCGCTGGGCCCGCCGCTGCCGCGATGCCCACACCCGCCCCGACCAGGCCCTTTTCGCCATCACCCAGGGCGGCCCGCACGAAGACCTCCGTGAATTCTGTGCTGAAACTCTTGTCGAAATGGACTTTCCCGGCTATGCCGTCGGTGGCGTAAGCGTAGGCGAAGAACGCGAAGCTGTGCATCAGGCCCTGCGTGTTTCCACCCCCAAACTGCCGCCCCACAAGCCCCGCTACCTCATGGGTGTGGGCCGGCCTGAAGACCTGCTGGTAGCTATTGAGCACGGCATTGACATGTTCGACTGTGTCTGGCCCACCCGCAATGGGCGCAATGCCTCGTGCATGACCTTCTCGGGCACAGTCCGCCTGCGCAATGCCGCCCACCGGCTTGACCAGCGGCCCCTGGAAGAGGGTTGCCCCTGCGTGGCATGCCGCCAATATTCGCGAGCGTTTTTGCGGCACATGTTTCTGGCAGGTGAAATGACAGGCCCGATTCTGGCCACAATTCACAACCTGACTTTCCTGCAAAGGCTCATGCAGCAGGCGCGGCAGGCGATTGCCGAAGGTTGTTACATTTCATTTTGCAGGGATTTACTTGCCAATTGGTCAGGTTGATTGCTAAATTACAGGTTCATTGAATCTGCAATGAGAGGATAAACCCGGTGAGTCGCCTTTCGGAAAGTCTGGTGCCGATTGCTCAAACAGCCCCGCCCGGCAGCGGTGGCGCGTCAATCATCCCTCTTGTGATGATGGTCGGCATGGTCATGATGTTCTACTTCGTGATCGTGGCCCTGCCACAGCGAAGGATGCTCAAAGAGCGTCAGGCACTGCTGGATTCACTGAAGAAAAACGACCGAATCATAACAAGCGGTGGCATTTACGGCACTGTGGTGGCTGTTGATGCCGAGCAGGATCGCGTTACTGTCCGGATCTGCGATGAACCGGCTGTGCGGATTCAGCTCAATGTCAGAAGTGTCATGCAGATCCTGCGCGAAGAGAAACAAGCCTGAAAGCAGGGGCCGTCGCGCGTGGGGCCCGATTCCTGATTGATTGTCGAGGAGATAGCTTTTTCCCATGTCGTCCAGAAACCGTTCCGTTGGATATGTCCTGGGGCTGCTGGCCGTTCTGAGCCTCCTTCCGCTCTTTATCATCTATTCAAAGGGCCTGAAGAAGGGTATCGACCTCTCCGGCGGTACGATTCTCGTTTACGAAATCGACCAGACCCGGCAGAAAAGCAATATCGACATTAACGAGTTGATCTCGGCCATCAAGCGTCGAATCAACCCCGACGGCATCAAGGATATTGTCATCCGCCCCATTGGTTCAAACCGTGTTGAAGTGATCTATCCTGAAGCCACGGCTGAGGATGTTGAAAACACCAAGCGGTCGATCACTGATCAGGGCCTCCTTCAGTTCCGCATCCTCGCCTCGCTCAAGCATGAGGACGATCTTCTGCGTGATGCGGCCAGGGAGAACTTCCTTGAATGGACCAACAAACGCAGTTCATGGGTCAAATATTCTGAAAGCCTGACAGAAACCGGCCGAACCGACCTGACGCTGAGCGGTCGCAAGCTGACCGACCCCAAGGCCCGCTGGCGCAAGAATGAGTTCAATGGCTGGAATGTGGCTCTGGATGGTGTGAACCAGACAAGCGAACTGACGGTTGTCTCAAACGACGCCAACTCGCTCACACTCAGTGCCGACCCTGGTGGCAGCACGCTAACAGGCTTTACAATCGGCCGAAACAAGAGTCTGATCTCAGGCTTTGACCCCAGCACATTCAAAACCAATAAGGACTTGCGCGATGCCATGGCCACCGCCCCCAAGGATTCGCCCATCGTGCGTAAGCGAAACCTTGGCCCCGGCCGTGTCGAAGAATATGTTCTGGTTCAGGTTCCGCCCGAAACCCAGGATGTCAGCGGCCAGTATCTGGCTCGCGCCTTCCTGACACAGGACGGTCGTCTGAACCCGGCCGTCGGATTCTCATTCAATCGCCGCGGAGCCTCAAAATTTGGCCGCCTGACTGGCGAACACCTGCCCGAAGAAGGCGGCAATTTCAAATATCGCCTGGCTATTGTGCTCGACGACTATGTGCAGAGTGCCCCGTCACTCAATGCCCAGATCTCCGACAGCGGCATTATTGAAGGTGGCCAGAGCGGCTTCGAGGTGAAAGAAGTTGAATTCCTGCTGAATATCCTGAACGCCGGCAGCCTGCCCGCCACACTTAACCCAGTGCCTCTGCAGGAAGAAAAAGTCGGGCCTACTCTGGGTCAGGATACGATTCAGAAAGGCATTTATGCCATCGCCATTTCGATGGTTGTTGTGCCGATCTTCATGGTCTTTTACTACCGGCTTTGCGGCGTGATCGCCGTGATCGCCATGGTGCTGAACCTGATTCTTCTGGTCGGATTCATGTCGCTCACCACATCCACCTTCACCCTGCCGGGCCTCGCCGGTCTGGCGCTCACCATCGGCATGGCTGTCGATGCCAACGTGCTGATTTTTGAACGCATGCGTGAGGAGAAGGACAAGGGTGCTTCACTTAATGAGCAGATTCGCAACGGATTCGACCGTGCCTGGACCACGATTCTCGACGCCAACATCACCACCGTGCTATCAGGCATTGTGCTGTTTTATATTGGTACCGAAGAAATCAAGGGCTTCGCCCTTACGCTGATCGTCGGCCTGGTCTGGAACCTGGTCACCGCCGTTTACGTCACCCGCGTGATGTTCGATTTCCTGGCCGCCAAAGGCTTGCTCAAAGAAATCAGCATGCTCCGCTTCATGTCGGCCACTTCCATCGACTTTGTCGGCAAGCGTCGTGTCGCGGCCATGATCTCTCTGGTTGTCATCGGCATTGGTCTGCTGGCTTTCGGCATCCGCGTGACGAACCATACGATGTTTAATATTGACTTCACCGGTG
>JBEITT010000024.1:0-53429 GCA_040374745.1 Planctomycetaceae bacterium | reverse complement strand
AGCAAAAGTGTGCAATCTGGCGAAAGACAAACGATTATGCGGGTTATCAGGGCGGGGGCTGAAGCTGTAATAAGTCTAAGCAAAGGAGATAGAGGATGCATTCAGGCATCCTTTCTGGGTGTTTTGGATGCAGGGGCCGCTGAATTTCCGTTGGATGTTCTGGCACGACGGATGGAGCCATGATTTGGCTCCGAGTGTGTGTAATGAAAAATTAGCGTTGATTTCATTTTTGTCAGAGAATGAAAATGATCGGTACAATAAGCCGGGAGTTGATTTTATTGCTGCCCTTGATTTAATCCGCCAGCCAGCCCGGATTTTTATTCTAAATTCAAAAAAAGTTGCCCTGCCACAGGGTTATTATCCAGTGCATAAGTCTTTTTCATGTCATAAGAGTCAAAGAATATGGAGGCATATAACTGCAGTGACAGACATCATGAAACCCGGGCTGGGATTAAGATTCACGGCTGAACCATTCCAGAGTGTTTTTATTTCAGCGAAGGACTTTTAGAGAATCACCATTGAGGCAATTAGCCAGCAAATCTCTTGATAAGCCCGCTGATTTGTGTTAAACAATAGTGTGCAGCCCTGGTCATTTACCGGTCGCAGGGATCAAGAGCCCCTGACGGAGTTTTACGCATGTCAGAGAAGCGATTGCCAAGAGTCGATGGTTGCCAACGGCTTGAGCATGACCATGCTTTCACCGACTGGTATGGGAAGCAGCGAGAAGGCCTGGTTGTGGCTTCGCGGCGGAACTTTATCAAGGCGGGTCTGGCCGGTGTGGGTGGTCTATCGCTGCCGCAACTGCTTCAGGCTCGGGAAAATGCGATTGCCACGAACCGGAAGAAAAGCTGTATTCTGCTTTGGATGACGGGTGGCCCGAGCCAGATTGACACGTGGGACCCCAAGCCCGACCGGCCCTTGCAGAATCGCGGGCCTTTTGGCGTGATTCAGACGAAACTGCCTGGTGTGCAGGTGTGCGAGCATCTGCCGAAAATGGCCGGGATGCTTGATAAATTCACGCTGATCCGGTCGGTAGATGCCCGGTTTTCGAACCACGAGCCGAACAAGGTATTTCAGACGGGCAACAAGCTGGCCGAGGCCCGCACGAACCCCGAAGCGGAACGTTATCCGGCGATTGCCTCGGTGGTGGCGAAGCATCATGGAGCCAATCATCCGGCCATGCCGGCTTATGTAGCCTTCATGACAAGCCGATCGCACATTGCATTTTCCGGCTATCTGGGTAGCCAGTACGACCCGTTCATTGCCCAGCGGGGTGCCAAACTGCCGGTTTACACAAATGTCGGTGTTGACACTGGTCGGATGTCGGGTGGCGATGTTTTTGACCTGCCAGGCGGGCTTGACCACAGCCGAATGAACGGACGGACGCGGCTGAGGGAACAGATTGCCGATCTCAGGCGAGGGCTGGACCCCTTGCTGGAGAAGGCTGAAGGGCTCGATATTTACACGCGTCAGGCGATGGATATGCTGACGGGAAGGTCGGCCAGAGACGCCTTTGACATCAGCCTTGAATCCGAAGCAAACCGGCAGCGATACGGCAATCATCTCTGGCAGCAGCAGGCGCTGCTTGCCCGGCGACTGGTGGAGTCGGGCGTGGCCTTTGTGACGCTGGATCTTTCATATCATACGGCGAGTGGAACCTGGGACAACCATGGCGACAACATTCCGCCCTATGGCGGGATCAGCAAGGGCCTGAAGCCTCTTTTGCCACTTTTTGATCACATGGTAACGACTCTTGTCAGCGACCTTGAAGAGCGGGGCCTGCTTGACGATTGTCTGGTGATCTGCATGGGCGAATTTGGGCGGACGCCGATTATGGGGACGCAGGGATCGACCGACGGGCGGAACCACTGGACAAATGTGATGTCGATGGCTCTGGCTGGCGGTGGCCTGAAGCATGGGCAGGTGATTGGCTCATCAGACGCCCAGGGTGGCTATGTGAAAGACAGGCCGGTGACACCGGCTGATTTGGCGGCCACGATTTATCAGCATTTTGGCGTGCCGCTGGACACAACCTATATTGACGGTGGCCAGCGACCGGTTTATGTTGTGCAGGAGGGTGGCGAACCAATTCGCGAGCTTTTCTGATCTTCGGCAGATTCTGATTTCACCCTGCCATTACGTCTTCCATTCAGCGGTTGAATCAGAAATGAGCACCTGTTCAAAATTGAGAGGGCAGACAGTGTTGATCACCGGAGGCTCAAGCGGCCTTGGTGAAGAATTTGCCCGCCAACTTGTGTTTATGGGGGCCCGCGTTGGGCTTATTGCCAGACGGGCTGAATTAATTGAAAAACTGGCCAGTGAACTTGATGGCAAAGGCGAGCGAGTGGTGGCTGCTGCGGCAGATGTGGGCGACAGAGAAAGCCTGAAATCTGCAATATTCGACATAGCAAATCGCTTGAAAATCAAGGCTTTTGACCGGGTGATTCTGAACGCCGGAGTTGGTATTACATTCAGGGCCAGGGATTTCAGCGCAGCGATGCTGGAAGAAGTGACACGTGTCAATTATCTGGGGGCGGCCAATACGATTGATGCGGTTCTGCCCGGGATGATTGCTGCCGGTGCCGGCCACATCGTAGGAATCAGCAGCCTTTCGGCCAGGCGAGGGCTGCCGATGGGCTTTGCCTATGGGGCTTCGAAAGCGGCAATGACAACCATGCTGGAAGGCATGCGGGTCGAGCTTAAACCCAAGGGAATTGCCATCACGGTGATTCATCCCGGGTTTATTCGCACGCCGATGACTTCAAATCAGGAAACGGCCCAACCGGGCCTGATGGATGCCGATGTGGCGGTGATGGGTATGCTTCGGGCGATAGCCGCCCGTAAAAAACAATACAATTTTCCGTTTTCAACGACATTTTTAACCGGGGCACTGCGGCGACTGCCAGTGGGGGTGTCTGATTTCCTGGTGGAAAGGGTTGTGCTGCGGGCCATTGAAAGGGCTGATCAAGGCAGCCAGGGTTATCGATAGTGGCAGGGCCGGCAATTTACTGAATAATGACCGTTTTGGGGACGCCTTTAAACGCCTGCCGGAATTCGCCGACAATACCGGCGGGAATGCCAATGAAGGTGGCTCGGGCACCCTTGACGACCATGTTGCCATCGCTGGTGCTGTAGTATTCACCAGGTTTGTAAAGAAATGGGTGGCGATCAACAAAACCGGTGCGTGGGGCGGGCTTATTGACAATGATGGAGCCGGGGGCGGAATCGGCACCGATGGTGGAACCGCCTTCGATGATGGGGCGATTATTAACAGAAAGTGCTTTATTTTTAGCGCAGCCGGTGGCGATGAGTGTGCCGGCGACACATAAGTGGAGAACGAATTTTCGGACAGTTTTTTGCGACAACATGAGTCCATCCTCCATCGCCGGGTCGGTATTCCATCAATATTAATATCGTCGGCGGGGCAAGATTGGAGCGATGGAATTGGATGAAAGTGGCCGGGAAGATGCCGGATATGCGGAATGAACTGTTTTTCAGGAGTGTCGGGGATTTACCGGGTAAATCGGATAATGCAATGAACTGGAATTGATTTCATTTCATGGTTGCGGGAGATGGGGCGGCCCCTGGCGGATCAGGCGGAATTCAGCGGGCTTTTGAGTGGGAGCCTGGCTGGTGGCTGGTGCAGGCTGATTTTGACGCCGATTGAGGCGAGAGATGGAATTGAGGGAAGCGGGGGTGGAAGCGAAGGCCTGAAAGATGCCGGGGACGCCGGGATGAATTTCTTCAAGGCCGAATTCCAGCAACATGGATGATGAGAGGCGGTTGTGCTGACCGATGAGGATAACGAGTCGGGGTGCAGGTTTTTGCTGTCGGAGGAGATCAATCTGGGGCAGGTCGTCCTGATTGACTGAGGGGAGAGTGGTCTGGAGAATGAAGCGGAGTCGACCGGCAGGATCAAGCCCGATGGCTGGCTGGGCTGTCATGCCCTGTGAAAGCAGGCCCGGGGCTGGTGGAAGCAGAATATCCAGCGGAATTCGCGGTTGATCTGGAGGGAACCCTGAGCCGACAACATAAACCCGTTCAATTATCTGACGGTTGTTTGATTTTACAATCGACTGTCGTAGTTCAAGGAGCTGGGTTGTGATTTCATGTCGGCTACTGATTTCCTGAATTCCGAGTGTCATGTGAACGACAAAGAAGGTGCCGAGATTGGTAGCGAGCAGGAAACGCGAGCGGGTATCGCGGACGGCGGCCCATCTGGCCAGCAGCCTGCCGACGAGCCACATGGCGAGCATCCAGAGAGCGACGGCGAATAGAGTGGCGAGGGCGGGATTGATTTCAACGTGGCCGGGCACGGATTGTTGAAACTGGCGGGCATATCGCCGGAAGCCGGGCGAGAGTTTCCAGACGAGGCAGAAAAACGTGAGAGGCGTGACCCAGATGAGGATTCGGGCCGAGAGATGCCGCTGGTTGAGCTCGCGGATGGCGTGGCCGGCGAGCAGCGAGAGAGGGGCAGTGAGGAGCAGGCCGAGCGTGTTCTGCGGGCCAAGCGGCCAATAGACCGAGAGGGCAAGCATGAGCAGCGACCAGATTGTCCATAAGAGTAGGCCATTTCGTGTTTTTTCGTTTTCGACAGCCAATCGCTCGGCAAGCCAGACAGGTTTTGTCAGATAACTATCGTCGAATGTCACAGGATTGGAATCCTGGATATTGGTCCGGATTGTGCGCATCGCGACAAAAAGTGCGAGGCAGAGAAAGATGGGCGTGGTTTCAACGAGGTGGCCAAGGGGCCCGCGATTGGCAATGCCCAGCGGGCGGGTAGGTTCAATTTGAGCGAGCCAGAAATAGCTTTGGTGAACGAGGGTCATCCAGACATGCCACGGGGCGGCTATGACCATGGCCACAGAAACGGCGACGAGGCCATAAAACAGGCCCGGCACAAGCCGCCAGGCTTCATACCAGTGGCGGGCACGTTCCACGGGCGTTTCGCCGACATTCAGCGCCAGCTGGTGCAGGCCGATGATGGGCACAACGACCAGCCCGAGAATGCCGACACTCATGAGACAAAGGCCAATGCAGGCACCGCAGGCCATGGCATAAAGAATTCGACCCCGCACGCGACCACGTTCACCAGCCTGTATATGACGACTGTAGAATTCAAGAGACCCGGTAAACCATAAAGCTGCAAGTGTGGCAGGGCCGGCACGCTGCATGGCGCTGGTGACAGGCTGTGCGAAACCGAAGATCAGGGTGCCGAAGAGAGCTGCGCCGGGGCTGACCCAGGTTCTGCCGTGGAGATAGACAAGGAAAACGAGGAGCATGCCGGCGATATAGGCTGGGAGGACGGTTGTAACAGGAGAACGGGACGGGCTGAGATTGGCGGCAAGGGCTTCAAGCCAGGCGTAGAGCGGTGGCGACATGGTGACCCATCGAAGTGCCTGTGCTTCGGCCTGACCGCTGATGAAGTCGGCCATGGGTGACTGGTCGAGCCAGAGGTTGTCGTCGGCGGCAGCGATTCCGCGCAGGCCCCACCATGGGCCGGGCGGCGTGAGATCCCAGTTGGTCAGGCCATAAAGCCCGGGAAGAATGGCAATGATGATGGCCAGAGGGGCGAACATGGCGGTGCGGGTGGCCAGTGCAACGAGCGGCCGGGGGCCTGCGGGCGCGATTTCGCGGAAGACGCGGTCGCGTTCAGCACGAAGCCTGACCAAATCGTTGGAGGGGTCGTCGATGCTCATGTTCCGGGCGGGCTGGTGATGAAGTCGGCCGGGCCTGATTCAGCCTGAAATTGGGTGTCGGCCAAAGCTGTTAATATTATATCAGAAAGTGGAGAGGCTGTCGGGAAATGACGGACGTGGTTGAATCAGGGGTGTCAGGCCCGAATCTGGTAATTGAATTGGCCTGAAGGCACTTCCCCCGCAGTTGGCAGATTCGCTATGCTACTGGTTCTGAACTGGCGATTCCGCAAAGGTGCTGGAAATTCGTCAGGAGGGCCCTGCCCTGCCTCGCCCCCCTGGGGCGTGTGGCCTGAACATATCAGTCATGAAAGCACAGCCATGGACCATTTTTCATACCGGAACCACGAACTTTATTGCGACGATGTCCGCGTGAGCGACCTGGCCGAGGAGTTCGGCACCCCGCTTTACGTTTACAGCGAGGCTACAATTCTGCATCATCTGCAGACGCTGAATTCGGCATTTAAAGCGCTTAATCCGCTGGTCTGCTATTCGGTGAAGGCGAATTCGAACCTGGGAATTCTGAAGCTGGTAGGCGAAACCGGGAGCGGATTTGATGTGGTCTCGGGTGGTGAACTGGCCCGTGTGCTGATGGCCGGCGGCTCGGCCGAAAAGACCGTTTTTGCTGGTGTGGGCAAGACCGATTCGGAAATAGCGGCGGCAATCACGGCCGGCGTGCTGATGTTTAATGTCGAGAGCGAAGCTGAACTTGCCGCCATTAATCGGGTGGCACTGGCGATGGGCGCCGTGGCTCCGGTGGCCCTGCGAGTGAACCCCGACGTTGACCCGAAAACACATCGCTATATTTCGACCGGCAAAAAAGAATCGAAATTTGGCATGGATATTGACCGATCGCTGCGGCTGGCCCACGAGGCAGTCCACATGCCCGGCATTGCGATGATCGGCATGCACATGCACATTGGCAGCCAGATTACAAGTGTCGAGCCCTATGCCCATGCCGCTGAAAAAGGCGTGGAAATTATTGCCCAGCTTCGATCAATGGGCCATCCGGTCAAATGGTATAACATGGGCGGCGGCTTCGGCATCGCTTATCGTGGCACAGAGGCCAAGGCGATTGAAGCCTTTGCCGAAGTGATTGTGCCACGGCTTGCCCCAACAGGCTGTCGGCTGGCCATGGAGCCGGGCCGAGTGGTGGTGGGCAATGCGGGGCTGCTTGTGAGCCGGGTGATCTATACCAAGAAATCTGGCGACAAGCGATTCCTGATTCAGGATGCCGCCATGAATGACCTGATTCGCCCCAGCCTTTATGAAGCGTTTCACCGTATCTGGCCAGTGCATGTGCCGCCAAATCTGCCCAGCCCGCCGCAGAATTACGAGGCGGAAATTCCAGGCACCGAAACCTGGGATGTCGTCGGCCCGGTGTGCGAATCAGGCGATTTTCTGGCAAAGGATCGACACCTGCCCGAGATGCATACCGGCGATCTTCTGGCGACATTTTCCGCCGGGGCTTATGGCATGGTCATGGCTTCAAACTATAACACTCGTCCGAGAGCGGCCGAGGTGCTTGTCAGCGGCAACCGGACCAAGCTGGTAAGAAGGCGCGAGACGCTGGAAGACCTTGTGGGCCCGGAACGCGTGGCTCTTGAATCCTGATTACCGTCTCATGCCGGGTCTGGATCAGGGTGCTTTTAACACCTGACCAGACCCCTTCCATTTTTTCATAATTTCTGGGTAACCAGCCTAATCTTCCAATAGACAAGTGTCGACAGAATTTACTTCCTGAATTACGATTCTACATTCTTTCATTCCTGAAATTGCTATACCATGCTTTTGTTGAAGGGAGCCTGAGGGCGAAATTGAGTTGAAAATCGAGGCCGATTTATATCTCAGTCTTAATTAGCTTAATTCAGGCTGAAAAACAACAGTGTTTCAAAAAGCCTCGATTTTTGATGCGTAATTACAACAGAAAAAGTGTTTTTTTCAACCTTCATGATCAAATGCTTGCAACATTTGTAAAGTGTTTAATATTATTACGTGATCAACAGTCATCGCACAGATGACTGTTCGGTATGGTTCCGTCTGATGAGTTACTAGAATCAATATTCGAGGTAAGTAAAATGCTTTCTTCCGTGAAAAAAATTGTTTTTTTGATGGTCGCGATGTGGGCACTCCCGGCGAGCGGTGATTTTATTACAATTGCCCAGCCTGACAGCACCTATGTCAACAACACCACACTGATCAGTCTTACCGGCATTGCAAATGGAATGACTAATATCACAAGCATTACTAACGGGACACAGACTTTACAGTTCAGCCAACCCCAGGAAAAGACTGCTGTTGGCAGTGGTTGGGCAACATGGGGTGCACCGCCTTTCACAGAGTCGAATAACCCCCAGTTACTTTTTAAAAGTAACTACGAAACTCTTGTCATTGATCTTCAACTGGCTTCAACGACCTTTGGGGTGGAATTGCAGGGCAATAATTTTTCCACTGAGATCTTTTCTGTCAACTTCCTTGATGCCTCTTCGACAGTCGTCGGCACTGTGACTCAGAGCGTAAATGGAAGTAGTGGGGCCAGACTCTTTGCGGCTTCAACCAACACCAATCCTTTTACACGCATTCGAATTAATGCCCCTTTCGCTGCCGGTGGATTTGCCATGGCTCAATTCCGTTACACAGTTGCTGCCGTGCCGGAACCCGCCAGCTATGCCATCATGGCCCAGGCTTTGCTCGGAGCAGGCTATTTCCGTTATCGACGCAATCGCCGCCGGGCCGCGATCTGATTAAATCGAGCTTCGATTCAATCAGTTAATTTCTGACTTTAAATTGCCGTCCGTTTCAGCGGGCGGCATTTTTTTTCAGGTAATTATTTTATGGCTTACCGACTGATCGCACATGCCAGAAGCGATGTCTTCACAGCACGCATTTTCAGTGGTTTTTGAAGCACTTCATAGCGTTTCCTGACGCTGTCAGGAAGCGTTTCGACAAATTTTCGCTGTTTGGGGCCAAGAAGCAGCAGGCCCCGGGGCGGCTGGTGGCCCAACGACGAAATTCGGTCGAGTTCGAAGAAGGCTTCCAGGGCCTCAGCACCCAAGCCATCGCAGTCAAAAACGACCAGGTCGGGGGCACGCTCTCGAGCCATTTCCTGTGCTGATTCAGCAGATCTCACCAGACGGGCACGCCAGCCCAGCTTCTCGAAGGTCTTTCGAAATTCCTGCTGCACTTCTTCCTGACACTCGACACATATCACATGGGTTGAGCTGGCGATTGGTTCGGCGGGAATATCCCTTACCGGAGATGTCGGCTGCGTCTTCATAGAATCAGCTACATCACCACCGGCCAGCCAACGATGCAGTTCGGCCGTGTCAATGGAGTCGTAAGAACTTCCCATCTCTTTCTCCTCTGGTGCTTTACCATTCGAAATTCGAGTCAGTTGATTCAGTATCTGAACAGGGTCGGCCAGGCGTCGGTCGCGATGCACATCCATCATGGCAGCAATAACACGGGCCAGGTCGCGGGAAGGTGGACTTGAGATGCTCTCAAGCGGTATCTCGCTTCCATAAGTCCTGAGCATAGTTCCTTTTAACTTGCGTTCGTCGTCGAGTTCGGGATGCGGGCACCCGCCTGAAATGAGTTCGTAATAAATACAGCCGAGAAAGTAGGCATCAGTCGCCAAGTCGCCGGGTCGGGCAGCAGTAGATCGCTCAAAATCGGCATAGGCAAACGACGTATCCACTTCAGAAGGCTTTGCACCCGCCGGGCTTGAGTGCCCAGGGTCAATCCAGACGGGCTGGCCGGATTCATTGAGGATGATGTGGCGGGCACTGACATCTCCATGACGCATTCCAGCGGCATGAAATTCCGCCAGAGTCCGGGCCAGTGAGATGAGCACTGGCATGAGGGTGTCGCGATCAAACCGGCCATGATTCCTTGTCCACTGTCTGACTGAACTACCTTCAATCCATTGTCTCACCAAACAATGCCGACCTTCAAAGATGTCGATTCGTTCACATTTGACTACTGATTTGGTCTGGAGCTGGCTGAAAACGGCCAACTCACGTTCAAGGCGGGCAATGGCGTTGGGGTCGGCCTGACCTTGGGAAGTAAGGAGTTTTAGAGCAACTTTACGGCCATCAATGGTACTGACAGCCTTGAAAATACGGGCAAACCGCCCACGATGGATAAAATCCGTAAGCAGGAATTCCCCGAATCGAATGGCGTCGATCCGGCCTGACGAAATCTGCTCGGTCTGCCACTTGGTCAGCCAGCCGTTCTGACGCGATTGAGTGAGACAGGCGTCGATAAAGGTGGGGCTGCTGGTGTCAAGCTCTTCACAAAGCTGCCGAATTTGTTGATCAGTGAGGATTTGCGATGCAACCAGCAGTTGCAGGACGGTTTCGGCTTCATGCTGACCAGACATCGTGAAGAACTCCACCAAACCTTGATTATTTAAGGACTTAGTATTGCCTTCACTGCCTTGGTGCGGCTTGCTGTCAATTTGCTCCTGCCAGCATATTTACGTCATTTTGGCCGGTATGGGACAGCCTGCCAAAATTTTTTTGACGTGCCCAGAGATTGACTGGCCACAATCGCAAGGGCGGGCACAATGGGTGCTCGCATGCGAATATCTGTCCAGTAAATCAGATGCACGCTGGCCAGCCCGGCAATGGCTCCGACAACCGACAAGCCAGGCCACGTTCGACACACCGGCCTGAAAAGCCCACAAACGACCAGCAACCAGAAAGGCAAAGTCCATACTGTGGAAGAATATCGGACAAATCGGCCATAGACTTGACTCGAGGGCGAAACAGCCCAGAATCGGCGTTGGCGGTCGATGGTGGCACGCACAAAATCTTGTGGATTTTGACGAACAAAGGCCCATGTACGAGCCTTCAGCGTCTCGTCCATTTCGTGCTCTGACAAACCCTTGACTGAGGGGCCGATCGAGTCAAACCATGACTGCTGCCGGGCCCCCGACCAAATCGCCCCCGGCGGACCATTGAGCACTTCTTCGTAATAGACGTCGTTATTGGCCAGGGCGAAGGTATAACCACCATGCGTGGTGGTGAAAACCGGCCACCCGATGGCGAAGTAATTACGAATTCCCCACGGCAGGATCACCAGGAAAGTGCATGCCGAAAGCAGCAGGGCGAACTTGAATGAACGCCGCAGGTTGTTTCTGTGGCAATAGATCAATGCAACGATAACAATTGCGAAACAAGCCAGAATGCTCGGGCGGCTGAGCGAGGCAAGACCAAAGCTGAGACCTGCCGGGACGGTGTCTTCGCGGGAAATGAAATAAAGAGATAAAGTGAGCAAAAAAGCAGCAAGTGTTTCTGTCATGGGCAGCGAGGCCTGGCTGAGCAAGACCGGATCAGCTGCTGTGAGGATACCGGCCAGAATTCCGCAAGACTCAGCTCTGTTGGAACTTGTCGCCATTTTCATTGCAATCTGCGAGGCCAGCCATGCAGTGGCCGCACCCATGCCGGACTGAAGCACAATGAGCCCAAGGCGAAAGGCAGTGCCTTCACCCAGTGTACCCACAAGTGGTGCCAACACAAGGGGATAAAGCGGTGGTCGATAAGCGGTGGGGCGACCATTGAAGCTGAAACCCTGACCGGCCCAGAGACTTTTGGCGAAGGGGAGGTAGCGATCCTGGTCGAGGGTATCAAGCGGTTTTGCGAGTTGCGAGAGGCCGAAAGCGAAGCGAAGGAAAAAAGCCAGAGCCACGATCAGAAGGACGGCCCGGCTGAAGGAGATCGGGAGTGCCCTGGCCGGTAGTTCTTTCATTTGCTTATGCGGTGGTTTTATTAGCCTGGCGGAAGTGTGGCCTGGCCGAGTCTTTACACGGCTTTATAGAATCATCGATAAGTTTCATGTATTTATCAAGATGGGATGATTCAGACCAGGCCCCTGCGCGAAGTGAATGGCCACGCTGGGCCAGTGATTGACGCAGTTCATAGTCATTAACCAGGCTAAGAATGGCTTGTTCAAGGTCGTTGTCGGTGTCGTAGCCAAGACCGCCGCCGGAGAGCTCGCCGGTTTCGGCAATTGCTCCCCCGCCCCGATGCACGATGACGGGGGTATGAGCTGCGAATGCTTCAAGTACAACATAGCCAAAGGTTTCAGGAAAGAGCGAAGGCACGGCAACCGCCCTGGCGCCATGGAAGAGCCGGATCAGGGCTTTTCTGTCGCAAAGGCCTTCAAATTTTATATTTGTGGTGCCTTCGGCCAATTGCTTCAGTTCGGCCTCGAAGGGACCGGTGCCGGCGATACGAAGGTCGATGAAAGGGAGTTGTCGCATGACCTGAATCAGGTTCTGAAACCCTTTCATGCGTACAAGACGGCCGGCGGCCGCGATATATGGCTTGTTGGTGTGATCAGGCTGAGCGATGGATTCAGGAGGCAGGTCAACACCGTCTTCCCAGTCATCCGGAAGAAAATAAGGAAGATGGGTTTGGGGGACATCGAGCCTGAGGTGGGCGTGGTATTGTTTCGCGTTACGGGAGGGGAAGATGAGGTGGTCAAGTTTCTTTATTTTGCTATCGATTAATCCCGTATATCGCCAGTATTGTGGTGGCCGGTGGCCACGCAGGCAGCAGCTGACGCAGGAGCGGTTATCGCAGGTTTTTTCGTCGTTTTTCCACATCAGGTGCATGGGGCAATGAAGCCAGTGTTCGTGAGCGGTCATGAGCCTGACAGGCCTTTGCCCGGGTGGTGCATTTCCGCCCAGATTCAGCAGTCCGGGGCCACCAATCAGCGAGATATTATGGAAATGAATAACGTCGGGGTGAACCTGATCAACGATGTTCCGGATTTGGTTTGATTTCAGAATCGGGCGGCCAGATATTTGCGTGGCCAGAGGCGAAATAATGCCAAGGCCACTGCGAATCGGGTGGAGGGTGACACCCGGGAATGGCTCGTAGGATCGTTCCGGGTGGTCGCCACGCAGGGCCTGAAACGAGTCGAGGCAATAAATGACGTGCACTTCATGTCCGCGTCGGGCGAGCGCGCGAGAGAGGCGATCAACATAGGCGGCATCGCCACCGAAGCTGTGTGGGCCGAAGAATGTGGTCAGCATGCAGAATTTCATCGCACAAGACCATCGACAGCAGACGATTGACGAGAGACATTGGTTGGGCCAAGGCCATTAACCGGCGAATTTGTAACGGTTTCAGGCTGTGAATCAGCAGAAGTTTCGGAAGCGATATTGCCTGATGAGAACTGGCCCAGCAGCAGGAGAAGGCTTGCGAAGGCCAGGGCCACGGCGAACCCCGGCCGGAGAGACATGCGACTGAGATTGCGTGAAATAAACTTGTTTTCATCAGCGGCCGGGGCAGTGCCATAGACTGCGCTGCCCGTGAGAACGGTGATCATGAAGGCCACGAAAACCATGGCGCACATGGTGCCGACAAGGCCCCGCCAGGCATGCATGACGAGAACAACGGGAACGGCCAGCAGAATGCAGCGGGCGAGGATGCGAAAGCCTTCACGCTCGCGATGTGTGGCAACAAGCGTGGCGATGTGAATGGAATTGATGGCCAGCAGGGGTACTCGCCAGACACCGATTGTGAGAAGCGGCCAGGCGTGGTCGAATTCCAGTGTAAAAAGGGTATCAATTACCATTCGGCCACAGAGGCTGATGAGAAGTGTCATGGGCATGATGGCTGCCATGGCATAAAGCGTGATACGGCGGATGGCGATCGGATTCTGACGGGAGTGTGAGGTGCCGCTTCTGACGAGGTGAGGCAGCAGAATCTGCTGGAAGATCAGGCCAAAAGTGAGAGCCGCTGAAATAATGCGATGAGGGGCACCATAGAGACCGACCTGACCCCAGGAATCAATAAGGCCGATGAGCATGACATCAATAGAGGCGAGGATGACCTGTGCAAGCTGGATGCCGAGCACGCTGCGGCCCTGTGCAAGCACTGCAAGGCCGAACCTGCGGGCGTGTCGAAAGCTGGGCCGGGGCAGGCCGAATTCGAGGCCGTATCGAGCCCAGACGATGGAGATTCCGAGGGCTTCAGACGCGAAGAGCACGAGTGGAACCAGACGAATGTCGTCGGAAGTGCTTATGAGAATCGAGACACCGGCGGCATAGAGAATGCTGCGAAGCACAAGCGAAATGGCAACGATGCCTGGTTTTTCGAGGCCACGAAAGACGTTATCAAGGCCGAGCGAGGTTGTCAGCAGAAGGGCGCCGTAGGAGCAGACAAGTGTTGCATCGCTTTTTTGCCGGAAAACGAGGAAGGCAAAGATGGACAGGAGCAGCCAGAGGCCAATGGCGATGAGGAATTTGAGCGAGACAAATGCATTGATCAGCTGTGGCTTGACACGTGTGCGACGTGCAACCTCGCGACAGAAGACCAGTTCCACGCCATCGCGAATGACAAAAATCAGCCAGAAAACAATATTGAACGAGAATTCGATGCGGCCATAGCCATCGCGACCAAGGCGGCGGGCCAGTTGCACGACGACGGCCAGAGAAATAAGGCGACAGACGACTTCGGCGAGGCTGAGCACGGCAAACTGCGAAAAGAGCTTGCGAAGCCGATGGGCGGGTACATCAGGTGCCGTGGGCGCCTGATTGGCTGAAAGATCAAGACTGGACGGCGTATCTGCCGGGGCGGATGCCACCCGAAACCTCCCTGCCCGGGTCTTGCGGTCACTATCACCGATGTCCTTCAGCGATGCATAAATTCATGACCGAAAGTATATTCGCGATTGTCGCCGAATTTGTCCAGATCATTCTGGGCAGATGCGGGGATTTGTGCCGCTGGTGTGCGAAGGGTGGAAAAATCAGGGATTGGTCAGTCGCGGGCAGGCGGCTTGATACCCATCTCGGTCATGAGGAATTTGAGGTCGTCCCAGGTTTCTTTTTTGGCAGGAGGGTTTCGTAGAAGGTAGGCAGGGTGATAGGTGACCATCACGGGAATGCCTTTATAGCGGTGCCAGCGGAGACGCAGGTTTTTCATGGGCAGGGCCGTCTGCAGGATAGCCGTGACGGCGGTTTTGCCCAGCAGGCAGATATATTCGGGCCTGACGACTTCGATCTGCTTGTCAAGAAAACGCATGCAGTTGTCGATTTCAGTTTCGACAGGCGTGCGATTTTCGGGTGGTCGACATTTCAGCACATTGGCAATATAAACCTGCTGGCGATCAAGGCCCATGCCCATGGTGATCATGTCAGTAAGGAGTTTGCCGGCCCTGCCGACAAATGGCAGCCCCTGTTCATCTTCGTCGGCACCGGGGGCTTCACCGATAAACATCAGGCGGGCATTGATATTGCCGTCAGCAAAAACGGTTTTTGATCGGGTGGCGGCCAGGTGGGCGCAGCGTGTGCATTCGGCCACCTCGGCGGCAAGCTGGTTAAGGATGGGCAGGCGCTGGTCGGGTGGAATCACTGGGGTCTCGAAAGATTTGCGACTTTTGTCAAACATGGATGTAATAGTCTGAAACTGTCTTGTTGTTTCTGGCTTGACGGTTCTTTCACCCGTAATGCGCGGAGGCCTGACGCCCGGAATAAGCATTTCTGACGAATGTCGGTCAGTGTTTTTAACAGGTGTTGGAGGCGCCTTCGGGGCGGCTGATGCAGTTGGTAGCGAAGCCGGGCGCGAGGGTTGGGCCGGCTGTGAAATGGGCTGATTGAGCGGCTGCCGAGACGGCTGGGATTCAGCTTTTGCAGGAGCCTGCAGGGGGATTTCAACCGCGGGCGGCCCCGACCATTCGCCCACCGGAATGTCGATAAGTCCGGCCCTTCGTAACGATTCCAGATGCATGCGCAACTGTCGCCAGGCGTTGGTGGTGGTGTTGGTATCAGGCATAAGTCGCTGCTTGGTATTGATTTGGGGCCACCTGCCGACGTCGGTTTAAGTTGTCAGGGCACAGGCACGCGTTTGGGGGGCTGGTCGTTCAGGCGAAACGATTGCATGAGCCATTGCCGCCACTGCAACAGATTGTAACCGAAATCGACACCGGTGAGATCAACCAGGGCTTTAAGTACGGCAGGATTTGGAAAAATCTGGGGGCCGTTTCGCACAACGGGCCGAAGTTGCGGAGCCCTGGCCTGAGGCGTGCCGAATGAAAGGCCGCTGCCATAAGGGATAATCTGCTGGCCATAGGCTACCACGCCAGGGCCGACCACGGGCACCGGCACCACGACATAACCATCAACGCTGCCGACTGACAGGCCGCCAGAGCCGCCGGTAGTGACGGGCTCGGGCTCCCACGAGATGCCACGCACCATCTTCACGGGGGCAAGCTGGTCAACCAGCTGGGGCACAACTTCCCGCCAGTCAAGGTCGGCGGCAGCCTGTGCACCCAGGCCTGCCCGCACCGGATTTTTATCAGAAATGGCTGATTTAACATGTGTCAAGAGCCTGCGGGTTTTGTCGGTGCCCTGCTCTTTTTCAATCAGCCTGAGAATGCCCCGACGCACTTCAGGGTCAGGCTCAATCAGCAGTCGTTCACCCAGCGCGACCCATGCCAGTTCCGACTGATTGGAGGCCAGGGCACGGTCGAGAAGCAGGCGAATAGGTGCCGATTCGCGGCCCAGCACTTCGACCATGGGTCCAAGGGCGTCGGCATCGCGGGTTTCGAGAATCATTTTCTCAATTTTTTCCACTTCATCCGCCGGGGCCGTTTTCAACTTTTTTACCGCCCCCTGAAAGCGATTTACCCATTCCTCGCGGGCTTTTTTCAGTTCGGCCCTGCTTGGCCGGGCCGAAGCAATGGCCGGGGGCACAGGCGGTGGCGTTTTTTTATCAGTCTGGCCAGTGTCGGCGGGTGAACTATCTTTCTGTGTGCCATCAATTTGTGTCAGTGGTTGAGTGGCATTGGACTGGCTGAAACCAGGCGGCGGAAAACTCAGATAAAAGGCCAGTATAGGCAGAACCAGATTAGGTAGAATCAACTTTGACTGATGTAAGTGGAAGATCAGGAATTGGCAGTTGGGTAACACGGCGGTGCCTCATTTTCCGTTCGGGCCCGACACTCAGCAAACAGATCTTAAATTATAGACGAATCAGTGGGTGAATTTGATTCGGCAGGCGACGAAATTTTTTTGAAAATAAATTGTCCTGGGGGCAAAGTTTCCCGAATTTGACATGCCACTGAAATTTCACGTGGCCGACCGGTTGATTTTCCTGCGCGGCTTTGCCACGATATGGCCCATCTGCCTGAAACTGATCCCGCCTTGCGTTCTCAGGGGCCGCCCGCCATGCTTAAGAATTCGTCTGCGATTTTCGCTCTTGTACTTTGCCTGGCTTCTTCAACGTTAACACTGGCACAAAAGCCGGGGCACATTGATTCGCCCATTGGTAGTGGCGAGCAGGGCTTTGCAGGCGAGCGCGCGGAGGGAACGTGGGCCATGCTCGACCAACCTTTTGATGTGACAATCGATACGCGCGGTCGGATTCTCTTTTCTGATACCTTTAATCATCGCATCCGCCGCTATGACCCGAAAACCCACGTGGTTGAAACAATTGCCGGCAGCGGTAAAAAAGGCTATTCAGGCGATGGCGGACCAGCGTTAAAGGCCGAATTGAACGAACCATACGGCGTGAAACTGAGTGCCGGAGACAGCCACCTCTATATTGTTGACAGGCTGAATTTAAGGGTCAGGCAGGTTGACCTGGCCAGTGGCGTGATCACCACCCTGGCAGGAACCGGCAAACCGGAATATTCAGGCGATGGCGGACCGGCGGCAAAGGCGGGACTGGTCGAGCCGAATGGCGTGGCACTTGGCCCCGGGCCCGGCGGCCCGACTTCGATGGTTTATATTGCCGATGTGCGCGGGCACCGGATTCGGGTGGTTGATACAAAGACAGGAATTATCAGCACTTATGCAGGCACAGGGCGGGGTCGGCATGAAGGCGATGGCGGACCGGTGGGCAAGGCATCGATCTTTGGAGCCCGCGCTGTGGCAGTGGGGCCGGAAGGAAACATTTATATTCTTGAGCGTGAAGGACATAGCTTGCGTGCGGTGGATGCCCGGACGGGTGTCATCCGGACGATTGCCGGAACAACAGCCAAGGGTGACGGGGGCGATGGCGGCCCGGCAACCAAGGCGCAGTTTAACGGGCCCAAAGAGCTATGCGTATCACCCGATGGCAAAGCGGTTTATGTAGTCGATACCGAAAATCATAAAATTCGGCGGGTTGATTTAATATCAGGTCTGATCAGCACGGTCGCTGGGAATGGCAAGCGGGCTGGCGGTGGTGACGGTGGCCCGGCGACGCAGGCTGAGCTTGACAGGCCACATGGCGTGGCGGTTTCGGCCGATGGAACAATTTGGATAGGTGATACGAACAACCACCGGATTCGGCGGGTTATGGGGAAGTGAGGCAGGTGGCGTAAAGCCTGCTGATTTTTGGCATCGGCCGGAAAAAAGTGAGGCGTGGTCGTAGATATTGATCAGTTGTGTGAGTAGAATGTGACGGATCATTGTTTCGCGGGACGCATTGCCTTTGATTGGCAAACGAAAGCCGGAACGCTATTGGCAGGTGCTTGAAAAAGATGGCATCAAATTCAGATAAGCCGCAAAATCGTTTTCAGATGGCCGTTGAAGTGCTTCAGCGTGGCCGCGATGTACTGATGCAGGACATGGCTGAACAGATCCTCGACCGGTCGGAGGATTTTGAAGAAGGCGGCTTTTTATTTCAGGAATTTCTTGAAAATCAGGGTTCGAAGCTGCATTTTCTGTATTTGATGATCAGCCAGATGGAACAGTCGGCCGAAATTTTCGAGGAGCAGAATCGCGTTACCAGCGAGACGGAACTGCCGATTCTTGAAGGTGCCGAGGAGATGAAGGCATCTGGCGAATATTTTGGTGTCTGGGCTGATGAACAGATGAAAAAAGATGCCGAAAATGTTGCTGAGGCTCAGGAGGAACCCAAGCCGAAGCGACGTAAGCGTAAGCCTCGCATCAAGGCCGCTGATTCCGGATTGCCTTCACCAACGGATGAAAACGAGTAATACCGGCAATTAAAGCGGCGAAGGCTGCGAAGGGCCCGACATGACGCCGCGTGGCGGAATGGGCCCCGATGGAGCGATTGCCGGCGGCGGGTCGGTTTCGCTGATCTGCCTGTTGTGCAGGTCATGCTGTGATTGACTGCCCCCTGCACCGAATTTTAATGCCTTGGTATCTGTGCCAGGCCCCGACGGCAATTGAGAACTTTGTGCGGCTGCGCCCGGCATTGCCTGCGGCGATGCCGAGGCCGAGGCCTGTGGCGACGAACCGCCCGACGGTTGGGGCTGTAACTGGGCCTGTTTAACCTGATTATCGCCAGGATTTGCGGCTTGAACGGTGTCGAAGATTGTCCAGATTATGGTTTTTTTCCGCAGATCCTGAATGAAGCCCATGCTGGCTGCGCCGAGTTTTTCCTGACGCAGCTTTTCCTGAATCTGGGTTTGAACTTCATCGAACCTGGCCGGGCCGGCCTGGCGTCGCGACTCCATCTTCAGAATATGATAATTGGGCGGGGCCTTGATCGGTCCAAGAACCTGACCAGGCTGCATTTTCTCAAGAGAGGTGTTCACTTCAGAGACAGCAAAACTGCCGGGTGAAGTTTCCCAGAGGCCACCCTGATCAGCCGTTGGCCCCTTGCTTTCACGCCTGGCCAGTGTGGCAAAATCAGAATGCTGCTTAAGTTCATCAATCAGCTTGACAATTTTGGCATCGGCATCGCTTTCCCGGCCCTTTTCAATCGGAACACGAATTTCCCGCCAGACTAGCTGTGCAGGCTGATTGAAACTCTCTAAATGATCATTGTAATAGCGGCGCATTTCGGTTAATGAGACATATGTCTTTGTGCCCAGCTTCATACCCATGAATTCATGGGCCAGGGCATCGTTGATGAAATCTTTTCTGGCGGCGTCGATCGAGCGGCCCTGCTTGCGCAAAACCTGATCAAGATCATACTTCGTTTCAACCTTGTATTTTTTCATCATCGGCGGAATCTGCTGCTCTTCCCAGACCGAATCAATCTGCTTGAGCAGGGCTTCCTTCTGCTTTTCGCTCTTCATCATACGATTGGCTTCCTGCACAATCAGCATGCGGTCAATCATCTGAAAGAGCACCATGCGGGCCATCATGATCCGCTCCCGTTCAGGGATGGTCTGGCCCTGCGGCACATTGGCCTTTATCCAGTCCTGAATGGCCATGTTCAGGTCGTAAACTGTAATCACTTCCTTGCCGACCCGGGCAGCCACCCTGCCCGCTGAAACAGCCGTTGCTGGCAGACCATCAAACCCGAGTCCAAACTGGGCAGAATCCGCAGGCATTCCTGGCGGAGTCGATGCCGGTTTCGCCACATCAGAGCCCGTGCGACTGACCTGTGCGTCAACCGACGAATTGCCCGGCGAACCTGAACCTACAGACGACTGCAGGCCATTGGCGGCGGATGATTGCAACTGGGAAGGATGATCGTTAAGAGCTGGCGATGTCGGTGATGGCAAACCAGCAGACGCAGGAATTTCTGGCGATGCCGTGGGCGGTGGATTCGTGCTGATTGGCGGTGGTGGCGGCAGAGATTCAGCCGGTGCAGCAGGCGGCTCAATAACGGCGGGTGCCGGAGGAGGTGAATCAATCGGCGGCAGAGAACTGCCTGCTTTTGATTCAGCGGCAGCGACAGAGGTTTCAGCGGCAGGTTTCTGTTCAGGCTGTTCTTTCAGGCTGCCCAGCATGATGGGCTGGGAAGTGCCTGCCGCCTTGGGCCCTGATGCAGGAACCTGAGGCGATGCAGTGGCGGCTGGCCTTGGCTTTTGGCTGAGAAATTTGTCTGGGTCGGCGGTGCCGTGATTGATCACGTCGCCGATAGCCGGAAGACTGGCAAGATCAACCGGGCCGGGGCTTGGCCAGTCCGGATTATCTTGTCTGGAGACATGCCGACAGCCACTTAAAGTAAGTGACACCAATAGAATGAGCAATACCAGCCCTGGTTTTTTCATCGCGCCCGAACCATCCTTGGGAGAGGCGTTGGGGGTTTCGTTATCCACCCGATCAGGGCCTTTTTGTATCACAATTCAGGAATTGGGCAAGATCAATCGTAACAATTGCTGGTGAGGCGATTTGTGACAAGGTGTAGGATATGTTGAAATTTTGGTTTAAACGCGGGGTGTTGCACTCTGGCCAGCGGTTGAGAATTCGGTCATAATACGAATCTTGCCACGATGCTTGAAGCAGTGAAAACTGCGACAGCTTCAAAACGAGCCTGTAACTGCCAACGCCGAATTCACTACACTAAGCAGCGAGCCTGTTTCTGCCATGCCTGACCGCATTATTCTCAAGACTGGTGAAGCCCTTGTTGAGCGTGAACCATCGTATCTGTGTGCCGAACCTGAAGTGGTGATCGGCGAACTGGACGGGCCGGTGGGCCATGCCCTGGCGAATCTGATCGGCGACCAGGTGAAGGGGCATTCCCGGGTTTTTGCGATTCTCAACAGCGACATGCAGGTGAAGCCTGCCACGGTGATGGTGAGCAAGGTCACCGTCAAGTCAGCAAAATATACCAATATTTTGATGGGAACAGTGCAGGCCGCGATTGCTAATGGAGTGCTTGATGCAGTGCGTGAAGGAATCATACCGAAGAACAAGGTGAACGATCTGGGGATTATCTATTCGGTGTGGCTTGACCCGGCCGTGCTTGAGCAGGAAACGGTTGACCATCAGGGCCTGTTTGAAGTTCACCGCGAAGCGACCTTGAAAGTGATTCGCAAGGCACTGGCCGATGAGCCGACAATTGACGAACTGCTGGAGAACCAGTATTCAACGACACATTTCTTCCATCAGCTTGGTCTTGATGGCGAACTTTGATTTGCCCCCATGCGTTTAAACAGATAGCAATTCCCGAACGAGAGCCCTGAAAAGATCATGAAAAGCATTTCTCTCGCCTTTATACTCGGCCTTGTCGGTTCAATTCTGAGCATGGCGGTTGCCCTGGCAGATGGCCCGGCCGACAATATTCCGACAAACGTAAGGCGGATTCCGAAGCCAGGTGTGGAAGTGCCGCCGGCAGTGCGTGAGGAACTTACCGAAGGCCTGCAGAAGCTGCGTGCACGAATTGATGAGCTGGCTGGAATGAAGGAAGATGTGGTGCAGAAATATCTGCCCGATGTCGAGATTTATTACAAGGCGGTGCGCGACGCCCTGGAATATAATGAATTTTTTGACGTGAAAGAATTTGCCGTAGCCAGAGACATGCTGAAGCATGGCATGGACAGGGCCAGCGGGCTAAAAATTGGCAACCCCCTGTGGCTGAATGGCAAGGGCCCGATGGTTCGGGCCTATCGGTCGAAAATTGACGGTTCCATTCAGCCTTTTGGCATTGTGGTGCCTGATTCATTTAACCCGGCCAGCCCTGCGCGTTATCGAGTCGATTTCTGGTTTCATGGCCGGGGAGAGGTGCTTTCAGAGCTTGCCTTCATCAAGCAGAGGCACGACCAGAAAGGGCAGTTTACGCCAGAAGATACCATTGTTTTACACACGTATGGGCGATATTGTAATGCCACTAAATTTGCTGGCGAAATTGATGCCTGGGAGGCTCTTGACCAGCTTCGCCTGAGCCACCGGGTTGATGAAGACCGCATTACGGCCCGCGGCTTTTCAATGGGTGGTGCTTCGGCCTGGCAATTTGCCGCGCATTACCCCACGGCCTTTGCGGCTGCCAACCCTGGGGCCGGATTCAGCGAAACGCCTGATTTTCTGAAGGTTTTTCAGAAAGAGGCGGTGAAGCCCACACCGTGGGAAGAGAAGCTCTTTCGGATGTATGACTGCAACCTGTGGGCCGAGAATTTTCGCATGATACCGACGGTGGCCTATTCAGGTGAAATTGATAACCAGAAACAGGCCGCCGATATTATGGCTGTTGCCCTGAAGAAGGTCGGCATCGAACTGACACATATCATTGGTCCGAAAACAGGTCACAGGTATGAGCCGGCGGCAGCAGCCGAGGTGGAAAAGCGATTGTCGTCGATTGTGAAGCAGGGCCGCGATCGCGTTCCTGCGGAGATGAGCTTTGTGACATACACACTGAGGTATCCGACAGCCGCGTGGTTGACTGTCACAGGCATGAAAGAGCATTGGGAGAAGGCATCGGTCCAGGGGCGAATTGAGGCGGGTTATAATCGCATTCGGCTGGAAACAAAGAACGTGACGAGCCTGAGAATTGAATTCAAGCCAGGCGATTGCCCGTTTGACACTGGTCATGAGGTGATTCTGGACGGCACGACTCTGGCTGGCCCCAATCTGCAGAGTGATCGCAGCTGGGTAGCGGCGTTTCACAAAGAGGGCGACACCTGGAAAGAGGGCCCGCCGGTAACCAGACTAGCCAAAAGGCCAGGATTGCAGGGCCCGGTGGATGATGCCCTGATGAGTGCATTCCTGTTTGTGAGGCCGACCGGAAAAGCGGCCTCGGACAAAATTCAGACATGGTCAATTGCCGAGATGGAGCGGGCTCAGGAGCATTGGCGAAGGCACTTTCGGGGCATTGCTCCGATCAAGAACGACACCGAGGTGACACCCGAAGACATGGCCACGAAGAACCTGATTCTGTGGGGCGATGCGTCGTCGAACAAGATTATTGCCCGTCTGGCGGATCGTCTCCCGATTCAAACGGAAAATGGCAAGATTAAAGTTGGCTCGCAGGCTTTTGACGCAGCGAATCATGCAACTATCCTGATTTATCCGAACCCATTGGCCTCACAGAAGTATGTCGTTCTGAACAGTTCGTTTACATTTCGTGAATATGCATACCTGAATAATGCACGCCAGGTGCCGAAACTGCCGGACTGGGCGATTGTGAACCTGGACACGCCGCCGAACCCGCTGTGGCCGGGCCAGGTGGTGGCGGCCGACTTTTTTGACGAAGCCTGGCAGATCAAGCCGGCTGGCAAGTGACAAGTATCTGAGACAGACATTCAAGGAATCAGAACATGAGCAAGCGAATCTTTTTGATCACCCTGCTGACATCGTTTCTCGCCATTTCGGCAAAATCGCAGGATACCAAGCCAATCCGGGCCCTGATGGTCTGTGGCGGATGTTGTCACGACTATGAAAACCAGAAAAAAATTGTGGCTGATTTCATTTCAGCACGGGCCAATGTCGTTTTTGATGTGGTTCATGAAGGTGGCACCACGCGGGAACACAAGGTAAGCATCTATCAGAAGCCTGATTTCTGGAAGGCTTATGATGTGATTGTGCATAACGAATGTTTTGGGCAGGTGGATGATGTGGCGTTTGTCGAAGCCATTGCCAATGCACATCTGGTGCATGGCGTGGCGGCGGTGATGCTGCACTGCTCAACACACAGCTATCGCGCGGCTAAAACCGAAGCTTGGCGTGAAACACTTGGAATCACCAGCACATACCACGAGAAAAACCGCGACCTGACAATTCGCACGGTGGGCAGGGAACACCCGATCATGAAGGGTGTGCCGGCGTCATGGTCAGACCCGAAAGACGAGCTTTATGTCGCCACGAAATTCTGGCCATCGGCGACACCCCTTGCAGTCGCTTACGGCGAAGACACGAAGAAGGATCATCCGGTGATCTGGCTGAATAACGCAGGCAAAGCGAAGGTTTTTGCCACAACGCTGGGGCATAACAACAGCACCATGCAGAACGCCGTTTTTCAGGAAATTGTGGCCAGAGGGCTCTTGTGGTCAGTGGGCAAACTGGGCCCTGATGGCAACCCCGTGCCCGGTTATGAGCCTGTGAAAAAGTAATGCGGATTGGCAGGAATTGTCGATGAAAAGTCTATCCTGCCTTGCCTTCTGACAAAGGAACCAGCCCATGTTCACATTTTTTGATCATGACAATCGTGGCAGCCGCCGATCGTTTTTGCGCTTCGGCGCTTCGGCGGCGGCAGGAATGGGCATGGCATCAGACGGCAGGCTATTCGGGGCTGGTGAGGCCGAACTGCTGAAGGGCCGGTCGGTCATTTTTCTCTTTCTGCACGGCGGGCCCAGCCAGATTGAGACTTTCGACCCCAAGATGGACAGGCCAGAAGGAATCCGCAGCGCCACCGGCTCAGTCAAGACAAAACTACCGGGCATCGATTTCGGTGGGTCGTTTCCCAAGCTGGCCGGGTTGGCCGATAAGTTTACAGTTGTCAGGTCGTTTCGTACCGGCGATGGTAATCACGACATCAAGCCCATTGTGGGCCGTGACAGCTTCGGGGCAAATCTTGGTTCGATTTATGCCAGAATGGCAGGGACGAACAACGCCGAAACAGGTATTCCGACAAACATTCTGCTTTTACCGCAGTCGGTTGACCCTGCGACACAAGCAGGAGAGATGGGTTTTGGCCGATTTGCTTCGACCGGGCCGCTGAATCCCGGCTTTGCCCCGTTTGATCCGGCGGGTGCCGGTGGCGACCTGAAGCAACTGACTGTGAATGTGCCGCGTGAACGGCTGGAATCGCGGCGGGTAATTTCAAGCGAGTTTGACAAGATCAAGACATCGCTTGACCACCTGACGGGTGTCGACAGCATGCGCGACCAGGCATTTCGCCTGCTTTCTGGTGGCCTTGAAGAGGCATTTGACATCAGGCGGGAGTCGCCAAAACTGGTTGATCGCTATGACACCGCACCGCTGGTTCGGCCCGAGTCGATCAGCAAAAAATGGAATAATCACAAGAATTATGCGGATAATGCCAAGACTCTTGGCCGACTTTTACTGCTGGCACGACGCTTGTGCGAGAGAGGTGCTGGCTTTGTGACAGTGACAACAAATTTCGTTTGGGACATGCATGCCGACGTGAACAATGCCACCATGACGGAAGGCATGGGCTATATGGGCGGGCCGCTGGACCATGCACTTTCGGCACTTGTCGAAGACCTGGAAGTGCGAGGTTTGTCGGATAAAATTATGGTGGTGGCCTGTGGCGAAATGGGCCGTACGCCCCGAATAAATGCCAAAGGCGGCCGCGACCACTGGGGCGGTCTGGCCCCGCTCTTTATTTATGGTGGCGGCACGAAGAAAGGGCAAGTCATTGGCCGATCCGGTCGCGATGCTGGCGAGCCGGCTGATATTCCCCTTGGCAATAAAGAACTGATTGCATCGATCCTGGAACGGACAATTGACGTCAGCCAGATGCGCGCGATTGAAAGCCTGCCGACGGAAATCAGCCAGGTCATGACAAGCTGGAAGCCGATTCCCGGGCTCGTCTAATCCATGTAAGAGTACACTCAGTTATTTATTCTTTGGTTTCCCAACCTTCGGGCGGCCACTTCACACCTTTGCCCCTGAGCCATTCGGGCACAGGCTCGGCTTCCAGTGCAAGTAGCGGGCCAAGTGCACGACGAATGCGGTCAGGGTCGGTGTTTTTGCCGTTTTTCAAGGGTAGATTCATGAGATATACAGCGTCGTACACCCTTGGAATCATGGGAAGCCGGACCCTGCCCACGGCTGCTGAAACCTGATCAATCGACCAGCCCTCGCCAAGAGCAATCTGCTCAGCCTGTTGAAGTCGGGCAAGCTGTCGCCTCTGCCATTTCACACGTTCGTCCCAGATATAGACTGCACGTAATCGCTTCAGGTTCGAGATGGGGAACATTCGATTGCTGACTTCGTAGGGAATCAGCGGCGGCTGACTTTCAATCAGGATTCTTTCGATTTCTGGCTGATGTAAAAGAATGATGATTAAGAGCGAGCCAAGAATGCCAGTGAATTCAAGCCTGCTTATGCGAGTCGGCGAATTTGAAGTGGACAGTTGCTGCCCGACCTGATTGCTGAAAAGCGAGGCTTGAAAGATGCCGCTGAGAAAGATGACCCAGCCCACTTGGGGAATGGTGTCATACCATGGCACCACATTTTTCAATGCGACCCATGAAAAATAGCCACGAAATGTCCATTCAACCATATATGAGGAAACGAAAAGAGCACTGCCAGCCCATTCCAGCGAATGAATCGGGCGGCGGCTGCGCAAGTGCCAGGCAGCCCATGCAGCAATAGTAAGGGCGACGAGAACAAAGCTCTGTAAATCTGTCGTTGTTGCATTTACGCCGAGGTTGCCAAGAAGAAGTGTTTCAAAGATGGAATGGCAACTGTTGACAAGACCACGCACCGGATCAACGGCCTCTTTGATATTACGGCCGTGAAAGGAGTTGGTCGCGTCGATAGACTGGCCACCAACAGCCAGTGAAACGATTATCGACAGAGTCGTGGCCAGCATGGGCACGGCAGAAAGTAGTCGCCTGCGGCCAGAAGTTCGACAGAGTATGTAAATGGCAGTGACGGGACCCGATGCGTGCCCAATTGTCCAGAAACCACCTGCAATCCAGCAGCACGCCACAAGTGGTAGCCAGAGAAATTGCCAGCCCAGCTTAAGCCACTCCTGGGCGAGAATCAGGCTGATGACTATAAAAATTGCGGCCCAGAATGTCTGGCCTGCTGAATACCAGACAGTTGACAACCACTGAAGTGATGTCACGCCGACAAGCAGGGAAGCAAAAAATCCGATAGACATGCGGCGTGATTCATGTGCTACGAAATGGCCTGTGACAAGCATCAGAATGGCCAGTCCGGCATAGGTTGCCCAACCCAGAACTATCGGAATATCGGTTAGATCGCCAGAGAATTTGACCAGAGCCCATGTCAGGACACGCCACGACGGGCAGATGTGAGTGTTATGCGGGACAAAAAGATTATCAATTGTACGAGAAAGATTTCTGGAACTGCCGATATAGGCGAAATCATCGGAATGAAGTCGGCAGGGAATGAACTGATGAATATAGGGCGAAACAGATGTCTCAGGCAGCACCCAGGAAGGCATGCGGGCAATGCCAAAAAGCCAGCAGGGAGCAGCCAGAATTACCGCCATGAGAAGCAGGTGACCAACCAGTGAAACAGGTTTGTCGGCCCATTGCTTAAGGCTTTGCCAGACTTTTTCAGGTCGGGAGGGTTGTGGGCTCGGAGTCATCAGGTTTCAGCGGTTTTCACGGTTGACGAAGCCGGGGCGACTGTGGCCTGCGGTTTTGATTTTTTCAAGCAGAGACCGCATGGCGGCCAGTCTTTCAGGCTGCATGGCCGCAAGATTTCTGGTTTCGCCCGGGTCGCCTGAGAGATCGTATAACTGCGGGCCTTTATCGTTGCCCATCTCCGTATTTGTCTGCCGGTTCAGCTTCGGGCCATTGCCAGCGGGAATAAACTTCCATTGGCCCTGCCTCAGCGAGGTAACACCGGCATGCTCAACCAGATGATCGCGGCCAGAGATTGATTGGCCTGTCAGGGCATCGGCCATGTTGAAGCTGTCAGGGGCCGCATCGGCCGGAAGAGTCTGGCCGGTAAGAGCTGCAAAACTGGCCGGGAAATCAACATGGGCCAACAGGGCTGCTGATTCAGCACCCGGCTTCATGTTAGCGGGCCAGCGAACCAGCAGTGGCACTCGCGTGCCGCCTTCAAAGTTGCTATATTTGCCGCCACGCCAGGGGCCAGCCGGCTTGTGGCTGCCAAGCTTTTCTTCGGCGTCTTCACGATAACCGTCGTCAACCACCGGGCCGTTATCGCTTGAAAACAGCACCATGGTGTTGCGTGCAAGGCCAAGCGAATCCAGCTTTTTAAGCACCTCGCCAACAGACCAGTCAAGCTGCACGATGGCATCGCCACGCGGGCCCATGGCGGTTTTGCCGACAAATCGCGGGTGGGGCACTCGGGGCACGTGAATATCGTGTGTGTTAAAGAAGAGAAAAAAAGGCTCTTTTTGATATTTGTCAATGAACTTCAGGGCCTGGGCGGTGATGTCGTCGGCCATGGTTTCATCATTCCAGAGAGCTTTTTTACCGCCCGTCATATAACCAATCCGGCTGATGCCATTGACGATTGTCATGTCATGGCCGTGGCTCGGTTTGGTGCGGAAAAGCAATTCTGGATTTGATTTACCGGTAGGCGAATTGTCAATCGGGCCTTCAAAGCTGACTTTAATCGGGTCGGCGGGGTCAAGGTTGGCGACCCTGCCATTTTCGACATAAACACACGGAACGCGGTCGCCAGTGGCTGGAATTATGAAATGTTCGTCAAAGCCAAGCTCTTTCGGCCCAGGGCCAATCGGGCCATTCCAGCTCATTCCAGGGTTACCCAAACCGAGGTGCCACTTGCCAACGACACCTGTTTTGTAGCCGGCTCTTTGCAGGATGTTCGCCAGAGTGACCCGGCCTGGCGAGATTATCAGGCTGGCATCGCCCCTGGCCACGCCTGTGCCCTTCTGTCGAAAAGCGTATTCGCCAGTCAGCAGGGCGTAACGAGACGGGGTGCAGGTGGCCGAAGGAGAATGGGCGTCGGTGAATCGCAGTCCCTCATGGGCAAGTCGGTCGAGATTTGGTGTCGTCACACTCTTTGCGCCATAACAGCTCAGGTCGCCATAACCGATGTCGTCTGCATAAATCAGAACAATATTGGGCTTGTCGGCTGCCATGGCCACCCGGGCAAAAAAAACGGCGACAAGCAGGCCAAAACGGAAAATTCGACAGGCAGACATGATTTATGCGACCTCTGGCTAATGATTGAGAGATAACAACATCATAACCGCGAGACGATGTGAATGCCAAATCGGCGTGAGAGCTATTTACTCTTCACGGAAAAGTTGACATGACTCATGGCTTTCGGGGCCTTGGTTTTTTGGGTGCTTTTGGCTTCGGCTCGCCGACTGATTTTTGGTTCGTCAGCATCAGGCCTCGAGCCTGGTCGAGCATAGCCCTGGCTTCGTTGAATGTCGATTGGTCGGCATTTTTGCCACGCAGCATTGAGGCGAGTTCTGATACACGACTATCGTCGTCAGTCAGAAGATTGATCGATGTCTCGGTGCGGTCGCCACGACCGGCTTTTTTCACCAGGTAGTGGTCGCCGGCAAAAGCGGCGATCTGCGGCAGGTGCGTGATGCAGATGACCTGATGGTGGCGTGAAAGTTCGGCGAGCACTTCGCCGATGGCCGTGCCCAGTCGGCCACCAACGCCAGTATCGATTTCATCGAAAATCACGGTTGGGATGCGATCGGTGCGGCTCAGGCAGACCATCATGGCCAGAAGAAGGCGGGAAAGTTCGCCGCCTGAGGCGATGCGCTCAAGGGGCCGGGGTTCCTCGCCGGGATTCGGGCAGAAGAGCATGGTGATTGGGGCGGGGTCGGTTGGCAGAGTCGGCAGGTCGGCGGGGTCGGCCGAGAAATCGGCCTGATTGATGGAAAGGTCGATGCGAGATTGATCCATACCCAGGCGGGCAAGTTCTTCAGGCAATTCCTGGCCAAGTGCTTCGCCAGATTTTCGCCGACGCTGGCAAATTTCAGAAGAAAGGGCCTGACAACTTTGCCATGCCGCACGAATGGGGCCAAAGTCGGCAAGGCTGGTTTCAATTCCTTCCCATTCGGTCAGTTTTTCGCGGTGCGACTGGCGGGTCTGCTCAAGTTCATTTTCATCAATCCCGAAACGAAGGGCCAGGCGGCGATAATCGGCCAGACGCGATTCAAGTTGCTCAAGTCGGCGGGGGTCGGATTCGGCTTCATCAGATTCGGATTGAAGCAGGTCGGCAGTTTCTTCGAGGTGATCCATGGCCTGACGCAGCGATTCGCCGGCAGATTTGAGACGGGGCGAGAGTTCGGCGATGGGCGACAGCTTGCGAGCCAGCCGCGTGAGCATCTCATGAACTGAGGCATCTTTGCCGTAAAGTCTTTGATAGCATTCTGATGAAACACGCTGAACTTCTTCGATCCGGCCCAACCAGCGCACTTCTTCCAGGAGTTTTGCCGGTTCACCCGAGCAGGGTTCAAGCCGGTCGAGTTCTTCAAGCTCGAATTCAAGAAGCTGTTTTTCGCGCCTCATGCGGCCAATTTCTGCCGATTGGTGGATGCGCTGTTGCCGCAGTTCTTCGTAGAGAAGCCGGGCGCGATCGTAGTCAGCAACGAGGTTTTGAATTTCCCCAAACTGATCAAGCAAAAGGGTTTGGGTGGCGGGCTCCATGAGGCTGCGGGTCTGGTGCTGACCGACATATTCGACGAGCAGGCGGGCGAGCTGCTGAAGGGTTTTGACGGGCACGGGAATGCCGTTGGCCTGGGCCATGCTTCGGCCTCGTTCAGAGGCGACGCGACGGGTGAGGATCAGGCAGTCGTCTTCAAGTGCTTCGCCCAAGATGGTTTCAATGCGGTCGCGAAGAAACGGGGTAGTCAGCTCGAAGGTGCAACTGACAATTGCTTCGGGCTTGCCGGTGCGAACGATGGAGGCATCGGCTCGGGCGCCGAGAACGAGGCTGATAGCTGAGAGGAGAAGGCTTTTGCCGGCCCCGGTTTCGCCCGTCCAGACGCTCAGGCCGCTGCGCAGTTGGATAACTGCGTTTTCGATCAGGGCGAGGTCTTTGATGACGATAGTGCGAAGCATGGGGGGCCGGGGCTCTTGCGGGCGATGGCGAAACAACGTTCTTCACCTGTCGGATGATTGGTTTTAACCCGACGGCAAGCGAATGACAAGAGACCCACCGCGATTATTTTTTCAGGCCGAGGTTTTTGACATGAAAGGCGATGGCTTCGCGGATGTGGAGATCCCAGTATTCCCAGTTATGGGCGCCGGGAAATTCACGATATTCGTGATTAATGTGGAGCTTTTGGAGATGGTCGCGAAAGGCCCGGTTCTGGGCGAGGAGAAAATCTTCCGTGCCGCAGTCGATGAGCATGGGCGGAAAATGGCCGTGATCCATCTGCTGAACAATGGCAAAGGGGTCTTCAGGGCCGCCCTTGGGCGAAGGGCCGAAGATACGTTCAAACTCGGGGCTGAGTTTCTTGGCCTCAGAAACCTGGTGAAGCATGCCCAGAGCACCCGAGTGCGAATTGATGCTGCCGAATTTCTCGGAATGCTTCAGGCCAATTTTCACCGCTCCATAGCCACCCATCGACAGGCCACCAATGGCCCGACCGGCTTTTTCAGCTTTGACGGGGAAGGTGCGATCAACCAGGCCGATGATGTCCTTGACAAGGTCGTCTTCGTAAGCGTCGCCCTCTTTGGCGTTGGTGTACCAGCCACGGCCACCGTCGGGCATGACGACGACCAGAGGAAGGCCGGCGACGTAGCGTTCGACAGACGTGCGACGCATCCAGATGGTGTGGTCGTCGGACAAACCATGAAGCAGGTAGAAAACCGACCATGGCCTTGGAATGGAGTCGTCTTCAGGGAAAACGATGTTGAAGCTCGAGGCTTTTTTCAGCGATTTGCTGAAATAGTTAATCGTGCTGAAGGCCATGGGCGAAAGTCCGGAAGATTGAAGTCAGCAGGAGTAAAACGGGAGGTAGCCCGATGATTATTTCACACGGCTGCCGGGGATGGCTTCCGGGTCGTCGGGCTGAAGAAGGACCACTTTATCGCCGGAACTGGCGGCCAGAAGCATGCCGTTGGAGGTTTCGCCGCGAAGCATGGCCGGCTCGAGATTATTCACGATGATGATTCGGCGGCCGACAAGCTGTTCCGGGGTATAATGTGCACGAATGCCGGCGACGATCTGCTTTTCAACGTCACCCACCTGAATCTGGAGGAGCATGAGCTTATCGGCATTGGGGTGCGGCCGGGCTTCAAGCACCTTGGCGACACGTAGGTCGATCTTGGCGAAGTCTTCGTATTTGATAGATTCCAGCGGGTTGGGGTCGGGCATGATTATCGTCTGCAATCAGTTTGAGACAGTAGCGAAGTGGGAAAATCAGATTAGTCAGGGCGTTTGGAATCGGTCATTCCGACTTTTTCTCAACATTGCCAATGACCTGGCGAATGCTGCCCTGGGCAATGCCGCGAATAACCGCCCAGGCGATGATAAACGGCGTTGTGGGATGCTTCAATATTGTGGGGATGTTCTTTTCAAAAATAAAGTGGCCCGAGAACATGAAGGCATAGGCCAGGACAACCAGCCCCACAGAATAAAGCGGCCGAAACGGCAAAATAAAGATTGCCGCAGCCACCATGGGCCAGCCCACAAAAACATGCAGGAAATGATTGACCGGGTGCTGGTGATCTGCACGATATTTCGAAACCAGTCGCCCCCAGCGTCCTGCCTGTGCGTCGCTCATCAAATGGTCCCTGCCCTGTTCATTCAATAATTGGTTTTTTGAACCCGGTTGTCCTTCGGCTGCTGATCTGCCAGCACCACTTTCTTCAGACGAGCAATTTCTTCGCTGTTTAATCCTTTATGCACCTTGGGATTATCGTATTTATCAAGACCGTTGTGCATGACCTGTGGCCAGAAGCTGCCGAAATTGAACTTGGGCGAATTATCGGCGTCGTGGCATTTGATGCAGAGCATGTTTTTATCGGCTGATTCAGCCTTCAGGGCGAGGGCAGCGCGGAACTTCTGATTGTCGGGGTCGCCCACATGAAACGATGCCGGGCCATGACAATTCTCGCACTGATTGCCCTGCAGCCATGGTGTTTTTTCGGCTGAGACCCAGCCTGATTCATACTCAAAACCGGTGGTGTGGCACGAGATGCATTCGGCGTCGAATTCGCGATTGCGTTTGGGGTTTTTGAGGGGATCATAAGCGTGGGCGTGTTTGGTGGTCAGCCATTTGGTGTAGGTATTGGGGTGGCAATCCTTGCAAGTGCCTGCACCGACATAGTTCGCGCCCGGCACGGCATTGATGGGCGAGCGGCGGGGGAAATTTTCAACGACCTTTGCTGCTTTAAGCTCGGCCTGAAAATCTTCGTCGATCAGCTTGCGGATCGGCTCGCCGGCCTTGTCGCCGTCAAATTTGCTGCCAAGCGTGATGCGCTTGTATTTAACGGGTTCGGCGGCATCGGCAAAGAAACCAACCAGGCCATTGTACTTGCCCTTTTTGCCGACATTCACAATTAAAGTCTTGCCGCCGTTAGCTTTTTCGGCATCGTTGGTGGGATCTTCGTAAACACTGGTTGCCACGACAACATCGAAGATGGGAAATTCAGTGGCCAGTTTTTTGGCCATTTCTGGCGGGCCCTGCACCAGAAGAACCTGGAAATCAGTGGATTTGGCCAGCGATTCTGCCACTGGCTTCAATCCTGTGGCGGGGTCGGAAGCCGGCAAAAGGTCTTTGATGGTCGGGTCGTTGATGGCGTCGAAAGATTTGGGATCAACGACAGACGTTATGCCAATTTTCCGTGATCCTGCTGTGGCAATGTGGGAAGGGACTATGGTCTGTTCAAAGCCACTGGCGGGCTTGACATTCGCGGCCACAACCCTGGGGCCATCGGTCATGTTAAGGTATTGCCCAAGCACTTCGAGCACACCCAGCTTCATATCGTTCGCGGCCAGCGAAACAGCCTGATAGTTCATCAACTTGAGGGCACGCATGGCGACGGTGAACTTGATCTTGGTCTGTTCAAGCCCGCCCAGCGCAGCGGCTGGATCTTTGATGATACTACCCAGATCAACTGGAACAACATGAAGGCCCTGAGCCTTGAGCTTTTCGCAAAGATCATAGCGGCGGCGAAGGCCGCCAAGCTGACCGGCGGTGCAGCCACAGGGTTCCAGATAGCCATTCTGTTCGCCTGAGACCAGAAGAACAGCGGCAGGATCGGTCCAGTCAACAACGCGGGAATCGTCGTTAGCCGGTTTACCGGGCGAAGCAGTGGAAGTGCCGGCAGGCGATGCCTGCGAAACCCCGGCAGAGGCATCTGCCACAGGTTTGGGGCTGGATTGGGAAGGCTTGCCGGAGCAGCCAGAGATCTGGGTCAGAACAAGTGTTGCGACCAGAATCGACCAATCCTTTTTCAGATTTGACATAAGCGATCCCTGCAATCTGATGAATGGGGCAATGATTCCCGGGTGTGACGCCCCCTGTGGCAGTCAAGTCATTTATTTCGAGCCAAGAATAATACCAGTAACTGGTATCTTGAGTTCACTGGCCATGGGGTGATCCGACTTGAGCAGAATATCACCCTCAAGCGGCCCCGGTTTGGCTCCCGGCGGGATGGTCACGGTCATGATATAGCGGCCCGTGGCATCGGCTGCCGATTTGTTGTCGGCCGGCTTGATTTCCACTTTAACATTATCTGGCACTGCGGCAACCTCAAACTTGGTCACGCGTTTGTCGCGAACAATCAGAACGGTCTGGGCTGATCCGCCCTTTTCGGCTGAAATCTGGCTGAGCCTGAGGATTTCAGGGAAAGACGAGACGGGCCCAGACATTTTGCCGGAAAGCGAGACCTTGATATCGCCCTGCTTGGGGTGATCGGTCTTGATTAACAGCTCTTCACTGAAGAGGCCGACCGGCATCCCTTTTTTCAGCCTGACGGTGATGATATAGCCTTTAACTTTCTCGGTTTCCTTCAGGCCCGGAACATTGTCACGTTCAAAGGCCTCGGAGGAAGTTTCAATGAAGTCGGGGCGGCTGGTCGAGATGCTGGTTATCTTGAAATTGGGCATGTCGGTGCTGAAGGCGTGAACGAGTTGCTCGTTGGGCTTATCATTGGTGACATTACCGTAATTGACAACCTGATCCATGGGCCTGACCATAACGGCCGGCCGCACAAGGCCCTGCACGACAAAATCAATGGCGGGCTTGACCGGGTCATTGGTGAGGATGCTGGCAGATTTCTTGAATTCGCCATTATTCAGCCGGGTTTCCCACTTGAGCTTGATCTCGGTTGACTCGCCAGGTTTAAGGATAAATTTTGATTCATCGTTGGTGAAATTCGCGATGGTGCAGGAACAGGTGGAAGGGCCCTTGGTCAGTTCAAGGTCGGTCTGGCCGCCATTAGTCACCTTCCATACGTGAACACCTTCAGCATTCTGGGGCATGGCGTCGAACTGATAGACTGGTTCATGGTCGACCACTGCCTTGGCGGCAGGGCCCGACTGTTCGGGCGTTCTGGTCGGGAATTTCAGGTCGTCCGATGCCTTGTTCGCAGGCCTTGAGATAATGGAAGGAGCGATAATCACGCCCATCGTCAGCCCAGCGGCCAGAATTGCGATTAAAAACCAGCGCAACATGAGTTGGTTCCTGACTGATTTTGTTCAATATTGAGCGGGAATGACCAGAAAACGCCATCTTGGCGGCCGTCACTTGGTCATGAAATTCTGTCCAGCAATACAATTAATATAAATAGGCGTCGGCAGAGAGGTCAAGGCGGGGCCGGGCGATTCGTGCCAGGGCTAATTCAGAACCTGCCGCCTTTTGATCTCAAGCCACATTTCGCATCGGGCCGGCCAGGGCAGGCAATATATCATCGCCGACTGACCCATGAGATAGACCATCAAACCAGATTGCGAGCGGTTCAACGAAAGTGCGATCAGGCCGATCATGGTGGCTGCCAGCAGCAGCGACATGCGATAGATCTGGCTGGCCCGATAAACCCTTACCAGGGCACCCATGAGTTGTCGCTCAAGAATTTGATTGTTTCTGGCCAGATAATCGGAAATCTGGTGAACACCCCTGGTCTGGATCGTCAGCCCAATCGGAAAAACAAGCAGGATCAGGATACAGGCAAAACCCAGACAGAAGTACTCGAAAGAGCCCGTGTTTTTGTTGGTGAAGCCTGAAAAACTACCTGAGATGAGCTCGCTTACCAGGAAAAGAAAAACAGGACACGCTGTCATCAGCAGCGACATGTTCATGTTCCTGCGAAGAATGTCAGTCGGGTCAACACCTGGTAATATGACCGTTCGAAGAACCATTCCATCACTCAGAGCGTGAGATCGAATTTAATTTGCACAATGAAATAAAAATAGATCATATGTCGCAAGATTTCAACCTGGCCGCTTAAAAAAAACTGCGGGAGGATTGAAAACAACGGGTTTCAGGGCTTTTTATCGTATGATCAGGCCATCAAAGAAGAGTCAGTGATGGCTCGGACATTTGGGTATAGAATTCATCGAAAGGCAAAGGGGATGAGAACTTCTGCACCTTCGAGACTGAGACCGATTTCTCCTTTGAGCTCATCAAAGTCGTAAGCACCGGGGTCGCTGGCAAATTTTTTGCCTACAGCTTTCTTGGCGGTCGCTTCACGAGCGTTCAGCGATACCTGCCTGGGTGCATCTTCACCCGGCATCTGTAACCTGGCGAATTTAGCCGTGGCACTGGCCTTGATCGGAGCTTTCAGGCTGTCGTCAAGCAGATAAACTGCAACTGCCACGGGCTGACCAGGACGGCCACGCTCAAGAACAACTTCAGCAAAACCTTTATTGTCGGGAAGTGGAAAGGCGATTCCGCCATTCACACCCGGCTTGCTCTGGGCCACTTCCTGCTTGACTTCAACCTCGCCACTGCCACCACAACCGGCAATGATGAGGGTCAGAAATGACAAAACAGCAGAGGTTCTCGTCAACATGTTCCGGCTGACCTCGTTTTATCAGGATAAGGGCCCGGGGGTTTGAGCCCGGGCCCCTGTGTCAATTCATCGACAGGCTCAATAAGCGTCGGCGCTGATGACTTCACCACCGGCCCTTGAACCCAGACCACGCCAGACAGACAGGGCGATCGAGTCTTTCATGAACTTCACGGAACCATCGGCCAGAAGGCTGTTTACACCACCGGGGTGGGTACTTCGGGCAGAAATGATGGCATGTTCGCTGGGCACATCGACCAGGCTTGAACCAACGCCGCAGTCAACACCTTTCCAGTTAGGCGGGGCAGCATGGTTGTATAAAGCCGAGATATACCAGGCATAGCCCCAGCCATCAGAGAACTGAAGACCAAAGCCAGGGCTTGAAACATATCGGCCATGCTGCACGAAATACTGGCTGGGAGCAAACGAACGATTGCAAAGTGTCATGAGGCCGTCGGCATCAGCGACGGGGTTGAACGAGACAGTGAAGCTGGGGGCAATGACACTGTCGCTGACACCCGGAGATGTGGGGTTGCCCGTGCCTTTGGAGCGTTCGGCAAACATCACCGTGTTGCTGGTGCCGTCAACTATTTCAGCAATCCCGATACCCGGACCATAGGTGAACACACCGTTGTCAGAGCCGGAACGCTTGTTGTTATCGCCACGCAGGCCACCACCGGCATAAATTGTGCTGCCACCGAAGTTCGCGCGGTAATTATTTTCACCACCGGGAGGTCCACCACCATTCGGGTCGGAAGGGCAGAGGAAAGAATTCGATGTGAGCGTGTAAGTGGTGTAATTGGGCGATACGATCGCACCCGTGGAGTTTTGCAGCTGGCCCAGATTCACGCCGGCGAAGTTCATGGCGTTATAGGCAGCCGTCTGTTCCATGTAATTCAAAATGTGGCAATGTGGCGAGTAATAGCCGGTCCAGTTGCCAGGGGCGTTGGGCACATTGCCGGTGCCATAACTGGTGATGGTCAGGCGGGCCACGCCACTGATGAGCACATCAGGCGCCATCCGGCCCGGTGGGAAGCAGCCATGCGTGGAATGATAGTTGTGCATGGCCAGACCAATCTGCTTGAGATTGTTGACACACTGGCTGCGTCGGGCTGCCTCGCGGGCTGATTGCACCGCAGGAAGCAGCAGCGAAATGAGTACGGCGATGATCGCAATCACGACCAACAGTTCGATGAGCGTGAACGCCCGCTTAGCTCTGACTGATTGATGCATCGTCTGATCCACTCTGAGGGGTTAACCCGGTTTCAGCCTTCCCTGGCCGTTCGAAGTACAATCCGTGAATATATCCTTCCACAACATTGTAGAAAGTCGTGCAGATCTATTTCATGAAGATTTCATGAATTTGTGCATATAAGGCATAAGCGAACCTTGTGCCAATCAATCTTTTTGGGCGGGTTTGTTATCCTGTTGTGAGACGCCAGGGTGGTTTATGGCGTAATATGGCGGGATCAAGGCCTGAAATGACACAGGGCAGAAGAATGAGTGAAAATCGATCGGCTGATCCGCGGGTAAGAAAAGCCAATGTCGTTACGGAAAACCCTCAGGGCCGATGCATAATTTATTGGATGCAGAGAGCCCAGCGAGGCAGGAACAACGCTGCACTGAACCTGGCGATTGAGCTTGGTAATGAGTTTCAAGTGCCAGTGCTGGCGGTTTTTGGTTTATACGACCAGTTTCCTGCGGCTGAACGGCGGCATTTTCGATTTCTGGTGCAGGGGTTGGTTGATGCTGCAGCTGATTTGAAAGAACGCCGGATTCCGCTGATTGTGAGGCTTGACCAGCCGCCCGAAGTTGTGAAACAGATCGTGGCTGAAACCAGCCCGGTGGCGATTGTTTCAGATGAAAATCCGCTTAGGATCGGCAGGCAATGGCGCGATGAACTGGCCAGAGAGCTGAAAATACCGCTTTATCTTGTCGATGCCGATGTTGTAGTGCCCACGTCACTTTTCACCAAGGAAGAATATGCCGCACGCACAATCAGGCCCAAAATCCATCGCGTCATTAGCCCATTTCTCGTGCCCCTGCCTAATCCTTCAGCAAATATAGTCTGGAAAGAAGACGACTTGCCGGCGGGCGAGCAGGTCGATGAAAACCTGCTGATGTCAAAACTGAAAGTGGGTGGTGCATCAGAGCTGCCGCATTATCGCGGCGGTTCGGTTGAAGCACAGAAGCGACTTGATCGCTTCATGCGCCAGCGACTGGCAAAATATGACACCGAGCGGAACGAGCCGATTCCTTACATGACAAGCGAGCTTTCGGCCCACCTTCACTTTGGGCACATCGACCCGACACACGTGGTGCTTTCCGTGCTGGCCGCCGGTGGTGAACACCCTGCCAGCCGCGATGCCTACATCGAAGAATTTGTCGTAAGGCGAGAGCTGGCCATTAATTACTGCCAATGGAACCCGCATTATGACACGCTTGCCGGCTGCCCGGACTGGGCTCGGAAAACGCTGGCTAAACATGCGGATGACAAAAGAACATATCTTTATACATTTGAACAACTTGAGGCGGCTGCCTCACATGATCCGCTGTGGAATGCCGCGCAGAAGGAAATGGTGCTCAGCGGACGCATGCACAATTATTTAAGGATGTATTGGGCGAAAAAGATCCTGGAATGGACACCGGATGCCGAAACAGCCTTTAATATCTGTCTTAAACTTAATGATCGCTGGGAGATGGATGGGCGTGACGCAAATGGCTATACCGGGGTGGCCTGGGCCATTGGCGGCAAGCACGACCGACCGTGGGGTGAGCGGCCGATCTTCGGCACGGTACGTTTCATGAGTTATGAGAGCACGCGGAAAAAATTTGATTCCGACGGTTACATCCGGTGGGTCAGGCAGATGGAGACGGGCAAGTCATGAACTTGCCCGAGGAAGTCGTAATCCAGCGTGAGGGATCAGCAGACTTTAACGAATTTTCCAAAACAGGCGGTTCGTCTGAGGTAATTTATTTTCTTTTTTCTTAAATGATTATGGCCAGAATGATAAGGTGATGGGAAAAAGGACATTGTGCCTTGCTGACCTGCCGTGATTCGCTGAATTAACAAATCGGGGGAACTGTCTTATGTGGCTGAAATCGAGTTCGCACTACAAGGTGCCAATTCAGATCATTCTTTTTTCGCTTGCAGTAATTGGCGGACTTGGATACTCGCTGGCCGGTGAGCTGGGTGCAGAGAATCTGATTATCGCAGCTTTAATGCAGGCGGTCGGGCAATTCCCATTCGGCCTGGTGGTGATTCTGATCTGCTCGCGGATTTTCACGTTTGATTTTGGCACGATCGGTACCATTTCACTGAAAATCTTTTCAATCTCCCTGTTTGAAGAAGCAGTGACCATGGCAATGGCCCTTCTTGTCGGTGTGCCGCCTGGTTCGATCATAGCGGCAGGCATCTCGTTTGTGATTTTCCTCTTTATGGTAATGATTCTGTTTGAAACCACTGGCCTTGAGACGTGGATCATTGCTGCTGTTGCGGTGCTTTCGTCGTATTTGCTAAGCCATTACCTCAGCCCCATGGCCGAGCGGCAGATGCAGCAACGTCAGGGCACTCAGCAGTCGGGGGCCGCTGTACCGGGTAAAGCAGGCCGGACACGCAGTCGACGTTAATCACTGGGCAGTCATGATGAACCTTGTCGCCTGAAGAGGTGGCAAGGTTTTTTTAACAATTGCGATTTAATTAAAAATATTTCGAGCTTACCCGGTGAATCCGACATGAAATCCGTTTAAATTATCCTTCATTAATCATATTAAAGCAGTGATGGTCTGGGTTTAGATAGCAGTCAAGCTGTTTTACAAAAAAAAAATTCAGCCGGGGGCAATTATTATTTGACATTCTGCAGAATATCGTTTTAGGATGAGTTTTCTCCTCAACACCATATTATGATTCAGTGAGCCGCTAACAATGTCTGGGCGATTGCCTTTGGCGTTATACTGCTTCTGCCTGATTATATTTGCCGGTGGATGTGGCCGGCAATCGACCAACCTGCCGGTTTCGGCAACGGGGTCAGTGGCGACATTGCCTCCGCTGACGACAGAAAATGGATTTGACCCGCTGGCCCGTATCGAGAACCGCTTTGACAACAGCGGATTTCAATTTGCCCAGAATAACACCGGGACAGTGGATCACCATCAAGCTGCAGGGGCAAAAAGCCAACAGGGCAGCGATTGGTGCCAGACTGGCCCTGAAGACCAGCAGTCCTGATGGCAAGTCGCGAATTCTTCACCGGTTTATTTCAACAGGGTCAAGTTTTGGTGGCAATTCGCTGTCTCAAACCATCTCGCTTGCTTCCAATGAAAAAATTGATGATGTCACCATCCGCTGGCCAGGTTCAGATAAACCACAGTCTGTGAAGAATCTACCAGTGGATCGTGTTGTCAAAATTACCGAAGATAAGCCCGAGGCCGACGTGATTAACTTAACAAATTAAACTACCGCATCCCTCTTAAATACATAAATTTAAGACGCAGCCCCATGGTTTGCCTGCCGATCAAAACAAAACATAAGTGGACAAAAGTGAGATTTCTGTTAAAAAGATTCAAGTTTCTGCAATTTGCAGACGAGGCCCATGGATGGGCTTGGCGACAGGAAAGGAATCCCGACCGATGTATGATTCATCGTCAGCTTTTGTTGATTTTCAGGTGGCCGAATCGGTCGCCCCCCCCGCCACGGAGCGTGCCAGGAACATTCCGCACCTTGTTTTTACGCAGCCTGATTCTTTGGTCAGGCAGGATAGAACAGAAGACCCCTCTCTGTTAAGCTCGAGGGCCAACATCCTGGTTACATTTGCTGGCGTGATTCTCCTGCTGGTTCAGCTGATTCAGCTTGAGGACCCGGTTGGGATTGATATTGTAGAGGTGCTTGACGGGTTAGTCTGCTCAATATTGACTGTGGATTATCTTTATGATTTTGCCCATAGCTCTGACCGTAAACGATTTCTCAAGCGCCGATGGTGGGAATTTTTTGCCTGTATTCCGATTATCGATACCGGGCAGCAGGCGGTTCTTTTTATCAGGCTGCTTCGTATAACTCGACTGATCAGGATTTTCAAACTTAGGCGTGACCTGAGCTCTTATTATTCGCAGGGTTACGACATCCTGAAAAAACATAAGGTTATCGATATATCATCCATCGTGATATTCACGGTATTCAGCGGATCGCTGGGATTCTTTTATGTGGAACAGGGCATTAATCCCAATATGAAAACCTATGCCGACAGCCTCTGGTGGGCATTAGTCACGGTGACAACCATTGGCTATGGCGATATTTTTCCGGTGACTAACGCCGGACGTCTGGTGGCCAGCATGATGATGCTAGTCGGTATTGGCTGCGTGAGTATTCTGACAGGAACGATCGCCTCTAATCTTTTGAAAAACGACAAATGCCCGCATTGTAACGGCGATCTTTAATTCGACGGGTTGATTTGATCAAGCCCGGGTCTCATGTCAATCAAAAGACGGTGCATGTATCCTGACCTCGACTCTGGTGGTCAGGATTTACACGCATTAAACACGGGTTGACAAGCCGTTTTATTTGGCGTCAATCAGTTCAAACAGAACCTGCACGCGCACGCTCAGGCGTTGTTCGCCGGCAGCGACAGGGGCAGCCATAGCATCGGCGGCCATCATTCGCATGCGGACGCCGCCATAAACCGGCTCAGGCGAAGGGATGTTCGCACCGGCTTCGGCGATATGCAGGACCCGCCCCGGTTTCACGGTATCGCCCGAACAATAAAGCTCGGCACGGCGGCGGGCGTCTTTCACGGCAGCCCCCCGCACAGCATCGAGCCTGGTTTCAAAGTCATCGACATCAAAAGAGACACCATAAACCTGATTGGCACCATTCTGGATGAGCAGATCGAGCATTGGGCCGAGCTTTTCGATCTTGCGGATGGTGACTGAAACATTATTGTTGACACTGTAGCCAACGATTCTCGGCACGAATTCACCTCGCACACCTTGCTGTGGCTGGGAATATTGCGGCTGTACCGACAGATTGGACGTCTTGATGTCTTTCTCTTCAATGCCCTGTGCCTTGAGCACTTCGAACAGGCCGTTCATCAACTTGCTGTTTTCAGTAAGTGCCTGGGCAGCTGAAGGAGCATTCGCCACCACGCCGACTGTGATGTGCGCAATGTCTGGCTTGACTTTAAGCTCTGCCTGCCCACTGACCGTAATCGAGTGCTTTTCCACCGTTGCCCCCTGTTTTTGTTCCTGAGCCCGGACATTCATCAGAGACAGACTGGTCAGGCCAACCATTAAAAAGAATCGTTTCATTGTTGTTGCTCAATTCATTCAGGCATTGACTGGTTAAACAGATGCGCCGCTTGGCAAAATCGGCATCGACCCATCTTATACGATTTTGTTTTAAGGAAAGTTCAATTTTCTAAAAAAACATCGAGCCAGAGCTGATTTTTTCCTGACAAGTGATTTTGGGTATGCCCCGATGACTTGGTGCTGTGCCTTGAATCAGGCTTGATAAACCATCTCTCCTTCAAGCCAGGTTGCGGCAACGCCCTGGCTCGACTCCAGGATGAGCCGGGCCGGATCTTCACCATCCGCCAGTGTGCTATCAGGCAGTGACACGACCGCGAAATCAGCTTTTTTGCCGGGTTTCAGGCTGCCTGTAAAGTTTTCGGCACGCAGGGCCCACGCACCAAAAAGCGTGGCCATGGCCAGAATAAGCCTGGGTGGCAGATCAGGGTCAATTTTGTGCAGAAAACGCATTTCATCAAGCAGGGCCAGGCTGGGGCTTGAAGCGCGGCTATCGGTGCCCAGGCAGACGATCGTGCCCCTTTCAAGCAGTTTGCGGTAAGGGTTTTTTGAGTGTCCGAAGCGGTGACTGGTCCGCGGGCAATAGGCCACAGCCACACGCTGGTCGTTTTTCAGGGCAGCCGGCGACAGTTGCCAGAGGTCTTGGTCTGACAGATAATTGCAATGAGCAAGAAGCCAGTCGGCATTTCGAAGCTCACGATGACGAATGTAGTCGAGCGGTGTGGGGCCCAGCGGGGCCCATTCGTCATCGTCGGGCCAGGCGCCGAGGTCGTCAAGAAATGTGCGAAGCGGGCCGGTGCCATCGCGCAACAGCTCTTCTTCAGAAGGCATCTCAGCCAGATGGGTTGTGAGCGGCAGACCCGAGGTGACTGACTGATGATAGAGCCAGCCGGCAGTGGAATAAGGTGCGTGGGGTGAAATGCCGATTCGCTGGCGAAAGCTGCCATCGGCGGGGCGATCGCGTTTCAGGGCGGGGTCAACGGTATTGATCCAGGCCCATGCCGCTTCGTTCATGGTCAGGGCACGCATTCGCTTCAGGCCGATGACTTCGGCGAAAATCACGCTTCGAATCGGGGCATCAACCAGGGCCGGGCCACTGGCACCAGCGGTGGTGATGTCAGCTACAAGCGTCGTGCCGCTCCTTATCAATTCATGACAATGAATTCCGGCATTCTCAGCATAGCTTTCCGGGTCGGTCATCCAACGTTGCTTGACCACTCGACGCAGCCATTCGAGTTCATCTTCCGGCGTGTCGGTCAACTTCCAGTGATCGTGATCAAGCGGTGCCAGTTCCAGGTGGCAGTGTGCGTTTACAAAACCGGGTGTGATAGCGGCGTTACCGAAATCGAGATCGATCATTCGCCCCTCTCGGGGGCCGATGGAGAGAATTTCTCCATGACGAAAATCAATACAGGCATTGGCGACAGGGTCGCCTTCCACCGGGAAGAGCCAGCGGGCGGCGATCGTGAGGACCGTGCCCTGCCCGCTCACTGGGCCAGCACTCCGCCAGAGATCGGCCGCGAGTCGGCTGATTGATCGGCCGAATTGGCTGAATTTTCTGCAGATGGCAATTTCAGTGTCCATCGGATCAGCACAAAAGCCAGCACCGCCGAAAGAACTAAAACAAAACGGTGATAAACCAGAGACTTGGTATCAGAGAAGAGAAGGCCTGCCGATGTTGGCGAATTGGCGGCCCAGGCTCCCAGAAGCACTGTCAGGGCATTATTGGTGATGTGCATGACGACACCTGGCCAGAGGCTGCCACTGCGCACAGCCAGTATGCCCAGCACAATGCCCAGAAGAGTGGCATGGAAAAACTGTTGATAGGCACTTAAAAGAACGTGCATCACACCAAAAAGCACTGATGAAATCAAAATGGCAGTTGTCGGCCGGTTCGCTGAACGAAAGCCGGCAAGCACCCAGCCTCTGAAGGCTAGTTCTTCGCAGAAACCGGGAACAATCGCCACCGTGACCACGCTGAGCAAGATGGGCGTATCAACCAGCAGACCGCCGAAGAGCTTTTTGATCGGCTCAGCCATGGGCATGTAAGTTTCAACCAGTTGATAAACGATGGAAACACTGGGGTGAAGCACCAATGGCAGAATTAAGCCGAGCCAGAGGTATCGTTTGTCATTGGGTGAATTCAGGCCAAGGACTTTCAGCGGATTCCGACAAAGCAGCAAAGCCAGGATAAACGAGGGAAGACCAATCACAATGATTTGCGTGAGAATGACCGTTACTGTCGAGACACCATCAACTGTGCCGACAATCTGAGCGATCAGCGGGGCGATAAACCAGCCGGCAAGAAGCATGAGCACAAAACCAAGGGTGGCCTGATCGGCCGATGGTTTTTCAGCCTTGTTACGAATATTCCAGACAACCCAGCTTTTTAGATCAAACCGCTCGGCTTCACGAAACAGCACTGATTCACTTTCAAATTGAACAACGGCCCATCGCAGCGCCATCCATGTATAGGCAAGTGTTGGCAGAAGCACAGGCAGCATATAGGGCAATGCCTGATCAAGCCGGCCAGCAAGCAGCGTTTTCAGCAAAAGGCAAGTGCCCGTGAGCGGAAGCAGCGAATAGACAGGTGAAAGCTCGACACCTGGCACAAGCGTCATATAGGTGAGAGGAAATGCGATCATGAAGACAGGTGTCAGGTAATATTGACCTTCCTTCATGCTCTTGGCCATGACGGCCAGAGCCAGGCAGATGGAACTGAGAAATGCGGCAATGGGCACCAGCATCAGGAAAACGATGAGCATGATCCAGCCGGAAGGCAGCGAGATTGATGACATCAACGCAGAATTTGGGCCGCCACCCGAGGCCGACGAGGAGAGGTCTGACAACAATTTCCAGCCGGTTATTGTAATGGAGAGGAGATTCATGGCAGCGGTGACGAGGCTGCTTGTCAGCACGGTGAAGAATTTGGCCGAGACAATTTCAGCCCGGCGGGCGGGGCTGATCAGCAATGTTTCCATGGTGCCGCGTTCTTTTTCGCCGGCACACAAGTCGATTGCCGGATAAAAAGCACCGGTCAGGCTCATCAGTACAAGAATAAATGGAACGATTCTCGACCAGACAATGGCACTGCTTTCTTTCCTGGTGGCAATGTCGCGCACCTGTTCCTTCACAGGCTGTGTGTATTCTGTTGATTTGGCATCGGCCAGAAGTCGCTTGTTCAAAAGTAGTTGTTTCCAGTTGTCAACCACATTCTGAACTTTGTTAAAAGTCATTTGTCCCTGATCGTCGGCCGAGTTATAAACATATTCAAGATTACCGGCCTTACCGGCCGCAATCTGGGCAGTCAGATCATCGGGCACAATGACAACAAGGTCGGCAATGCGGTCGCGCAGCAGTCGATCACGCTGAGACTGGTCGGCCCAGGGGGAATCTTTCATGGCCTGGTTCACATCAAGCAGGTTGGCGTCCTGCGGGCTGCGGGTGAAGAGATTCGGGGCGAACCTGTTGCCCCCGGGAGCAAGAAGGGCGGGCTCTTTGGGCAGGGCCTCGGCATTAATAATGACCACAAGCCGCTTCTTTTCCTGAATGGTCATGGCCAGATTTACAAGCACATAGCCAATGAGCGGATAGAGCACGACCGGGAAAATGATCATCATGAAAATGGTTCGGCGGTCGCGTAGAACATCAAGCAGTTCGCGGCGATAAATGGCGGCAACAACGCCTGGGCGAATCAATTTGAACATGGCTGAGTTGCCTCCGCTTCGGCGGCCCTGGCATCGGCCTGATCAACCAGATGAAAAAAAAGTTCCTCAAGGTCAGGCTGGTGATGTGTGGTCAGAAGTTCGTCAATGGTCCCGATCGCCTGAAGTTCACCACGATGGATAATCGCCACCCGCTGACACAGCCGCATAACTTCATGCATGGAATGGGTTGAGAGAATTATTGTCTTGCCCAGATTTTTCAGTTCGCGAATTTTTTCAAGCAGCACCCGGGCCACAAGCACATCAAGCCCGCTGGTCGGCTCGTCAAAAATCAGCACGGGCGGGTCGTGGACAATTGTCCTGGCGATGGAGACCTTCTGTTTCATTCCGGTCGAGAGCTTGGCGCCCAGCACTTCCCGAAACGAATTCATTTGAAGCCAGTCGAATATTTCTTCCATCCGTGCTTTCAGAGGCACTTTTTTCATGCCATTAAGCCGGCCGAAAAACTCAACGATTTCCCAGGCGGTCAGGCGGTCGTAAATGGCTGTGGCATTAGACATAAAGCCAATGTTTTCACGAACCTGCTGCGGGTTTTTCACGACATCATGACCCGCAATCAGAGCTGAGCCTGAAGTGGGCTTCAGCACCGTTGAAAGGATGCGAAGAGTCGTGGTCTTGCCTGCCCCATTCGGGCCAAGCAAGCCGAAAATCTCACCCGGTCGGCATTCGAATGAAACGCCGTTCACCGCCGCAACCGGACCACGTTTGTAATCATCAAACGTCTTTACCAGCTCGTTGACTTGTATCATGTGTGCGATGAATCCGGCCTGATGGCTTTATTCGATTTGCCGACGAATCAGATAGATCATTATGACTTGACGATCGCCCATAATTCAACGGTCTCAATCGGCCAATCCTTCCAACTCGCTGCATGCCCATGCTTTTTGGTCTAATATGACATAGAGATTTGCAACTGCCCTGCCCTGTGTTCGATATGTCAGGGTAAGAGAACGCAAACCCGGCGAGTTTTGAGAAACGCCCAAAGCCATGGCACGGCCCCGATCCAAAAAGCAAGATTCAGCAGCAAAACTGCCGCTTTCAGGTAAAGACGAAAGCCCGATTTCGCTTTTTCTACCAGTGGTCTCCGAGTGGTTTCGCGATTGCGTCGGCTTGCCGACCGACGCCCAGGCCAGGGGCTGGCCGCTGATTCAAGCCGGCAAAAACACGCTGATTGTCGCCCCCACAGGCTCGGGCAAGACTCTTGCCGCCTTTCTCGCCGGGCTTGATTCACTCTGGCGACAGCCGAATCCTGGCGAAGGTGTACAGATTCTATATATTTCGCCTCTGAAGGCACTTAACGAAGATATTCATCGAAATCTGGACCGGCCGATTGCAGGGGTGGCCGCACGTGCCGATCAATACGGAATTAAATTGCCGGAAATTAAAACTGCTGTTCGCACGGGCGACACTTCAACCAGCGACCGACAGGCCCAGATCAGGCGGCCGCCGCATGTGCTGATTACCACGCCCGAATCGCTGCACCTGATACTTGGCGGCCGGGCCCGTAGTATGCTCAACACGGTGAAATATGTGATTATCGATGAACTTCATGCCCTTGCCGGTCAGAAACGCGGCACTTTTCTTGCTATTCTACTGGAAAGACTGGTGAATGAGCTTGGCCGGGAACCCGTTCGAATCGGACTGACGGCGACAGTCAACCCCGTGCAGGACGCTGCAACATTTCTGGGCGGGTTCAGGCAGGTTGACCCGAAAAAAAAGGCGGAGAGAAAATCGGCTGATGGACAGACGGCTGAATTTGAACCAAGGCCTGTTTCCATTGTAAGATCAGAAATTCCCAAGGCATGGGATTTAAGGGTGAGCCGGGCGGAAGTTGATGCTGACCCAGGCCAGCCTCGAACCATCTGGCCAAGTCTTGAAAAAGAAATACTGGCCCTGATTGAAGGACATCAATCGACTTTAGTCTTTGCCAACAATCGCTATCTTGTCGAACGACTGGCCGCCCACCTAAACGATATTTCGGCAGAAAACAAGATTAAGAGTGATAACGCCGGTGTTGTTTCGGAAGACAAAGCTGAGAAAGAGGATAACGAGAAACTTGCAGTTGATGAGGCTGCATCATGCCTGGTTCATGCGCACCATGGGTCGATCAGTCTTGAGCGGCGGCGGATGACTGAATCAATGCTGAAGGATGGGCAACTGCGAGGCGTGATCAGCACTGCCTCGCTGGAAATGGGCATTGATATGGGGGCGGTTGATCTGGTGTGTCAGGTTGGTTCGCCGGGAGAGGTGGCCCGAGGCCTGCAGCGAGTGGGGCGGGCCGGGCACACGGTGGGGGCCGTGAGTAAGGGTCGATTTTTTGCCAGGACAAATGCCGATTTACTGGAACTGGCGGCCCTTGTTGAGGCAATGAGCCGATCGGCGGTAGAGCCACTGGCCATACCGCAGAATTGCATCGATATGCTGGCCCAGCAGGTAGTGGCGTGCGTGGCAGTGCGGCCCTGGAAGCCCCGACAATTGTTTGCCCTGTTTCGTTCATCATATCCTTATCAGAATCTTTCTGAAAAGGCTTTTGAAGCAGTTCTAGAGATGCTGGCGGGGCGATTCAGGGTGGATGCCATCCGCGACCTGAAAGCCCGGATTTATTGGGATCGCCTGAGAGATGAGCTGATTGCCCTGCCAGGCACAGCTTCACTTGCTTTGACAGGTGGAGGAGCTATACCTGACACCGGTCAATACCCAGTGAAGCTGGGCGATGGTGGCCCGACACTGGGATCGCTTGATGAGGAATTTGTGCTGGAACGCCGGGCGGGCGAGTGTTTTCGGCTGGGCAGCAGTACCTGGCGAATCGATCGGATAGATTCGGACAAGGTAGTAGTTTCGCCCTCAGGTTCTGGAGAGATGATTGTCATGCCATTCTGGCGAGGCGAGGAATCAAGGAGGTCGGCAACGCTTGGAGCAGCAATCGGCGGACTGGTTCGCAGAATTGCGGCGAACGATGATGCGAAAGCAATCAGGCATGAATTAATGGAAACTTGCTGCCTGGATGAGCAATCAGCCGATGATCTGGCTCGATTTGTGCGACGCCAGAAGCGTCTGTCCGGGGCGACGCCTGATGACCTCACGATCATCGTGGAAGCCTTTGCAGACCCGACCGGCGAGATTGCACTTGCCGTGATGAGCCCCTGGGGCGGGCGGGTTCATCAGGCACTGAAAATCGTGCTGCAATCGAGACTTTTTGAGAGGCTGGGATTTCGCCCAGCCTCTCAGCATTGTGACGATGGTTTGATTATGAGATTACCACGCGATTCAGACGACGGGGCACCGCTGGATCTACTGGACGATCTGACATTTGAAGAAGCTGCAGAACGACTTAAATGCGAACTTGCCGACAGTGCCCTTTTTGGTCTAAGGTTTCGCCAGAATGCAGCCAGAGCAATGCTGCTGCCGCGGCCCGACCCTGGAAAACGCACACCGCTTTGGCTGCAAAGGCTGCGGGCGAAGGATTTGCTGCAGGTAGTCAGACAGATGCCCGATTTTCCGATTGTTTTGGAATGCTATCGTGAGTGTTTGTCGCAGGATCTGGACCTGGAATTACTGAAAAGAATTTTAACTGATATTCGTGATGGGCGAATCCGGGTTGTGAAACACAAGGGCGAATCGGCGAGCCCATTTGCTGCAGATTTAATGAACCGGTTTGAGCGAAAATTTCTTTATGAGTGGGATGATCCGCAGAAACAGCGTGAATCCCGCGTGAAAAATTCTGTGGCCGAGCCTGCGCCCGGCGAAGTGCTTGATGAACTGCTCAATTCAAGGGCAATAGAGAAGATTGCGGCACGAAAAGCAGACCAGTGGCTGATGCCGGCTAGGTCGGCCGAAGAAATGGCCGAAAGACTGGGAAGGCTGGGAGATTTGACAACAGGCGAGGTTACGCCGGAAAATTCCATTTTCCTTGAAGAATTAAAGGCTCGGGATCTTGCAATAAAAATATTTGAAATGAATTCAATATGGATTGCATCTGAAGAGTTGGAACATTACCGGGTTGCATTTCCAGATGGTTTCGCCAAAGGAAAAGTGCAAGTTGATGAGACAAAAAGAGCACAGGCCCTTGATTATGTTTTATCGCGATTTGTGAAGTCTCGGACACTGATTTCATTAAGTGATATTACAGACCGTTATCCGATTGAAACGGCAGTCGCAGCGGATTGGCTTGGCCGGTGGACAGAATCAGGAGGATTTGTGCGATTGCCGAAGTCGATTGAGACTGGTCAACCAGCACGCTGGGTGGATGCAAGAAATTTAAGAGATTTACTGGGTTCAAGTCTGGCCGAACGTCGGCGCGAAATTAAGGCAATAACGCCCGAGGCATGGGCCGAGTGGGTGATGAACAGGCATGGTCAGGCGGAAAATGCCATATCTACCAATCGGCTGAATCAGCTTGCCGCATTATTAATGTCATTTCAGGGATGGGCAGCACCACTGAGAGAGTGGGAAGAGGAGATCATCAGTTTTCGCCTGAATGGGTTTCAACTCATTGAAATTGATCGGTTAATGGCACTTGGCGATTGGCAATGGAAATTATCTCCTGATAATAATGAATTGAGCGATAACCCGGAAGTTTTATTCTGGAATCGGGCATTTATTGACTGCGCAGCGCGAAACTATCAGTCTGAAGATATAGAAGAAATAAATTTGAAGCAATTAATAAGTGCTTTAAGCCTAAACCCCAGTCAATCAAACGAACTTGCCCGGCGACTGAATCTCCCGATCAGAACAGTCAAAGAAACGATGAAATCAAGTCTGCGGCACGATTTGATAACCAATGAACGAGTTGCATTTCTATCACGCTGGTTTTCAAGCAAGGCTGATTCGGGAAGTATCTCAACAGGAAGAGGAAAAATAGAGCGACCGTCTCAGCGAAAAGTAAATAAGTTTCGCCAACTGCTGATAAGCCAGGGAGTGGGTGGCGGTGGAAGGGGTCATGGCAAGGCTTCACGCGATTCTGTTGACGTAGCGTTGGAAGGAAAGTGGCGATTGACTGAAAAACGTGAAGCCGTATCGGACGACGATTATTATGCAGCGTGGGCAGCACTTTTAATTGCCCGTTATGGAATTGTTTGTCGCGAAACGGTGAAATTTGCGGCAAGAGGGCTTGACTGGCCCGGTTTTTCGCAGTGGCTGGAGTCGGCTGAATGGCGGGGCGAACTGAGGCGTGGCTATTTTGTTGAAGGGCTGTCAGGATTACAATTTACTGATGAACAGACTCTTAATGATCTTGCCCTGGGGGTAACAAATGCAGGTGGCAACTCAGAAAGGAAAAAGTTTTATTTCATTTCGGCAGTAGATCCACTCAATCTCTACGGGGCATCGGCACCCCTGGATTTACCGTTGCTGGAAGGTGGTCGGGCAAGACTTCCGCGTATTGCCGGTAATTCAATTGTATTTTCAGAGGGACGGCCCGTTTGGATTATTCAGGAAAGAGGCCAGAAACTGACGCTGCTGCCCCATGGCAGTGATGAAGTGAAACGCGATTCGTTGTATTATCTAGTTCGAAACTTCACGAATTATTCAACAAAATGGACCATTGAAAGTATTGACGGCGAAGCCTCTGCCAAGTCATTATGGGCAAAGGATCTAACCGAACTCGGTTTCTTTCGCGACGGGTTATCGTTAACCCGTTATCGCGGGCTAGTCTGAGATATGACGACATGAGACATCGGCTGTAAATGCGTATTGGTGACCCTGACATTGACCTTATTGGCAAGACGCGTTCGGCATTGCTGGACTGCGTTGTCATCAGCGATCTGCATCTTGGTGCGGAAGTGTGTCAGGCGGCAGAGCTTGAGCGGTTTCTGGACTGGGTGGTTGATAATTCAAAAGCCCTGATTATTAACGGCGATATTTTTGACGATCTCAATTTCAAGAGATTAAAACGACATCATTTCAATTGCCTGCGGATTATCAGGCGGAATACTGACAGGCAGGATTTTAGAGTGATCTGGATGCGCGGCAACCACGATGGCCCGGCAGGAATCATCAGCCATATTGTTGGTGTGGAAATTCTGGATGAATATGTTTTTGATAACGGCAAAATCAAACTATGGATTCTGCATGGCGACCAGTTCGACGCGGTGGTTTCTGATCATCCAATCGTCACGAATTTCTTTTCGGCGTTGTTCAGGCTGATTTCACGGGTCGTGCCACTGAACCTGGCCCGGCTGATCAGACGACTATCAAAGAAATTTCAGCGTAATTCAGTTATTGTAAAAAACCGGGCCCTGGCCGAAGCCCGGCGGCGAGGCTTTAAGGCGGTGACGTGTGGCCATACCCACAAAATGGAAGATGCTTTTGAAAATGGAATCAGGTTTATCAATACTGGAACATGGACAGAGAAGACCCCTTGCCCTTACCTTTGGATAGAGGGAGAGAAGATGGGCCTGAGCCTGTGGCCAGAGGAGGAAATGGCAGATAGAACAAATACGGGACCAGCGTGATTTCATTTGTTGCGGCGAATCCTGTCCCAATTGAATTTCTT
>JBEITT010000183.1:0-4676 GCA_040374745.1 Planctomycetaceae bacterium | reverse complement strand
GCTGTGTTATTCGCTATGATTGAGTTATAAAATAACAGACTGCCATTACTGTTAGTTCTATACAAACCACCACCTGCTGATGCATTGTTGTATGCAACGGTCGTACTTAATAGAGTTACCGTCGTATTACCGGCGGTTGCATCGTCATTAATCGCCCCACCATAGCTTGTACCCGTATTATTTGCCAGCGTTGAAGTATTGATTGTCAATTGAGCATTGCCGGAACTTAACCCGGCATTATATACTGCCCCGCCGTAGGTGGCCCTGTTAAAAGCGAGGGTGGAAGAGTTAATTGTGACTCCGGCATTGCTTCCGGCTCCGGCTCCATCATTAAATACAGCTCCGCCACTGCCGGAAGCATAATTCTAAGCGATTGTTGTATTATTAATCGTCAGCGAGGCGCTCCCGAATGACCCAAAATTATAAACAGCCCCGCCATAGCTACCGGTATTATTCGCCAGCGTGGAATTATTGATTGTCAGTATCGAGAAATAATTATAAATCGCGCCGCCAAAGGGCAGATTGGCTTCGTTGCCATATCGAATCGAAAGATTATTAATCGTCGTTCTGGACTGAATATAAAAAATACCCGTCGCATTACCGCCGCTGACCGTAATCGAATTACCAAGTGTAGGCCCCTGAATTGTCAGGTTGGGAGCCATATTGACGACAAGCGGACCATATCCATTGGCCGTGTTGCTATTGAGTGTAATCGTGGCATCGCCTGAACTGGTCAGATTGGAATCAAAAGTAATTGTCTTGTTCGAACCGCCCAGCGTGCCGGCATAGGTAATGGCTTCGCGCAGGGAAATCAGATTATCAATCGGGTTAATGATATCCTGCGTGGTGCTAACAACAGTACAGGCCGACTCGGAAACGGTGGCATAAGAGCCGATGTTGTTGGCTGTGTAGGTAATACCACGCTGGTCGGTGGTGCCAATCACGTTATAGCCACCGTTAATGGCTGGGCTGCCAAACAGAATCGGAATGGTCTGGGTCGGGCCACCATAATTGCCCAGCGTGCCCAAGAGCGGATCAGTGTCGTAAAGGGAATTGAGATCGGCAGTAACACTAGCAGAAATGTTTGATGAATAAAGCGTATAATTGGAATTATTAACCTGACCATATAGATCCGGGTTAAGGGGAGCTGTATTATTAGCTATAATGGAATTATTAATATCTGTGGTAGCCCCAAAAGAATTTTCGAAATATGCACCACCCTGTACAGCGTTATTGAAAGCCAGGGTTGAATTATCAATTTGAATCGATGTGGTTCCCGTGGTGTAAATCGCACCGCCAGTCCCTGCTGCTGTAGTGACTGAATTATTGGCCAATGTCGATGTGCTGACCGCAAGCCTTGCAAAGCCGCTGGAATCACCATCCGTTACGATTGCGCCACCAGATCCTGAACTTCGATTGAATGCCAGTGTTGATTTGATAACAGTCAGCGTGGCGTTACCAGCAGCGCCATCGTTATAAATAGCACCGGCAAGGATGTTCGAGATATTATCCGTCAGCGTAGAGTTGCTGATCGTCAACGTGGCATTGCCTGAATTAGCCCCATAGTTATACACTGCACCACCACGTGTTGACGCGGTGTTAAAAGCCAGCGTGGAATTATTAATCGTGAGCGTGGCCTTGCCCGGGCCACCATCGTTATAAATTGCACCGCCACTAGTTGACGTACTATTCGACAGCGTGGAATTGTTAATCGTGAGCGTGGTGTTGTAATTATAAATTGCGCCGCCATTGGGCAAAGACGCACCGTTTCAATACAATATTGAAAGATTATCAATCGTCGTGGGGGTCTGGATATAAAAAATGCCGGTGACATTGCCACCGGAAATAGTCAAATTAGCCTGACCGGGCCCGTTGATCGTGAGACTGCCGCCTGAGCTGTCATAGACATTCAAAGGACCATTAGCGGCTGTCAGGGTGATCGTCTGCGGCCAGGAACCTGAAAAATTGATGATGTCGTTGCCAGGGTTTGTATTGGCCTGGCTAATCGCCCAACGCAGGGTGCCATTTGAGGCGGTGGAGTTGGCAATGGCATCAGAAAAGTTGTCAACATAATAAGTGGCAAGCAGTTGACGCTCTTCGAGCAAGTCCAGCATCGCACTTCGGAGAAATTGCTTGCCTCGGCGATTTTGTTCGGCTTTACGGTTGGCCCGGGCAATAGTGCGAGCAGCCAGAAGCGAAGCGATGAACGAAAAAGGCCTGGGCATGATGGAGAACTCCGGTTGTTTGAATCTGCGAAATCAGTGTGTGTTGAGTTTGGGCCGTCGATGCTGGTGGGTAAACAATCTCCACCAGACCATGTCTTACCGACATGAAACGCGAGCTGGAACGGTTGTTTTAGATTGACTTTAGGTCCGATACGTCAGAACGATATCCTTAGGGTTCACGACGCTGATGGGCGTATTCTTATACAAGGCCAAAATTTCACTCGAGAGTAAATCAGTGTCGACTTTCACAAGTTGGAAAGTCAGACAAGTTATGATATTACGATATTCTCATATGCATCTGGGACATGGTTGTCGATTCGCTGCAATTCTGCAACTCTCATGTATTGTTATCCACACGCAGGATTTAGAGCCTTCCTGGGATGTACGATATATCACTCACGAAAAGATCATGATCAATTCATGGTTGACGAATTGATAAAATACGATCTTGTTATCAAGAAGTCAAATTCTTACCAATCGAACGTAGGAAAATCTCTGTCAGAGAATTTCAGTCTGGCAACGGAGTCAGAAATATCGTTATGGATTCCATTTACTCTATTGCCGGAGAAATTCCAGCTCTCACACCTCAGGATGTTGAACGAACTCGAAAGGCCAAGATAAAGCGTGAATTTTTCCTGGGAAATCCCTCAATGGGGTCTTAGCCTATTCTGAAGAAATGGCCAAAAAAAACCTTTATTTATTGATTAACGTGTGCTTTAGTCAAACCTCCCGACTTCTTCTTCATGCTTAAACTGACTTTCGCCTTGTCACGCTGTCTTAAAGTCGAAATCCAATTCTTCCAACTGATAGAAAGTCGATCCCCGTTCAAACTCCGGTAAGCCCGTAAAGATGATCTGCAGGCAATCCTGAAGAATCTCTCTTATGCCTGGTTTCCGGATGACTTTCTCGAATTCAGAACCTAAGCATTGGGGAATAAACCAGGATAAAATTGTGCCAGCGTTCCTGGGAGAGTTCTTTCAGGCGGAATGAACCTTGGTGGTTCCATCGAGCCGATCTTCAATCCTGTTTCGGTTGTTGAAATTGCGATTGAAAAAGGTGCGACAAGCATCCTGATGTCGATTAACAGCCGAAGACAGTTGAACGACCTTCCGGATGATCTCGTCGCAGAAATTGTGATTCATGACTATCTTGATTCCAGAGATGCTTTGCTAAAGTGCCTGGTGAATTAATTAATTACAAATGTAAAATTAAACACATGAGGAACATCAGTTTTAAAGGCCAAATACCCATTTATTTTATACATAAACCGATGTTGTGAAGAGAATTCGGGAAGAAGCACGATAACAGGATGATAGTACAGACGTGGAATACAAAAGATTTCGCCAGCAATAGCAGAAGAAAAAATCTGAAATTAAATGCCGATTATGCTGATTTCATGAATGAGTTTCAGGGGGATGGATCCGTCGGTTTCTGCTTCAAATCTTCTCTAGAATGATGACTGAAATCACTTCTTGGAAAGCCAAGTCCATCGTTCAGGTCGTCTATCTGGCTGAGGCATGATTTGAGCTGCGTGCGGAGGACGGTTGCCTTTTTGAAATTCCGATAGGCGGCGTTAGATCGGTTCACGCCCTGCAGGTTGCGATTGATGTACGAATCCAGCGATTCTGATGCGAGTTGACCTGATCGACGGGCGCAAAGCAGCCGGCTTGAATCATTCAGACCCTGATTGACCACACCAAATGTCACTTTGATTGAACTTTCGAGATCAACGGCTCTATCAATCAGGTCTTTGCGTTTCTTGAGCTTCTCTGCAATGGTCAGAGTTTTGACTTCCAACCGGGTTCATCGGGCATCTTTTTTTGCCAATCCTGTTCTGTGATGGCTCGAATGGGAAATCGACAATCGTCAATGTAATCATGTTTGTCATTGGTGAAGATTTCGCAACAGCCTTGATCCTTCTATCGTCGCCAATGATGGATCGAAGTGCGAAAAATCAGACCAGAGTTACCATCTGGCAGCACTCATCGGCAAGCAAATGCTTGTTCTGAATGAATTGCAGGACGGTTCTGCATTGCGTGCACCCATGATAATGCAATTATTATACTCTGATAGCGTTTCTGCCCGCAGGTTTTATGAGATGCGGATTAACTTGAAGCCGAGCCACAAAGCCGTAGCAAGGCCCTTCTTCAGAATCTACTGAAATTACAGCAGAACATTATCGAATTCTTTGTATTAAACCGGCCAGATACCGGCGAAATTGATTTTGCAAAATCAGGATGCATCATTGTCAGACCGGCTCGGGTTCTGTTATGTGAACAGATGTTTACATCAAAACCGTGTTGTTTTTTTTCAACAGACCTCTCAGGAAACATGCTTATTTCTGCTAAGTTATTAGGTCGTGTGGACAAAACATAGGGGATTTAAGCAAACAAGGCCGATCTACCTTAGCAATGTCATGATTGCAGCAAGGTGTACGAATGCCAAAAAGTT
>JBEITT010000206.1:0-3165 GCA_040374745.1 Planctomycetaceae bacterium | reverse complement strand
GAGAATCGGTTGAATCAGACTATATCAGCCTGATTCGGCTATATTAATCAAAAATATTCTTATGGCAATGGCAGTTGTCGAAAGCCAAAGGATTCGATCATTTGTTCAGGGAAAAGGTCAGACAGGCGCATTTGCTGCGAGACATGAGTCATTATTGATTATCGACATTGGCTAATCGGCCGGTTCAGATGACAGTTGTATTATCATATTGGCGGCTTCACGAGCCTGAAGCGTGAGTGGGGGCCTTTTTGTCGTTTAAACCTGTTCATGAAAATATATTCATATCTGTTGCCGGCAATGATACTTGCGGCTTGTTATGGGCGGAACAACAAAATGAAAAAAGCCACTCTCAGTGGAGTGGCTTTTGAGGGTTTTATGACTGGGCGGGCCGATCATCTGCCGGACTCGGAGAGATCGACTTCCATATCGCTGAGATTCAGGCGGCTTTCGGTGTTGCCGGAGTCGCGAACCGAATTCCAGCGATTGGGCGTAAACCTTGGCCTTGGCATGCCATAGGTGCCACGCTTTTCGGCAGCACGGGCACAATCGATGCAGCAATTGGTGTAGGGCAGGGCATTAAGCCGTTCCACAGCAATTTTGCCGCCGCAGTCTTCGCATCGGCCGTAGTTGCCTCGGGCCATCATCTCAAGAGCATGCTCGATCTGTTCCAGTTCGCGGCTTTCGATTTCCACAAGCTGGGTGTTGATTTCTTCGTTGACTGCGTCAACAGCAGCATCGACTGTGTCGCCGACAAAGTCGCGGGCTGCCACTTCACGCAGGCTGTGCAGGTCGCCCGCCAACGCTTTTCGAAGCGCATCGCGGCGGGTTGTCAGCCGCTGATGCAGCTTCTGCATCGAATCTTTGCGTATCATCTGACTTTCCTCCCGGTTCCGAACACTAAGGTGCCGAATCATTGCTCCACCGGGGTGCTGATCTGCCGAAAAATGGATGGATCAGTTCGTGGATAAAATCCTGCCGGCTTGATGGAATCATCGCCTGAGGGCGATACCGGCAACAGACATTGCACCCCGCTTCTGTGGAGAGGGTCAAAATTATCAGGTCTGACCTTGACAATTATGCGCCCTATTCCACCAGGTTTTCACCCGGTCTGAAATTTATACGCAGCAGCGGCCAAAAAGTTTGAAAGAATCACAGGAATGTCAATGGATTTTTTTTGGGGAAATCAGTTAAGCAATGTATTTGATGAGAGTTAGACGCTAATTACGAATTTTCGGAAAGTATCGGATAAACTGATTTGAATTTTGGGATTTGCCATGACACCTGGTGAAAACATGTGATGCATGCGGGTTAGGGCGAACTGAATGTGAAAAGTTTCACAATTTTTTGACGGCAAATCTGGCCTCGGGCATGAACCATTGTGGCTCGTTGCCCAGCGACCGCCAGTGTTCTTCAACCGCGGCTTCTGCCAGAAATCTCTGCTGTGTTTCTGGATGCGCGAAGGTGAGCGAGCGTGCATGCAGGGCCATTTTCCAGTGATGCGACCAATGATCAGAGGCGGTGCCATAGCCAATGTCGCCGACGATGGGCCAGCCCCGCCCGGCTGATTGGACGCGTAACTGATGCATTCGACCGGTTTTGGGCCAGAGTGAAAGCCAGTTCAGGCCATCTTGCAGGTTCGGGCTTGCCAGCTTTTGCCAGTCGGTGCGGGCGGTCTGGCCGCCGGGTGCACCCGGGCTGCACCTGCTGACGACATTGATGCCATTTTGCCGGTTGATGATCAGCCAGTCTTCCCAGGTTCCTGAATTGGCCGTTGGCCCGCCCTGAACGACGGCCCAATATTGCTTAATGACCTTACCCTTGGCGAATTGCTCAGATAAGCGGCGTGCTGCACGGGGGTTACGTGCCCAGACCATGACGCCGGAAACGGGCCTGTCAAGCCGATGCACCGTGCCGACGAAGGGCGGGCTGCCGTCGGCGGGTTTCCAGCGATCGGCCAGCCAGGCCTGCACGGAAGGGTCGCGGGCGGTGATGGTGCCGGGCAGGCCGGGCACGGTGAGCCAGCTGGCGGGTTTGAAGACAACGGCGAGCGACTCATCTTCCCAGATGATTTCAGGGCTGACCCTGGCCGCCACTTCAGCCGCTGAAGGTTTATTGCTATCTTTTTGAGATTCAGGCACTTCAGATGACATCAGGGGCTTGATTCCGGCACCAGTGGCGGGATGGCCGGATTGCCTGGCAGAGCTGGCGGAGCATTGTCGGAAGTGCTTGCCCGGCCTGGGGGAAGGGTTGTTGGAGGAGCAATGGCGGTGGGTGGTGGCACCAGCGGCGGCGGAGGCAAGGTGATGGGCGGGTCGAGCGGCTGTGCGGGGTTCGGCTGGTCGGTTGAGGCTCGCTGGATGGACGAATCGCTGCGAGATGCACTGCCATTGCCCAGCCCCTTCATGATTCCGCCCAGCTTTGGCAGGCCAGAAGTGCTTGCTGCTGAACTGGTTCGGGCGGGATCAGCCAGGAGGATGCTGTCAGTGTTATTATTGCTTGGGGTGGCGAATTCATTGCGATTGGCAATGCTGGTTTGAGACTGGCTGGGGGTCGAGATGCCGGGAGCAATCTGGTTGGCGGCATCGACCATATAGCTGCTGCGCGGGCCTGAGCCAAAGCCGACAGGCTGTTTTTTGCCATCTGATGCAAACTTTGGCGGTGGTGGCACTTCGGGGCGAGTTGTGCGGCAGCCGGCATGACCGGCCACATGCAAGGCCATGGCCAGGAACAGCATTTTTTTTACAGGTTGAACCACCGTGCAGGCTCCTTCCCACCGAACAGATCATCCATGAACTTTAATTATTCTGAAGATAATCGAAAAAAACTCAAGGCGAGTCTGGTGATTCAGAGCGGGCAGAGCTGCTTTTTGGTTGAAAACAGGGTCGAAAATCGGGTCGAAAATCGGGGACAGGCACACACGCTTCGCTTGGTGAGCCAGCCTGCATTTTCGTGTTGTCGCTGGTTGAAAAAAGGGGGCGGGCACAGCTGCTTAGTGGTCGAAAATCGGGGACAGGCACACACGCTTCGCTTGGTGAGCCAGCCTGCATTTTCGTGTTGTCGCTGGTTGAAAAAAGTGTCGAAAATAGGGGACAGGCACACACGCTTCGCTTGGTGAGCCAGCCTGCATTTTCGTGTTGTCGCTGGTTGAAATAGGGTCGAAAATCG
>JBEITT010000158.1:0-7654 GCA_040374745.1 Planctomycetaceae bacterium | reverse complement strand
TACTACAAGAAGTTCAATAAGTGTGAACCCCTTGTTCCGTATCTTTTGATTGTACATGTTGTACTCCCGCAAAGTAGAATGACTGAGATGATTCAGCCGAGCAATGTATTCAAATGATTGAATTCTCATCACAGAACTAAAAGTAATAATAATGCATCCTCTGTGCCAATCGTCAACCAATTTATGACTAAAAAATCGATTTGTTTTTCAATTTTTTAAATTGGTAGTCCGCATCAAGCCTTCCTCAAAACTAACAACAGGCGAATAACCAAGACGGCTTTGGCATTTGTAAAGACATGCCAGTGAGTGTTTTACATCTCCTTTACGCTCGGGCTCCAATATTGGTTCCAGGTTGGAACCAAGTATTTTGTTAAGGGTATTAACAAGTTGTATCAGATCAATTCTCTGACCGGTTCCAATGTTAAAAACCTCACCTTCCAGATTTTTAGAATGCATCATTGCAAGCAGGTTGCCATGCACAGCATTATCAACGTAAGTGAAGTCTCTAGATTGACTTCCGTCTCCAAATATAACTGGGCGAAGACCTTGTTTCATGACTTTACTGAATTTGGCGATTACCCCGCTGTAAGGACTGTCAGGGTCTTGTCGCGGTCCAAAAATGTTAAAATATCGAAGAGAAACTGTGTCAAGCCCCATGGTTTTGCCGTAACACCTGACATACATCTCGCCAGCCAGTTTTGAAGCAGCGTATGGTGACAGTGGATTAGGCACCATTGCCTCGTGCTTTGGCAGTTCCTCCGTATCACCATAAGCTGAGCTTGAAGCTGCAAAGACAAGTCTTTTTACAGTACCAGAGAGTCTGGCATTTTCCAGAAGATTAAGTGTGGCAGTTGGGCCGCTGTAATGGCTAGAAAGTGGTTCCTTAACGGAGCGGGGCACTGAAGGTATAGCCGCCTGGTGCAGGACATAGTCAACACCTGAAATCGCTTCTCGACACACCTCAAAATCTGCAGCATCGGCTTCAATAAATTCAATATCAGAAATAACTTCGGTGATATTATCCATGTGTCCAGTTGAGAGATTGTCCAGCACTCGGACACGGTAGCCCCGATCTAGTAAACATCTGACCAGATGCGATCCAATAAAGCCGGCTCCACCAGTGACGAGAACAAGTTGAGATCGAGAGGACATTAGAACTACCTGTCTTGTTCTGGAATTTGGCCCGACAGATCAGTGTCAGTCTTTGAAGTCGCAAAGCGAAGCAATGTATTCAAGACTACCGTCATTTGCCCATGAATCCAGTTGAGCCGGATCCTTAAGTTGTTGGCCGCGTTGCCGGTCGACGACAAAAAAGTTGGATGGTATTTCGTCGAGTCCGCTTAAGTCACCCCATAGTCGCTCAAGCTGTGCTACGGGAAAAACATCTTCCTGGCCAAAGCCCCAGCGTCTTTTCACATCTTTTATCGTGACATAAACAGGTACACGCTGAGCGATTGACCGAACTGCTTCCTCAATCAAAACCTTATTTTCATTGATAAGATCGTCACGCGATAATCCGATAATCTCTAACCATCTGTCGAGATTCAGCCAGGTAGTCAAAGTGTTGTAATAACTCAGTTTGTAGTCAGTTTCATCGTCGGGCTGGGCCAATCCTTCAATTAATCGGACTTTACCACCCACCCTGGCCAGTCCGCCACCATGGTCCTCGACTCTTTTCCCAATCACTTCGTAGTTAAGACATGAGTTGAGGCTCTCAGCTTTGGCAATAAATTCTGGTGAAACAGTGGCACCAAGGGTGTCCACATTATGGATCATCAGCCAGTTTATATCTGGGAACTGCCGAAGAACATTGCCCAAAGTTCCATTCGTCATCAGGTTGGGAATTTCATAAAAATGGCCAGGCGGATGAAATCGCTGAGCCGGCAAATTATCCACGTAGTCGGTGGCTTCACCCGTTGCGGTCGCCCACTCCAGAATCGCCCTTCGGCCAGCATCACGCACTTTCTGTTTATTTTCGTCAAGCAAAGCCTGTGCGGTTTCTTCCCATAAAAATGTCAGATCACGGCGAGTCGGAATCAGTCGTTGACCAATTGCCTGGCCCTCTGAGAAATAAACAGAAATGTCTGACCAACCCGATTTATTTTTTTCCCAATGTCGCTCTATTGCTGACTTGGTCAGATAACTTGTCGTGATGATATGCGGGATAGTTTTGCCGCTGTTCATCTGAGTTCTGCGAGTTTTCGCAAGGTGAATGTCAAGAAAACTGCGATGTCGACCTTTTATTGAAACAAATGGGTTTATAGCTTTCACAACTCCGGCACCGGTTGTCCATCGGCTCCCGACACCTGCCGCAAGCGTGACAACAGCTACCCGCCCTGATGACAGCCTGTCTCGCTTGTCTGAAGCAATGGCTCTAAGGTCAATAATTTCTTCGTGGCTGACATCCGAAATTTCGATGGAGTTAGGCAGTCGATTTCTTGCCAGTCCGATCCGACCTCGCAGTAAATCCTCTTTATTTCTTGTATGTTGAATAGGGTCAAACCCAAATTTTTCTTTGATTTCTTTTGCCTGGGCTTCCCATTCAACAGCGTTTTGCCTGATCGAAACACTGTCGAGTGGGAAAATTTTACCAACAAGAGTTCTAAACACGTTGATCTGAGAGGTTCCGCCACTTACTCCACTTGCAAATTGAAACATCTCGGCCCGGCGTGTTGATGTCCACATTTCCGCAGCCCCCGGCTTGAGGCCGCCAATGACCAGCTGTAAATAAGCATCGGGCATTAAGGCTTCTGCACCGGTTGACAACTCGGCTGAAGTGCCCTTCTGGTTGATCTGGAAATCGTAAACTACCGGTTCCATGGCGAAAGGCAGAGCATCATGCAGTTCAGTTTTGGCTTCCCTGATGATTTGAAGAACTTCCAGACGAATATGTGGACCAATCTCCGGGTCTACGAATAAACCCATACCGCCACCCGACATACCGCCTAACATCAGAAACCCCCAGAATTTATCTCCAAAGCGATTTTTCATTCGCTCGATCACCAACTCGGTGAATCGATTGGATACCCAGGGAATCATGGTTTTGAGAGGCCCGTGGAAATGGCGATCTGTCAGCCCCGCCAGTTTTTTCACATCGGCCTTACGGATTGAGTCGATGATCTGATCAAAAATGTCCAGACTTTCCTGTCTGGCTTGCCACTCCCGCTCGCTTCGCAGAAGGTATTTCTCAGTTACCATATTCAGGATTGGCCCGACATTCTGTGCCATTCCGCCGTGAATCAGAATGAGGCCCCTGGCCAGTCTGTCGGCAAGTTGCAGAGAAATTTCCGTCCCAAGTTCTTCCTCATCCAGTAGTTTATGATCTGGCAATAACCGGCCTCGGCTTACCTGCCATTCGGGGTCATCTGGCCCGGCCAGAGCTCCGTGAATAATCTTGATTCCAGGAAATACACCGCCGGAATCCTGCCATCCACCGCCCGATCCGCCAATCCACTCACCAAGAATGGCTCGGGCAACTACTACGCGAGACTCCTCAAGTGTTAAATCATTTGTCAATTGTCGAGTCTGCCCGCTTGCACGCATCAACAGGGCAATAATTGAGGCAAGAAGATTTGTCGAAACCGCAAGCCTCGAGCCTTTTGGAATATCGTTGACCTTGCACACGACTTCAATACCCATCCCTGGCCTGACCACTGATGCAAGCACATCAGCCAGCTTGACGCCAGAACCTTCAAGAGATGGCGGAACCAGTCCCGAGGCAATGATTCCAGCTTTTATCAGACCCAGATAGTCGTTGCCAAAATTGAAAAGTTCTTCAAGAGAAGTCACATCCTTGGTGTCTTTCAGGTCGACACTGGTGATTCTTATTAATGGTTCGTCTATGACTCTGATTCGAGATTCAATCGGGGGAACTGGTTCTTTATCACGACCATGAACACCAAGATCAACAGAAATATTGATAACACGGGCACCTTCGGGGTAATCCATGCCCAGAAAGAAAATGTCTGACCAGCCACTATGCGATAAATCCATTCGCACAGGGGTTCTTTCGGTCAGAATCGGGTAAAGGCCACTGGAAGAATCGCGATTCAAAAGTTCCTGTCTTAATTTCAGGGGATGTTCTTCAGCTGAACCGACTCGGAACATCCACCTGTTACCAGGGCATTGCCTGACTGACCGCCGCACCTGATCGGCCAACGAGGCAAAGGCCGTCTGTTGATAGGCACTTGCCAAGCAACTGGCGGTTGTCTGATCCAGACCGTTAGTTTTTGCGAGTGAAAGCCAGCGAGAAATTGACGTCTCAAATTTTCGATTGAGAAGGTCCTGATGAGCTTTCTGGTCGATTCGTCCGTCAATTTTTACGAAAGGGCTTTCCTGCAGAATGAACCTGTAGATCGCATGCAGAAAAATAGCCGACCTGACACGATGGTAAAGATTGTCAGTTTTTTGTCGGAACTCTTCAAGGGACTCTAACTGTCCCAACAATTCGTCGTGCGCTAAAGACCGTGCCAGAGACAATGCGGGCGTATTGCGAACATGGACGTCGCTGCTGGTCAGAAGATCGATGAGAGTCAGGCTCATTATCAGAGACTTTCCAGCAAATTATCAGCCACGGTCCAATGTCTGATTTTGTTCAAGTCGGGTGAATGTGTTGGCCAGCAACCCAAGCATTCGTTCCCGACCCTCGCCGGCAAGGGCAAGGGCAATCTGTGCTTCAACCACACCATATTTCACGCCAAGATTATGCCTGATTCCCCGAGTTTCAAGGGCATGATATGGTTCACTGCCGATCAGGCTGTTCAAGGCTGTTGTCAGCATAAACTGGCCATTTTCCCGAGCCTGAGAATTGATCTGCTCGCCAAGAATATCAAATATCACAGGGGAAAGAGCGTGAATTCCAAAAAAGCAAAGATAGTGACCAGCCCGGATTCCGGGAACGGTGAGTCGCAACTCGGCAATAGTTGGGTCGGGCTTTTCAATGATCTCACTGACTTCATAAAGATCCGGTCGATCCGTCAATCGCTTGCCGGCAACAGTGCCATATTGATGAATTAGATGTTCTCGTGTGGGTTGGACTGCCGATATGGAACTTTTCTTCGATCTGGCCGCATCAATAACCTGACGAGCGCAGCGACGTGATTCGGCCGAAATATAAAGATGATCGCCCAGAAGCAAAAGAAACGGGTCATTTCCAATCCGTTCACGGGCACACCAAACTGAGTGGCCATAGCCAAGTGGTTCGTCCTGAACAGCAAATTTCAAACGATCCTGTAGTTCATTGATGCGTGCAGCCTGATCAAGTGCCCATGATTCGTCTGGAAATCCATCTCTCAGCATCTCGACATACGATTGAAACTGGCGTCGGTAAATCGTTTCATCGCCAGGGGCTGAAACGACACAGATCTCTTCAACTCCTGAATCCATCGCCTCTTCCGCGATAATCTGAAGGACCGGCTTGGTAACACCATCACGGTCAACCAGCGGTATCATCGCCTTCTGGACCATATCGGCTGCAGGATATTGCCTGGCACCTCGTCCTGCCGCTGTTATAACGGCTTTTGTGATGTTCATCCTGATTGACCTGTGTTTACCGAATCATGGAGATCGTGTTTTATTTAGATTAGTATAGTTTTTAAAATTCTTTTTCGCGACATGCTCAATAATTCTTTGATCCCTCAAGAAGGTACATGGCTGGTAATTTAAAATTGACTTAAGGTGTTTTATTAAAATAGCTTAGAGTGTTATTTGTTGAGCATTGATGGGTATTGTTTTGATTCAGTTTTCCATGAAATTATGGAAATAATCACTTGATTAGTACCGTAGAATGAATCAGCGAGTACTAATTGATATAATGTATACTGGCGAAAGGTTCATCATTCGGAGATAGCCTTCAGAATGTCGTTAGGTCTGGGCCTCAACACTCTTGGTTTTTTTCCGGTCTCCATGACGCCGACAATGGAGCCGATACCAGCCTACGTCTATGTCTGTACAACAATTGACCTTAAGGCGACTAGTGCTTCCGAGCGACCGGGTTGTTTCCTGTCGGGTAAAACCAGGCCGACTGAAAAATCGACTGAAATCAGGATTTTCAGATCACCGTACAGTGATCACCCGGCTGGCGGGGTTGTTGCATTTCTGTTAAACGGTCTGGAACATCTCAAATTCCTAGACCCTGGTGACACAAGAATTCCCGAAATTCGCTTCAATATTGCAAATGCCACTATAACCATCTCTCGGCTGAGCATGGCATTGCCGGCTGCTGCACTCCGATATCTTGTGCAACTGTCCAACCGAAGCCCGCTGAGGTCGGCCGAACTTCGTTCAGCAGTCTTGATCGTTCTGGATAATTCGCTTCATGGCTATTCCAGTGGCTCAATGGCCAAAATCATGCTTGAGATGAACATCTGCGGATTTTCAGAGAAGGAAATTGACTTCGCCCTGCAGCGTTTTTTTAAGTCGAAGTGGCATAGCCTGAATTATTTTGATCTATTGCAGCTTGCTAAAGCGGCACGTGTTGCAAATTTAAAATGGCCATCAATTTACGTGCGCATGACCGAATTGTTGAAGACAGACGATAATATTCCGGCTGAATCACTTGTGGAAGGTATTCGTCAGGCAGCGCTTTCAAAGCTGTTTCACGATGGCGTCCTCGAAATGCTGAATCACTGCAGGGTCCAATTTTCGAAGGTGTTATTTTCGCTTCGACCGGCCACAATTGCTGAGTTGTTTCGCGGTTATGGCACTCTACACATGGTCAACTCGCTGACTTTCCAGATGCTGGATTTGCTTCGCCAGTCAACTGACCAGATGAACTATAAAGACATTAAAAGAACTCTCTCAGGCTTGGCCGAACTGGGTATTCACGACGACAGCAATCTCGATCCGATTTGCAATCGGCTGCTGGAAATTGGCCAGTCTCGAAAGATTGAAGAAAGAGACTATATCAAAATACTCTGGTGCCTTGCTGTAACAGGCGGAAGTCGCCGAGTTGAACCATTCTGGTCCCAGCTTGATGAACTCAGGCCTTCAAGGCTGAAACCGGAAGTCATGCGTCTCCTATTTCAGAGTTCCCTGCTTTCAGGGCTTGATCTGCCAGTCGGGCTAAAACAGGAAACCCTACGGGCAGAGGCTAGAAAATGGAGTCGTAAAGCCAACCTGCCCAATGATTTTGAATTATCTGTGGGAAGAGCAATACGTCGCCACGGAGTCCGCTTCAAGTTTGGTCAGAGTGAGTGCGGTGTTGAAATCGACATGGTGATCCGCAAAGAGGGTTTGGCACCTGTTGCAGTCTTCTGCGATGGAGTGCGTTATCACCATATAAACCAGCTTTTGCGATATGGTCTCTCGGGCCCTGACCAGATGGCCGTGCGTCTTCTGAAAAAATACGGATTCAAGGTTGTGCGCATACCTGACGTTCTCTGGCGAAAGGGTCGCCACGAGCATGGCTGGCTTGATCAATTCTGTTTTCTTGAATCTGGTGTTCGTCTTGAGCAGTATAGAGAATGAACTCTCGTCGGACAGCTTTGCCTGAGAACTGATCCAAATTCTGATCAAGCAGCCCAACTTGTTTTTGCTGATCAGCTTAGAGCCTATCAAGCACCTGAAACCAGATGCGACTCGATAGATAAAAGCTAAATTTGAATTTGACCAGAGCCGATAATGTCGTTATATTGCTAGAACCTGATGGGGGATT
>JBEITT010000082.1:0-23651 GCA_040374745.1 Planctomycetaceae bacterium | reverse complement strand
GCCTTTCAAACCTGACGACCGCTAATGGCCAGATCAGCCTGACGGGTAGCGTATCCAATTCCAGCCAGAATGCTCTGTATTTAAGCGATTGCAATTTCAGCACGAATGGCGGCAATATTAAAGTTAATGCCAACAGCTTGATAATGGAGCCTTCTGCCAGATTCAATGCCACGGCAACGGGCAATGTGAATATCATTTCCTCCGGGCCTGGTGAAATTGTTTTGAACGATGTCACAGCAGGTAATCTTGTGGTGACTGGGCCTGCTGGTAATATCACGGCAAGTGGTATAGTAGTTGTCTCTGGTTCAACACAGGCTAATTCTTCGGGCAATATCAGTTTTGATAATGCCTCCAATGATTTTAATCTTTTCTCGGCCAACGGATCTTCGATTACCGTGAAAGATGCCGGTAATATCAGGCTGGGCTCAATTCAGTCAACCGGTTCGCTTGCAGTCACAGCCAGTAATATCATTGTATCTCAGAATAATACTGCCAGTAATGCAATAACATTTACGGGTAACCTGATTGCAACTGGTGGTAATCGGACTTTCATCGGGTCGGTTGTCAGCGTGAGCGGAGCAGTCGATGGTGGTGGAAATGCAATAACCGTCACTGGCAATGCCCTGTTTGCACAGGGGGCGGGCAATCTCAGCACGTTATCGGTATCAGGCGATGCCAGCCTGGCAGGAAATGTCAATTCAACCGGGAATCAGACTTATGGTGCGAATCTGATACTTACCGGCGACCTTTCCCTGACCAGCACCAGTGGCAATATCACCGTGGGCGGTGTGATTGAATCAAGAAAAGCTGAAATTACATCAATAACCAGCAACACGAGCTGGGCTGCACCAGCCGGTCTGATTTCTGTCGATCTGCTAGTTGTGGGCGGTGGCGGTGGTGGCGGTGCCGACTCTAACGCAGGTGGTGGTGGTGGTGGCCAGGTCAGTTCGTGGACAGGGCTGAGCCTATCAGGTTCTCATAGTGTCATCGTCGGAAGTGGCGGGAACGCCGGCCCAAGTGGGGTGCGTGGCGGCGATTCATCTTTTGGCTCAACTTACACGGCAAATGGCGGCAGCGGTGGCAGCTATTCATCGACTAACAACAGCGGATACACTGGCGGCGGCGGCAGCGGCTGTTCCACTTACAACCAGACAGGAACAACCGGCACGGGTGGCACTGGTCTTAAAGGCGGCAATGGATATGATGACTCTGGAGACTATTTTGGCGGTGGTGGTGGTGGTGCCGGTGGGCCAGGCACAGACGGAATTAGTTACGTAGGTGGTAATGGCGGGATTGGCGTGATCAGCAGTATCACTGGCACACCGACTTATTATGGCGGTGGTGGTGGCGGCGGGAGTTCTTTTAGCACTTTCGGTACCGGCGGCCTTGGTGGTGGCGGCAATGGAAACAGCAATGGCCTGGTGAATACGGGTGGCGGCGGTGGCGGCAATGCAGTGGGTGGTTCAGGTGTTGTCATTGTAAAGGCTTACGTCACAGCGAACCTGACAATTAATGCAGGACAGGGCACGATTAACTTGGCCGGCGGAACGGCCAATGTTGCAATTAATGGTCTTGATGTCAGCGGCGAAACTATTCAGCTTGGCGGCAACATCACAACGCAGGGCGGCCAGACTTTCAACAGCTCACTGGGCTTTCAGCAGAATGGAATTCTTTCGGGCACAAATATCAATATACTCAGCGGTCTTGCCACCCAGTTGGGTTCAATTCAAACTTCAAACCTGACAGTCATCTCAACCGGTGGCCCGATTACTCAGGCCAGCGGTGCAAATATAATTGCCTCAGGCAATACGTTCCTTGACGCGGTGGGCAATTCCATAACCCTTAATTCAACGTCTAATAATTTTGTTGGGAATATTTCCATCGTAGGTACGACGATTTCAATTTTGAACAATAATCTGACTTGTTTGGGTGGTATATCGGCAACAGACCTGACAGTCAATTCCACTGGAGGAGCAATAATTCAGTCATTGTCCTCGTGTATAGTAGTTTCCGGGACATCAAATTTTGTCGCGAGCGGTAATGCAATCACGCTGAATAATTCTAATAACGATTTTAATTTGTTAATGGCGAATGGCGGAATAATAAATATTAATGAAAAGAATAACCTGACTGTCACTGAAATTAAATCAACTGGAGGTTTAACTCTAAATGGAAATTCGACCAGCAGCTGTATTTCTGTCACCGGTCCGATTGATGTCTTTGGTGGTTCGGGTGGTGTGACATTGAAAGGGCGTAACATAGAAGTTAGTGAAACCATTAATACAGTAGGAGGCGATATTGCTCTTTACGGTAATGGTGGCGGGGCCTACCAATCTGGCTCATTTCATGGTGTCTATTTACATGGATTATCTGCGAATCTGAACAGTTCAGGAGGTAGTATCACGATTGATGGCATGGCAGGTAATACAAGTGGTTCCTGGTATGGAGTTTTTACGAATAATGCAAGATTACAAACATCTGGAAATGGAATAGTTTCAATTAAGGGAATAACTGCTCATGTCAATAATGGCTTTTTGAGTGGTGTAAGCATTGATTCGAATTCAAATATAACTAACGTAAATGGATTGGTGATTATAAGCGGAATATCTTATTCGACAGGAGGTTTTGCGCGTGGTGTCTCGATTGAATCGTCGTCGATTGTTTCAACAACTGGTTCAGGTGATATTGTAATTTCAGGTGCTGTTGAGAACGGCGGTAGTAGTGCGTGTGGAATTTACGTAAGCCTCTCTGATGTAATAAGCTATAATGGATCGATTGCCTTGTCGGGTCTCTATAACGGAACTTCCTATGGATCCTGTGGGATTACGGTATCATCATCAAGCAATATTTATTCAACCGGTGCTGGAAATATTCACGTATCAGGCATCAGTGCCAATGGCAGCCAGTATTTATTAGGCGTAGTAGTTGACAATGCAAGATTATCTACATCTTCTGGAAATCTTCTTATCTCAGGTCTGTCAGATAGCAATTCAACTCATGGCCGAGGTGTAGCAATAATCAATAATTCAAATATTACGGCTGATGGAACAGGACGATTGGAAATCAGTGGTGGTATTTCTAATGGAACTGACAACAGTTGCGGGATTTATCTACTTAGTAATTCAAAAGTTGTTACCACTAACGGTAATCTATCCCTGAATGGTAATTCCTACGCAACCGGAATTCATCCAAGGGGTCTCTTTATTGATTTCAATTCCGAGATAATGTCCACCGGTGTCGGTCAAATTACCTTACTCGCAGTTACGTCAGCGTCATCTGACGCAATGGGTGTTGATCTTGCCCGCGGTATCATCAAATCCAACGGGAGTGCTGTAGTCTTATCGTCTAATAGTATCAATATAGCTTCTGCATCAATTGTAAATGCAACGAATTCCGGTAGTGTAACAATCCAGACTCTTGGATCAGGTGTCAATCTTGGAAATGGGACGGACACAAGATTAAATCTTGGATTGTCCCAATCTGAACTAAACCGAATCACAGCAGGCATGCTAACGATAGGAAACAATCTAACAGGACCGATCGTAAACTCTTCCAGGATTTTTCGCAATAACTTGACTTTGGGAACAAATCTTACTTTAATTTCGGGTGGTGTCATTACTCAGTCAGGTGGTAATCTGACGATTTCAGGCACGGCAAATTTCATGTCGAGCGGAAATGGTGTTAATGGTAATATTACGCTGAATAATTTAACGAATAATTTCTATTCCAGCGGTTGCATTTCCAGTCATGGTACAAATATCACATTAGTCAATTCAAATGTATCAGTGCTCGGAAATCTTTCTGCGGCCAATCTTAATGTTAACTCAACAGGGGGCAATATTACCCAGGCTGTTGGAACAAATATTTGGGCGACGGGTAATACGATGATGAACTCCGTAGCTTCGATTCTTCTGACCAACTCTAACAACAGTTTCGGTAGACTCGGGCTATTTGCTCAACAGGCTGATCTGAACTTCTCCGGCAATCTGGTTCTGACCAAAATCCAGACGACAGTTCTGAACATCACAGGATCTGGTCAATTAACCCAGCCTGTTGGTTCCAGCTTGATTGTTACTAACCTCGCAAACTTCAGCGTTTCGGGTGACATCACGTTGAATAATCCACTGAACAATTTCTTTTCGGGTGTCGTCATAAATAGTTGTGGCTCAAACATCACCATATTCAATTCAAATACAACTGAAACCATTTTAGGTTCCACAAATGCGACAGGATGTCTGATTTTAAACTCAGGTAATGGTTCGATAAAACAGACCCCCGGAACGAATATTACAGTAAGCGGCGTCGCTAACTTTGAATCAGATGGTGCGGGCTCGACAGGGAATATCTTATTGGGTAATTTAAATAACAAATTCGGGGTTTTTGTCGCCAGGGGTACAAATATCACGGTAACAGACCCGCCATCCGGCATTGTGTTTGGTAATATACTGGCCAATGGCGACTTCTTTGCCAATGGAGTGACAGGGCCGATCACGCAACTTCCGGGAAGCAGCCTGGTTATTTCGGGTACAGCGAATTTCATTACCGGTGGTCCGGGAGCCAGTGGAAATATCACCCTTGATCAGTCAAACAATCAACTTAATACCGTTACTGCCTGTGGTACAAATGTTGTGATATCCAATTCCAAAGCTACTGTCCTGGACTCGATTTTGGCCACGGGACTTACTGTCAATTCCATCGGCGGTTCAATCACTCAGAGTTCCGTCGGAATCATTGTCACGGGCAATACCTTCCTTTCCGCTACTGGCAATACTATTTTGTTAAATGCCCCCACTAATGGGTTCGTTGGGAGCATTGCAGCCTCTGGCACATCTGTTCTGATCCATAACAGTAATGCAACCCTACTGGGCACTTCAACGGTAAATAATTTGACAATTAGTTCCACTGGCGGAGCAATCAATCAGGATAACGCTGCAAGCATTTTTGTGAGCGGTATAGCAAATTTCGTTACAACTGGTTCAGCTGCCAGTGGTAATATCACGCTGGCTGGCTCGACCAATAATATCAATTTGCTTACAGCCTGTGGCAGCAATGTTGTATTTTACAATAACAGTACGACGAGAATTGGAAAGCTGCGGGCCACAAACCTTACAGTCAATTCCACAGGTGGTTCAATTTCTCAGGATACCATCACCAACATTGTCGTAAGCGACACAGCAAATTTCATCGCCCAGGGCAATGCTGTAACGTTGAACAATTCGACTAACACTTTCGGTACAGTGGAAGTGTCAGCAACGAATCTAACACTGGTTGAAAATGGTGCCCTTGACCTTGGGAGATCCTCTCTCATAAGCCTGGCAATTACAGCCAGTGGTGCAGTTTCGCAGTCGGGCCCGCTTTTCATTGCCGGCACTGCTAATTTTGTTTCGTCGGGCTCAGGTTCATCCGGCAATGTTATATTAAATAACTCTACGAATAATTTCGATTCGCTTGGGGCCATCAATGTCTATGGAACAAATATAACGATTTTCAATTCCAACATTTCCGGTACCATGCTTGGGATTGCCAATGCCTCAGGCAGCCTGACTGTTAATTCTGCCTCAGGACCGATTTCGCAGACAACAGGAACGAATGTAATGGTCTCAGGCACAGCTAATTTTGTTTCGACCGGAACAGGAAATAACGGCAATATTTCGCTGGGGAACCTTAACAACAAGTTTGGTATCTTCGCGGCTCGTGGCACAAACATTATTGTGTGTGACCCACCTGCGGGTATTTTGCTCGGAAATGTGGTTTCTGTTGGCGATTTCTTCGCCAATGGAGTGACGGGCCCGATAACCCAGGCTGTGGGAACAAGCGTGCAGGTGACCGGTACCGCGAATTTCATTTCGTCAGGCACAGGCACCAGTGGTAACATCACGCTTGACAGCACTGCGAATGATTTCAATGTCGTCAGAGCCTGTGGCACGAATCTTACGATTAATGATTTAAACGGCCTGACGCTTGGCAACATGCGAGGCGATGGGTTAGTGCAAGTAGCTTCCCAGAATCTGACAATCATCGGGGCAGTCATTAATAGTCTTTCGGGCCAAGTCAGGCTTTTGCCATTTGCTGGAACTACTGTTGATTTTGGTACGAAATCAACAGGTAATTATGGACTTTCGGCGGCCGAGATTAATCAAATAACAACCGGTACACTGATTATTGGCAACAGCTCGACAGGTAAGTTCATCAACACGTTACCCATCAGCTTCTCGACAAACCTTCAGCTGATGTCTGCTAATTCGATAACACAGTCTGGCGGAAACCTGACAGTGGGCGGCACTGCTGAGTTTCTAACGTTTGGCACGGGCACAGCTGGCAACATTCTGCTGAATAATTCTACAAATGATTTTGGATACGTTTCGGCGATCGGTACAAACATTACGCTTTCTGATTCAACCGGACTCGCAATTTCTGAAATCATTGGAAATGGTACAGTTTCCATCACAGCTCAGAATCTGTCGATTGCCAATACGGTGAATGCTACCTCTTCCGGTAGTGTGAACCTTCTTTCAACAGCCGGGGTTGTGATTGATCTGGGTAGAAAATCAACTGGTAACTTCGGGATAACACTGTCCGAGATTAGCAATATTACCGCTTCTAATCTGACAATAGGCAACAGTTTATCCGGAGCGATTCTGAACACAGAACCGATTTTCTGGACTCAGAACCTGACGTTGATTTCCGGAAATACTATAACTCAGACTGGCTCTGGCAATCTGATCATTTCGGGTATTGCGAAATTCGTTTCCTCAGGTAACGGCAATGATGGAAATATCACGCTGGGAAATGCGACAAACACCCTCAGTGGCAAGTTGTCAGCCAATGGAACCAATCTCAAACTCTGGGGTATTTCTACCGCGAATGCAGTTATCATTGGTGACATTCGGGCCACAGGCAATCTTGAAATTTATGTTCCGGGTGGAAATATCAATCAGGAATCCGGCTCAGTGATTGTAATTGGAACATGCAATTTAAGCACCAGCGGCCTGGGTAATATCACAATGAATCTCTCTGGCAATGACTTTGTCGGAGCCTTTTCTGCCAACGGAACAAATATTACGATTGCAAATTCCAATTCCACTTCTCTGGGAATGGTCCGTGCCACCCACAACCTCACGGTCAATTCAAGCGGTGGTGCAATCACGCAGAATTCCGGTAATATCATTTCCACAGGCAGGTCGAGTTTCGTAACAACTGGCACAGGTGACAGCGGCAATATCACGCTGAATAATGCCAACAACGATTTCAGTGTATTCACCGCCTGCGGCACAAATCTGATATTTGCAGAATCAAATAATGCGTCTCTCAGTAATATATCCATCAGCGGTAGAGTGTATATTAATGCTGTAAACGTGGCGACACTAGCGGGCAACTATATGGCAGCCAACACCATTCTGAGTGGTGGCACCCTGGCGGCCAATACGCTGCTTTCAACAAATCTGACTGTTGCCGGCGGCACGGCGATTATTCAGTCGGGCGGCAACGTGACCGGTGCGACGCTTTTAAGTTCTGGCAGTCTGATTTCAAGTGGTAGATTTGCAAGCCTGTCGTTAAATGGCGGAACGCTGTTTACCACGAGTAACGAGACGTTTGTCAGTGGTAATCTTATATTTGGCTCTGGCTCAGTTTGGAATGCCTCGGGCAATAGCCTGACGAATTTTGGCATGATTAATGCCAATGGCCTGGTCTCGATCGACCCAGCTGCGATGCTGACTCTGACAGTGCCAGGCAATATGGTTTACCCTGACGGCCTGACTCTGATTAATAATTCCGGCAGCACGCCGATCAGCCAGAGTTTCGGTTTCTCAGGCATGCCGCAGGGTGCGTTCTTATCCAGCAACAATACGTCTCTACAGATCAATTACAATGGTCAGGCAGGAAATTACACATCTGTCTCGGTTGGTAACGACTTGATTGCAAGGGTCTCCACCCGATTCATTGATGTACTGACCCAGTGCATGACGACATCAGCGAACACCAGTTTTTCAGGTGGATTAAATTTCCGCGTTGTGGGCGGATCCGGCAATGGCACCACGGTTGCGAATGTGCCAATCACCGTTGTTCTACCGGCAAATGTCAATAACTCAAATACAGCATCGGCCAGATTCGATAGCGCCAACACCTCAAATCGATCGATAACCGTTTATACCGACAGCAATGGTAGTGCTACTATCCCGATATGGGCCAACGAAAATCCTGGCCCATTCCAGGTGCAGATCACCCAGGCCGACGATGCTTCGATATATAACAATTCTTACATGGGTGTGGTTGGCGTTGCCGTGCAGCGACAATCGCTGAACAGGTCTAACATCCGCTATATGGATGTTGTCCTGAGCAACAACGACCTTTCGGCCCTGAATTACAACACAACAAATTTTCTTGCAAATTTCACACTGACTCGCGTCAGATCAGCCAGCTTCTCGGGTGGAGCGAATATCAATGACGCCCGAAATTATCTGGCGAATGGTCCGGCAGTACCGAATATCTACACGACACCTGTCGGCTACACGGTTGATTTTGGGCCCAATGGGCTTGGAAATCAGATGGCATCTACTGTATACGACGGTGTTTATGAGCTTAGGACCAAGCCCGGTGCGACAGTGACACCTGCTAATGCCCCTTACGCCTTCCACCGGTTACTGGGCGATGTCAACGGCGACAAGGTAGTTGATGCCCTTGACCAGGGCCTGATTCAGACGGTGCTCTTGACATCGCCGTGGCGATACCAGAATGCCTCGAACCTGACATATGTAAACGGCAACATGAGTTTGACCAGCAGTAACCCATTAGCGGCTTATAACTGGGTAGGTGATGTTAACGGCGATGGCAGGATCAACTCCCTTGACCTGAACATCGTGACCTTTCAGCGAGGACGCCGAGTAAACTACACGCGTAAGGTGACATGATACGGAAATTACGTTGGATTAATATCCATTAGCTGAAGTGAGTCTTCAGCAGTATAAACCTTTGAAAATCAAGTCTCTGAAAGGCGTGGTGACATCTGCTTGTTCAATCGGTTAGTATTCTGCCTGGCTTCACCTATCATCAGGATGTTCGTCAATTATTGGTCAATTCGAAAGTGTAACAGTTGTTGCAGTTATAGTCACAGGCGTTAGGCTGTTTCATTGAAAAACCTCAATTTGGCTAATTTGCCGATTTTTTGAAATTCTCTCCGTGCGGCTCACGAATAGATTCTGGCTTTCATTGGAAAAACTCATCTCCGCCACCGGAAGACCTAACCCACTGATATTTCAACTTTCTCCTGATTTACTAATATATCGCGTCAATCGTCTTCAAACACAAGTCATATAAATTGTCCACCAAACTTGAAAATGCCGGGCCCAGTGAAAGAATGTCTTCAGTCGTACCATAGAGACGGTCTGGTAAGGTCATCAGGTTGAAGTCAAGGTTATCAGGTGCCTGAGTAGTTGACCAGCATCATGAATTCTGGTAAAAGATTTTGATAATAGGAATTCTTAAGCTAATTCTGGTTTATCAACATCATAATGCAATTTATTTATGATGAAATAAAATAAATATTTGTCGAGCTAGATCTTCTTCAAAAGCAAACTGCGGCTGCCACATTAAATTCAATTAACTTCCGGCAATGTTTTTGGTTACCCTAAAAATATTTCTCAGGTAACTTAAGGGAGTCGACTTTAATAGTTTTATGCAAGTTATTGAACAGAATAATTTGAAAAGTCAAGTCGATCTTCTGGCATAATTTCATTTAATATTCAAGCCTGGCTGTTGTTGACTTGGCAGGAATCATGATTTATAAATAGATTATCGAGCAATTCGGTTCCCTGCCATAAAACTGCCAACCAACAACTGAAGAAAGTTTCGTGTGTAGCCAGGCTGATGAACACGACGAACCCCGAACTGCTCAAGCAGATAAAATTACTGAAAGATCATGAGTCGTGGGTCACGTTCGTTCACATATATTATCAATCGGTTGTCAAATGGATCAAAGAGTTTGGTGGGAATTGTCAGGAAAACAGCCTTGAAGATCTGACGCAGGAAGTTTTTCTGGTCATCTTTCAGAAAATTGATTCTTTTGAACGTGAACGCAAGGGTTCTTTGCGTCGCTGGATAAAATTAATTGTTCGGAATGTTGTCATACAGAAATATTACAAAGAGCAGAAAAACAGTCTGCCAATTTATGAAACTACTGCAGACATACCAGACGCGAGGACATTTGAAGAGCCTCCTGACGAACGGATGGAACTGATAGAACAGGCCATCAGATTTGTCAGGAAGGATTTTAACGAAAAATCCTGGCAGGCCTTCGAAATGGTATATCACAAGGGAATTTCACCCCGGGAAATTGCGATGGAATTACAGATTTCCGAAAATACTGTTTACATCGCCACGAGCAGGATACTTTCAAGGATTCGGTCAGTTCTACATCAGTTTGTTGATGAAAGTTGACAACCTGCTCCATTTTACAATAATTTTGAATGAACCCGCATTGAGTCACCTGTCAATTGGAAAAAGCAATCATTTTTAAATTTTTTTGATTTTTGACATAAATAGAACCATTTCGAAGATTTTGATGTGGTATACTGCGTCATAAAGGGTGCGACTACATTGAATCCGGTAACAACACCATGCCCTGATGAGAAACTGATTGAAGAAATGGCGCAGGGCCTGTTGCCTGAGCCTGCACTGAGTTTATCTTTAATTCATCTGGGCGGGTGTGAGAGTTGTAAAGCCAGGTTCAATTCATTATTACCCGACGAGCGATTTCGTTTTTTCGATTATGTCGACCTGCTTGACGAACCCAGGATGGTCGTTCCTGATCATTTGATTCACCTGACTCGGGCGACTACTGCCCAGGCAGGAGAAGTCGATGAAGCAATCGCTCCGGAGACCCTGTTCGGACCATTTCAGATCAACAGTCTGATTCACGAGGGGTTGACCACTCAGGTTTATCAGGCGACTGACTCCAGGCTAAACCGGCAGGTCGCCATCAAGATGCTCAAGCGAAGAATTGTTGAGCTGGAACCGACTCTCGGAAGTCAGTTTCTTGATGAAGCGAGAATTGTTGCGAAAATCAGCCATCCGAATGTAGTTGCAATTTTTGATGTGGGTGTGCTTGACGAGCGTCCCTATTTTGTGATGCCACTGCTGGAAGGTGAGAGCCTGCGCGCTCGTCTTGACAGAGGGGCAATGTCCAAGACAGAAACCTGCAACCTGATTCTTTCGCTGATCGACGGTCTTAAGGCGGCCCACCGGAACGGAATCATACATAAGGATCTGAAGCCTGAAAATCTATGGCTCCGCCCCTCGGGTAATGGCTTTTTCTCGTTAATGATCATTGATTTTGGCATCGCCCAGATGACCAATAAATCTGGGGGCAATGTCAGCGGTACTCCCTATTACTGGTCGCCTGAGCAGGTTTTGAAACTGGTTCTTGACGAGCGGACAGACTTCTTCGCAGTGGGCTGTGTGCTGTTTGAAATGATCACAGGGGCAGCGGCATGGGAATCAGACTCAATCGATGTTCTGCGTAACCCGCTTGAGGACAAGCGATTGCCGGAAGACATCCGTTCGATACTTGGTCGACTGATGACGCTTGATCCGGAACAGCGATACCCGGATCATGACTCGATCATGGCGGATGTCAAGAAAGTTCTTGAGCCTGAATCTGCTCCGCTGTTACCAGTCAAAAAACCATTTTTCAAAATAAAAACTGGTATCGGCACCTTGGTGGCATTGCTTCTTGCCGTTTTATTTTTTGCAGTTGTTTATCAAAGAAACCGCACGCCTGATTCGCAAGTTGCTCTGGTTTCTAAAGATTTATCCAGTAAAAGTACGGCGGACCTTCCGAAAGTGAATTCGTCGCCTGCTGTTGTGCAACTGACGGAGATTGGGAAGTCAATCCACCTAAATCCTGGCAGTCCCTTTGCAGCAAGCTCATCTGGTATGTTTGCTGCTGTGCTTGCGGGTGGTAACCGGCTGGTTGTTTTCGATTCCGGATCGATGGCCGTCGGAACAAAATCACTGAAAGATTCAGAAGGGGCTGGCAGGGTCTGGCTCAACACTCAGGCAACCATGGTGGCTTCGGTAACAGAAATGCCGGAACAGAATTCGCTGGTTTTGAAAGTTTGGCGGATTGACCCTTCAAATAATGACGCTGAGGTCCCGATTTTCTGGTCAGAAGTGTTTGATCTTCGGGTCATTTATGATTGTGCCTGGACAATGATTGATAAAGCACCTGTGCTTGTCCTGGCGATGGACCGTAGCCAGATCAGGCATTACAGGATGGGATTGTTGCAAAGCAATCGCCCCCAGATGGCAACCATCAATTATGGTTATAGTGTTGTCAATAATCTTTATGCACACCCTGATGAACCTCTGGTAATCGCTTCGAAAAACCGTGGTGGCCTTGATTTTTTAGATTTACGGAAAAACTCGATTCAATTTTCTTTTCGAGCCTTTGAAAAAGGTCCACCAGCTGTCGCCTGGCTCTCAGACGGGTTCGGCTTAATTGCTATTTCACCGGATGGACTGACGATTCGATATGATCGCCGAAACTTTGTGGAACGAAGCGCAAAGGGGCACGCCTATCTGATCGGTCAGCCGATCGTAAGCCTGATGGTAAAAGTTAAGAAAGTTTTCGCTTTGTCAGATAAAGAGTTTCTTGTTTTAGATGAAGAAAAAAATTCGAATCATCTGAAATTGATGAATCTGGTTGAACAGGCGAAGTTCGTAAAATTGGAAGTTCCAGTCAGTCAAATTCAGGACGTACTCAAACTGACAGGCAATAAAATCGCCATAGTCAGTAAAGATTACCTGATCCGTACGTTCAAAATCGACGCAAAGTGACACCCTGAAAAACTTCACTGGCCTATTATTAATCAATACAACCTGAAAAATCGTTATATATTAATTGCCGTGTTTTTTGCAAGTCATTACTTAATAGGACTTTGTGAAAAATAGTAGTTTGTAGGAATTTTTGAAGTTTTACTGAAAGAAAAAAACGTAATAGATGGATTTATATCTGTCGATTGGGCAATACGCGCAGATTGCGCAAGAGTAGTTCAGAAGGTGACTCCGCGAAACATCAATTGAATTGACACCCGGGCATAAGCCTGCCTCAACAGACAGAGAACAATTTTTCCGTCGTTTCAATTTATTGAAAGGGCGGAGTGAGAGATCTATTGTCTCAAAAGCATTTTGTCGGGCGTTCTTTTCGAATTGTGTCAGGATTCGCCTTCAGCCTTGAAGTCTCCGGATCAGTTACCCAATCAGGTTCGAAGTCGATTCTTTTCCACACTCCATGAGGTTGAAATCTATGACGCTTTTTTCACTCCAGAAGCGTAAGTCGAATTCCACGGTAGGCGTAGCCACTCCGGCAGGCGAATATCGGATGCGGACACTGCCCCAGAGTCAGCGGGCACCCAGGCTCCTCCATTCCGAGCTTTTCGACAATTTCAGTCTTGAAGAGCGTCAACTGCTCTCGACCATCACGCGGACATCGGGCGACATTTTCTATGTTGATGCAGCCAAGCCCTACAATGGTCAGTATCTGACATCAGCTTATGTCTCGTATGAATTCCTGAACACCGACGGCAAGGCTTACAACAACGTCTATGCCAAGATCAGCAACTTCACGGGTGGCCAGATCAGCCTGGGTGCCAGTGCCAGCGACACCTATCAGGTTGGTGCCGTTGCTGACGGAGCCAATGATACGGCTTTCTTTTACCTGAGCAGCAAAGTCCTGACGACCAACACCGTGCCCCAGTCACACACGGTGACTTTCTTCGACGGCCCGCCTTCGGATAACAAGCCGATTGTCAGCCAATCCTTCACAATTAACGCCCAGTACGACCTGATTGCTGCCGCCGCTAATAAAATCACTGGCGCGACACTGACCCCGGCCAATCCGGTGCTGGGTGATACGATCACCGTTACCCTGCAGGGCCAGACCGGCACCATTGGCACCGGTTACAACGCATCTTATGCGATGTATTATACCCCGGCCGCTTTCGGTAACTTCCCTGCCGGTTCGCTGAAACTGGAATCAACCAAGCTGGTGTTCTCGGGTGGCCTGACCGGCACTTACACCGATGATCTGTTGGTTCCAAAGGCCGACGTTCAGGCCAACACCGGTTCAGCCGATTATGTTGCTACATACACTTTTAAAGCTGTAGGCACCACAAGTGCTCCTACGGCCCTCAGCCCGATTGCCTACATCGCCAGCGGTACGCAGGTCAAGCACAACGATATTAACGGCCTCCCGCTGATCCCCATCATTTCCGGCAACGCGCCAACAATTGACACAACAGGTATTCCAAACTGGACGATCAATCAGCCATATAATCAGGCCCTGACCACGACGGGTGGCACCGGTCCCTATACCTACGCCCCAATCGCCGGCTCACTTGCGCCCGGCATGGTGCTGAATCCCAATGGAACGATCACCGGAACTCCAACATCAACCGGCACTTACACATTTACCGCTCAGGTGACTGATGCCAATGGCATCGTATCAACCAAAGAATTTACTTATACGATCAACGGCACGCCGACAATCGCCTCGCCCACCACATTTACCGCGGGCACTCTGAATCAGGCTTACCCCAATACACCTATTACAGTTACTGGTGGCACACCGGGCTATTCGAATTACACCGTCTCGGCCGGAGCACTTCCAACCGGCTTGACTCTTGATCCAGTCACCGGCGTCGTTTCCGGCACGCCAACTGCTGCCGGTACATTCTCGTTCACCGTTCAGGTGACTGACGCCGCCGGAGCAGTGGCGACGAAAGTTTACAACGCTTTCATCATTAATGCCACCCAGGCACCAACCATCACATCTCCGACCACTCTGCCGAACTGGACAGTTGGCCAGCCTTACCCCAACCAGCAGGTCCAGCTGACAGGCGGCACCGGTCCTTATTCCAACTATCAGGTTTCGGCCGGCTCATTGCCAAGCGGCTTAACTCTTGACCCGATCACTGGCCTAATTTCAGGCACCCCTACAGCGACCGGCACCTTCACCGTGACTCTACAGGCACAGGACAGCCTGGGTGCGATTGCCAACAAGCCATACACCTTCACTGTGAATTCGGCCCCGGTGATCAATTCACCTGCCAACCTGCCGGCCTGGACCGTTGGCCAGCTTTACCCAGCTCAGACAGTCACACTGACGGGCGGCACTCCTGGCTATTCCAATTTCAATATTTCCGCCGGCAACCTGCCCAATGGCATGTCGATCAACCCGACGACTGGTGTGATCAGCGGCACGCCGACAAGCAGTGGCACCTATCCGATTACAGTTTCGGCTCAGGACAGCACTGGTGCCATCGCCTCGAAGCCCTATTCGCTGGTGATCAATGCCGCCCCGGTGATCAGCTCGCCAACAGTCCTGCCGAACTGGACAGTCAACCAGCCTTATCCAAGTCAGCAAATCGTTGTTACAGCCGGAACTCCCGGATATTCGAATTACACCATTTCTGCAGGTAACCTGCCAGCAGGCTTGGCTCTTGACCCTGTAACAGGTGTGCTGAGCGGCACGCCCACAGCCACCGGCAACTTCAGCGTAACGGTTTCGGCCCTTGATTCAACCGGAGCTGAGGCCACCAAGCCTTACACCTTCACGATCAATGTGGCTCCGTCGATCGCCGGCCCGAACTCGCTGCCGAACTGGACAGTCGGCCAGCCTTATCCGGCCACACCGATCGTTCCACAGGGTGGCACACCCGGCTATTCCAACTTCCAGATCGTCGGTGGCTCGCTGCCAGACGGCATGACCCTTGACCCCGTGACGGGCGTCATCAGCGGCACGCCGACCGTTCCCGGCCCTGTGAATATCGTTGTTCAGGTTCAGGATTCGACCGGTGCAAAGACATCGACGCCTTACAACTTCGTCGTTAATGGCGCACCGATCATCACCTCGCCAACGAGCCTGCCGAACTGGACAGTCAACCAGGCTTATCCGTCGACCCCTGTTGTGATGACTGGCGGCACGCCTGGTTATTCTAACTTCGTGGTTTCGACAGGTTCTCTGCCTGCCGGCATGACCCTGAATAACGCCACCGGTGTGATCAGTGGCACGCCGACAACCACCGGCAGCTACACACTTCAGGTTCAGGGCCAGGATTCAACGGGTGCCAAGGCAACTTATCCTTACACCTTTACGATCAATGCAGCCCCGGTGATTACGGCTCCGACCAGCCTTCCGAACTGGACGGTCAACCAGCCGTATCCGAACCAGCAGGTGACTCTGGCCAACGGCACACCCGGTTATTCCAATTACACTCTGGCCTCGGGCACTCTGCCAGCCGGTTTGACTCTCAATAACAGCACTGGCCTGATTTCAGGCACGCCGACCGTTTCCGGTAACTTCAACATTACGGTACAGGCACAGGATACAACCGGTGCCCTGGCCACGAAGCCATATAGCTTCACTATTAATGTTTCACCCTCGATTGCCGGCCCGAATTCGCTGCCGAACTGGACAGTTGGCCAACCTTACCCAAGCACACCAATCGTGCCCCAGGGTGGCACGCCTGGCTATTCCAACTTCCAGATTGTGGGCGGCACTCTGCCTGCCGGTATGACTCTTGACCCTGTGACGGGTGTGATCAGCGGCACGCCTACCGTGGCTGGCCCTGTGAGCATTGTTGTTCAGGTTCAGGATTCCACCGGAGCCAAGACCTCAACGCCTTACAACTTCGTGGTCAACAGCCTGCCGGTGATTACTTCGCCGACCAGCCTGCAGGACTGGACAGTCAACCAGCCTTACCCATCGAAGACGGTTACGATGTCAGGCGGCACGCCCGGCTATTCCAATTTCGTGGTCTCGACTGGTTCGCTGCCCGCCGGCATGAGCCTCAATCCGGTCACGGGTGTGATCAGCGGTACGCCGACGAACACCGGCAACTACACGCTGAACATTCAGGGTCAGGATTCGACAGGTGCCAAGGCAAATTATCCTTACACCTTTACGATCAATGCTGCCCCGGTGATCACCGCACCGGCCAGCCTGCCGAACTGGACGGTCAATCAGCCTTATCCAAACCAGCAGGTTACGCTCACGGGCGGCACGCCGGGCTACTCTAACTACAACGTCGCAACAGGCACGCTTCCTGCCGGATTGACGCTGAACCCGACGACAGGTTTGATCAGTGGCACGCCAACCACGACCGGCAATTTCTCGATCCTGGTTCAGGCTCAGGATACGGCTGGTGCCGTCGCCTCTCGTTCTTACAACTTCACCATCAATGTTCGGCCTTCGGTTGCTGGCCCGAACTCTCTGCCAGACTGGACCGTTGGCCAGCCTTACCCGGTCACGCCCATCGTGCCTCAGGGTGGTACACCAGGTTATTCCAATTTCCAGGTAGTGGGTGGTTCGCTGCCCGCCGGCATGACGCTTGACCCTGTGACGGGTGTCATCAGCGGCACGCCAACCGTTCCGGGCCCCGTGAATATTCAGGTTCAGGTGCAGGATTCGACCGGTGCCACAACGACAACACCATACACGTTTGTTGTGAATGGACTGCCGTTGATCGTTTCGCCAAACAGCCTGCCGAACTGGACAGTGAATCAGCCTTACCCCACGAAGACGGTTGTCATGTCGGGCGGCACGCCTGGCTATTCCAACTTTGTTGTATCAACAGGTACATTGCCGGCCGGACTGACTCTGAACCCGACAACGGGAGTGATCAGCGGCACACCGACCAGCATTGGCAACTACACCCTGCAAATTCAGGGTCAGGATTCAACCGGTGCCAAGGCAAGCTATCCTTACAGCCTGACCATAAATGCGGCTCCGGTAATTACCGGCCCCGCCAGCCTGCCCACCTGGACTGTCGGCGAGCCATATCCGAATCAGCAGGTCACTCTGGCGAACGGCACACCCGGCTATTCCAACTATGTTGTCTCAGTGGGCAGCCTGCCGGCCGGCTTGTCACTTGACCCGACCACGGGCCAGCTGACGGGTACACCAACAACAACCGGCACGTTTAACATCACAGTTCAGGCTCAGGATTCGACGGGCGTCGTTGCCTCGAAGCCATACAGCTTCACAGTCAATGTCCGGCCATCGATCGCCGGCCCAGGTTCGCTGCCGAACTGGACAGTCGGCCAGCCTTACCCGGTCACACCAATCGTGCCCCAGGGTGGTACGCCAGGCTATTCCAACTTCCAGATCGTGGGAGGCTCTCTGCCTGCCGGCATGACGCTTGACCCTGTAACGGGTGTCATCAGCGGCACGCCTACGGTTCCTGGCCCTGTGAATATTCAGGTTCAGGCCCAGGATGCGACCGGCGCCAAGATGACAACGCCTTACAGCTTCGTTGTCGCCAGCAAACCGGTGATTTCCTCACCAACCAGTCTGCAGGACTGGACCGTCAGCCAGCCTTACCCGACCAAGACAGTTGTCATGACGGGCGGCACGCCTGGCTATTCCAACTTCATCGTGGCGACGGGTGCACTGCCGGCTGGCCTGAGCCTAGATCCCGTCACTGGGGTGATCAGTGGCACGCCGACCAACACGGGCAGTTACACCCTGCAGATTCAGGGCCAGGATTCCACTGGCTCAATTGCCACCTATCCATACAGCTTTGTGATTAACGCCACTCCGGTGATCACCGGCCCGGCCAGCCTGCCCACCTGGACTGTCGGCGAGCCATATCCGAGCCAGCAGGTCACTCTGGCCAACGGCACACCTGGCTATTCCAACTACGTCGTTGCTGTTGGCAGCCTGCCGGCTGGCTTGTCACTTGACCCGAATACAGGTCAATTGACGGGCACACCAACAACAACCGGCACCTTTAACATCACCGTCGCGGCCCAGGATTCAACCGGCGTCGTTGCCTCGAAGCCATACAGCTTCACGGTCAATGTCCGGCCATCGTTCGCTGGTCCGGGTTCGCTGCCGAACTGGACTGTCGGTGAGCCGTATCCGACCACGCCAATCGTGCCCCAGGGTGGCACACCGGGCTATTCCAACTTCCAGATCGTGGGCGGTTCACTCCCACCGGGTATGACACTTGACCCCGTGACTGGTGTTATCAGTGGCACGCCTCTGGTCCCTGGCCCTGTGAATATTCAGGTTCAGGCACAGGATGCCACCGGTGCCAAAATGACAACGCCTTACAGCTTCGTCATTGCCAGCCAGCCGGTAATCGCCTCTCCAACTAGTCTGCAGGACTGGACAGTCAACCAGCCTTACCCCACGAAGACGGTTGTCATGTCGGGCGGCACGCCTGGCTATTCAAACTTCATCGTGGCCACGGGTGCTCTGCCTGCCGGTCTTAGCCTGAACCCAACAACAGGTGTGATCAGTGGTACGCCGACCAACACCGGCAACTACACACTGCAGATTCAGGGTCAGGATTCGACTGGTTCCAAGGCAACCTATCCATACAGCTTCGTGATCAATGCCGCTCCGGTAATCACCGGCCCGGCCAGCCTGCCCACCTGGACTGTTGGCGAACCATATCCAAACCAACAGGTTACACTGGCTAGTGGAACACCTGGTTATTCGAACTACAATGTCGCAGTGGGCAGCCTGCCTGCCGGCCTGACACTTGATCCGAATACCGGCCTGATTTCGGGTACGCCGACGGCTACCGGTAACTTTACTGTAACCGTTCAGGCCCAGGATTCTACCGGCGTGGTTGCGTCGAAGGCCTACAGCTTCTCGATCAACGTGCGACCAACTGTCTCCGGCCCTGGCTCATTGCCCAACTGGACAGTCGGTCAGCCATATCCGCCCCAGACCATCGTGCCTCAGGGCGGCACCCCCGGCTATTCCAACTTCAAGATTGTCGGCGGCTCACTGCCACCCGGCATGTCACTTGACCCTGTGACGGGTGTAATCAGTGGTACACCCACGGTTCCTGGCCCGGTGAACATCCAGGTTCAGGCCCAGGATGCGACCGGTGCCACCTTCAGCACGCCTTACAGCTTCAATATTAACAGCCTCCCGGCCATCACTGGCCCTGCATCGCTGCAGGACTGGACCGTGGGCCAGGCCTATCCGACCAAGACCGTGACAATGGGCAGCGGCACCCCCGGCTACTCCGGATTCACGGTGATCGCCGGTGCCATTCCTGTCGGCATGAGTCTTAACCCAATCACAGGCGAGCTTTCCGGCACACCAAGCCAGACCGGCTTGTTCTCACCGGTGATTCAGGGTCAGGATTCGGCCGGTGTCAAGGCGATCAAGTCCTACAACTTTGTGATCAATGCTGCCCCGGTTCTTACCGCTCCTGCCTCGCTGCCTAACTGGACAGTGGGCGAGCTGTATCCGCTTCAGCAGATCATTCTGCAGCAGGGCACGCCAGGCTATTCCAACTACAAGCTGTCGTTCGGTGCTCTGCCAACCGGCCTGACAATTGACCAGAACTCGGGCATACTGAGCGGCACACCGTCGCAGACAGGCCAGTTCTCGATAGTTGTTCAGGCTCAGGACACCACCGGTGCCACAGCCTCGAAGCTATACAGCTTCGCCATCAATGTGCGTCCGACCATCGCTGGCCCGAACGCTCTGCCCAACTGGACAGTTGGCCAGCCATATCCGCCCCAGACCATTCAGCCACAGGGCGGCACACCTGGCTATTCCAACTTCAAGATTGTGGGCGGTGCTCTGCCGGCTGGCATGACACTTGACCCTGTGACGGGCGTCATCAGCGGCACGCCAACGGTCGCCGGCCCCGTGAGCATTCAGGTCCAGGTGCAGGATGCGGCGGGTGCCACTGTCACCACGCCTTATAACTTTGTGGTCAACAGCCGTCCGGAAATCGTTCAGCCCCAGGCTCTGCAGAACTGGACGGTCGGCCAACCTTATCCGAATACCCAGGTTGTGCTTGTCAATGGCACGCCCGGCTATTCCAACTATGTCGTTGCTGCAGGTGCCCTGCCTGCCGGCATGAGCCTGAATCAGACCACCGGCCTGATCGCGGGCACACCGCTGCAAACCGGTCCGTTCTCGCTGATTATCCAGGCACAGGATTCCACCGGTGCCGTTGCCAGCCACTCCTATCTCTTCACGATCAATGTGCGGCCATCGATCGCCGGTCCTTCCAGCCTGCCAAACTGGACAGTCGGCCAGCCTTATCCGCCACAGACCATCGTGCCTCAGGGTGGCACACCCGGCTATTCCAACTTCCGGATTGCCGGTGGCCAACTGCCTGCAGGCCTGACTCTTGACCCGAACACAGGCATCATCAGCGGTACACCAACCGTTTCCGGCCCTGTCAGCATCGTGGTTGAAGGCCAGGATTCCACCGGTGCCACCTTCAGCACGCCTTACAGCTTCACCATCAATCCGCTGGCTCAGGTGGTCATCACCAGCGAAACCGGTGGCAAGGCAACTGTCGGCGAACCATATCGTGGCCAGGTTTCGGTGCCAACGGGCGGCACAGGTCCATTCACCTATGCCATCACCTCGGGCCAGTTGCCTGCCGGTGTAACTCTTGATCCGAAAACTGGTGTAATCAGTGGCACACCAACCGGTGGCCAGGCCGGGCCTTATCCATTCACCGTCACGGTGACGGATGCCGCTGGAGCCAAGTCTTCGGCCAACTCGGTCATCGACCTCGGCTACTTCTCAATTCAGGGTGTGGTTTACTACGACATCAACCACAACAAGATTCTTGACACCGCCGACTACGGCATCGTCAACGTTCTCATGACCCTGACAGGCAAGACCGCCGCCGGTGTGCCAGTCAATGTCACCACTACAACCGACGCCGATGGTTTCTACAACTTCGGTAACCTTTATCCTGGCCAGTACAGCCTCACCCGCGCTAACCTTAAGGGCGTCTTCCGTCCGGAAGTCGTTAACCCCGGCACCCTCGGTGGCACACCCGCCGCCAACAAACTGGGCCTCTCGGGTATCAGCCTCTCTGGTCAGGCGGTTGACGACGTCATGAACAACTTCGGCAACCTCCAGATGCCGAATTGCAAGCTGCGTCATATCAGCCTCTACACGGGCAACCTTTATCAGGATGTCCTGGCCCGTCGTGCCGCTAACCCGGCACAGTTCGACGCCAATCATCCGGGCATGGTCTCCGCCCTGAATGCCGGACAGATTCCATGGGGTGTCAAGCCCTTCCCGAATCGCCCGAACTATTCACTCTCCTATGTGCCTAACCTGGGCACGAAGAACTATGTCTATGGTCAGCCTGTTGCCAAAACCGGTGCAGCTGGCCAGGCTCAAACCGCCAGGCTGAAGACGTCGCAATTCGTTGCCTCAAAGTCAGCCACAAAACAGGTCAAGAACTGATATTCCTGACCAGTTTGTTCGGCCGTAATAGTTAAAACCCGGCGGGGGTCAGTCCTTTGGCTGATCCCCGCTTCATTATTCCGTTTTAAATTGAATATTGGCTTGTAAATAAAACTGTGGCCATTCTGACTATTTCTTTGTTCACTGGTTTTCCTGACACCTTAAAATTGATGGTTTTCAATCTGATTTCATCGCTTCCTGCTTTATTCCGCTGCACCACACCCCTGATTTATTGGCTCCGGCACTTTCGCGATCTCATCCATAAGATGTCTCAACCCGAAGCCTCACCGCTCTTTTTCTGCACCCCTGATTGAATCAGGTTCCAGCTAAATTTCAGCTGCTTTCTCTTGCACCTTCTATAGATGCCTGGTTATTCTCCGTTTCTTCGGCAAGTTCATCACCCCCCTAGTCTGAAATTTCTGGCAACCCATCCCATCCGCCTCATGCACTTAGCCTCTCACTGCGCGTGCCCGTTCCATCCTTAATTCATCGCCCAGATCTCATCAGCCAGGCCATATCGCACGCCACCTTCACCGCCACGATATTTGGCCTGATCAGGCGGCTTTCATCAAATCCCTGCCCGCTTCGGCCCTGCTCACACGCGCTGTCTGTGCTGATTCTTCGCATGGCCTGAATTCAACACAGGCTAGATATTCATAAGGCTATGCAGTTCATACACTAAAGCCAGTTGTCAGTTTTATGTTGTTAAAAATCAACATCTTCCTCGCGGCCTTTCGCTTGATCCAGAATTCATTCGAAAAAAAGCAAGTCATTTATTATAAAATAAAGTTGATGGATTTTTTTCTCAGATTGGCAATCTCCCATGGGTTCCAAATTCTGAGAAAAGCCGTCAATCAATTCAAGAAACGGATAGTTCACAGATCGTGGCATTCATCATGAAAAATTGAGCAAAATCATCATGCAACAACCCAGATTTAAAGTGCCTTGCTCTCATTCCGGCTATCTTGAATCTCTGTCACGAGTACTTTGAAACTCAAAAACAATCTGATATAAACCAATATCATCCCTGAATATGCATCGCCTGGCCCCATCGGGCCCGACTTACTTTCACAGACATATCAGCGAACAAACAGAGCGAACCACCGCACATCTCCCCAGGATCACACACCATGCCAGGCACCATCTCTTTCATTCAGAAGTTCTTTTCCACCCGATTCTCCGCCAGGTCCAACCGGCTTGCCAAGGTCGCCCGTAACAAGAAGCAGAAGCAATTCCTGAACGATGCTCTGCTTGATGAGCTCGAAGAACGACAGCTCCTGACAGCCACCTATTCCGCTTCAGGAACAGAATTTATCATCGATCTGAATTCAGCGGGCGACCTGAATATCTCCTCAAACGGCACCAGCTATCTCTTCACGCTTACAAATGGAAGCGGAGGCAT
>JBEITT010000043.1:0-43050 GCA_040374745.1 Planctomycetaceae bacterium | reverse complement strand
GGGTGTGGTCGATCGTCTCCTGATGCGAAGCGACGAAGTAGTTCGGCATCGTTCAGAGTTTTGTGTACAACAGCGCTTATTGCTGATTTGATTCGGAACATAGCTGGCGATGATCTGGCCGATGTTCGTTCCATCATGGGAGAAGGTGTTGACCCACATCTTTACAAGGGAAGCCCGAGGGATGTTCGCGACCTTGCGGATGCCGACCTGATTTTCGCCAGTGGTCTGCATCTTGAAGGGAAACTGGCAGTACTTCTGCATCATCTCTCAAGTCAGAAGCGTGTTTATTTATTAGGCGATGAATTATCGCATCAGAATTTGGCCAGTCAAAGTCTTGATCCATGGATCCGTGATTCTGGTGTACCCGACCCGCACTTCTGGTTTGATGCTTCGATTTGGTCATCATTGGCTAAGTTGGTGGCGAAATTTCTAGGTGAATTTGATCCGGAAAATCATGATATTTATCATAAAAAACTTTTTGCCTATCAGGATGAATTGAAAAAACTGGATCAGGAAATGAAATCAACAATTGATTCAATTCCGGCAGATCGTCGGATTCTTGTTACATCGCACGATGCGTTTCGCTATTTCGGCAGAGCTTATGGAGTCGAGGTGGAAGGAATTCAGGGCCTTTCCACCGAAAGCGAGGCAGGCATCAGGCGAACCAACAAGCTGGTTGAACTTGTGGTGGCTCGCAGGTTACCTGCGATTTTTGTTGAATCAAGTGTTTCTGATGACAATGTCAGTGCCTTGGTTGAGGGAGCCCGGGCCCGGGGGCATGACATCAAAATTGGTGGCTCTCTTTTCTCTGATGCACCTGGTAGATTCGGGACACCCGAAGGCACATATCTCGGAATGATGAGGCACAATCTCAAGATCTTCTCGGAAGCTATGACTTTCAGCAAATCCACGGCAAATAAATTTTAAGAGTTCGCAAGGAATGAATCAGGCATTGATTGAAATGAAACCGTCTGAAAAAGTGGGACCCAGTCAGATGATAGCTGGAATAAAGCCGGTGCTGGATGTTCACGACCTGACAGTTGCGTATCGTGAAAAACCTGTCATCTGGCACATAGATTTCGCGATTGAGGGGCCCTCGCTCGTGGGTATCGTAGGGCCTAATGGTGCCGGTAAAAGCACTTTGCTGAAAGCGATGCTGGGGCTTTTATCTGTCAGTTCCGGTAAGGTCGAATTTTTTGGTCGATCACTCTCGAAAGAGAGGCTGAGAGTTGGCTATGTTCCACAACGCGAAAGCGTGGACTGGGATTTTCCTGTTCAGGTGCTTGATGTGGTGATGATGGGGACCTACGGGAGACTTGGATGGTTTCGGCGTCCGGGCATTAATGAACGTAAACTTGCTTTGGAATGTCTCGAACGCATGGGTCTCACTGGCTTGGAAACGCGGCAGATCGGCCAGCTTTCGGGTGGGCAGCAACAACGAGTTTTTCTGGCACGGGCTCTGGCACAGAAAGCAGATCTTTATTTCATGGATGAACCAATGGCGGGGGTGGATGCTGCAACAGAGCAGGCAATCTTTGCAGTTCTGGAAGACCTCTGTAAACAGGGTAAGTCTGTTTTGGTCGTACATCACGACTTACGAAGTGTGCCCGATCATTTCGATCATCTGCTTTTGATGAACCAACGACTCGTGGCAAGCGGACCAACGGCAGAAGTGTTTACACCGGAATTGCTGCAAAAGACCTATGGCGGTCGCCTGGCCATTCTTGATCAATTAGCCGTGGCGGTGAAAACTGGTAAACCTACGAGCTGATTATTGGAAAAAGAAACGCATTTCATATGCAAATACTGCATGAGCTGACTCGATATAACACCTTGATTGTCCTTGCCGGAACCACATTAATGGGGTTGGTTGCAGGTCTGGTCGGTACATTCACGGTTCTCCGGCAGAGAGCACTTGCCGGAGATGTTTTTGCTCATGCCACCTTGCCGGGTCTTTGTCTTGCTTTTATTGCTGTTCAGGAGCGTAGGCTCTGGTTGTTACTGGTAGGTGCGGCCTTGACCGGATCTCTTGCAATGCTGGCTGTTTCGATATTAACTAAGAATTCGCGAATTAAGGATGATTCTGCCCTTGCTCTGGTTCTTGGTGTGTTTTTTGGCTTTGGAATCGTATTGTCACGCTGGATTCAAAACCAGACTACCGAAGGCTCAAAGGCAGGACTTGATTCTTTCCTACTCGGTAAAACATCTGGAATGATATTGTCTGATGTTGCATTGATTGGAACTGTCAGCCTTCTATCGCTGATAATAATTCTGACCCTTTTCAAAGAATTTCAATTGATGATCTTTGACCCTGGGTTTGCATGTGTGACAGGTTGGCCGGTCAGCTTGCTTGATGTCATTTTAATGGCTCTTGTGGGATTGGTAGTCGTTGCTGGACTGCCTTCTGTTGGAATTGTATTAATCACGGCCATGTTGGTTATTCCTGCAGCTGCTGCACGTTTCTGGACAAACAGGCTTTCTTTCATGTGTTTAGTTTCGTCACTAATCGGTATGCTGGCATCTATAAGTGGAGTTATATTTTCGGCATTATTCGAAGATTTGCCCACAGGTGCGTTCATGACAATTTCAGCTGCTACTTTATTTGTGATTTCTGCCATATTTGCCCCATGTCGCGGTTGGTTATGGACATGGAAACGGAAGAAAAAACAATATCAGAATTCAATTAATCCTGTGGAATATCAATAATGTTTCAATCCATTTTGCAAACAAGCCCTGCTGGATCAGGTTGGTCTATTGGCGCATGGACTATTCTAATTGGATGTCTTTCAGCTATTCCTGCAGCATTAATTGGGGTTTTTCTCTGCCTCAGGCGAATGAGTCTTCTGGCAGATGCAATTAGTCATGCAGTCTTACCAGGAATTGCAATTGCATTTCTGGTATCAGGTCAGGTCAGTGGCTTACCCATCGTTGTCGGGGCCGTCATTGCGGCATTTTTGACAACCACATTAACCAGGATAATGAATTCGTCAGGCAAGGTTAATGAACAGGCTGGCATCGGAGTTGTCTTCACAACCCTATTTGCCTTGGGTGTCATGCTTATTTCGATTGCCGCTGAAAATGTTGATCTGGACCCTGGCTGCATTCTCTATGGTGCAATAGAATTTGTACCACTGGACACAGTAACCTTTAATTCTTTCGAGTTTCCCAGATCCATGTTGCCACAAGGATTAGCAGCAATTATTACAGGTGTCTTTATCGTTCTCTTCTTTAAGGAATTAAAACTCTGCAGCTTTGATTCGGGTCTGGCAGATTCGATGGGCTTTCATCCTTCAAGGCTGGACATTATCCTGTTGGTACTCACTTCAACTGTTACAGTATTCAGTTTTGAAGCCGTTGGCTCGATCCTTGTAATTGTCTTATTAGTTGCCCCAGCATCGGCTGCACTATTGATGTCAGACAAACTTGAAGTTGCTATGCCTTTAGCAGTCCTGTTCGGATGTTTATCGAGCATATCAGGTTATTTTGCAGCATTATCAACTAACACATCTGTAGCCGGAATGATTGCAATTTCGGCAGGTGTAATAATTATGGCCACCTGGTTATTTTCTCCAGGGCATGGTGAAATAGCAAATATAATTCGACGTTTAAAATTAAGACTTTCAATAGCCACAGACGACCTGCTTGCGGCTTATTTCAGAAGACAATTCTCCCAGAAAGATCTGTCTATAAGTTTTGAAAATCCCAAACTTCGCTCGAGATTCTGGCGAACTCTTGCCCAACACCGTGCAATTCGAAAGGGTTGGTTAGCCAGTGAATCGAATCAAGGCAATCCGTCAATGTATTTGACAGATCAAGGGCTTGAACTGGCCAAATCGATCGTCAGGAGTCACCGACTCTGGGAATCGTTTCTGCACCAGGATTTTCAGCTTCCTGAAGACCATCTTCATGAACCGGCTGAACTTGCAGAGCATTTTCTTGGACCAGACTTGCAGACCCAACTCAGTTTCCAGCTTGAAAAGCCGAACATTGACCCTCATGGTTCACAGATTCCCTGAGTACTCCTTTCCCAAACCTGAGAGTCTTGTGAAAATTTTGATTTAAAGTTTCTCTCGCTAGAATCAGAATAATTTCACATTTGTTTTCCGCTAATGATTCAAGTTTGGTGAATGCGATGTCGAATGATATTTAAATGAGTCAAGAGTCACACTCACCTTCTCGATTTCAGGTTTATTTCATCATGGTCTTGTCCCATAATATTAAATCTCCCGATAAGCTCGGTAATTATTCAAAACGTTATCCAATTCTTATTTTCTTTGTATTTGGATTAAATTTGATTCTAACGGGATGTGCCAGAGAAAAAGCGGTTTATCGGCCTGGAATAAACAATGAACTTGAAAAAAAAGTAATAGCAACTTCAGGTCAGAAAGTCAACGCTGTCCAGGCTGAAAAATATCTGAAAAAGGCTATTGAACTGGAATCGCAGGATCCCTCAGCAGCAGCATGGGCCTTCCGAAATCTATGTCTGATGTCTGAGTCTGAATTCGCTTCTAAAAATGATTTAGACAATCTGGCTGCGATTCATCGAATTTCCCTTAGACACTTAATACACATTACAGGTGCAGACAAAGCAAACTCTCCTGATGAACTGACACAAAAACTGGCTGTTATTGGAATTACAGTTCGTAACTCAGATCCTGACTGGACAGGGCTGCAATTCACTAAACTAGTACCCTGTGAGGATTATGAAAACCTAAATATTGAACCAATCGTGAAAGTTTCAGGCTGGGGGCTTCCAATTCTTGCCGACCGGGTTTACTCGGTAGATGAAATGAGATCACCTGCTGAATCTTTTTTTTCGACAGATAATCGTTTGACTTGTACTGCACGACTCTCCAGTAGCCTGGTTGAACCAGTTTCTGATATTTCATGGGAACAGATTCCTGCAGAACTTGTGCTTCATTCCCCTTTTGACGAAGAAACAATTCAACTTGCTGGAGGAATTCAAACCCGCCTGGCTGCTGATTTCACAACTCCTTCGCTGGTTCAGTTCAGTCAGAGCGGCTTACAGGCACTTGAGTATGAAGGGCTTTTATTGCCAGAGTTGGTCAGGTCAAAGGCATCTGTATATCTGAACGAACCTTATCGACCAGGTAAAATTCCGGTTTTATTTGTGCATGGGCTCTGGTCTAGCCCTCGTACGTGGACTGACATGAATAATCTGCTTCTCGCAGATCCTGAAATTCGTCGAAATTATCAGTTTTTCTTTGCACTTTATCCTACCGGTGAACCTGTTTTGGATTCAGCTGGCATCATTCGCGACAAAATACGCGAAATCCGGGACACTTTTGATCCGGCTCGACAAGACCCAGCTTGGGAACAGATGGTAGTCGTCTGTCATAGTATGGGCGGGATTGTGTCGCGACTGTTAATTACGGATTCTGGTGAAACATTTGAACAAGCTTTTTTCACCCGACGAATTGAAGAATTGGATGTAACTGACAAAACGAGAGAGTTGTTGATTAAGCGATTAAGATTTCAGGCTGTGCCTGAAATTAAACGGGTTGCATTTATTGCACCAGTGTTTCGTGGAAGCAGTTTTGCCAGTCGCCCACTTGGACGTATTTCATCCAGTTTAATTCGACCTCTTAATGAAATGGGCGAGATCCGTGATGAAATTATTGCCAGAAATGGAATCGATGTGATTCAACCCGCACACAGACGAATTGGAATTGCCAATGGAATAGATAACCTTGAACCTGATAATCCATCATTAATTGCTTTGGACAAGACCAAGCCAAACCCTCAGTCGGGTTATCATATAATTCTGGGTGATAATGGCAAGCTCATACCGAAGCTCAAAGGTATGATTACTGATGGTCTGGTAACTTATCAGAGCGGCCATCTTGATGGAGCAGAATCAGAAGTCATATTTCAAGCAAATCATTTCTTGAATCATGAGAAGCCAGTTATTGAAGAAGTTCAACGCATTTTACGGCATCACCTGAATGTATCAGATCAACCACTTGTTGCCGGAAATCAATCGGACGAATTTCGAAAATAAATATTTCCGAAAAACTTAAATCAGGGAGTTTTATTCAAAACAATCTCCCTGATTATTTATATTTGATATAAATATCAATCAGATATTCAAAATAGCTGAATTGAAATTTGAATTGCCAGCGTAACTGATTTTTACTGGTTTATTCATGTTTGTAGTAAATTTGTAGACAGCTGTTCCGTTACTGAGGTTAATTACTTTAGGCCTAGCCCTTTTATTAACAAGATTAATGGTGATGGAGCCGGTAGGTAATCCTGCGCCTGGTGCAGCTGGATTGATTTTTATGGTCCATCCTGGTGAAGGGCGTCCCTTTCTTGGCGGAGGCAAGGCTACCCATGCAATTGACACATCAGCTTTCCCTACGGTAATTGCGGATGTGGCAGAACCCGTCGCAAGGGTCTGAGAAGTTTCGGCTATGACCGCCTTGAAATCAAATCGTTTACCGATTTGAGTGGCTGGCACAAAAATCGATGCAATGCCATTTGAAAGCGAACTTCGGCCGAGTTCCCGTGTGCCGTCGTAAAAGATGACGCTTGATCCGCCAAATGCATCGCTGAAAGATGTCTGAAGTGAAGCGATGAGTTGGACTTTCTGGCCAAAAACAATTTTTGCAGGTGCGGAAAGTGTCAATTGTCCTGTGGCTCGGCTGATTTCAACGTCGATACTCTGACTGTAAGCTGATTGAAAATTACTGTTTCCATCAAATATCGCCTGAATCTTGTGCATTCCCGTGCTCAGCCCGGGAACTGATAGTGCGAAGGTACCGTCCGTTGACATTCTTGTATCCATCACCTTAAGTCCGTCGACCAGAATTTTTACGAGAGAATTGGAAGTGGGCACGCCTGTGCTACTGGATAGTTTACCGGTAAGCTGAATGTAGCCACCCCATGAAACCTGATTTGAAATCGCAGACAGTCTAAGATCAGTCCCGGCTTTGATTATCTGTATAGTTGCAGTTGTAGCACTTGAGGCTGAAAAATTTGCATCGCCGCTATATGCCGCATTGATCGGATAAGAACCAACTGCCCATGGAGTTGCTGCCGATTGCCAGTTGGCCGTGGCTGAATTATCGAGAGTAAGTGTGGCAAATTTGCCAGAAGAATCAGCGAGTTCAACGCTTCCTGTAGGTGTCGTCGCCCCGGCAGGTCCTGATATGTAGGCCTTTATATTGAAACTGCTGCCAAATTCAACAGGCCCTGACGGAACATTTAGTGCCACGTTTGAACTGAACTTTTTGACCTGTATGGATATTGAATTGCTTGCTGAATTCGTGAAGTGAGAATTTCCATCGAACACGGCCTGTATAGATTGAGAACCCGCTTTACCAGATGGTAAAGTCAATGAAAATGTTCCATCGGAGGCTACCGTTGCTGTGTTGACCTGAATGTTGTCAACCAGTATTTTGACGATGCTTGAGCCTGTTGTGATACCTGTGGAACTGGTCAACTTACCTGAAAGCTGAATTTGCTCGCCAATAGTGACCTGTGGATTTGCGGCCTGAATCGTTAGTGTACTTGCTGCTTTTACGATCTGGAAACTGGTTGATGTTGCAGTGGATCCAGCGTATTTTGAGTCACCGCTGTAATTTGCCTTGATAGTGTAGGAGCCGACTTCCCAGGGTGTGGACGGAGCCGCCCAGGAAGCCTGCCCGCTGGCATTAAGATTAACACTGGCGAAAGTTATGGAGTTTTTTGAAAGTTCAATATCTCCTGTTGGAATTGGCGAGCCCGACGGACCAGTGACACTTGTCGTGATAGTAAAACTCCCACCAAATTCTATAGGAGTCGTCGGCACAACTATCCTTGTGGAAGATTCAAGTGCCGTTGTGGCTGGGCCGGTGAAACTGGGGATTTTAGAGCCACCTACTGAGCCAAACATAGCGCCCAGACTTCCACCAAGCAGGGCTGCAAGTTCTCCACCAATATCGATCCCCCCGCTACCACGGTCGGGATTGGCGAAATACTCAATGATCAGGCGGGGGCCGTTCGAATTGTGAGGGTCGAAGACGAACTCATTTGCGACATTCAGCAGATTCATACCAAAAATACCATCGATGCCTGGTGCGACATCGAGTACATAAATCGGCACATCGGTCAATTCGAGGATTCCGCCATCGCTCCGGGGGATAATCAGTTTTGTAATCGTAAAACCAGGTACAGTTTCATTGCCAGCCACACCCTGAACGTCTATGGAGGTTGTTGGGTTATCTAGGTCCAGGTTTAGCGAGAGAGCCATATCGGTCGAAATGACCGACAATTGAGCTCCAGTATCAAAAAGAAAATTACCGGGGATGCTGGTCAGGGTGTCCATGACACAAGTCATGTCTGGGATCAGGTAAAGATTTGTATCGGTGATCAGATCGCCCGGGTCTGCGAAATTATCGCCACCATAAGGTATCAAAGGTAAGGTTAGCGGCTCGAAAACGGTGGTATCGTTCGGGTCAATTTCAATTGTTGACCCCGGCACAGTATAAGTCAGGTCGGGGAACGGAATGATCAGATCAGGAAAAATATCGGAAAAATCAATTTTCGCACCCTGCATGGCAATGCGTGCAGCAGCACCATCTGGATATTTAGGTGATGGGTGAAGGGCAGGCGTGCCGGTAATGGTGGGCAGAAGCGGCGAACTTTCTGTTCCTACAAATGCCTGAATGCCTGGCGTTTCAAGTGCTGAAAGGCTGAGAGTGATATTAAACTGAGGAAATCCATACTCATCAAACGTAAGATCAAAAGCATGCATACCGTCAGAATAAATAATTCCGGGCTCGCTCACATCACCCACAATCTCGCCACCGATCCCGCCGGCTGCCGCCCCGCCTGGAACCTTAATCGGGATAGGCCCGGTTTCAATTCCTGCAAAAACTTCCTGATCAGTCGCTGCGAATGTTACGGCTGAAGCGCCAGTGTCAAATATCCCGAGTGCCGCACGCTCTGGTACATCAAAACCCTGAACGATCAAGATCTGGTCGCCAAATTGATCAAGCTCGGGGATGAGTGGTATTGTCAGTGTGGCAGGCAGAGTGAGCAGTTGCCTAGTTTCGCATTCTTCCAGCAGCAGGGTCAATCGATGGATATTTCTTGTTTTGCGTGGAAGACGATCTGCCTTGTTGGTATTGTCAGAACGGACCAGAAATTTGCTGACGATTGTTAGATTGCGCATCGTGCCCTCTCTGCCTCAAATAGAGAGAATTCGTCAGTCAACTGGCGTATCTCTTCAGTTTTTGACTCGGCTATCTTTTTTTGAATTGATACAAGTATGACGCAATCGTCGCTTCAGTCAACAATGCTTTCCTGAAAACATGATTTCAAAATATTACCATGAACTTAACCAGATATTGATGATCGAGGAAACTCGGTTGTTTTAAAAAACCTGGTTAAAGCCAAACCAGAAAACGGGTCCACCCTTCGCTCCGTAAATCGGTTGTGCCAAATCAAATCGAAGATTTACTCGTTCAAGAAATCCAAAAAGCACCGTATCTACTCGAATCCCAAAGCCAACACCATGCACAACAGGGCGAAGTTCCTGGCGAATAGCTGTTTCGCCGACGTCATAGAAAAGAACACCAGAAATCTTGTCAAAAGTCATAGCCCGGTCGAGCAGTGATTTGTCAAGCTGCCCCACGATTGGGAATCGCCATTCTGCCGATGCGAGCCAGAAGGCCGAACCATTCTGGGCATTAAATCCCAGAGCCCGATGCATCTGGCCAGAGCCAAGCCGAAAGAAGTTTACATCCTGAGGCCACGCCATGCCTCCATAACCACGAATCGCAATTCTAGTGTTATCAAATGGCCCAAAGCGGTCATTCAGAGTCCAAACCTGACCCAGATTTACCTGCCATCGAGTATAGTAATTAAAATTTGACTCATAGGCCGGTGAGCCAAATTCAGCATCTATGTCGATCAGCCTGCCTTCGACCGGGTCCCAGAATGGGGCCTGCGTGTTTAATTTCAAGCGGATTCCGGCGGCATTCAGTTCGCCCGGGGTTGGGCGGCCGACATCTCCTGCCCAGAAGATATTTCCACGGCCAAGATAAAATTCATAAAAAGCCGCATCATCATCGAGTACACTATTTGATTGCAATAAAACCTTTCGCAAATACATTCGCCCACCACGCTGGGTTTGTGCAGCATTAGACGACCAGTTCGGATTGATTCCGTCTTCATAAAATACGCCGGCATTCCAGGTCGATTCAAATAAATTTGTCAATTTTGCCTCGCCACCGGCAATGATGCGGTCGAGGCTTGGCATCGCTCCGAAGAAGCCGTTAATGGTTGCCCTGTTTGGTGCAAAAAGGCCGACTTTTACGCCGCCACGGGCATTTTGATCGACAAAAGGGCCAACAATAAAGCTGGGGCGGTCAAACGACTGAAACATTTCTGACGTGTCAACAGGGGTAACGGCCGGCGTCAGTCGCCACCTGGTTCTTGGTTTCCAGATATTATTGCCTGGCCGGGCATCAAGCAGTCGATGGTCGGGGTCAACTTCAACCTGTGTTGGTTCAGAAGGCAGATCAAGTGTGACTCGATAATTAGAGTGCCCCGACTCGTCAGGTGGCAGCTTTTCAACCCGGCCATTTTTCACCGTGTAAGCAGGTTCATCAGGCCGAATGGGAATTTCAATAATCTGGTCTGGCATTTCCACAGCGAGTTGAGTAGGTTCGTCTAGCTTCTCATTTTGGATGATTTCTAGCGTCACACGATACAGACCGGTATCTTTTTTCGATTCAGCTGGCGGTTGGATTTCAACTGATTTCATTTCCCAGTCGGTATCGGCCTGCTGCAACAGCCATGCATCAAGTCGGCCTGGCCAGGCATTTTGCGGATCAAATTCGTCAAGGCTTTGTTTAAATTTCTCATAATGCAATATTCCAAATGCATTCTCCATATAGAGCTTCTGCATAAAATCCAGATAGCGTTCATCACCTAAACGGTTGCCGATCATATCTACAACTTTGCCGCCCCTGTCATAGGCAAGACTGAAAAGCGTATTTAAATTAGACATCTGACCGAGGTCTTGAATCACAGGTCCCCCATTGCCCTGAGCCTTCCACTTGTAATAGCTCGCCATCCGAAGGTCTTCCCGGCCAATCGTCGGCAGCCAGCCGAGCCCCTGAGGCCAGACGATCAGAGGCGCATTCCGACCATATTTCTGGTCAAGCCGCCGGGCGGTAATACTATTGGCAAAGCCCTCGTCCATAAAGGTTTCAGCATACCCGTTCGATCCAACCACATTCCACCACCACTGGTGTGCAACCTCGTGAGTAATCAGGTGATCGAGATAGCGTTGTCCTGCTGTAGGCAGATTAAAAACACGGTAGTCGATCATTACCATGCCCGAGCATTCATTGCCGTTCCAGCCGAAAAACGAAGTGACCACTTCCATCTCGCGATATGGAAATGGCCCAAACCATTCTTCGTACAGAGGCAGAACTTCTGACATATATTCCAATGCTCGCCGAGCATTCTCTGAATGTCTGTCGAATGTCAGAACCCGGGCTTTGATCTGTCCAACCTGTTTTTCAACGACCTCAAAACGGTTTGAACAAACCATGGCAAAATCACGTGAAGGCGGGCCGTCAATCGTCAGCAGTTTTTCATTATCGCCAGTCGGCTGTTCGCTGATAATCTGCCCGGTAGATGCAACAATCTGGTCGCCAGGCAGTTGTAACTGCACGCGATAATAAGCAGCTTCCTGATGCCATGGCTGATGCCAGGGAACAAATGGCTCACGCGACCATCTGCCTGTTGAGTCTGGTACAGAAAGTACTGGGTACCAATTTACTAGCGTCGTAATTCCCTGGTGGTGGCTCCAGCGTCCCCACTGTGTGGGCAAGCTCAGCTCAAAGTCGATTTCGATTATACTAGTTTCGCCTGGTGCCACGGGTTGGGGAAGTGCCACTTCCATAATAGTTTGGTCATCGCCATGAAAACTTGTCTGAAGATTCGTGCCGCCTGAGGAAACGCGTTGGATGTTGAGCCGGTTGCCTGTCGGATCAATCGCTTCATCCGGGCCAAGTCTTAGCACTTCAAGAGTTTTGGCGAGTTTCAGTTTGTTTTCGGGTTTGACTTTAAATTTAGGGTAAACATGGAAAACTATATCTGACTGAGTTGCAGTGGTCCTGTTCGTGTATTTAACTGTTTCATGTGCCACGACTCTGAGGTTGGTAAGGTCAAGCCTGGCGTTAATATTGTATTCTGGAAGGCCGGATGGAACCGGCAAGGGACAGGCCCGAGAGTCGGGAAAGCCCTGAAACGAAGGTGCAACAACCTGAGCAACCATTGGCTGCAGGCAAAAATAAACGATCAATGCTGTGCTAGCGATGACCTGTCGGAACATCCTTGATCCGTTGCTGGTCAGACTCAAATTTCCAAAGCCGTTCAGAATCATCCTGATTCCGAAAACACCACCAAAAATAGCGGCGGAGGGAATCGAACCCCCGACAAGCGGATTATGAGACCGCTGCTCTACCACTGAGCCACGCCGCCACACAATTGGACTGATACAAAATCAGAACATATTGCAGGTAGGGAAATATACACAAAAACTCGATGCTCATCAAGCAGAAATCATTCACCAAAATGCATGAAGCATCTTTAATCCCGCTTTCCTTCCTGATATTATAATCAATTACTTCGATCATGACTCAGCCCTGTAATGGCTTAAATCAAAAAGATTTAACTGAGGATCATTCACCATGAACAGAAGATTTTTGATTGCATATGCTGGCGTATTCTCGGCAAACGTCTGGTTACTTGGGCCCGCTCAGGTTCGCGCTGCTAATGACGACAAAAAAGACTTACCTGAAATCGTCGGTCGCTGGCAACTTGAATACGAATATATGGGTAATGCAATTACCGACGAATACGAAATCAAAGTCGATAAGAATGATATGCTTAGTGGTCGTATCACCAGAGATGGCAAAGAGATATCTAAACTCGAAAAGTTTCGGATGGAGGGTAGGAAAATCACGTTCACAGCGAAAGGTACAACAGAGGGCGTCGATTGGATCGCCGAATTTGAAGCCAAAATTGAAGGCGACGAAATCGATGGCACCGTGAAACTCTCGGCCAATGATCAATCATTTGATCTACCTTGGAAACCCAAGCGGGTAAAGCAGGAGAAAAAGTGAGAAGTAGCAGTAAAACTACAGGCAGATTGGCTTTGCATCACCTCTTGCCGACCTGGTGAATCTTTCTTTTCTTTTGAGTGAAGACGAAAACCGATTCAGTGTCATGCTCAAATGTGGTAAGTATTATTTCTATTAAACCATTGTAATTTAGTCGTTTAACAAGGTTTTAGATTATACTGTTCACAGGTCTGATTTTAACGATTATAGGAATTCCCCGGAAGTTTTTGATTAATTCGACCGATATTGGATGACAGTGATAATCAGGAGGCTCAGACCGCCTGTGAACGACCATTTGATTGAAGGGAAGCAATCATTTGGAAGGAGCAGGTTATTTGAGGGCTGTTCGACTGGCAGTAACCAACGTCGCAGTTGGGTAAGGAGACATTCTGGTGAAAAAACTATCAGGAAAGCGTTTTATCGCCGCTGTGGTGATAGGTGTTGCCGTGGGTTCGGCGGGTCAGGCTCATGCAGGTGGAGGACTTTTTGGGAAGGGTTCTTCCAAGGCTGCCCAGACGGGGCAGTCTGCTGGTGCCAAACATGACACTGTCAGTCAGACGGCATTGAATGTTGGCGATAGCACTCCGGAAGGTACTGTTGTCAGCGTAACTCCTATTTATCCAAGGGGTGAGGAGCCAGGTAAGGCTTCGTTCGATGGTGGCAAACAGGATCATGGCCACAGTCAGGGCATACCTGCTGCGGTTACGTCTGAGCCAAGCCCGATTGGCGTGGTTCAAACAAATTTCAATCGTTCAAATCCCTCGTTGCCACCCGGTGTCTCACGAGATGTGATGGCACATGGTTCGCAGGCGGGTGCGATGCCTCCGGGTATGATGCCTGCTGGAATGACTCCACCGGGTCAAACTCCCGGTCTTGGCATGAAGCCACCCCGTCGTGGGTTGCTCGGCGTTCTCCAGCCTAGGCGTTCGGCTGCTCAAGACCCCTACTCAGTATTTCATATGAGTGCAAAGCAGCGGTCCATGCATGCTGCCACGCCGATAGGCCCTCAGCCTGCCGGCCCGGTTTCAAGTCTGCCGGCGTCTGCTGTATATGGTCAGAAACCATCTCATTAATGAGATGACTCAGCCAATTGTTAACCCAAGGCAGGAGGTGGCGATGGCCTCCTCCTGCTTTATTTCTTGATTTGATCGAAAAGTGACGCGGAATTGGTTTTTTGATAAGATTACTAAAACTAAATCACTGTAAAATTTCAGAGATAGTTGACTGATGTCATCCAGCGACGCGACCATTCTTGATACGATAGTGGCTACCAAAAGGCAGGAAGTTGCCGAGGCAAGTCGGCGTATGCCGATGGATGAACTGGTGGCTCAAGCCAAAGAGACATCGCTTGCATTCCCGATACGCGACTTTAAGGACGCCATAACTCAGGGCGGGCCAATTCGCCTCATTGCCGAAGTAAAAAAAGCCAGCCCATCAGCCGGAATGATCCGAGCCGATTTTAATCCCGTCGATATTGCTCGCATCTATGAAGATCACGGTGCTGATTGTCTGTCCATATTAACCGATGAAGACTATTTCAAGGGGCACCTTACTTATCTTGCCCGAGTGAAGGCAGGCACGGCTCTGCCCTGCCTCCGGAAGGATTTTTTGATCAGTGAATATCAGGTTATAGAGGCTCGACTGGCCGGAGCCGATGCCGTTCTACTGATCGCTGAAATACTGACCGACGATGAGTTGCGAAACCTTACCGATAAAGCTCATGAGTGGGGTATGACGGTTCTGGTCGAATTTCATGACGAGGCGAATCTGCCGAAGGCTCTTGCCTGCGGGGCAGACCTGGTGGGCGTTAATAACCGCGATTTGCATCGAATGGAAACCCGGCTGGAACACACATTCCGCATGCGCGACCGTATTCCTGCCAATATTCCTCTGGTGAGCGAAAGCGGCATTAAAACCCGTGATGATGTCATCAGGCTGGAAAATGCAGGAGTTGCAGCCATCCTGGTAGGCGAATCACTCATGCGTCAGGCCGACATTGGCAAGGCTGTCGATGAGTTACTGGGCCATGGCGGTGCCGGGCGTCGCGGCGCAACAACAGCTTAATCACCATAACGCCGAGCAAAAAGGCAAAGCCTCATGGCCTTGCCTTTGGTTCGATGAAACGGCCGAATTACTGAAGTTTCGCTTTTTTCGCTCTTAACATTGAAGCTGATGAGACCAGTGGGCTGTTAAAGGGTGGAACCCAACCCTGTGAATGTCCAGGGATTTTGTTTAATGGCGGAAATTCGCTTGTCAAACCGTTGATGAAAACTTGTCCGGTGTAAGAAGCAACTGGCACGCCATAAACAACATTGGTAGAGAAAGCTGGTGGGGTAACTGGTGGCTCAATCAGCAGGCCTGAGTTGAGGGCCCGATTCTTTCCGCCATCGACCGCCCCCACATCCCACTTGCCTCCCCGTGACTTCACACTGTAACGATGAGTGTAGTACCAGTCGGCACCATTTCCGCCAAGGATTGTTTCTCGAATGCCATCATCGCCAGCATCCATCAGGTTATCACCATTCCCGCCATCGACACTGTCAAAGCCACTACCGCCTGATATGGTGTCGTTGCCATCGTTAGGCACCAGTGGGTTTCTGGGCGAGTGTTTGGTATTAGCACTCTGGGGCAGGCCGCCCAGAAGATAGTCATCTCCATTTCCACCATAGATCAGGTCGTTGCCGAATCCGCTGATAACAGAATCGTTTCCGTCATCGCCAAAGATCAGGTCGGCATCTGCTCCACCGTAGATTGTGTCATTCCCAACTCCGCCAGAAAGTGTGTTAACACCATATCCATCGGCAATGAAGTCATCACCTGCTTCAGCCCAGATCAGGTCATTGTCACGGCCACTATCCAGAAAGTCGTTGCCATCACCACCAAGAACCGTGTCGTTTCCTTCTAAGGACTGGATGTTGTCGTCACCGGCTTCACCGTTGATCAGATCAGCCTGTGCGCCACCTTCAATGGTATCATTTCCAGCCCCGCCAGTAACGGTGTTCAGGCCCTGATTGGCTGCAAAATCACCGACCAGCATGTTCGGCGATCCTTCCGTTTGGGCATTGCGTGCGGCTAACACCTGGTCATCATCGGCTCCTGAACTGATGGTGTTATTACCACCACCGCCCAGAATCAGGTCGAAGCCGGCTCCGCCATCAATTAAATCGTTACCGTCACCGCCTGAAAGGGAATCGTTATCGTCGCCACCGAAGATTATGTCATCGCCACTCAAGCCATAAATCACGTCAGGATCAGCATTTCCATCAAGAGAATCATTGCCGGCATCGCCCGTGATAAAGTCAAAACCGGCCCCGCCGAATATAGAGTCGTTTCCGTCGCCGCCCAAGACAGTGTCGTTTCCGTCGCCGCCAGTGATACTGTCGTCTCCGGCATTACCACTGATGGAGTCGTCGCCATCACCGCCGACCAGAGAGTCGTTTCCGTCATCGCCCGAGATTTTATCCTGATCTTCACCACCATCGGCCTGATCGTTACCCGCTCCGCCCGAGATGCTGTCGTCGCCTGCCTGGCCTAAAAGCTGGTCGTTGCCATCGCCGCCCAGCAGGGTGTCGTTACCATCGCCACCTGTCAGGCTGTCGTCGCCGGCATCGCCTGAAAGCGAGTCTGTGCCATCGCTTCCCAGCAGGGTGTCGTTACCATCGTTGCCGAAGAGCGAATCGTTGCCATTTCCGCCGTCGCCTGAATCATTGCCATCGCCACCGTTGACAAGGTCATCGCCGTCATCACCGGAAAGAGTATCATTACCAACGTTGCCATTCAGGCTGTCGTTGCCGTCTCCACCATTAACAAGGTCATCACCACCAGCGTCGGGTGGAACAAAAATCGAGCCTGGAAAACGGGTGTTGGGAGATTCGCTGCGGCCGTCAGCGACAAGCAGGTCGTTGCCGACATTACCGTTCAGGCTGTCGTTGCCAAGGCTACCCAGCAGCGTATCATTATCGTCGCCACCCAAAATCGAATCGCCATCGTTGCCACTGTCGAGCCAGTCGTTGCCTGCTCCACCATCCAGCGAGTCGCTCCCATCATTACCATAGAGAAAATCGTTTCCGTCGCCACCCAGTATCGAGTCGTTGCCAGTCGAGCCTGATATAACATCGCTACCGGCATTGCCGGAAATTGTGTCATTCACACTTCCGCCAACCAGTGTGTCATCAGCATCGCCGCCATTGAGCACGACCGGCGAGTTATTGGTACTCGCTGTGATCGAATCTTCGCCCTCGTCTCCATTTATGGTGACAACCAGTCCAGCCATGTCATTCGTGATATTGGCTGAATCACTCAAGTCGGCCAGCGATGCAGTGATATTCGTGTAAAGTGAGGAATTAACAGGCACTGCCACTTTATTCGGTGCAAGAACCACAGCGGATGGAATCGACGATGCGTCGATGGTCACTCCCGAGCCGGTATCTTCAAAAACATAGCTTGCCGAGCCAGAATCAAGTGAAATACCAAGCTCATTCACGTCGCCTGCCGCTGCCTGATAGGTTAGTGTCGATCCAGAAATTGTCAAAAGACTGACAGCAGGAACCGCACGCTGCTCAAGTAGATCTATCTGAAAATGGCGAGCCCTCTTGATGGACGACAATTCAATTTTCCGGCTCTGACGACGATTTCGCATGACAAACTCTTGCAATCAGAAATGGTGGATCATACCGCAATAATGACGACCTGTGCGTGACCAGGGTTTCCCCACATTACAATCCTTCCACCAACTTGCTCATTCGGCAACTTACTGTAGTTAAAGTTTTACTGGTTTGTTTATCTTTCACAACCCGACCGTTAATTATATCTTAACCAGCAATATCAAAAAATTCGTTAAAACCAGAATCTACAGCCTATTTCTTGATGTTTGCGTTCTGTTGGTCAACAGCAAGTTTCTCAGTTTGATTGACAGGCGTTGACCGATCATTAATTTGAATTTTCAGTGCTTTTTTCAGATGCGGCTCCAGCGTGCCAGCCACTACAGCATGCCCGGCATCATTCCAGTGCCAGAAATCGCGGGTCCGATAGCAGAAAATGCCCTTCTTGCCTTCTTCCGCGCAAATGGCCCTCCATGCATCGTCAATCAAATCTACTTCAGCCAGTATGCAGGCCTGTTTGAGGGCTCTGGTCAATATTTCAACGTCCTCGTCATAAAATGCGAGCATACGGGCTTCGGGGCCAAGCGTGGCTTTAATCTGCTTCAGAAGGTCGGCTGTTTTAATGATCGCCTCATCCAGAATCTGATCAAAATCGCGACTTTTAAAGCGAATGGTCTGTTTTCGTGATTGGCCAGGTATCCATTGTTCTTCGGCGGACATCAATGTCTCCACCCTGTCGGAAATACTAGCAATTGCACGAGAGTAAGACGCAAGCCCCCTGTGCCGCTGTGCCATTTGAAAAACCACCGAGCCATCGTCCTGCAGGAAGGGACGCGGGGCCGGTGTTGTCAGAAATGGCATACACTCTTCCAGCTGAGCCAGATTATTGACAACATCGTTACTGGAAAGCTGGAGTACAAGCACATCAGGCCTTATCGCAGGCTCATATTCCTTGAGAATAAGCAATTGCTGATAAGTCCCATAACCGGAACAGCCAAACGACCAGAATTCAGCCTCAGGCAACCGGGTAGCTAGTTGGGCAAAATAAGTTTTTTTGTCGTCGATGTCGTCTGACTGTGTGTAGCTGTCTCCCAGCACAAAGACGCGGGGCTTCTGTGTGGCCGTATCACCCCAGATCCGAAAGCCATTTTCGTTTTGGGTCATGCGGAATTTGGATTTCTGATCCAGAGCGTCTGTCGAGACTCCTTCACGAACGAGGTTGGGCTTTGGTCGCCAGCCCAGTCGGGCATCGACAACCCGACGGGCTTCTTTGGATATTTTGCCGGCTGCCTTGACACGCAGAGTGATTTCAAAGCCTAGAAACGCCAGCATCAGCGGAATACTGAGTGCAACAAGACTGAAAGCAATTCGTTTGCGTCGGCTGAGCATCACTTCATCCCGTGCCTGTTGACGGTGCATTAATAGCTATGGTGGTCAAAGAATAATCACTGACCGCAGATTGACAAGGTCAGATTGAATTCGGTACTCCCCTGGAAGCCAATTAATTAAATTAAGTCACCATGTTCAATTTATTTTTCAGTTTTGCCTGAACTAAAGTTGTTTTCTTCAATCTTCTGGAATGTCAGAATAAACAGAGCCTCTACTCCAGGATCTGGACAGGATTGATAGGCTGTTCTCAAACAACTCAGGGATAATTCATCATGACTCCAAAAAAACAGGGCGATAATCGCAGAAGTTTTTTGTCTTCCGCGGCGATTGCCACAACCACTTTGGCCGCCACGCCTTTTGCCATTCATGCCCAGGACAAATCGGGCAGCAGGCTACCGGTTGTTGGTACGGGAGAGCACACCTACGAATGCCACCACAATTGGGGTGAAGCTCCGCCCAATATCAAATGGTATGAAACGCACGGCTGTGCGGTTGACAAGGCCGGAAACGTTTATATCACCCACAGGGCTGCTGCAAACCTTCCGAAATCGCCGAAAGATTGTCAGGATACAATCGTTGTTTTCGACCCCAAAGGCAAATTTATCCGCTCGTTCGGCTGGCAGTTCACCTCTGGTGGCCACGGTATCGATATTCGTGAAGAGAATGGCGAAGAGTTTCTCTATCTTTCGTATATGATGCCCGTAAACCTCATTGAGAAGACCAATCTCAAGGGCGAGCGAGTTTGGCTGAAGGATCGACCGCCCGAGCCACATGTCTATGACCAGCCCAAAGCCCGGTTCGCACCCACCAACATTGCCTTTGCGCCGGATGGAAGTTTCTATCTGGCTGATGGTTATGGGTCAAATTTTATTCATCATTATGATAAGGATGGTATCTGGAAAAAGACATTCGGCGGCACAGGAACCGATGCCGGCAAGTTCCGCACAGCGCATGGTATCTGGGTTGACGCCCGACCGGGCCGCGAGCCGATGCTGGTGATCGCCGACCGTGCCAATAATCGCCTGCAATATCTTTCGCTTGATGGCAAGCCAGTAAGTATGGATACGGCGAATGTCAGCTTCCCTGCCCATATCGAAACGCGTGGCGAGATCATGATGGTGCCCGACCTACATGCCCGTATCACTTTGTTTGATAAGGACAATAAGGTCATCACGCACCTTGGCTATAACGCCAACTGGACAAAAGAAGTGCTTGACGGCATGAAGGTGCGTCAGGATCCAAAACGCTGGCAGGCCGGACGATTTGTACACCCGCATGATGCATGTTTTGATAACGAAGGCAATATTGTTGTGGCGGAATGGGTAGTGCCAGGCCGGCTGACTTATCTACGCAAGGTCAACGGCTGAGTCTTGAATCTGTTCAATTTTTGCATGAGACAGAGCAGTGTAAATGGCTACTGTCAGCTGAACGTCCACATGTGGATAAAAAAGCCTGGGTCGTCAGTAATTGACGACCCAGGCACGTTCGATTAACTTGCCGCCGGATTAACGAGGCTTTCGTTTGTTAACTGAGCCCGACTTGGCAACCAGCGAGGCAATTTCACTGGCAAGCGTTGTCGGCACATAGAACTCTCTTGGACCTTTAGCTCCAGAGATCAAACCAGAGCCAAAAGCAAGCGACGCAGGTCCGCCAGCGGGCTGGTTTTTCTGGAAGGCAAAGTTCTGTCCATTTATGGCCGTTCCAGCAACCAGCGAAGTCAGCCTCGGCCCGGAAACCGGATCCACCTGTGTCCAGCCTGGCTCAAGCGGTGCCGCTGTAAGTCGGTAATTACCAGCAGCCGACTGACTCATGGTGTAGAAACCCAGGCTGTTGGTTATAGCCATGGCTTCTGCCGTAGTGATCAGGGTCAAGGTAAAGTTGTTGAACCAACCAGTGTCGCCGATCGCCATGTCTGCAATTTCAACCGTCCACGTTCCGTTTGGATTGATACGGTTGTAGGAAGTCAGCGATTCATTTGGAAGGTAGCGACCTGTATAATTATACAGGCCATCTGGAATCCGGTTGTCGGCATACTCCTCAAAAGTGGCGTTTACCAGGTTCTGCCCGAAGCCACCTTCACGGTTCAACAGACGGGTACGCACACCACCTGGTGAAACCACGGTCACAACCAGATCGCTCAGGTGCCGGTGCTGCAAATTGAGACGTACCTCCACACCATAAACTGGCAGGTTGGCACCCGTCACGGAAACGGTCTTGGTAACGGTTTTAAGATCTCTGATGGCAACTCGGTTCAGGGCTGACGTACGCTGAATCGGCTGGAAGTCAAAAACTCCATCATTATCAACGTCGTTGAAGATACGAACCTTGCCAATGCCACTCTTGGTGTCAGCGTCAACCACCTGACCTGAAATGGAATTAGGCAGTAATGGAACGAAGTTAATGCCTGTAAGCATCTGACCGGCGGCCAGAGTCGTGGTAAAGACGCCTGTGGGAGGCGTCAGGAAATAGACACCGGTTGGTGGGTTCTGGGCCCTGATAACAGTGTTTCCTGCAGGCAGGTCATAGAAGGTATATGACCCATCGACGTCGGTCACTGACTTGGGTTCGGCACCCACCATGAAATTTATGGTAAACCCTGTCAACTGGCCGCTGTCGAAGGCCACGGTGTCGTAGCAGTAGAGAATCCAGGTGCCATTCGGATCGCCAGTCAGAAGTGGTGATAGCGGTTCCAGTGGTCTCACGGATCCCGATGGAACGACACCTGGAACGATTGATGCCAGGGCATTATCGTCGAAGGTGACACTGAAATTAGTTCCAGCGGGGTCGAGCGGATCGAAATATAGCTCAGAAAACACACCCGAGGGATTGACCAGAATAAATGCCAGGTCGCCAGACCAGGTATGTGTTGCCGTAATGGAGACAGTCATGCCACCAATCAGCCCGGTGATGCCACTGACATTCAGCGGATGGGTCGTAAACCCATTATCAGGAATAGAGATAGGAAGGCCTATGGCCGATTTCGGTGTCGGGGTGCCCGCGTCATAGGCGTTGTTATTATTGAGGTCTGCATAAAGCGAGACACCGCCATAAGCTAATTCACCGCTGTCAAGCACATTGTTCGCATTCAGGTCCCCGATGTAACTGCCGGTTATTGACGGAATAATTGAATGCCCATTCAGCGTGATTGAGAATGCGGCTGGTGCAATCGGGTCAACATCTAAATATTTGATGACGAGCGGAACGCTGACATCAATAGTTGAAGTGCCGTTGAAAATTATTTCGAGATCGTAATCCTCACCAGATGCAAGACTTGTGGGAATTGGACTCAGGATTTCGAAGGGCATGGCCGTCGTAATCGAATCGAAATAAATCGTGCCAGGTCCGGCGTTATAAAGTGTTATGAACTTGCTGGCCGAAACTGTATTCAGCGGTGTAACGAAGTTTACGTTTCCACCATTGTTTATTGTCGCAGCCCCCTGATAGGCCTGTAGCTTGGGCCTGGCGATGATGGCGTAATTCAATCCACCTGCCGTGCTGTTGGTCGTTGGCAGACTGATGGCATATTCACCATTGGATGGCGCACCAAAAGCCCAGTCGGTGGTGTTAGGCAATCGGGCAATAATTGAGTAATTACCAACGGCCAGACCATTCATTACCCAGATGCCGTTGGCATCGGTGTTTGATGTTTGTTCGTTAGAATATTGAATATCAAGGCTCCAGGCTGTCAGAGAACCAACATCACCCGCAGCACTGTCTTGAACTTCAAGCCTCCAGACACCGTTTACGGCCTGCCCGCCGAGCCCGGCCAGTGGTTGCTCAGGCCGGAATGAGCCGGTGAATGGTGCGACACCGGCACTTACCAAAGTAGTGGCATTGTCATCAAAAACAGTGTTTGTGAAGTTGTCGCCCGAGCCACCACGTCTGGCTACCAGCGTAATTCTCGTACCGACGGGAGAAATCAGGGTGACAGTCAGATCGCTGTCCCATGTATGGGTTATGCTCATCCGTACCTTCACGGATGTTATATTGCCGTTTAAACCACTGATGGTCATATTCGAACCGACCGTGGCGTTGTCCGTAATTGCAACAGGAACATTCGTTGCGGTTTGTGTGGGTGCAGTCATGATGTCCAGCACGCCATTGCCGTTGGCGTCGGCAAAAACTGTCCAGCCGGCCAGTTGTTTGTCAGGCTGGTCGTATGTTCCATTCCTGTTGTCGTCAATGTGAACGGCACCACCGGTCTGGTAAGCTACCCTGAAGGTGCGAGTCATGGCATCGCCGGCTGTTCCATCACCATTACCGTCCAATTCCTGGCCAAACGGGTTTTTCACTCCGTTCGGTCCGCTCAGGGCTGCGAATCGATAAAGCCCGGGAACCATAGAACCACGCACTCCGAAACTAAGGGCATTGGTTCCGTATTTGTATTCCCCACCGTTAACTGGACCGACAGAGACTGGTAGCAGAGCATCATCAGAGGTGCCGAAAGTATCATCAGGTCCGGCATATCTCATCTCAAAACTAGAGCTTACAATTGTCGATGAGTCGTAAACGCTCGCCGTTCGAATGGTGAATCCGCCCACCGGTCGTGTGACAGTGGCACCTTCTGCCGGCAACCCTGTAATGGCACCTAACCTGGGTGCCGCAAGCGGTTGAGAAACCGCCTTAAACGTATTGACCCGACCGTAACCCAGATATTCTGGCAGTAATGTTGGGTTCTGTGCATTAACATTATCGGCGCTGCCAAAAACGGCGGCGACAACCTGTTCGCGGGTCCAATTAGGGTTTGCACCCCAGACCAGGGCCATGGCACCTGCCGCAACTGGTGAAGCCGAACTCGTACCACTGAAGGTGTTATAGGATGTGTCGTCAACTGTCCACACCGGGTCGGCCGGGGCCACTATGTCGACATTCACTCCGAAATTGGAATAAGAGAGAAGTTTGTCTCCAGGGTCAGAAGCCATAACAAAAACAGCATTATCAAAAATGGCTCTGGCTGGATTAAGCTGGCCGCTGTTTCCTGCCGAGTTTACATAAATTGCCCCGGCATCGTAAACGTAATCCAGAGCAGCCCTGAATAGCGGGTCGGTGGCAAACCCGTCAACATTATAGCTGACATTCATCACCTTGGCACCATTGTCCACGGCATAGACGTAACTCTCGGCAATTACTGACGAAGTCCACGCCCCTGTACCATAGAACCGAACCGGCATGATGGTTGCCTGACCAGCTACTCCCGCAAGGCCAAGCCCATTGTTCACGCGTGCTGCAATATTTCCGGCAACAGGCGTTCCGTGTGAAGGTGTCGCTGTTGGATTCGGATTATTGTCATATGCTGAAAAGTCGAAACCATTGTAATCGTCTACATAACCGTTAGAATCGTCATCGATCCCGTTGTTTGGTACTTCTCCTGTGTTTTTCCAGATGTTTGCTGTCAGGTCCTCGTGATTGAGTGTGACACCATCGTCAAGCACTGCAACCTTGACACCGGCCCCAAATGTTGTGGCCACATCCCAAGCCAGATTGTTCTTCATCAGCGGATGATGCCACTGGCTTGAATAACGCGGGTCGTTCGGCGTGAAGTCGCGCGGGTCAAAACCACTGTCGGCGGCATAGGTCAGGTTCGGGGCGGCCCAGGCAACAAACGATTCATTTTCTAGGGCATCAATCACCTGATCCGGCAGCGGTTGTGTCAGTTCAAGCTCAACATAATTGAGGCCTGCATTGGCAAACAAAATCTTAGAGCTGCTGAAATCGGCAAATCTGCCGCCCTTTCCGGCTGGTGATGCCCAGTTCCTCAGCGATGCCAGGCCATCATCGCCCCTTACTGCAACGATGACTTCCGTCTGGCTGGGTACCGGTTTGGAAATATCAACAGCAGGATCTATTTTAAATTCCTGCAGAAGATTGTTGCCGGGAAGCAGACCACCACCATCCATGACAATCCGGTCTTCCAGAGTCTCTGCCAGCAGTTGGATGCGACGAGTAGAGCCTGTTCCATTCTTCTTGACAGAAGTCTTCCATGACTCAATTTTGTGGGCACTTGGCTTGAATTTCATGCTGACAACCTCTGTTAGAAAACCCGGTATTAAACGAATCCGTTGGACGGTGCAGATCTTGCAATCCCTTATTTACATCTCGATTTCAGACTCTCGCGGGTCAATCTGGTGAACGGAAGACAATTCAGTGAGTGAGAAGATGTATCCCGCGAAACAATGTCAGAAGATGTGTGTCACGGCAGGAAGGATCAACAGTAGTGACAAGAGAGCAAAATACGTTCCGGAATTCAAAAGAATCCCCAGATCGATTTTGCTCAATTATGCATCTGAATAATCATACTGACAACACGGTTAGAAATTTTCTGCATCCTATTTCTTAAAATTGGAACAGTTTAACCTCTCAGAATCATTAAAATTGTTAATGCCGTAAATTCCACCTTCTTGTCTGATTTATTTTGTTCTTTCTCTGAATCAAATTAATTTGAAAAATTGACCAAGTGTCATAGTGACACTTTTATTGAAAGGATTCCCGCCACTGTTTGAATTGAGCAGCTTCATCGGCTGAAAGTTCACCGGTTGGCGATTCAGATGGATTTGCATTCTTCCGCATTTCTGTCGCAGGTACTGGCACGGTCCGCCCACAATCGGGGCAACGGCCGTGCGAAGGCATGGGGTGCTTCGCCGCGACCTTTAACCGCCGCCCACACGGGCAAAAGAAACGCACGAAGCCATCGTTATCTTTACTGGCTTCAATACTTTTGAAGTCGCTGCCAAGACGCACCCTGATTCTCGAACCGCACCTGTGGCAAAGCACCTTCACGGTATCAACACCAGGTGCAGGTTCAAAAAGCACCTCGTTGCCGCATCGGCACTTTACCTTAGCCATCGCAAGACTCCCGCAAAATCGTCAAACTCTATCTGCGTTTGCTCAATGATACAGCATCCACTGAAAAATCTCCGCTGCCAAGTTTCTGAATCAATGAAAATCCAATTGGCGAATCCCTCCTGATTTTGAGATAATCTATTTTCATTTCTGAATCAAACATGCTTTTGACCCTGATCAACCGGTCGAAATGCCAGCCTGCCGAAACTGACCATTTGATTTTGCGGAGTCGCCATCGATGCCAACCTCGCCCGCCTTCAATGACCCCGTACTTGCCGAAAAGCGAGACAGGCTGATCGATAATATTCGTTCCTTCGGCCGCGTTGCCGTGGCTTATTCCGGCGGAGTCGACAGCACCGTCGTAGCCCAGGCCGCTTTTGAAGCACTGGGTGAAAACGCCATCGCCATCACCGCCGTTTCCGACAGCCTCGCCAGTGGTGAACTCGAAGAAGCCCAGGCACTGGCCCGCCAGATCGGCATCAAGCACCGGGTTATTCGTACCGAGGAATTCGCAGACCCGAATTATCTGCGAAATAATATGGATCGCTGCTATTTCTGTAAAAGTGAGCTTTACGGCCGTCTGACTAGTCTTCTTGGACATTTTGAGGCTGATGTGATCGTCTCGGGTGCTAATACCGATGATGCCGGCGACCACCGCCCAGGCATGCGTGCCGCCGCCGAAAATCAGGTGCGTCACCCGCTTCAGGAATGCAGCCTGAGCAAGGCTGATGTGCGAGACCTGGCCAAAGCCTGGGGCCTGCCCACCTGGGATAAGCCTGCCACACCCTGCCTTTCCAGCCGAATTGCCTATGGCGAAGAAGTCACCCCTGACCGCGTTCGCATGATCGATGCCGCCGAAAAATGGCTGCGTGATAAGGGCCTGCGGGTCTGCCGCGTGCGTTATCACAAGGGCGACCTGGCTCGTGTGGAAGTGCCGCTTGACGACCTTCCCGGCTTTGCCGCACCCGATGTTCGGCAGGAACTGGTCAAGGTCTTCCGCGATCTGGGCTTCAAATATGTCACGCTTGATCTGGAAGGCTTCCGCTCAGGTTCCAACAATGCGGTTATTCCGACCGACCTGCTTCAGATTCCGTCCAAAATTCTCAATTTCAAAAGCTGATTCCCAACCGCTGCCTTGACTCGCAAAACGATAAAAGATGTCGCAAAATACTGCCCCGACCCCTGCACTGAGCCGCCCGGATTACACCCTTCCCCATAGCGAATCGGCATTTGCCCGCGCCAGCCGCTTTATTCCCGGCGGAGTGAACAGCCCAGCCCGGGCCTTTGGCGCGGTCGGCGGCAAGCCGCTCTTCATGAAGCGGGCTGAAGGGGCTTATCTCTGGGATATCGACGGTCATCAATATATTGACTATATCGGCTCGTGGGGCCCCATGATTCTGGGCCATGGCAACGCCCAGGTACTTTCAGCCGTGGCCGATACGCTCAAAGACGGCACTTCCTTCGGCGCACCGACCGAGCGTGAGGCCGAAATTGCCGAGCTTGTGGCTGAAACCGTGCCCTCGATTGAAATGTGCCGCTTTGTTTCCAGCGGAACCGAGGCTGCCATGTCGGCGGTGCGGCTGGCCCGGGGGGTAACAGGGCGATCAAAAATTATTAAAATGACAGGCCACTACCATGGCCATGTCGATGCCCTGCTGGTTCAGGCCGGTTCGGCCGCCACCACTTTGGGAGCACCCAACAGCCCCGGCGTGACACCCGGTGCCGTGGCCGACACCCTGCTCTGTCCGTTTAACGACATCTCCGCAATCCGCGAGCTTTTCGCCGCCCATCCCGGCCAGATCGCCGCCGTTCTGCTTGAACCGGTTGCCGGCAACATGGGCCTTGTGCCGCCCCGCCCCGGTTATCTGGAAGCCCTGCGCGAAATCACCGAAAAAGACGGCTCAGTTCTGCTTTTTGATGAAGTCATGACCGGCTTTCGCCTGGCCCTGGGTGGTGCGCAGGAACTCTACGGCATCAGGCCCGACATGACCGCTCTGGGCAAGATCATCGGCGGTGGCCTGCCCGCAGCAGCTTATGGCGGCAGTGGCCAGATGATGCAGCATGTCAGTCCGTCAGGAAAAGTCTTTCAGGCGGGCACTCTCTCTGGCAATCCGCTCGCGATGGCGGCCGGGCTTGAGACGGTGCGAATCCTCAAGAAAACCAATCCCTACGGTTATCTTGAAGAGATCACCGCACAACTGGGCGAGGGCCTGAAGCGGATATGTCATGACCGCAATATCCCCGCCCAGGTGCAGCGAGTGGGCAGCATGATTACGCTGTTCTTTAATACCGACCCCGTCTGGAATTACGAAGACGCCAAGCGGTCGGATACAACCCTTTTTGGCCGATTCTTCTGGGAAATGCTGGCCAGGGGCGTCTATCTGCCCTGTTCTCAGTTCGAGGCAGCTTTTGTCTCAGTGAAGCACACCCATGCCGATATTCAGGCGACCATTGAAGCGGCAGACAGCTCTCTGGCAGCCATTTTCGGTTGAAATCATCAATGAACAGAAGGATTAACCAATGAAATTTCGTCGATTGACTCTCGATCGATCACGGTTCAGCAAGCGACTCGCGGCTTTTGTCGGTAGCGGAATATTGCTCGGTTTATCCGTAATCGCTCAGGAAGCTGCCCCCGCCGGCGACCCTGTTGCCACCATGCAGGCTGATGCGATTGCCACCAAAAAGGCAAAAAAAGCCCGCCCATGGCATTTTGGGTCGCAACCGGCCAACGACGTATACACCAATCATACATCTCATTCCAACCGGCTGATTCCCGTCTATACCTTCGGCTCAAAAATCAAATTGGCTGATGTGGCCGGATCCAATAGCCTTTATCGTGATCAGGCCCGGATCGATGCGCTTTATGGCTACAAGGTGGCCAATACGCTGAACCCAGAGGCTGAATATTTCGACCAGACCGACCTGATGAAAGTGCAGAAAGACGCTGTTGATCGCGGCGTGAAGCACCTGTTTGTGGTTTGGTTCGACGGGCTCGACTGGGAGACTACCCAGGCCGCTGCCGCCGCCAAATCCGGCCAGATTTATTCCGCCGGTAAGGGTGCGGGCCTGATTTTTCAGGATTACACAGCGAACAACACAGCCCAGTATGGCTTTTATGTGACCAGCCCCAGCCACGACGAACCGGCCAAAAACGATGTCAACTCCCAGACGATCAGCTTCGACGCCGACACCGTTCGCGGCGGCTATGATGCCGCTATTGCCGGCCCTAATCCCTGGACACCCGGCCTACTGGCCGCCAAGGCCCCCGGTTATCTGAAGGGTGCCGCCGGCAATCCTGCCGATAAAAAAGGCGTGATCGAAGCGGGCCGTGCGATTCACGCTTTCACCGATTCAAGCACCTCGGCCGCTTCGGCCTTTAACGGGATTAAGTCATTTAATAACAGCCTGAATGTCACCCCCGAAGGCAAGCCAGTAAAAACCCTGTGGCACGACCTGCAAAAACAGGGCTGGAAGTTGGGCACAGCCACAAGTGTACCGTTTAATCATGCCTCACCTGCTGGCACTTACACTCGTAATATCTATCGCGATGACTATCAGGACCTGGCCCGCGAGATGCTTGGCCTGAAGTCGATCACCGAAGATACGGGCAAGGGCGATCACCTGCCGGGCCTTGATGTGGTGCTTGGTGCAGGCATCACCAAGGACGAGCAGCGATTTCAGCATGCGAAGGATCAGGGCACCAACGCCGCCGACGGTACGAAATATCTTGCCACAGCCGACAAAAAAGCGGCTGATGTGAAAAATGGCGGAAAATATGTGGTGGTTGAGCGAACGGCGGGTAAATCAGGCCGCGAAATTCTCGCCGATGCCGCCGCACAGGCCGCCAAAGGCAATCATCGGCTTTTCGGCGTGTTTGGTACGCAATTTGGCCACCTGCCTTATCGCACAACCGATGGTGACTATAAGCCTGTCGCTGGCGTGCGACCCACTGAAAAATACACCGATGCTGACTTGAACGAGAACCCGACCCTTTCCGACATGACCCGTGCCTCGCTGACGGTGCTGACGGCCCAGAAGGGCAAGCCTTTTGCCCTGTTTGTTGAGGCGGGCGATGTTGATTTCGCCCTTCATGACAACAATCTTGATTCGGCCATGGGGGCCCTTTATTCCGGCGAAGAAGCCATTCGCGTGATCATCGACTGGGTCGAGAAAAACTCTAACTGGGATGAATCGGCCATGATCGTCACCGCCGACCACGGCCACATGTTACAAATCAACGACCTGAATGCCATCGCCGGCCATGCCCGCGGCAAAGTTGACCCGCGCGAAATTCAGAAATAACCAGCTTTCACCGGGGTCTTTTGAATGTGCGGCATTGCCGGAATCATCGGCCCCGGAGCCACTTCTGAATCAGCGCGCCGCGCACTGTCGGCGATGACTGCCGCCCTCGCCCCACGCGGACCCGACGAAGAATCATTCTGGTTCGACCCTGCCGGCAAGGCAGCACTTGGCTTCCGCCGCCTGGCCATTCTCGATGTTCCCGGCGGCCATCAGCCCGCCGCTAACGAAGACGGCTCGGTGCATGTCGTCTTCAATGGAGAAATCTACAATTTCCCTGAGCTTCAGCAGCGTCTGCAGGCCCTGGGCCACAACCTTTCGGGCCGTGGCGACACCGCCACCCTGCCCCACCTCTTCGAAGAAGAAAAAAAGGGGTCATTCTACTTTTCTCAAGAAGCTGCCGCCGGTTTTTTCACCCGCTTGCGAGGCATGTTCGCCATCGCCGTGTGGGATTCAGCCAGTGAATCGCTTCTGCTCGGCCGCGACCGTTTCGGCCAGAAGCCGCTGTTGTATCGATTCACTGCTTCCGGCCAATTTCATTTTGCCAGCGAACTGAAGGCACTCAGGGCGGCTGATCCGGGCTGGCAGCCGGCAATTGATCCTGTTGCGATCGATTATTATCTGGCGCTGGGCTATATTCCTTCGCCCCGAACGATCTATCAAGGTGTTTTTAAGATCCCCGCCGCTCATTTCGCCATTCTGCAAGATGGGCAATTAGCCGTTAAACCCTATTGGCAGGTTGACTGGTCGCCAAAAGCCGTGCAGCAGGAAATGAGTTTCAGCCAGGCCGCCGGCCGTCTGCGAGAACTTCTCGATTCGGCTGTGGCTGAGCAGAACATTGCCGATGTTCCGATCGGCGTTTTCCTCTCGGGCGGGATCGATTCATCGGCCATCGCCGCCCTTTCGGCCCGGGCCGTGCATCAGCCGATTCGCAGCTTTTCAGTGGCGTTTGACGACGTCGCCTTCGATGAATCACCCCAGGCTGAAGCCTTTGCCCGCCAGATTGGTGCCGACCACACCACAATCCGCGTTGATTTCAACGCCTGGGAAACGCTTCAGTCTCTCGCAAAGGCCTGCGATGAACCACTGGCCGATAATTCTGCCCTGCCCACCTGGCTGCTGGCGCGTGAAACCGCCCGCCATGTGCGCGTGGTACTCTCGGGCGATGGTGGCGACGAACTGGCCCTTGGCTATGACCGCTATCGCGCCCTTTCACTCATCGAAACCGCCCGCAAATGCCTGCCGCAGCCAGTTCTGCAACTACTTTCCGGCCCGCTGGCCCGCAGAATTCCCGTTTCGGCCCGGGCCAAAACGCGCCTGCGTCGCGTTCGGTCGCTGCTTCAATCGCTTGGTTCGGGCGATCTTCAGGCTGCTTCGCGATGGCTACTCTATTGGGATGAACCAGCCCGGCTGGCCCTTTATAACCCTGAATTTCTTGACCAGCTTGTCGAAGCCGGCCGGCAGGATTCACAACCGGCAGACCCGCTTGAACTGGTTCGTGCCGGGCTTTTCCTGGCTCAGGGCCGCTCGCTGGTAAGGCAGGCACAGGCAGCCGACGTTTCGCCATGCGGTTATCTGCCGGGCGATCTTATGTTTAAGGTCGATATTGCCACCATGGCGCATTCGCTTGAGTGCCGGTCGCCGTTTTTGGATCATCGACTGGCCGAATTCGGGGCCACTCTGCCCGACTCATTCTGGCTTTCGCCCGTGAAACGTACCGGCAAGCGGCTCCTGAAGTACGCCCTGGCCGATGTGGTTCCGCATGAAATTTTCGCCCGCCGAAAGATGGGCTTCGGCGCGCCGGTCGACCGCTGGCTGCGTGGCCCTCTCGCCGGGCAGCTGGAAGAGCTGATCACCGGGCCCGAGAGCCGGGTCGCAACAATTTTAAATCCAGGCCAGATCAGAAATACAATCGCCGAACATCGCGACCAGCAAGCCGACCACGCTTATCGTCTCTGGGCTTTGCTAATGCTGGAAATGTGGTTACGAAACTGGCTTTGAATTGAAATGACATTTTCGCGGCTTTTTGCTTTCAGGCCAGATTCCGCTGTCGTAAGATGCGATAATTCAGTGCAGAAGATCCGCCTTCTCAAATCACATTCCAAGGCACAATTGCCAATTTACACGCCACGGGCCCGAATCATGAAATCAAGCCGCAATCTCGCCATATATCTCATGATTTTTCTGGCCCAGAGCCTGCATTTCATCACTGCCAAGGCTGGTGCACTGAAGGCCGGGGTGGCCTCGGTTGATGTTTCACCCGTGAAGTTTCCGGTGATTGTCAATGGTGGCTTTCTCGCCGCCAAAGCCTCGCAGGTTCAGGATAAACTCTTCGCCCGCACCCTAGTACTGGATGATGGCTCAGGGCCATTGTCGATGACGGTTGTAGATAGTTGTATGATGCCCCGCGACCTCCTCGACAAAGCCAAGGCCGAGGCCAGCCGCCAAACTGGCATTTCCACCGAAAGAATGCTTGTTTCAGCCACGCACACCCACACAGCCCCTTCCGCCATGGGTGCCCTGGGCACACCGCCCGACCCTGAATATGTCGCCATGCTGCCCGGCCTGATCGCCCGCAGCATCACCAGTGCTGCCGGCAAAATGCAGAATGCCCGTATTGGCTGGACAGTTGTCGAAGATTTTGACCACACGCACACTCGCCGCTGGATTCGTCGCCCCGACAAAATGATCACCGACCCGTTTGGTGTAAAAAATGTCAGGGCCAACATGCATCCTGGCTATCTTAACCCTGATGTGATTGGCCCATCGGGGCCTGTTGATCCGGCTTTGTCGATCATTTCCGTGCAATCAGCCGATGGCAAACCGCTCGCGATTCTGGCCAATTATTCGATGCATTATTTCGGAGCCAAGCCGGTCTCGGCCGATTATTTCGGCGTTTTCTCGGCCCGGATCGCCCAGCTGCTGGGCCAGAACGATGGCGATGGCTTTGTGGGTATCATGTCGCAGGGTACCAGTGGCGACCAACACTGGATGGATTACGGCAAGGCCAAAATCGATATCACCATGCAGGCCTATGCGGAAGCCATGGCCCAGACCGCTTTTGCGGCCATCAGTAAAATCAGCTATCAGGCTGCACTGCCATTGGCCATGGCTCAGACTACCCTTCGACTCACTCGGCGCCTGCCCGACGCCGAACGTCTGAAGCAGGCCCGCGAAACCAAGGCCAAAATGGGCGACCGCATTCCGAAGGATATTCCGGAAGTTTATGCCTGCGAGGCCATTGAGATGGACGCCAACCCCAATCGCGAACTGATCCTTCAGGCCATTCGCATCGGCTCGCTCGGCATCACCGCCATTCCGAACGAGGTTTACGCCATAACCGGCCTGAAACTCAAGGCGATGAGCCCTTTCTCGACAACCGTCAATATCGAGCTGGCCAATGGTTCGGAAGGTTATATCCCGCCGCCCGAACAGCATAAGCTGGGTGGCTATACCACCTGGCCAGCCCGCACTGCAGCATTGGAAGTGACGGCCGAGCCGAAAATCGTGGAAACGCTGCTGGGCCTGCTTGAAAAGGTTTCCGGCAGCCCGCGCCGGGCCATGCCTGAGACCGCCGGCGAATATGCCCGGAATGTGCTTTCGCTCAAGCCCTCAGCTTACTGGCGGCTGGAAGAGATTGCCGGCAACATCGCAACGGATTCATCAGTTAATCATAAAGTCGGACAACTGGAAGATGGTGTCGCCCTGCATCTGCCTGGCATGGAAAATCCGGCGATGTCGGCAGTAGGTCTGATCAACCGCTCGGCCCATTTCGCCGGTGGACGCATGAAAGTGGACGGGCTGAAAATCGGTCAGGCCTTTACCGTTTCACTCTGGTTCTGGAACGGCATGCCCGCTGATGCTCGTAAAACAACCGGAAATATTTTGGAAATGCCGGGCGGAGAAAGCGTGGCCATTGGTGGCCTCGATCATCATCCCGGCAAGCTGCTGATTGGCCTGCCCGGCGGCGGCGAGGTGGCCAGCGATGCGGCGATTGGCTTTCGCCAGTGGCATCACCTGGTGCTGCGGCGCAATGGCCGCTCTCTTGATCTGTATCTTGACAATCGCCACATTCAGCGGGCTGAAATTCCGCAGGAATCGGTGAAAATTGCAAAGGATACGACTTTTTTCGGAGGCTCGTCGGCAAAACAGATTTCATTTGAGGGCAAGCTTGATGAAATCGCAGTTTTCAGCGAGCCGCTGACCGATGAACAACTGAAAAAACTCGGAAAATAACAGGTTCCATTTGAATTTGGATAAATTCAGGGTAGGTATGGGGGTCTGCCCTGTCATGCAATTGATCCAGAGGCAAATTTCGTAATTCGCTTTCGGTTTGTCATAATATATTCATCGATTCTGGCAATTTTGCTGTTCGAAGTCAGGCGGAATGATGAATCAGGTGGCGCTGGGGGCTTTATTTACCGACGACGGCCGGCGATTGCCGATCGACCCTGTGATGCTGGCCAGGGGCGGCGAGGGTGCGATCTACCGGCTGACGCAGGCTGAAGGCTATCTGGCCAAAATTTACACGAATCCGCCTGATGAAAGCCGCGTGGCCAAGTTGCGGGCAATGGTGGCCAGCAGTTCCAGCGGCCTGACGGAAGCCGCCGCCTGGCCTGTCGGGCTGATTCTGGATCAGGCAGGCCCCGGGCCACGGGTGGTGGGGTTTGTGATGCCCGAAGTGGTTGAGCATCGCGAGCTGCACCAGCTTTTTTCGCCGGCTGAGCGAAAAAGGCACTTCCCCGCCGCCAACTGGAAAATGCTGGCACTGGCGGGGTCGAACCTGGCAAGGGTCGTTTCGGCGGTTCATCAGGCCGGGGCCGTGATTGGCGATTTGAATCAGAATAATGTGCTGGTTTCGAGCCGGGCGACTGTCAAATTGATTGATTGCGACTCGTTTCAGTTTCGCCGTTCGGATGGCCAGTATTGGACAAGCGACGTTGGTAAGGAAGAATACCTGCCACCCGAATTGCAATCGGCCAACCTGCGAGGCCTTGTGCGTTCGGCTGATCACGACAATTTCGCCCTGGCAGTGCTTGTCTTTCAACTGCTTTTCATGGGTCGGCACCCATTTTCAGGTCGACATCAAAAGCCCGGCGATTACACCATTGGCATGGCTATTACAGATGCCAATTATTTTTATGGCCGCGACGCCGGCCGAAAGTCGATTGGTCCGCCACCTGGGGTGATCACGCCGGCCGTGCTTCCCGATACGGTTGCGAATGCCTTTGAGCTGGCTTTTCAACAGAAGTCGCGGCCTTCGGCACGCGAGTGGTCGGATATTTTATTGCAATTCGCCAATGAAATGACCATCTGTCGCGAATCGCCAAGGCATCTTTTTTATGCCAGGCCAGTCAGCGACGATCTGCTTTCTACAAACGCTGCGGCATGCACGTGGTGCCAGTTAAAAAATGGATTTCGAATCGATTATTTTCCTGATGTTTCTGCGTCGCAGGCATCCGGCGGCAATGCCGCTGAACTGATCCAAATCCGTGTTGATGTGGAGAAATTAAAACAAGCGATCGAATCAATCCCGCGATTTCAATTGAAATACAAACGATTGCAATTCAGTAAAAAAGATTTGCGATTGCCAGAGAGCCCCCCGGCTGACCTCAATCGCCCCGCAAAGCTGGAATTAATACCAGAGCCAGAAGAACCTGGGCCGATGCAGCAAAATGCACTGGTAATTTTAATTCAGGGCCTTCTGGTGCCGCTGACACTTCTCAGCCTCGGCCTGCTTTTTGTGCGATTTTTCTTTGGCGCCATAGGCATTGCATTATGCTCGGCTTTATTTGCGGTTTCGCGGGCGATCCAGTTTGTTTCGCTGAAGAGCAATTATCGCAACTGGCTGGCCGAATTTGAGCAGGTGCGTCTGACGAACGACGAACTTAAAGAGATGTGGAAGCACGAAAATCGCAATTGGCTGGCCGAGCTTTCAAACCGGCAGAAAAGGCGCGATGAGGTTCTGGCAAAGCTGGTTGAACGTGAAACGCAGTGGTCGGGCTGGCTCGGGCAGATCACGACTTCCGACAAGGAACTGCGTAAAGAAGCCGGCGAACTGCTCTGCAAGATTGCCGAACGACTGGAAGATTATCAGGCCGAGCTGGCGGAACAGGCACGTGCCCGCCAGATGCATGCTGTGGAAGCCTGGCTTGAAGGGCATTTGATCCGCGACGCGAATATTGCACAAATTGGCCGAACCCGCGTCGCCACTCTGGCCAGTTTCGGTATCGAAACGGCCGCCGATGTGGTGCGGCTCTTTCAAAACCAGTCTTACACCATTCCCGGCTTTGGTCAGCGGCTTATGAACAATCTCTGGTATTGGGCTGCGGATATTCAGAGCAAGTACAGGCCCGACCCAGCCGCCGCACTGCCGCTGGAACTCGCAATGAAAATCAGGAGCCGCTTCGATCCTGAAATTCAGGCGATGGTGCAGCGGGTGCACTTGATTATTGCCGATCTTCAGGGCTTCGGGCCGTTGGTAGAATCCAAACGCCCGAAAGTCGAGGCGTTTTTTCAACAGACTACCCGGGAGTATCTAGAAGCGGAACTTGATCTGAAAATGATGGAATGAAACCAACATAAAAAAGCAGGGTGCCTGAAAAAGCACCCTGCCTTTAATTTTCAGTTGCGGTGGCTGGCGTGAATCAGCCCTGGGTCGCTTCTTCTCCGATTTCTGTCGGATAGATATTGATCCCCACCCGTGAATCCTGGTGCGTCTTGAAGCCCGTTCCGGCTGGAACAAGGTGGCCCAGAATCACGTTTTCCTTCAGGCCAACCAGGCGGTCGATCTTGCCGGCAATGGCCGCTTCGGTGAGAACCTTGGTGGTTTCCTGGAAGCTGGCGGCCGAGATGAACGACTCTGACTGAACCGAAGCCTTGGTAATACCCAGAAGCTGTGTGGAACCGCTGGCCGGGCGTGGACGTGTCCACTCTGCCTTGCGGCCACCTTCCACTTCAACACGCTGGTTTTCGTCGTCGAAAATGTCGCGGGGAACGATGTCGTCCTTGCTGAAATGCGTGTCGCCCGCATCTTTGATCTTCACGCAGTTGGTCAGCTCAACATTCACGCGGCGAAGTTCGAACTTGTCAACAACCGAGCCCGGCAGCAGGCCCGTGTCGCCAACCGTCTCGATCTTCACCTTCCGAAGCATCTGGGCGATGATGATCTCAAGGTGCTTGTCGTCGATCGTTACCGACTGGGCACGATAGACGTTCTGCACTTCACGCAGCAGGTATCGCTGCACAGCCTCTTCGCCAATGATGCGAAGAATGTCGTGCGGCACAAGCGGGCCAACCACCAGCGGGTCACCGGCCCGCACATAGTCGCCGGTGTGTACACGCAGGTGCTTACCGTGCGGCACCAGGTGCTCTCGCTCGATGCCCGACGGGTTCTTGACCTTGATTGTCCACTTGCCACGCCGTTTTTCTTCCATCAGCTCGACAGCACCATCGATTTCAGCCATAACGGCCGGAACCTTCGGACGACGGGCTTCAAAGAGTTCGGTCAGTCGTGGCAGACCGGCGGTAATATCCTGCGTACCGATCGCTTCACGCGGCGTACGGGCCAGGGCTGTACCAACCGTGATCTTCTGGCCGTTTTCGACGACCAGTTCGGCCTTCTCGGTGATCGTGTAGAAGACAAGGTGGTGACCACTCTCGTCGGTAATGATCACCTGCGGGTGGAAGTTACCCTTGTGCTCCATCACCGTGCGGCGCTCGTTGCCTGAAGCGTCGGTGTCAACCTTCAGGGTTTCGCCGACCACAAGGTCTTCAAACTTCACGATACCGTCAACTTCCGAAATAATCGGCGTGTTGTGCGGATCCCATTCGCAAAGCACCGTTCCCTTGGTGATTTTCTGCCCGTCTTCGACAAACAGGGTCGAGCCGTTGGGCACGTCGAGCTTGTCAAGCTCACGGCCCCGGTCGTCCATCAGCAAGATTTCACCATTGCGGGTCAGCGCGATCTTCTTGCCGTCCTCAAGTGTTGCCACGTTGATGTTGACGAACTTGACGTTTGAATCGCGCTTGGCCTTGTGCTCTTTCTCTTCCAGACCACGACTGGCCACACCACCAACGTGGAAGGTACGCATCGTCAGCTGCGTGCCAGGCTCGCCAATCGACTGTGCCGCAATAATGCCTACAGCCAGGCCCTGCTCCACCAGCTGGCCGGTAGAAAGATCCATACCATAGCAACGCTGGCAGACACCCAGTGGGGCTTCGCAGGTCATCGGGCTTCGGACCTGGATCTTCTCGATCTGCATGTCCTCAAGCTTGCGGGCTTTCTCCAGAGTTACCAGTTCGTTTTCCTCGACCACGATTTCGTCGGTAATCGGATCGGTGATGTGAACCCGGCTCACACGGCCGCGAATGGTCTGGGAAAGGCTGACTTCCAGCTTTTCACCCTTGTAAACCACACCCTTGGTGATACCCTGCGAGGTACCGCAGTCATACATGGTGATAACCACGTTCTGCGCTACGTCGGCCAGCTTACGCGTGAGGTAACCGGCATCGGCCGTCTTCAGGGCCGTGTCAGCCAGACCCTTACGGGCACCGTGCGTCGAGCTGAAATATTCAAGCACCGACAGGCCTTCACGGAAGTTGGCCTTGATCGGAGTCTCAATAATCTTGCCGTTCGGCTTGGCCATCAGGCCACGCATGCCTGCAAGCTGGGTGATCTGGCCGACACCACCGCGGGCGCCGGAATCGGCCATCAGGAAGATGGGGTTCAGATAAACTTCGCCATTGCGGACGTCGTTTTTCAACTCTTCCATCATCTGGTTGGTAATTTGTTCGCGAGCATGCGTCCAGGCGTCAACCACGTTGTTATAGCGTTCGCCATCGGCGATCAGGCCGCGGTTGTAGCTCTTGTTGAAGCCGGCCACCTTTTTCTCGGCTTCGGCCAGAATCTTGTCCTTTGAGGCCGGGGTGCGAAGATCGTCGGTTGCGAATGAAAGCCCGGATCGCGTCGATTCGCGGAAGCCAAGATCCTTCATCCGGTCCAGCAGGTCGATTGTCGCCGCCCGGCCCAGCAGTTGATAGCAGTCGGCAATGATCGACTGAAGCTGCTTCTGGCTCAGGGCCACGTTGTAGAAGGCCATTCGTTTATCAAGGATGTCATTGAAGATCACGCGGCCAACCGTTGTTTCAAGCAACTTGCCGGATTTGTGTGTCTTCTCGCCTTCACCCTTAACCTTCTTGTTGGCCGGAATACGCACTTTGATCTTGGCATGCACTGCCATTTTTCGCAGGCTGAAAGCCAGAAAAACCTCATCGGGAGATGAGAAGACCATACCTTCGCCTTTGTCGCCAGGGCGATGAACGGTCAGATAATATGACCCCATCACGATGTCCTGCGTCGGGCTGATGATCGGGCTGCCGTTGGCGGGGCTGAAGATGTTATTAGTTGACATCATCAGTGTCATGGCTTCCACCTGGGCCTCAATTGAGAGAGGCAGGTGCACAGCCATCTGGTCGCCATCGAAGTCGGCATTGAAACCGCGGCACACCAGCGGGTGAACGCGAATGGCATTGCCTTCGACCAGCACAGGCTCGAAAGCCTGAATACCAATTCGGTGCAGAGTCGGGGCACGATTCAGCAGCACAGGGTGATTCTTGATCACCTCTTCCAGGATGTCCCACACCTCGTCGGCCCGGCGTTCAAGCATCTTCTTGGCAGACTTGATTGTGTCAGCAATACGCTGCTCCTTCAGCCGCCGGATGATAAATGGCTGGAAAAGCTCCAAGGCGATTTTCTTAGGCAGACCGCACTGGTGCAATCGCAGCTCGGGGCCGATCACAATGACCGAACGGGCAGAATAATCCACTCGCTTGCCCAACAGGTTTTCGCGGAAACGACCCTGCTTGCCCTTAATCATGTCCGTCAGTGATTTCAACGCCCGGTTCGATGAACCAAGCACCGGCCGCTTGCAGCGATTATTGTCAAACAGAGCATCAACCGCCTGCTGCAACATTCGCTTCTCATTGCGAATGATAACTTCGGGTGCATTAAGATCAACCAGCTTCTTCAAGCGATTGTTACGGTTGATAATACGTCGGTAGAGGTCATTCAGGTCGCTGGTGGCAAAGTTGCCTGAATCCAGCAGAACAAGTGGGCGGAGGTCAGGCGGAATCACCGGAATACATTCCAGAACCATCCACTCCGGACGGTTTTCACTGTCTCGAAGCGATTCTACCACCTTCAGCCGCTTGGTCAGGTCCTTGATCTTCTGCTTGCTTGATGTCTCCACCAGATCCTGGCGAAGCTGCTTGGAAATTGCCGCAAGATCAAGACGTAAAAGAAGTTGGCGAATTGCCTCAGCACCCATGTCAGCCTTGAAAGTGTCACCGAACTTGGCCCGGGCCTGTCGATAGTCTTCTTCCGTAAGTAGCTGACGTTCTTTCAGTTCCGACTCGCCGGGATCAATCACGACGTAGTCCTGGAAGTAGATAACTTTTTCCAGGCTTGAGGTTTTCATATCCAGCAAAGTACCAAGACGACTTGGCATCGCCTTGAAAAACCAGATGTGAACCACCGGAGCGGCAAGCTCGATGTGGCCCATTCGCTTGCGTCTGACGCGGGAGTGGGTGACCTTCACACCGCAGCGGTCACAGACCATGCCTTTATATTTCATTCCACGGAATTTACCGCAGGCACATTCCCAATCTTTCTCAGGTCCGAAAATCTTTTCGCAGAAGAGGCCGTCCTTCTCCGGGCGATAAGTTCGGTAGTTGATCGTTTCCGGCTTCTTGACTTCGCCGAAGGATCGGCTTCTGATGTCAGAAGGGCTGGCCAGGCGGATCTTCACCGCACCATAGTCATTGACACGATCGTAAGCACTTTCGCCCATGCTCACAGAACACTCTCCTTCATCAAGAGGTGAGGAAGCCAAATATTATCTGTTTCTGGCGGTACAAGTCTTCAAACCGATGACCCATGGTCATCTCTATACAGGAAAAATTGACTTTTTTGTGCGGCATTCCGGAATCGTGTGGCTTTTTTCGTTCGCCACACCTTTTCTTCTTACAAATGACCTTGATATGGCAAGGTGCATCATGAAATTACTCCGGTAAAGTGGTTTGAAATTCCGCTTGTGCTGCGACCGGCCATGGCGCATCAAACCATATAGCTAACACGAGTCAGTCTCCAAGTCAATACACCACCGGCGGTTCACCGACATTTCAAACCCGTTGAACCGCCCATGATGAAAAACCTGCCTGTCTCACATTCGTTTTTTGATCAGCTGCATGTGCAACCCAAGACCACAGATTTCGTTGGTCAGCACGTCGAAGCTGGCCGGTGTGCCCGCTTCCAAAGTGTTTTCACCCTTGACCATCGACTCGTAAATCTTGGTACGTCCCTCGACATCATCGCTCTTGACCGTCAGCAATTCCTGAAGGATGTAGGCAGCGCCATATGCTTCCAGCGCCCACACTTCCATCTCTCCAAAACGCTGGCCGCCAAATCGCGCTTTTCCACCCAGGGGTTGTTGTGTGATCAGCGAATAAGGACCGGTTGCCCGGGCGTGAATCTTGTCGTCAACCAGGTGATGCAGCTTCAGCATGTAGATGTAGCCTACTGTCACACGCTGGTCAAAAGGCTCGCCAGTACGGCCATCGAAAAGTCTCGCCTTGCCGTTCTCAGGCAGGCCGGCATCAACCAGACTCTGACGAATCACATCCTCATCAGCCCCGTCAAAAACGGGACAGATCGCCTGGAAACCCTGCTTGACAGCCGCCCAGCCGAGGTGGGTTTCCAGAATCTGGCCCACGTTCATACGGCTCGGCACGCCCAGCGGGTTGAGCATGATTTCAATCGAGGTGCCATCTTCCAGAAACGGCATGTCCTCCTCGGGTAGAATCTTTGAGATTACACCCTTGTTTCCGTGACGGCCTGCCATCTTGTCGCCAACCGAGATCACCCGTTTAGTGGCAACATAAATTTTTACCATCTGCAGAACACCAGCCGGCAGCTCGTCGCCACGCTTCATGCTGCTGATCCGACGTTCTTTTTCCTGAATCAGGTTATCAATACGAGGTCGATACTCACGGAAGATCTTTTCAAGCTGCTTCCGGATGTCTGCCGATCGAACATCAAGCTCCTCAACCTTGAAGGATTTGGCCTCGTTCACAAGAGCTGAAGAGTCTTTCTCCTTGCCATAGGTCTTACTCTTCTTCGTGATCGGGCCTTCCGCAGCCTGCTCCATTTTGCGGAGCATCTGGCGATATTCGGCTGCAATCTTGATGTCTTCCTCAAGTTCGCAATTCTTGATTTCGCGATCCAGTTCCTTGCGTTCCTCTTCAGGCAACGACATCTTGCGTGAAAACCGCTGCGTGTTAATCACAATGCCTTCAACGCCAGAAGGCACTTCCAGCGAATCGTTCTTAACGTCTTCGCCAGCGCGGCCAAAGATCGCATGCAACAGTTTCTCTTCCGGTGTCAGTTCGCTCTTCGACTTGGGTGAGACCTTGCCCACAAGGATATCACCAGTCTTGACATACGTCCCAACGCGAACAATACCGTTTTCGTCCAGGTTACGCAGGGCTTTTTCCGAGACGTTCGGAATATCGCGGGTAAATTCCTCGCGACCCAGCTTCGTCTCTTTGATCTCGACCTCGAATTCCTCAATGTGAATTGAAGTGTAAACGTCCTGCTTTACCAGCTTTTCACTGATGATGATGGCATCTTCGAAATTGTAGCCGTCCCACGCCATAAAGGCGACAAGCACATTTCGACCAAGGGCAAGCTCGCCCCGGAATGTACTGGCACCATCGGC
>JBEITT010000128.1:0-12716 GCA_040374745.1 Planctomycetaceae bacterium | reverse complement strand
GTATTTACCTTGAAACATAATACCGGGTGCGGTGACTTTCGCCTGCGATTGTTGAAATTGATTTTTCCGGATTTCCCACTTTTCTTTCAATGTATTAAGAACAAGCATGTCGCCCGACCAGCCGGGATGATCCTTCTGCGGAAGGCGATGTCGGGCGGAATCAGCCCCACCGGGAATTGCAATCTGGTGATTGAAAAACCATGCAGGTGAAGGAGCAGCGGCACGCTCCGCAGGTATATCAGGCAACCGCTGCCAGGTTGATTGCATTGGATTATTTCCAATTTCCATTCGCCAGGCATCAGTGAGATAAGGCATTTTGCGGGCGGGTTTGCCGGTGGAATCGGCCTCGATTTCAATTCCGGAAAAGATGTAAAAGAATTTTTCATCGGTGGCGGCAACGGCCTGAACACGCCCGGGGGCAGGCAGGCCTGGACCTTTCTGCCAGCCATGGTCAAGATTATTTAAATCAAGAATGAAGAGATCGGCCGAAGCCTTGGTGTCGGAAGGGTCGGAAATACCGCCAAAGACCAGCAGAAAATTGCTGACAACCGTGCCGCAACTGTCTTTCAGTGGAATGGGCAGCGATGGTAATTGTATTATTGAAAAATTGTCATGCTCATATTTTATTGCGAAGACTTTATTTAAAATTCTGACTGGTTTATCTGCAGGTTCGCCGGGACCTGGGCCCGTCTCGCCGCCGGCGATCAGGAACATATCGTGCCACGAGCCATAGACGCCATAGCCCATCGCATGTGGCAGGGAAATGGGTAATTTTCGCCAGTTTTTTTGATTTTCAATCTCAATGGCATAAATATCACGATACCACCGTTTTTTGCCGCCTTCCCACGGGTAACCTTCAGGAAAATTGGCGCCACCTGCGGCCAGCAGGTATTTGCCGGTTATGCCAGAATACATGCCGGCAAAGCCTTCCTTGTCAGGTAATGGCGGTATCGCCTCAGCCGATTGCATTAAAGGCATGAGCATGAAGAGAAATGCAATCAGGCGGGAATACCATTTCATGGATTTACGGCCGATTCATCAATAATGCCAAGTTGGCTGACATTCCACAAAAGCGATTGCATTTCCGAGTCGCTCAGGCTTTCAAGTGGTGCCCTTGTGCTGCCGCAGTCGCAGCCCCACAGGCTCATCAGGCGTTTGGCGGCCGGCAGATAACGGAAGGTGGCGACAGTGTTGATCAGGCGCACGGATTGCAATTGCAAATGGCGGGCTGTGGCCAGGTCGCCTGCATCGAATGCTTTGATGATATTTAAATACAACTGGGCGGCGAAATTATAGGAACTGCCCACGCCACCGCGTACACCCAGTGCCAGTGCGGCCAGCAGGGCTTCGTCGGTGCCGTAAAGAATATCGAGACTGCCGTTTTCGAAGGCAAGAAGTTGCTGAATCTGGATGAGATCTTCGCTGGTGTATTTAAATCCATTGAAATTGGGTAGTTCAGCTACAGCCATACGGGCAAATTCAATAAGATTTAATCGGACACCCGTCATTGATGGAATATCGTAAAAATAGAATGGCAAGGGGTTGCAAGCCAGTGCTACAGGTTTAATCCAGTCGAAAAGTTGTTTGGGCGAGGCAGGCTTGAAATAAAAGGGGGCCATGGCACTGACGGCATCGCAGCCGATGGCGGCGGCGTGGGCGGCAAGGTCGGCGGCCTCAGCCGAGCTGGTATGGCCGACATGCACAATCACTTTCAGGCCGTGCTGGTGGCCGATGGGTAGCCATGCTTCCGCAAGCTGTTTGCGTTCGGCGGTTGTCAGAGAGACGCCTTCGCCGGTTGAGCCGTTAATGAATGCTCCGACGACGCCCTGACGCTGCAGGGCCAGGGCTTGGCGGGGAATTACATCCCAGTGGATTGAACCGTCAGTATGGAATGGCGTGTGTGTAGCGGCAACAAGGCCTTGAAGGCGGAATGACAAGGCGTGGTTCTCCGAAGCTTTTAGAAAGCGGATTGAGCTGTGTGCAAGTCATGAAATAGCAAGATTACTCGAGTGGGGCGGGAATCTCAAGATAATGAAACGGACTTATTCAGTTCCCGGCGGCTTCGGGCTGTTAAGTAATGGTGCAGCGGCCCGGGCAAGTGGCTGACCGATGGCGTAATAAAGCCTGATTTGCGAGCGATTTTCAGCTATGTGGGCTTCAAGCAGGTCGGTTTCAGCCTGTGCGAGGGCTTGAATCGGCTGAAGTGTTTCGATGGCACGAATCCCGGTAGATAGGCCAGCACCCTGCCTGATGGCCTCGAAATTTTGCCGGACTGAGTCCTGGGCGTCGGGAATGGCTTTGGCAGCGGCGATTCGGCGGCGTGTGTTGGCCAGGAGTTGCCGGTGGGCCGAGGCGACATCCGCAGCAACGCGGTCCTGCACTTTCAGCAGTTCAAGATCGGCGGCGCGGCTTTCGGCTTCGCTGCGGCGTTTGATGGCCCGGTCGGCGAAACCCAGGCCCTGAAGTTGCCAATAGAGATTGACGTCGGCATCGCTGCGGCCGTTGAAATTTCCGAAAAAGCCGTTGGGGCCACCGCCAAAGCCGCCGCCTGAGTAACGAAAAGCGAGACTGGGAACATAAGGTCTCATTTTCGCCTGCTTGAGCTTGACCAGTGTGGCCTGCACAAGTGCCTGTGATTCAGCGAGTTCAGGTCGATTGGTGAGGCCGGTGACGATCAGCTCGTCGGTGGGAATATCGGCTGAAACCAGCTCAAGCTGCATTTCGGGCGGTTCGACAGGGGCAAAGATTGCCTGCTGATTGAGTCTCAAAAGCCGGGCCAGTTCGGCCGAGATCCCTTCAAGCTCAGCAACGCAGGATTCCACCTGCTGATTGCGGCGGTCGAGTTCGGTCTGAGAGCGGCGAAGATCTGCCTCAAGTCCCTTGCCTGCATCAAAATATGATTTAGTTACCTTTACCAGATTAGCTGAAAGCGAAGCTGCCTCGCGGGCGATGGCCAGCTTACCCGCGGCGGCCTGAAGGTCAAGGTAAAGCTCGGAAGAGGCGAGAAGGGCATTTTGCTCGGCAGCGAAAACACCTGCCTGGCGAGCCTGGACCAACTGCCGGTTGGCCATCGGTTCATAAATGGCGTCGCTGAAACGGATTATCGAGGTGAGCCCGCCCACTTGAGCCGGACCACCGGCCGGCACGGGACCACTCACGCCCGAACCTGCTGAAGCCGTGCTGCCTATAAAGAGCGAGCTTTTGCTGATTGGCTTCACAACACCGTCGATTAACTGGGCCTGGCCGTCGTGCCTGATCCAGTTCGGGCCGTAGTAAAGACTTGGCAGTAAAAGAGTTTGTGATTGCTGAAGGTCGGCCAGGGCAATGGCTACGCGCTCGCGGGCGATGCGAATGTCGAGATTTTGTTCGCCTGAGAGTCGAAGGACGGTGAGCCAGTCAATCGGCTCGAGCCAATTGCTGTCGAGCTTGGCTGGCGGTTGGTCAGAGTCCACCATTCCGCCAAACCGACCCTGATTCAGGATGGGGGCGGCAAGTAAGGGTGATTCGGCCGAAGCCTGTGCGGGTTTATCGGCCAGTGGCTGAAGTTCAGCCGGCAAAAGACGATACTGGGCCCGGGCTGACGAGACGCAACCAAAAGCAATCGTGAAAAATCCAGCGATGATTTTGAATTTGATTGCAGACATTCGACAACTGGTTTCAACATCCTGAGTTTAGTGAGTGAACCTTCAGAATGTATCGTCATTATCAAACAAATCGGTTAATCTGATTTTTACGGACAACCACCATATGTCGTGAAATGATGATGGGCTGGCTGTGAAATCAATTTTACATGAGGAGAATGCTATTTTTTGGTTTCGTCGAGTTCAGAGGCATCAACGGCCTGGCCATCGGCCAAGGTGGCCGCGGCAGGGCCAACGATAACCATGTCGCCTGACTTCACACCTGAGGAAATGGCAATGCGGGTGCCATCGCCAACGCCGACTGACACGCCGGCTCGACGAGCCGTGCCGCTGCTGACGATGGTACAGAAACTGTTGCCTGCGACTTTATAAATAGCGTTGACCGGAAGGGTTACGGGTTCCTGCACGCTGTGGCCGATGACCCTGACAAGAACATATTGGCCGGAATTGAGCCTGGATTGACCGGCAGGCACGTCAATTTCTGTCCTGAGGGTGCGTGTGGCTGGGTTGTAGGCCCGGCTGGTTCGGCTGATTTTGCCTGTGAAAGCCGGCTTGGCCGAATTCTGACTGGTGTAGATTTCAACAGTGTCGCCAAGATCTATCAGCGGTGCTTCTGCTTCAGGCACGCCGACTGTCACGGTCAGAAGATCGAGCTTGTGAATTAAGAGCAGAGGCTGCGTTGTGGGCGAACTGCCGACGATTTGGCCGGGGTCGGTGTTGCGTTCGACGATAACGCCATCAAAAGGGGCCTTTATTGTCATAAAATCATGTCTTGCCTGGGTTTCAGCGGCCTTTGCCTGAGCCACTGCAAGCCGGGCCTGAGCCACGCTGATATCAGCCTTGCGTCTTGCCAGTTGGGCTTTAACGGCGTCGGTCTGGGCCCTGGCTGCTGATTCCATGGCGGCCGATTCATTAAGTTCGGCACTTGCTGAGAGATACTTCTGCTCGGCTTCTTCAAGGTTGCTGCGGGTGACGGCACCAGAATTGACGAGTCTCTTGATGCGGTCAAGCTCAAGCTGGAATTGTTGCAGAATGGCCTGCTTGCCTTTCAGGTCGGCATTTGAGGCGAGGAGTCGTGCCTGATCAGCTTTCAGGGTTTCAACGCCCTCATCATATTGTGATTTTGCAAGTTCTACCTGGGCAGATGCTTCGTCGATCTGGGCCCGACTGATGGCCAACTCAGCCTGAAGTTCGGGTGCATCGATTTCGATGAGCTTTTGTCCTTTTTTTACCAGATCACCAATATCGACATGCACGGTCTTGACCCAGCCTGCTGCTCGCGACTGGATTTGTGCGGCAAAAGCTGGCTCAACTTGCCCAGGTTGTTCAATCTTGTGTTCGATCAGTGCCGGTTTGGCCCTGACAAAGCTGACCTTTGGTGGAGCACTTGCTTTGGCTTTGGCATCCTGAGCCTGCACGCACTGGGCAGATAAAGGGAAGTACAACAGGACCAAAGAGATTGCCATGAGCGGGTTTTTCATGGGTGAACCATTTTCCTGAGAAGAATTGTCAACCGTGGGATCATAATAAGGGCTGTTCGGATCGGCGGGGTCGAGCGACCGGTTGTTGTGCGAGGCTCTAGCCCTGATCATCGCAAAAACACGGGGCATGACAAGCACAACCGCAACAAGAGACCCGACCAGACCGCCGATGACCGCCCGGCCCAGCGGGGCCTGCTGCTGACCACCTTCAGAAAGGCCCAGAGCCATGGGTAACATGCCGGCAATCATGGCCAGGGCCGTCATGAGAATGGGCCTGAGGCGACGCCTGAGAGCAGAATTCGCCGCGGATACAACATCCATGCTGGCAAGCCTTTGTGATTCAGCAAAACTCACAAGAATGATGGCATTCGCCACCGAAACACCCAAGGCCATGATTGCACCCATATACGACTGCAGATTCCATGTGGTTGATGTCAAAACCAGGGCGAGCGTGATACCCAGCCCCACGGCCGGAATGCCGGAGAGGGCCACCATGGCCAGACCCGACGACTGATAATAAGCGGTGAGCAGCAGAAAAATAACAACGAAAGTTGAAAGCAGTGCAAGACTTCCGGCTTTGTTCAGCTCGTCAAGTGTCGCAAGCTGCCCTCGAACGGCGACTGTGACTCCGGTGGGTGGCTGGCCAGCTGCCTTCACCGCTGCGGCCACATCCCGGCTGACGATTGAAAGATCAGCTGTGGCGACATTGGCCGTGAGGCTGACAGTACGTTTCATGTTGTAGCGATCAAATTCGCCGGGCACCTGGTCGGGCGTCACCGTGGCTACATCTCTCAGTACAACAGGAGAGGCATCAGTCCCGGCATTAATTGGAAGATTGGCCAGTTCTTCAGCGGAAGTGATTGATGCGTAGGGAATTTCGACCTGGACCTGGTAACCGATTCCCGACTTGGGGTCAGGCCAGTAGCTGGGCATGATAAACCGGCTGGAAGATGTGGCCGTGACAAGAGATCGGGCGACGTCGCCGGCCGTCAGCCCCGAGAGACCGGCACGGCGGCGGTCGATATCGACCCGAAGTGCAGGGTAATCAAGCGTCTGCCCATAGCGCAAGTCTCTAATAGAATTTACTTTGGCAAGTTCTTCGCGTAATTTGGCAGCATAGGCTCGCACATCGGGCAGGGCACTGCCGGTGGCCACAACCTCAACCGGAGTGGGCGAGCCAAACGACATGACTTCGCTGACAATATCGGCCGGCTCAAATGAAAATGAGACAGCGGGATGGAGATTCGCAAGTTCCTGGCGTAAAAGATCTTTGGTTTGATCAGCCGAGTATTTTGATCTGGAGGGATCAAGGGCCACGCGGAGGAACGCTTCTTCAGGGCCGCCAGTCCACTGAAATATGGCCTGGATCGGGTAGCTGGAACCGATGTTGCCGACATAGCCGACACTGACTTCGACGCCCTCGTCGCCTACAATTTTTTTCACTGAATTGACGACATCGACGACGATTTTTTCCGTGACTTCAAAGCGTGTTCCTGCCGGGGCTTTCACCCGGACTTGAAACCGTCCTGAATCAGCCTGTGGGAAGACTTCAAAACCTGCCCTTGGGGCAATCTTCCAGATGCCGAATGCGGTGACGGCCAGATAGGCAGTTAAAAGTCCGAAAGAAAGGATAAGACTTGGCCGTGGGGCGGGTGAATCGCTGGCAGGGTTGGTGTTGAAGTCGGCCTGGCCAAGGGTGTGACCAGCAGGTTTCATGAGATAAGCTGCCAGCACCGGAACCAGTGTACTGGAAAGGAGATAAGAACACATCATGGCATAACCGACTGCCATGGAAAGGGGTACGAACAGGGCTCTGATGGCGCCAGTCATGAGGAAGCTGGGGGCGAAAACGGCGAGCATGCAGAGCAGGGCGAGGAGTCGGGGCACGGCTGTTTCGCGGTTGCCCCGGCGAACGGCAACGGGCACGCTGGCGGTTTGGCGGAGCTGGGTGTGAATATTTTCCAGCTCGACGGTCGACTCATCGACCAGAATGCCGATAGCCAGGGCCAGGCCGCCGAGTGTCATGAGATTAAACGACTGGCCTGAGATCCAGAGCAGAAAGATGGCACCAGCGAGAGCGAGCGGGATATTAATGATGACGATGAGCATGCCGCGCCAGTCTCGCAGGAAAAGCAGGACCATGAGGCCAACGAGAAGGGCGCCGAGGATGGCTTCACTGATGACGGCCCGGACGGCGTTGGTGACGGTGGGCGACTGGTCGAATTCCAGCGAGACTTTAATGTCGTTCGGCAGCACGGCCTGCATCTCGGGCAGGGCATTTTTCACGTTGTTGACAACGTCGAGCGTTGATGAGTCGGCTCGTTTGGTTACCAGCAGATAGACAGCTTTACGACCGTTGACGAGTGCAGAACCAACGGGAACATCGGCGGCATCAGCCACGTTGGCCACATCGCCCAGGTGGATGGTGGGCAATTGGCCGGGGCGTACGGGAATCTGGCGGAAGTCGTCAAGCGTGCGGGCCAGGGCATTCACGGGCACAATTGGCATGGTGTTACCAAATCGCACGGTGCCTGAGGGACTGATGGTGTTGCCGGAATTGAGGGCTTTGATGACTTCGTCGGGAGCCATGCGATAGCTTTTAAGGCGGTCGGGGTCGAGCTGAACGACGATGGTGCGCTGGCTTCCGCCGAAGGGGGGCGGGGCCGAGACGCCGGGCAGGCCGGCGAACATGGGTCGCACTTTAAAGAGTGCAATATCCTGGATTTCGTTGATGGTGCGGGTTTCGCTGGATAGGACGAGATAGCCAACCGGGATAGAGCCGGCGTCGAACCGGGTAACGAACGGCGAAACGGTGCCCGGAGGCATAAAGGCCCGAGCCCGAGTGACATAGCCAAGTGTTTCAGCCATAGCCTGGGCCATGTCGGTACCAGGATGAAAATAGAGTTTCATCAGGGCAAGGCCCTGCACATTGCGGCTCTCGACATGGTGAATGCCGTTGATGTAAAGGAAATGATATTCGTAATAGTTAGTAAGCAGGCCTTCCATCTGCGAGGGGTCCATACCGCCATAGGGCTGGCAGACATAAACCACTGGCAAGTTGAGGTTTGGGAAAATGTCGACTCGCATCCGGCGGGCGGCAACGGTTCCCAGAAGCATGAGGCCGACGGCAAGTGTTATGACCGTGACCGGACGCCTTAAGGCCCAGGAAATGGGGTTAAACATCGAAGCCGCCCTTTATAATCATGCTTTATTCAGAAAGATCTTGATAAATAACAGTTTATCCGACAAATCGGTTGCATGTATGATGAAAAATGGTCTGACATTCGGCAAAATATCCGGTTATGCAGAATTAACAAAAAAAGCCTCGACCCAAAGCCGAGGCTGAAAATGTTAGATAGTCGAGGAATGATCCTCAGGAGGCTTTAGCCCGGGCAGCATTCAAAGCCCGGTTGAGCTTAGCCTTGCGCCTTGCGGCTGTGTTAGGGTGTAACACTCGTCGAACACCAGCTTTATCAATTTTTGATACAGTGGCTTTGAAGTCTGCGGTGGCCTTTTCAAGGTCGCCTGCAGAAAGAGAAGCCAAGGTACGCTTGGTGTAGGTTTTAATGATTTTCTTGGTGATGCGATTGTGAAGGCGACGTTTGTTACTCTGCTTCAGTCTTTTGATCGCTGACGGGGTATTCGGCATTTCTGATCACTCGCAATTGAGGTGGCCTGGCCACCAAATCCAATCGGTACTATCACCAGTTACCTACACAATATAACACACAATCGCCGGATGTTCAAGTGTCTGCTAAGTATATGTTTTTGTTATAGTTGAGTTATTTTATGAGATTTTTTTTGGTCTGATTTCGGCAAATATTATTCAAAATTTGATTGATTCGTGGCAAAGTCTCTGCTCACTCGAATGAACAATTGCCATGCATTTAGCATCTTTGGAAGAGTTGCCCCAGAATTCGCCGTTTTCAGATGGACATTGATTTGGCCGACATGTTCTGAAACAAATGACAGGTGATTTCACTTTCCGTGAATTGATTCTGTATATTTGAATAAGACGAGTGCCTGATTGAATCTCCAGAATGGTTCAGACCCAATGCCCGACCCACTGAAAGTGCTTGCTTCGATTAAACAGGCGACGCGTATCTTTCGCGAAGCCCCAGGGCGAGTCGGTTCGCAGGTATTGCTTGACGATGTGGACGATGTGGTGGTGGTGGGCGACCTGCATGGTAATGTGCCTGCACTTCAGAAAATTTTGGAATATGCTCAACTCGACCAGAATAAAAAGCGGCATCTGGTTCTGCAGGAACTGATTCATGGCCCGAGAATGTATCCTAACGACGGCGGCGACCGTTCGCATCAGTTGGTTGATATTGTGTGTGCGCTGAAATGCCAGTATGCCCGCCGGGTGCACGTGATTCTGGGAAACCATGAACTTTCTGAAATCACCGGCAGGGCAATCGCCAAGAACGGCACGCCCCTGAATGCGCTTTATCATATAGGTGTTCATACCGCTTATGGCCAATATTCTGAAGAAATCTGCGCGGCCTATCGCGAGCTTTTCAAGGCTTTTCCGCTGGCTGTGCGCACACCCAACCGTGTAATGATGGTGCATACGATTCCTGATGGATATTGGCTGGAGACTTTTGACCCCGGTATTTTTCAGGCAGGTGCATGGACGGATCATGAGATGGCCAGGGGCGGGTCAGTCTATGCAGTGACGTGGGGCCGCGACAACTCGCCCGAGACACTTGACCGTTTTGCCGGGATGGTGGGAACCGACTGGTTGATTACGGGTCACCAACCCTGCGACGATGGCTTTCAGGTGCCGAACCACAGGCAGATCATTATTGATGGCACCGACCCGTTCCCGACGTTTCTTCACTTTAATGCTACTGAAGAAATGACGCTGGAGAAGCTGAAAGCCGGCATCCGCGTGCTGAACGTGGAAGACCTGCAATATGACACTTAAAATTATTGATTGTCAGACGCCCGGTTCAAAAGGCGGGTGCGTTTCAACATAAAGCGGTCGGCCAAACTTATTGGACAGGACCCAGAAAAAGACGCCGACTCCGAAGACGCCAATGCTGATCATCTGCGAGATCGTCAGGCCGAGAAGTTGAGCTGATTCGTCGTTTCGCAGTTCTTCCACCAAAGTTCTTGTGATGGCATAGAGCAGAAAATAGAGGGCCATGGCCTGACCATCGGCCTTGCGATGTGGCCAGTAAGCAAGCACCACGCACAGTAGAACAAGCCCGTCGATCGTCAGATAGATCTGCGTGGGATGCAGGGGCAGTGAATGAGCGGCCGTGGGCGGAATGAGCCCACGTGCAACCTGGTCTTTGAATGGGGCTGAAACAGAGGGAAATGACACAGCCCATGGCAGTTCGCATCTGTCGCCATAGCAGCAGCCGTTGAGAAAACAGCCTAATCGGCCAATGGCCATACCAATGCAGATGGCAGGCGCAATGGCGTCGGCCATGGGCAGGAACGGAAAACGGTAAAAATACCAGAAAAGCAGCAGGGCAATGGTGCCACCGATCAGGCTGCCATAAAAGACGATGCCGCCTTCCCAGATTTTGAAAATGTCGAAAAAGCTGTCGAAATTGCGGCGATATTGGATGACGAAGAACGCCCTGGCACCCACAAGCCCACCGATGAAAAGCCATGTGGCCATATCGAAAGCGAAACCGGGGTTCAAGTGGCCTTTTCTGGCACGCCAGGCTGTCATATTGATGCTTGCCAGATAGGCGAGGAAGAGCATGAGGCCATAGCCAAATACTTTAAATCCGCCGGGAAATTCGAAGAGAATTGGCCGCATGAATAGCCCCTGGCTTTTCAGAGATTTCCGTTGGAAGCGACTGAAGATTCAGCAACGGGGCCGACTGGTGGATAGTCAGGCATTTCCACAATTTCATTCTGTCTGTTAAGAATGGCCACCAGTGGCCTGTGGCCAGCCACTTCGGCGGGCTCAAGCTGGGCAAAGGCCATGATGATTAACCGGTCGCCCGTGGTGCCCAGCCGTGCCATGGCACCGTTGAGTTCAACCTGTCGGCTTCCTCGATTACCAGGAATGACGTAAGTCTCGCCACGTAAACCAGTTGCCAGATTGCTGACAATGATGGATTCATAGGGCAGCAGGCCTACGGCCTCCATCAGTTCGGGGTCGAGGGTGAGGCTGCCGTGGTAAGTCAGGTGCCCTGCGGTGACTGTGGCCTGGTGCAGTTTTGCTTTGAGAATCTTCAGCGTCATGGACTGTTGCTGTTAAGTGGCCTGTGATGTGCTGACATGCTTCAATCATGGCATCAGAATATTATCGATCAGCCTGGTTGTACCCACCCTGGCAGCAACCAGAGCGACAGCCGATTCCTGTCTGGCAGTGTCGATATTTTCAATATCTTCTAGATTATCCGCATCAACGATGCGGGCATAGTCCAATTCCACACCGGGGGTATCGGTAAGGATAGACCGCATCAATGATTCGAGCCGCAAAACTTGTGTTTCGCCCATTTTTAATGCTGATTCGGCGGTATTTAACGCAAGGCTGAGCGATAGTGCTGTTTGACGCTGCTCAAGACTCAGATAGCGATTTCGGCTGCTCATGGCAAGGCCATCGTCCTCACGCACGGTATCAACCCGTACAAGATCGACAGGCAGGTTCAGGTCGGCAGTCATGCGGCGAATGACCAGCCACTGCTGATAATCCTTTCGGCCGAAGAAAGCGACGTCGGGCTGCATGATTCCAAAGAGCTTGGTAACGACAGTAGCCACTCCAGTGAAATGGCCGGGTCGACTGGCCCCTTCGAAAAGGGTGGCAAGACCGGGCACTTCGACAGTTGTAAAGTGATGGCGGCCATGGGGGTACATAATGTTATCGGTTGGGAAAAAGACTGCTTTGACACCAACCTGAGCACAGAGATCGAGGTCGGCCTCAAGCGTGCGTGGGTATCGGGCGAGATCTTCGCCGGGCCCGAACTGGGTGGGATTGACATAGATGGAGACGGCGACATGTTCGCAGTGCCGAGCGGCTTCAATCATGAGTTGGGCATGGCCATGGTGCAGCGCACCCATGGTCGGGACAAATCCGAGTTTGCCTGAATGGCGAATGGTGTGCGACCAGGCCCGGCAATCGTCGATGGAGGTAAGAAGTAATGGTTTATCAGGCATGATTGGCGATGATCAGGATGGGCGACGATGGGGACATTGGGAGTTATTGAGGCAGTCGGATGAAATTTTCAGATCTTCAAGCACAATTCCCTTAAGGATTGTTTCGGAAACGATTCGAGCACAATCTTCGGCACGAATGTTTCCATACCAGATATTCTGGGGGTAGATCACGGCAACAGGGCCATGTTCGCACTGGTCAAGGCAGCCGGCTGTGTTGACACGGACTGGAGATACAATTGCATCTTTATGTTGAGTGATTGCTGATTTGAGATGGTCGCGAATGGATTTTGAACCCATTTTGCCGCATGATCCACGAGGGTGGTCATCGTTTCGCAAATTTTCACAAATGAAAATGTGGTGTTGAAATTCAGGCATGAGTTTTATTTAGATGGTTTTTGTGAAGCTGGAATCGACAATTCCGATGCCAGTTCCTCGTGGATCATGGCACTGGTTTCATCCTTGATTTTTC
>JBEITT010000059.1:0-32400 GCA_040374745.1 Planctomycetaceae bacterium | reverse complement strand
TGAGGGCCATGGCCCCGATGCTGGAGAAGCATCATGGGGTGCGTGTGCTGGATGAAGCGGTGCGTGCCAGTGTGGAACTTTCGGCACGGTATCTGGTGGACAGGCAACTGCCTGACAAATCGCTTTCGGTGCTTGACACGGCTTGTGCGAGGGTGGCATTGGGGCAGGCGACAACCCCTGAGCCGCTGGAACGTATTAAGGCAAAGCGGGTGGAAATTGTGTCGGAGATGGAGTCGCTGCAGAAGGATGGCACGGGCCAAACGCAAGTGGAAGAGCTGAAACAGGAGCTGACGGCACTTGAGCAGCAGGAATCTGAACTGCGGCAGAGGTGGTCGGCTGAGCAGACACTGGTGACTGAGGTGGCGAAGCTGTCGCGAGAGCTTGCCGCGGCGGTGGGGCCGAATGCCGGTGTGAAGGAGGGAGCGGCGGCGGTTGACCCGGCAGTGATTCAGGCCGGGCTGGAAGCAAAGCGAGAGGAATTGGCGCAGCTTCAGAAAGATTCACCGCTGGCCAGGCCTTATGCTGACAAGCAGGCGGTGGCCGAGGTGATTGCGGCCTGGACGGGTATTCCGCTGGGCAAGATGGTCAGCTCGTCGATTCAGTCGGTAATGAAGCTGGACCTGGTGATGAAAAAGCGTGTGGTGGGTCAGAATCATGCACTGGAGGCCTTGGCCGAGCGGATTCGCACGGCATCGGCAGGGCTGACTGACCCGCGAAGGCCTCTGGGCGTGTTCATGCTGGTGGGGCCATCGGGCGTAGGCAAGACGGAGACGGCACTGACGCTGGCCGATGTGATGTATGGCGGCGAGCGAAGCCTGGTGACGATTAACATGTCGGAATTCCAGGAGTCGCACACAGTCAGCCTGCTGAAGGGTTCGCCGCCGGGCTATGTGGGCTATGGTGAGGGTGGTGTGCTGACGGAAGCTGTGAGACGACGGCCTTATTCTGTTGTGCTGCTGGATGAAGTGGAGAAGGCACACCCGGATGTGCTTGAGCTGTTTTATCAGGTATTTGACAAAGGCCAGCTGGAAGATGGCGAAGGTCGGCTGATTGACTTTAAAAATACGATTATTTTGCTGACATCAAATGTGGCGACGGATACGATCACGCGACTGTCGGCCGATCCGGACACGCGGCCCGGCCCGGAGGCGATGCTGGAAGCGATCAGGCCCGAGCTGGTTGAGGCTTTCAAGCCGGCCTTTGTGGGCCGCACTACGGTGCTGCCATATTATCCGCTGGCGGATGATGTGCTGAAGTCGATTGTATCTCTTCAGTTGCAGAAGGTGGTCAACCGGTTTGCCGAGACCCACAAGGCGGTTCTGGTTTTTGATGAGAGTGTGGGCAGGGCAATCCTGGACCGATGCCGGGAGGTGGAGACCGGGGCGCGTAACATTGAGCGAATCATCAGCCAGACGCTGTTGCCGGTAATTTCAACTCAGATTCTTGACGCCATGGCCCAGGGGCAGCCAGTAGGCTCGATGGAAGTGAAAGCTGATGCAAATTCACATTTTGTGATCAGCGTGAGTGGTGGCCATGATTGAATGGTCATCATGAAATTAAATCCTTACAAAAATACAGGCAAAGGTGGAACAAAAATTGCCGGATTATGAGGACTTTTCCGATAATTCCGAGCTTGTTGCTGAAATGCAACGACAGCAGAGTTATTTGGAAAGCGAGTGGCAAAAAACTCTTTCAATCCTCAACTCGAGTCATTAGAGTATTGAAATCGAACTGGTCTCAGAATTAACTGGGACATTGTCTTTAATCCAGAGTAAAAGCAAGTAACTGATACGGGAGTTTTCCGAAGATGGCTGAGAGTACGCAGCACAAGCTTGACAGGGTGCGTCGTCCGCGAGTTCAGATTACTTATGATGTTGAAACAAATGGAGCCCTGCAGAAGCTGGAATTGCCATTTGTGGTTGGTGTGCTAGCCGATTTGAGTGGACAGCCTTCCAAGCCACTGGCGGCGGTGAAGGATCGCAAGCTGGTGAACATTGACCGCGATAATTTTAATGAAATTTTGGAGAAGGCGGGTCCGAGGGTAGCGGTGACGGTTCCGAACCGTTTGACGGACAACCCCGACGAGAAGCTGAATGTTGAATTGAATTTCAAGAGCATGGAAGATTTCGAGCCCGCCCGGGTGGCTGAGCAGGTTGGTCCGCTGAAGGAGCTTCTGCGTATGCGTCATGAGCTTTCACAGCTTCTGACAAAGATGGAAGGTAACGACAAGCTGGATAATCTGTTGAGCCAGGTGATCAATTCAAGTGACCAGGCCAAGACAATCGCCGATCAGATGGGTCTTGGTGGTGAGGGAAAATCGGAATAACTGCAGTCGTCTGAGCTTTGAATTTGAAATGAAACAGACCGCTCTGGTTGCAGACCGGCGCGATTGGCATCCGTTGAAAGGGTTTTGAACCGTGAGTACAGAATCACAGTCATCACAGTCGGGCGATCAGGCAGCCCAGGCCGAAGTCAGCCTGCTTGATCAGATTGTCAGTGCAACGCGTCCGCAGTCGGACCAGGAAGCGAGCCGAGCGAAGGATTATTTCAAGCAGTTTCTTGAGCACGCCATCAAGCCTGGGCAGGTGATTTCAAAAGATGTTGAAACCAACATCAAGAACTGGATTGCAGCGATAGACAACAAGCTTTCGCAGCAGCTGAATGAGATCCTGCACGCACCTGAATTCCAGAAACTGGAAGGCACATGGCGGGGTCTGCACTATTTCGTTCACCAGAGCGAAACTGGGCCGAACATGAAAATTCGCGTGATGAACATCACGAAGCGGGAACTTTTCAAAGACCTTGAGAAGGCGGTTGAATTTGACCAGTCAACGCTGTTCAAGAAAATTTATGAAGAGGAATACGGGCAGCTGGGTGGCCAGCCATACGGGATGATGGTGGGGGATTTTGAATTTGACCGGAGCCCTGAGGACATCAGCCTGCTCAAGTTGATTTCAAACGTGGCGGCAGCGGCCCACGCGCCGTTTGTGTCGGCGGCCAGCCCGAAGTTGTTAAACATGGACAGTTACCAGGATCTATCCTCGCCGCGTGATCTGTCGAAGATTTTTGATGCGGTGGAATATGCTGCATGGAAGAGCTTCCGCGAGAGCGAAGACAGTCGATATGTTGCCCTGACGATGCCGCGAGTGCTGGGTCGGTTGCCCTATGGAGCCAACTTCAAGAAGGTTGACGAGTTTAATTTTGAGGAGTCAGTTTCGGGCAAGGATCATTCCAAGTATCTCTGGATGAACTCGGCCTGGGCTTATGCATCACGGATTACGGATGCGTTTTCCAAGTATGGCTGGTTTGCCCGTACGCGTGGTGTGGAAGGCGGCGGTGTGGTAGAGGGGCTGCCAGTGCACACCTTCCCAACCGACGACGGTGATGTGGCAATGAAGTGCCCGACGGAAATTGCGATTTCTGATCGTCGGGAATTTGAGCTTTCAAACCTTGGGTTCCTGCCCCTGTTGCATGCCAAGGGGACTGATTTTGCGGTCTTCATGGGTGCACAGTCGTGCCAGAAGCCGAAGAAATATTTTGATCCGGCCGCCAATGCCAATGCCGAACTTTCAGCCAAGTTCAATCTATTGCTTTGCACGAGCCGGTTTGCCCATTATCTCAAGGTGATGGCCCGCGACAAGATTGGCTCTTTCATGGAAGTGAAAGACTGCACACAGTGGTTGAACGACTGGATTTTCAATTATACGGTTAATCCGGATGGTGCCAGTGACCAGACCAAGGCTGAGCGGCCGCTTTCGGAAGCCAATATTGAAGTGCGTGCGGTGAAAGGCAAGCCAGGCTGGTTTGAAGCGGTGGCTTATCTGCGGCCGCACTATCAGATGGAAGCCCTGAGTGCATCGATGCGTCTGGTGGCTGAAGTGCCGAAGGCGGGCTGATAGTTTTTTTTCGATCGGCCTGAACCAAATTTCTGCCAGATCGTAATAAACGTGTGAAACGGGTTGTGAAAAGCCCGGAAGTGTTTGGTGAAAGCAAGAATAACGACTATCTGAACAAGGAGAATAGTCATGTCGGATATGTATCTTTTGATTGATGGCATCAAGGGTGAATCGCAGGACAAAGCCAATGGTGCACCCCAGATGGTGATTCAAAGTTTCTCGTTTGGTGCATCAAACTCCTCAAGTGTCAGCACCAGTTCGGGTGGTTCGGGTGCCAGCCGTGGCATGCCCAGCCAAATCAACATCATCAAAGACCTTGATAATGCCGACCCTGACCTTTATCAAAGCTGTCTGATGGGTAACCACTTCTCGAAGGCCACACTGGTTTGCCGCAAGTCGGGCGGGACACAGAACGTGTTTTACCAGATTGACCTGACCGAAGTTTTCATCAGCAATTACAACGTGTCGGGCAACAGCGGTTCAGGCAGTGATTCGCCGGGTGCGAGCTTTTCAATGAGCTTCAAGCAGATCACGATTACCTATACCCCGCAGGATGCTACCGGCAAGAAGGGCACGCCGAACAAGAAGGGTTACGATGTCGTGGCCCAGAACAAGGTCTGATTGCCCGGGTTTCTGCAATTGATAAAACGCTCATGCCTGGAATCCCTGACGGGGCCAGGCATGTTCCACGTCAAGGCCTTAACAAGCAAGTAGCCCCATGGACCAGAAACAGATTGCCACTGACTGTTATTTTCAGGGTCGGCTTACCGAGGCTGTGGAAGCGCAACTGGCCTGGGTGAGAGATCATCCGCTGGATGTCGGTGCAAGGTTGTTTTTGATAGAGCTGCTGAGTTTTGGTGCCGAGTGGGACAGGGCCGAACGGCAGCTGGGCGCAATGCTTAAGAACAAGGCGGAAGAAGATGCTGCCGTTCTGCACTACATAAATTGCATAGCCAGCGAGCGGAAGCGGGCGGTGGCCCTGCAGGGCGGTGAGCCGCCGCGAGTGCTTGGGGCCATGACAGAGGCGATGCAGCTGCGCATGACGGCTTTGGGAAAAAATAGTTCAGAACGGTCGGCAGCGGTTGAAAAGGCGGATGGGCTGGAGCAGGCCAGTCGGACAGGCAAACCATTCCGGCTTGACGGACAGTCATTTCAGGTGGCCCGCGATGGTGATGACCTGCTTGGACCTGTTCTTGAAGTGTTTGCCCAGGGCGAATATTTCTGGGCAGACATCAATCAGGTGGAGCTGATCTCGGCAGAGAAGCCGAAGTATCCCCGGGATCTGATCTGGCTGCCGGCGCGGCTTGAAATGGAAAACGAGGCAGGCAATGTTTTTCTGCCGCTCATCTATTTTGGCAGTGCTGGACTGACTGATGCGGAACTGCAACTGGGTCGTGCCACTGACTGGCAAAGTGATACCGAAGGAGGGCTATTGCGTGGCCAGGGGCAGAAGGAATGGTATTTTGACGGTCAGACATCCATTCCGGTGGTGGACTGGCGTGAACTGGTTCGTGATTGACGGCACAGTTACGGGATTGAAACGGCATCGATGAACTCGCGATCGAAAACGACACCTGTCAAAAACCTGATGGACTTGAACCTGATGCCGTCGCTGCTTGACAGGCTGACGGACGAAACGGCCCAGGTGCATCGGTTTTCGTTGAATCAGTTGCTGGAATCGATCCGACGTGATCTTGAGAATCTGATTAACACACCACGAACACCGCTGAAGGTAGGCGAGGAATTTCAAGAGATCCAGAAAAGCATATTGAATTTTGGCATATATGATATTTCATCGATTTCCGGCAGTGACCGACAGGTGTGGGAGTCGGTGATTGAAGACGTACAGAAATCGATTGAATTGTTTGAGCCACGGCTGCGTGATGTCAAAGTGATACTGCAGAATGTGAAATTTGGGAAACCGTCGCAGGTGGAGTTTGAAATTCGCGGGGTATTGCGATTCGATCCGTCTCCTTCTCTGGTTTTTCAGTCGGCCATGCAGTTTAATTCAGGCAGAACGCTGGTTGATTTTCCTGAATTGAGTGCTACGGTTGAGAGATGAACTGATATTTTGTCTGACAAGGATCGTCGTCTTGAAATGGGTGTCTGATTGTCGCCTCTGGCGACAGGAACCGGACCGTAGAGATGCTTGATCCGCTTTATCTGAGGTATGAAGAAGAGCTTGGATTTATCAGGAACGAGGTTCGCCACTTTGCGACCCGTTACCCACTGGCAGCGTCGCGGCTGCTGCTTGAGAATGACGGCAGTGCCGACCCTCATGTTGAGCGGCTGATTGAGGCTTTTGCGCTGTTATCAGCACGAATTCGCACGAAGCTGGATGACGAATTCCCCGAACTGGTACAGAGTCTGGTATATCATCTTTATCCGCACTTTACCCGGCCGGTGCCATCGATGTGCACGGTTGGGTTTGAGATTGACCCGAAGCGGGCACGCACGGCGGCCGGAATTGCCATTCCCACGGGAACATTACTGGAGACAGTGGCGCCTGATGGTGACTGGATCACCTTCACGACAGGGCAGGCGACGCGAATCTGGCCGATCCACACGGTATCGGCCCGCTACCTTACATTGCCGGTGCCGGCGGAATGGGGCCTGTATCATTTAACAGCGATGGAATCGGCGTTGCACCTTCGCCTGAATCTATACGGCGGATTGAAGTGGCACGAGCTTGAGGGGTTAAAGACTCTACGATTTTACATTCGGGGATCGCAGGAATCGTCAGAAGTTCTGATTGATACGATCATGATGAAATCAATGGGTTGTCAGTGGGTCAGCCCGGCATCGCAGCCCCGCGAGATCCTGCGAGTGACGCCGCAGACACCCATAAAAATGGCGGGTTTTGAGCCACAGCAGGCCATACTGCCGAAGTATGAGCCAGATCTCTGGCCTTACAGGCTTATGTCGGAGTATATGGTATTTCCCGAGAAATTCCATTATCTAGACGTGCCGTTTCCGAGCCCTGAAGAATTAAAATCGCTCAGGCTTGAGAACCATCTGGATCTGGTCATACCGCTCTCGGGTCATGCTGACATTTTACAGAAAACAGTGAGTGCAGATACTTTTACGCTGGGCTGTACGCCGGCAATTAATTTGTTTAACCGGACGGCGGAGCCGATTCGGACGGAGTCATCCAAGTATTCGTATCAGGTGGTAGCGGATGTTGCCCATCCTTACACGCGAGAGATTTATAGTGTTAACAGTGTGACATGGTCTTCGATTGATGAGGGAGTATCTTACGAACTGGAGCCATTTCTGGAGTCGGCATGGGACTTTGAAGAATCGCAGTCTGCCAGGGGCTTCTGGCATGCGACGCGGGCATTTCCGCTGCGGGCAGAGAATCAGCTGAGCGAGATACATCTGGCACTGGTGACACCGGGATTTGAGCCATCGACGACAGAGCCAGCGACACTCGTAATCAGGACACTCTGTTCCAATGGTGATCTGCCGCTGCAGGCGGCTCGCGTTCAGGGTGTTCTGCGATTCAGCATGACGGGCAGTAACCAGCCGATGGCACGGATCGTGAATCTGGACAGGATGACGCCAAGCCTTCGAGTGCCTGGCTCGCGGGAGTTGTATTCGATGCTGCTTTCGCATTTGAAGCTGAATCATCTGTCGCTGGCTGATGGCGATGAGGCAATTGAGAGTCTGAGGGCGATACTGCGGCTTTATGTGCCGGTTGATTCGGCGATTTCCAGTGAAGCTCGGAAGATTCTGCACTCGCGGATCAATGCACTGGAGTCGATCCGTACGGGTCACTTCCTGCACCGGGCGATTGAGAATGGTCAGTCGTTCTGGATTCGGGGTCTTGAAATCAACCTGATGGTAAATTCCGAGGCATTTCAACATGAAGGTGGTCTGATTTTATGGGCGTCGCTGATTGAGCGGTTTTTGAGTCTGCATTTGAGCATCAACAGCCTGATGAAGCTGCGACTGATCGACACGCGCAATAAGGGATTGCTCTATGAATTTCCGGTTCAGACGGGCGAGGTTCCGGCTCTATGAATTGGGATTACAGGAACTTAGACCATATTTTGCTTGATTTTCTAAAGGCGCCTGAGGAGTTTAATTTTTTTGAAGCAGTGCGTCAGATTCAGCGATATTCAAGGCTGTCGTTGCAGGCTGAGAAGGAGCATCGTGAAGGTGGTGAAGCAGGCTCAAGCACGATAGCCGGCTTGCCGCTGGGTGAGAACACGGGAAAATCTACGGAGATTGTGAAATTCCGGTCGCATGTTTCTAACAGTTTTCCGGCATCGTCGATCCAGAATGCGCACAGTGTTTTCCGGAAAGACCGACATGGTCATTCGGTTCGTCAGATAGAAATAATGGTGAATTTTATAGGATTATTTGGCCCCAATGGAATTTTACCGAGGCATTATACGGACCAACTGATACAGATGGAACGTATGGCGAGCATGCCAGAGCCGCTGGCGATGCGCGACTTTCTGGATATGTTTAACAATCGTCTGACCGCGTTATTTTATCTCTCCTGGGAGAAGTACCAGCTGCCGGTGCATCATGAAATTGAGATACTTCAGGGTCGAGACCCGCTGATTCAACTGATCAGGTGCCTTGGTGGTCTGGGCACATCGGGCATGAGGCGGAGGCTATCGGTTTCAGTCGGATCGGGTGAGAAAAAGCAACAGAAGTATGTATCAGATTTGATGTTAAGCCTGCGGCTTTCGCGTTCACGTCCATTAATGAGTGTGGGAGCGATACAGAACATGGTAAGGCGAGTCACAGGTGATCGGACCCGGGTTCGTTGTTTTGATGGGACATGGGTGCCACTGAAACGAGAAGAGCAGACATGTCTTTCGCATTACGGGACGAGTCGTGGCCCGATTCTGGGCAGGAATACGGGGCTTGGCAGCAGGGTATGGAGCATTCATTCAGAGTATGTGGCCGAGATAGGGCCGGTTTCGTGGGAGAGGTTGAACGCCTATTTGCCGGAGGTATCAAACCAGGAACGCATTCTGGGGAAGAAGACGCTGCTGGGACTGGTGGGAGAGATACTAAAGCTGCGGAGTGATCCGACGTTGCGACCAAGGATTCGGATATTGACGGATATAGCGACGATACAGCCGATTCGACTTGGATCGAGTGAGTCAGGATCGGATCAATCGTCAAAACTGGGTTGGAACACATGGCTGGGCGATCCATCGAGCAACGTAAAGTTTGACGATAATGCAACTTGCAAGTATCGTAGAGAGACAGAATTCAGTCTTCCGCAGGTAGTGCATGAAGCTGGAATGAAATAAAGGGTTTGGCAGCGATATGGATGAGAATTCAGTTGACTGGTACGAGGGAATGTTTCTTCGGCCACAACATTTTCAGTCACAGGAGCGATTCAGGCTGCGGCAACTGCGTCTGAATCTTGAGAATCTTGCGCCGTTCAGCTGGGGTTTCAGTCGGTTGGAGATAGAGACGGGGGCTTTGGCAACTGGTCGATTATCAGTGACGAGTCTTCTGGCGCGATTTCCCTTGGGCACCGTAGTGGAGACGCCGGAGGTAACGGCATTAAAGCCTTTAGCGATCCGGCCCTTGATAGGTTCCTCGGGCGAGGTTGATATTTATCTGGCATTACCCGAGGTATCGAGTGTTTCGGAGCCTGGAAATCCCGGGCGATATGATCTTCGGGAAGTGATGGTTCCGGATGAGCATGATGGAGCATTGGCACCTGTTCGAGTCAGGCGATTGCAGCCTGTCTTGCTTCCGGCGGAGCAATTGACTGATGGATTTGAGTCGATACCGCTGGCCCGGTTAAGGCGAAGCAGTGAGTCTGCCGAGGGGGTGGAGCTGGTACCGAATTTCATACCGCCGCTGTTGCGTTGCCAGGCTTCGCCGGTGTTGCGACATCGGGTGATCGAGTCGTTGAGTGATACAATCAGGCGTAAATTGAGTGCTATTACGCCGGGCTATGACACGGAATCAGCATCCGGTGTGAGGCGGTTTTTTTCTGATCCGGTGATTGTTACGCGATTAAGCCTGCTGAATCAGGCATATGCCACGCTTTCGGTATTATCGGGCACGATGCAGCTTCACCCGCTGGTGGCTTATCGGGACCTGTGTGATCTTGTTGGCAGGCTTGCGATTCTGGGAGTTGGCAGTAACCGGCAGGTGGGCGATCTGCCGGTTTATGATCACGAGAATCTGGGGCCTATGTTTATCGCCCTGAAGCGACGGATAGAGACGCTTGTAGAGGTGCTGGAAGACCCGGGATACAAGGAACGGGCATTTGTGGGTGTGGCGTCGCGCATGCAGGTGCGGCTTGATGCGGAGTGGCTAGAGCCTGACTGGCAATTACTGATTGGAATTCGATCGAACCTGAAGCCGGCAGAAGCGGTGAAATTATTTTCGGCCAATGGACCGATGGATTTCAAGATCAGCAGTTCTGAACGGGTTGACAAACTGTATCGAATGGGCGAGCGCGGGTTGCATTTTAAATATAGCGCTGAAGTACCGGGAGTGTTGTCGAAGATACCCGACACAGTATTTTTGACGATGGGGCGGGATGAAGCACCCGGCGAGTGGTCCTATGTGAAGCGGAACCAGAACCTGGCATTGCGATTTAATGAGGGTTTGCTGACGGGATCGATTCATGAGCAGACGCGTCTTCAATTGCGATTTGATGGTAATCCGGTGGAGATGGAACTGACGCTATATGCGATTGCGCCTGATGAATCAGGCATGATCAGGGCAGGAGAATCAGGTGGTGGCGGGCGATTTTATGACGACACAGGTTCAGGGTCGGCCTGAGCTGGGTGCTTGCAGCAACCGGTGTGAAATAGGTTCTGGGCCAGACAGACAGCAGCAGATGGAATGAAACCAGAGTGATGAAAAAGCAATCTGAGGAAAAACTGATAGCGAAATGCAACCGGGTGATCAACCTGGGGATGGCAGTTTATCAGGAACTTCAGACGGGTGGGAATCCGGAGATGAAAGACGCCCGCCGGCGTCTGGTCCGCAACCTTGATTCGATCAGGACACTCAGGGTTCGAGAAGCCGAGGAGCTTGAGCGTGCAGGCGAAACATCACGCAGCCTGCCTGATCCCGGTGATATTACCGGGGTGTGTCATTATCTGCTTACATGCTGGCTGGACGAGCTTTTTGTGATTGACTCGCCGTGGTCCCGGCCATGGAATGAGCAGAAGCTGGAACTGGCGATATATGGAACGAATGATCGAGCCTGGCGATTCTGGGAATATGTGAGGTCGCCGCAGGGCGGAGATAACCGGTGTGTAATGAATGTGGTCATGGCCTGTGTGCTGCACGGATTTCAGGGGCAGATGTCCGATTCACCGATGGAATTGCGTAAATGGTTTGAGAATTATCGGGAGCGGTTGATTCAGAAGAGTGTGCGGACATGGAAGTCGCCTCCGGATTTACCGGTGGTGGCAAGCGTGCCGACATTGAGGGGGATGGGGTCGCTTGAGCAGAGTATTCTCATGGCCTTGCTGGCTGGCACGGTTGTGATACCACTGATTTCATTTCTGATCATGTTTTCTCTGCGACGCTGAGACAATTGTCATCGATTTCACGGACACCGTAACCAGATTCAGGTCTTGATCACATGCCGGGCTTATTCAGCAAACTCAGAAAAGGAATCTCAGGCACGGCGAATGTCGTGCTGTTTCCCGGAGATGCCACCCGGACGAATCGTAATCTGAAACGTGCCCGCAATCTTGTGGGTGTGCTGATTATCAGCGCAATTCTCTGGTATATAACACGTGTAACAGGGCTTGAGGCGAACATTCGAGCCCCGTTGGCGTGGATCAGGCCATACTGGCTGGTGTTGATTTTCTGGATTTCGATACTGGCCAGTGTGGCGACCCGTGAGATCATTTATCTTTTGCGTTCAGACCCGGCCGAGCAGATGTTTCCTGAAATTCAGAGGGCCTGGGATCATGCTTGCAAGGCGATGACAGAAATTGGTGTGCAGCCTTCGGATCTTCCGATTTTCCTGGTGCTATCGCTGCGTAAGCCTGATGGTGCATTTCTGTTTGACAGCCAGCAGCTTCGACTACGGAACATTCGGGTGCCTGATGAAATCTCCCAGCCTTTTCATGTGGACGTAAGTGATACAGCCATTTTTGTGGTATGTGATCAGGTCAGCTTGACAGGTACGCTGACCGGACGCCTGATTCAAAACCTTGAGAAGCGGAATCTGGCGATTACGGGTGTGGCCGGTGTGTCGAATTCAATGATCACTTCGTCAGTTCTCGGCCTGACTCATTCAAGCCAGAATGAAACTGGCAAAGAGAACGGCATGGCGGCATTGCTTTCGGATGAAGTGACCCCGGCCGTGAGTTCGGCTAACGACTCAGAAATACTGATCACCTCGCAGGATGAACTTGAGGAGATGACACGCAAGCTCGGCTTTTTGTGCACACTGATTTCAAGGACTCGAAAACCTTATTGTGCCGTGAATGGTATTTTAGTGGTTTTGCCCATTTCCATAGATGAATCTGAAAAACTGACATCGCATGCCATCGAGATGGCAAGCATTGATATGAGTGTGATCAGAGAATCAACCGGTATTGATCTTTCATTTGCTGTGCTGGGCACGCATCTTGAGACACTTCCGGGCTTTGATCTGGTGCTTTCACGGGTTGAAGAATCTATCAAGTCGCGTTATCTCGGCCTGGCTTTACCAACCCGATTCGATGTGACACCGGCAGAATGGTCGGGCCAGATTCTAAAAACGTTAAGGTGGTATGAAAGGTCGGTTTTGACGGCACTTTTTCTTAAAAGCATCTTCCAGATGGATCCCGAAGACGTGAAACCCGGGGAGACGGGGCGAAACTGTATGATTCGCGAAAACCACCAGATCTTTCGTTTCATGCAGAGCCTTGGACGAAGCTGGAATGTGCTCTCAAAAACTTGTCTCAGGCTGGGTGAAGCACACATCAAGGCAAATGAATCTAACCCAAGACTTGCCGGCCTTTTTCTCACCGGGCTTGATCATCAGGGAGCCGGACCACATGTCTTTATGCGGGATATGGTCAAGCATCTGGTCAATCAGCAGTCGTCAGTGGCCTGGACACCGCAGGCACTGGCACGCGATCGCAGACTTCGACAGATTGCCGCCATAATTAAAGGGGCAGTTTTTATTATATCGGTTTTGATTTTCCTTTACGCCTATGGGAATCTTTGAGCTTGGGCGGCGAAAAGAAATGCTGAGAGGAAAATGAAATTTCCAGCGGTGTGAAGGGGTCGCTTACCTGGGGATTGAAGGCTCTGAGAGAGCCTGTAAAATTATTGAGCCTGATGCTCTGAAAATTTCTTTAAAGAAATTGGCAGAATAAACCGGTTGACAGAAAACCGAGATTTGTTCTAATCCGCATGGAAGATCAGTCCTGATGAAGGGCGGGTCAACCGGAAGAAGCCGGACATGGATGTCGGGCAACGATAAAATTAGAAGATCGAGTGGGATGGCAGGATGCCGACCAAGCGAGCAAATCCACGTGTGTGGCGAATACGGAAATTGCGTTCTCAGGCACTTGGTCTGGGCGTGATGGTCTGTGCCATGACTTCCGGCTGCATGTCGCCCATGGGCGGGGCAGCAGGAGCAGCGGGTGGTGCCCTGGGTGCCCCGGCCGCAGGTGCGGCTGCCCAGCCAGCCACATTGTGGAGTTTTCTTGGGCTATCCAAGGCACAAAAAGCCGCCTGCCTGCAGCAGCTTTGTGCCAACCCCCTGCTTGGCCCGGCTGCCAACGCCATGCTGGCACCGATGAGCGTCTTCACAGGCGGTCTATTTGGTGGTCTGTGCCCACCCAGTGCAGCATTTGGCCAGGGTAATTCACCTGCCCAGCAGGTTGCCAGCGCCGTTGCCGCCGACGAAGCTGCCGCCAAGCAGAGAGTCGCCGCCGTTGAATACCTTGCCACCGTTGACTGTCACTACTGGCCCGACGTGGAAGAAGCCATCATTGCCTCGTTGCGAACCGATCGCAACGAATGTGTTCGATATGCCGCCGCCAAGTCACTGATTACCGGTTGCTGTTGCGGCAAAAAAACTATTGAAGCACTGCGGATCGTGGTTGACCGGCTGGAAACTGACGGCAACCCTTCGGAAAATTCAGACCGGGTTGTTGCGGCGGCATGCCTTGCCCTGCAGCGATGCCTTGCCGTTTATTGCGAAACAACCGAACCAAAACCGAGCGAATTGCCCGAGGCCCTGCCCGAGACCACCCCTGAGAAGCCACTGGCCAGCATGGCGGCCAATGGCGGTGTTCAGCAGGCATCACTCGGTAACCTTCCCGGTGGCCTTCCGGATCAGGTGCGCCAGGGTGCCGACCCCTCTGCCGGCATGATGATTCCGCCTAAAATTCGCACTTATTACCGTGGCGAACTGGCCAAAAAACCTCGTGAGTTGCTGATCAGCGAATCATTTCAGACACTCAGGGTAGCCACTTCCAATAAATACTGGCTTGGCACATCAACCATTCCGCCAGGCAGCCAAAGCCTGAAAGATATTGTTGACAAGGCCATGTCGATCGAGCCGGCGGGCATCAAGCCGCTAACCCGCGACGATGTTATGAACCTCAGGCGAGTGCCATCCCCTGCCCTGATTCCAGCAGAAACTGGCCAGTTGCCGCCGCTGCCACCTGAATTCATTGCACCGACAGAACCAGCCGAACCTCCGGCCCGATTGCCTTCATCTGTCACGATTCCGGCACCCAAGGCACCCCCTGTTCTGCTGACAAATCCAGGTTAATAACTTGGTGTATTCGTTGAGATTGGCTAGCCCGGATAATTATCTCGGGCGAAATGGTGCCGGGCCGAAAAAAATTTTATCGGGCTGATCAGGCAATTGGAACTTTGATTACATCAAGCAGAAGATTGACCGGAATCAATCCATTCAGATGGGATTCGAATCGGTGAAATTCTGATTCTTCATAATTTATAGGTGTTATAATGAATTTAGTTGAAACAGCAATCGGATGACAGCAACCGAGAATTTGACAACCGAGAATTTGCAGACAGGCAGCTTTGCGTTATGCCTCTCCCCGACTTTTCAGCACTTCTTGCTCCGTTCGATGGCGACAAACCAGCTGGCGAGCCGCTGGAATATGTAACCAGATCGCGCCTTGATGATGACCGAAAATCGGTTGATCCGAGTGATTTTGATGAAAGCGACCCGCAGAGGCCGTCGGAACCGAAGCACGCCGACTGGGAAGATATTGTCGCCCTGTGCTGGGAAACTCTTGAGACGAAAACCAAGGACTTGAACCTGGTTGTTCGGTTACTTGAGGGCATCACCCGGTTAGAGGGTTATCCCGGTTTTCTGCAGGGGCTTCAGTTTTTGCAGGCTTTTATTGATGTGTGCTGGGAATATACCTACCCGGCTGTTGAAACCGAGGAAGATTTAGAACTTCGGGCCGGCCCTTTTAACTGGCTTTCAGACCCGCAGCGTGGTGCGAGATTTCCTACAACCCTGCGTATGATTCCGATCATTGACGATGGAATGAACCAATATTCGGTGCTCGACTGGAATGGGTCGAACAACCCGAACTCTGAAATCACGATGGAGATTCTGAACAAGGCTATCGGTAACATGGCCTTTTCGGAAGCGGAAGCGAATTATGATTCAATCAGGCAATCGCGCGAAGTGCTGGTGCTGATTCAGAATCAGCTCAACGACTTTATGGGCCCCTATTCGCCCTCGCTTATGCCCATCATACAGACGCTGGATGAATGCGAAAAAATTGCCGAAGGCATTTACAACAGACTCAAGCCGAAGCCTATTGAATCGGGAGGTGATGACCCTGATTCAGACGCCGGAAATTCAGGAAGTGTCGACGCAAACGGTGGTATGGCCGGCGGCAATGGGTGGTCGCCGCAAAGTGCACGACAGGCACGAGATTCCATTTATGCCAGGCTGAGCCAGCTGGCTGATACGTTAATAGAACTTGAGCCACACAGCCCCATTCCCTACCTTATTCGGAAGGCCGTTGATCTGGGGTCGTTACCATACCCGCAGTTGATGTCGCGCATTCTGGAAAATTCTGAGGCGCTTGAGTCAATCCGTCGCGAATTTGGCCTGCCGCCTGACGAAATGTGATCATGTGCCGGGCTATGTATGAAAGTTAAAGAAAAGGGCAAAGATACAAAAGCCGGGAATCCGTATTATTTCTGTAACTTACTGATATTATTGACATTGACTGAAAAACAGAAATAACGTAATTTTCCGTCAGACCGAATGGATTTGGCCTTGGAAATGAAACAGGAAGTAAGATGTTTCAGAGAAATTTCAATTCTGACGTCAGACGCCTGTACTATTTAAAATTCTGGCTGACACTGTTTTATGTTTTAACGGGGCTTGTTTTTTCAGATGAAGCAATGGCCCAGACAAGCCCTTCGATGAATTCTGCCCAGAAAACAAAAACAGTTACAGTGAGTGACAAATTAAATCTGCCCTTTCCTGATGTTGAATCAATGCTTCAGTTTGATGGCATTGAATCAATTCAATCCGGTCGGTCGCAGGGCCTGCCGCCTCTGCCTCCGGGCAGTATCAATGAAATGCCGGTAAATGCTGGACCGAAACCGGGTTCATTACCCACTTTTGAAGGCCCGCAGCCCAACCCTTTAAAATCAGGCTTACCTGGCAGTCATTCAATCGTGGTTTTGAAAAGGTCTGACACAGCTCTCCAACGGGCAACGGCGGTTTCGCCAGAAGCGATTTTGATGGATCCGGGCGTGGAACTGGCAGGCTGCACACGATGTGGCCAGTTGGGTGACCCCGGTAGCCTTGACTTTGGCTATTGTGCCACAGGCCGTTGCACACCTGGCCGGGCCATGTGCTATCCCTATGTGGGCGATTCGCTTTTTCAGCGGATTTCGTCACTGATCTACCAATGCCTATCGTGCCCCGACCCCTGTTATGAGCCAGTGTGGAACCCGCTGGCAAATGCCGCGATAATGGATAACCCGCGGCCACAAACAATGATGCGGATAAAATATGACCGATTTTCGAATGTGACAACACCTGACCGGGCCGGCTATTTCTGGGCACAGGCCAACGGAAAGGGGCTGGGCCCCAAGCCTTTGCGGTTATCACAGAGCACACCGGTGATGCGGCCAATAGTACAGCAGCCGATATTTGTTAATTTTGATGAGGGAACTTATTCGATGGAAGCCGGTGCCGGTGGCAAAATGGCATTCATCATGAATTTTCCCTATCGAAATTTCAATTCAAATCAAACTTATAATGGTGCTGCCGGCTTTGGTGATATGAGCCTGGGCACGAAATCGGTTATTTTTGACAGCGAACTGTTTCTGATGACATTTCAATTTAAAACATACATTCCGATAGGCAATGCGACAAATGGCCTGGGCTTGGGTACAGTGCGATTTGAGCCATCGCTTTTGATGGCGCTGAAGCTCTCGGAAACATCTTACATTCAGGGCCAGATTGGTGAATGGATTCCGCTTTCAAGCGGCTCCAATTATTTCGGGTCGATATTGCAGACAAAACTATCGTGGAACCAGCAACTGGCAGAAATTATACCGAATGTGCCGCTTATTGGCTTTCTGGAATGGGATACATGGTCGTTTCAGGGCGGGCGTTACACCGAACTTTATTACACCCAGAATAAGCAGTTACGCACCATATCAATGCAGGCCAACAGCCAGACTTACATGAATCTCGGCCCCGGCCTGAGAATGGCTTTTGGAAATAAAATTGATGTGGGTACGGCGGTGCTGATGGGGCTTGGGCCGGCTTCGTGGGGCAACCCCATATTTACCATCGATATGCGATGGATGTATTAATCAATTCAATGATATTTCATTAATGATTCAGGCGGCTCATCAGGCGTCTGACCAGTTCATTGGCATCGGGTAACCTGGGCTGTTCACTGTTTTTATCTGCCTGGGCTAACTGCCCTGATTCAGCTGCATCAGCATCAGATTCGGTTGCGATTTCCTGTAGTGCTGAAAGATCTGCATTGGGCAACGGTATTTTTGATTTTGCCGCAGTTGAGAGCTTTTCGGCCTCGGAGTTTAAATCAGCCGATATTTCATTTCGGCCCTGTTCAAGTAATTGATTTGATGCCTTGATTTCGTCGTTAAAATGTTGCCACCCGTCTGATAGGTTATGAAAGGTGGTAGAATCGCCAGTGATGAGAGCCAGTTCGCTGAGCACGCTTTTCTGTGCAGAGGCGAGGAACGCCATCGCAGAGAAATCAGGCAGTGGAATGGACTTCACGGCTTCGGCCAGTGCCTTAAGGCTTTCGCCGGGAATGACTTCTTCCGGGTTACTATCGATTTCGGCCTGAACAGGATTGTTTTCCGGCTCGCTGATCTTATTTACCTCGGCGGACGGCTTTTCTGGTTTGATAATTACATTCGGCCTGAGCGGTTTATTGAGGAGTCGAGCGATTGCCCGGCTTTTTGACCATGGTCTGTCGCATTCGGGGCAGAATATTTCCTGCCAGAGTCGATCGGGGCATTCCGGCATCAGGCAGCCGAGAATATAGTGTTCCAGCGGTTCCAGCACATTCCTGCACTTTTCACATTGAAAATAATCAGGATTCAATTCCGGTGAATTGCATTTCATACAGGCACCGGCGACACCGCCTGCCGGACGTGGCATGCAGAAAATGGCGATATTGCCTGAGATCTGACTATTGGAAATTGAAGGGCTCCAGAGTTCGCTCATTTCAGCGAGCGACCATTTGGTGTCAGGGCCGCGCTGGGGGTCATTCAGCCTGATTTCTCCGGCCTTGGGGTCGAAGTTGGTTACAACCGAAAAATGTCCGGTCGGTTTCTCGAAATCAATACGATGGTTGATAATCACGCTGACATCAGCTCTCTGAGCCTCGTAAATAGCTTTCCAGGGCTGTTCAAGCCGGGCGATGGTGGCAAGCAGGCCCCGCTTTCTGGCATATCCGGCAAGTTGTACGGTTCTGATGCGTGGCTGGCCATCAGGGCCCTTTGAAATCAGTTCTGAAGCGATATTCTCGACCGATGCCGGCTGGTCATATTTTCCAAGCACCATGGCCAGTGCAGCTGCGCCGCACGTGCCGGGCTGAAGTTGAGCCAAATAGGGCATTCGAGTCATTGAAGCGCATCTCCCCCTAAAAAAGACTTGTATCACGACATGAAAGTCTGATTAGCCGATGAGAACGGTGACGGCACCTGGCCCCACAATAATTCCGCCATGGGCGGTCGAATCGGTGACGCGTGCAGCGGGCAGGTTATTGATGAGCACGGTCGGGCAACCGCCCAGAATAGTATCTGGTGGGCCCACGCAGACACACATGCCGGTCATGGTGGCGGCTGGCAGATTCATGATGAGTACGGTTGGCACGCCGGGTGGCAGGATTGGTCCGCCGACATGCGGCACTGGGCCAGTGAACATTGGGCAGGTGTGCATATCAGTGATACGAGCGGCGGGCAGACCCATGAGAATTCTCTTTCAGGAATTGCATTTTAATTCAGCGGGAAAAGCCCCTGTGGCTGAGTTTTGTCGTTGGCGGAAATATCAGCGTTGGCCGTGGGCTGTGACCAGTGAATTTTGCCGGTATCTACCAGCAGGCCAAGCTGAATGAAGCGATGGAGAGCTTTTTCAAGGTCAAGTGAGACATGTGATCCTGCAGCTGTTTCAATCGCGGCTGCAACAAGAACACCGGGTAATTGTGGATCGGCTTTAACCGGGGGCAGGTGCGGCGCACTCATGGTGGGGCCTGACCAGGCCACGGCTTTGGCCAGATAATCAACTGGCGAAGCAGGAACATTTTCCCAGGTTTGAGAATGAATCTGGTCGCGGTTGGTATCGGAGGGGTCTGTTATCCAGCGCAGGATCAAGTTTTTCGTAGTTGCTCCCTGAGCTGGCCCTGCCCCGGTATCTTCCAGGCAGAGAAGCCCCCACCAGACTGCATGCCGCAGCGGAAAATGTGCGGCCATCCATCGACAGGCATCGCTATGAAGGCCTTTTGCCATGATCTGGCTGAAGGCGGCAGGCGATTGATCGCCGGTTCCGGCAAAAATGGCCCTTGCAGCCTCGCTGTATAACGGCGGGCCCAGGGCCATGCTGTTTGTTAACGTCGGTGTTTCGGGCTTATTCATGATTTCCAGATTCGTTATCCAGCATTTTTGAAACCGGGTTTCAGCTTTCGGGCTGGGCTATTGGGGGGATTGTTTCAGAAGAAACGGTCGCCAATTCCGGGAAAAGTGTTGAATTTCGAAGGCTGAACCGGATTAAAGGCATGCTGACCAGCCAACTGATCGAGATGCCAGCCGGCGGGCAGAAGATTTTCGCAGGCAATATCTTCGGCGATTGAGATAAATTGATGGAGTATGTGGTTGTAGTTAACAACTTCTATTGTAGCAGCAAGCGTGAGAATGGCCCCTGCAACGAATTGCCCGGTGACTCCGGAAGGGGCCGGCACGAAAACGGGAATATGTGGAGGCATGATGCTGCCTTCAGACCAGGCAACGGCCCGGGCAAGCAGGCCTTCAGGCGAGATCCAAGGCAAGCCTTCAGCTAGTGTAACGCAGGGCTTGCGTGTCTCTTCGCTGGGCCGCAGGGCCCATCGCAGAGTGGCCTGAACAGTTTCGGCTGCCGGACCGACCTGACCAAAGCCGGGGCAGGCTTGGCCACAGAGAAGTCCCCAGTAAACAGACTGACGAATCGGCAATGTCTGGCTGATCAGTTCGACAATGTCAGTCGGGTTACTGTGCAGCAACTTTTTCAGTTCTGACCAGGCAAGGTTGTTTTGATCAGACAGAGCTGCTTTAGTAGAATCGGCAAGCCGGGCGTGAGCAAGGAGTTTAGATTCATGCAGCAGTCTGTCAATTGCAGGATAGACCTTTGTTTTAATTGCCATTGTCAGGTTCCCGTTTTTCGAATTGATTTCATTAATCCATGGTAATTCCGGCGTTTCTCTTGGCCATGGCTGAGCCTGATGCCTGAATCATGACAGCCTTTTCCTGATGCTGCACTGAGGCCTGCACCGTGGTGTTCAGGCCTTTGAGAGTCGCGCCGGCTGAGGCAAGCTCAAGGCTGTTGCCTGATGCGTTTTTCACAGTGGCCGTCTGCTGGCCTGTGGCGGTAAAACTAAGCCCATCAATTGTCACAGCCTGCTTGGCCTTGAGACTGATCGACTGCCCCGAGAGGTTCAGGGCGCCACTTCCTGAATCAATCGTAATACCACCCGACTTGGATTTAATGGAGATGGCACCGCTGCCCGAGTCGATTGTGACCACGCCATTGGATGTGGTAATTGTGACAGTCCCGCCGTTGGTGGTGATTTCAACCGGTTTTTTCTTGGTAGTCACAGCGATTTTTTCGGTGTTTAACAAGATATTCTGATCAGAATTAGCGGCATTGATCTGGCAGGATCCTGCAGATCCGGTATCGATAATCATCTTGCCGGTACTGTCGGCGCAGATGTGGGCAAATTTATCGCCGTCTTTGCCTGTGCCCAGGCTGAATAACTGGCCGCCCATCATTACCAGCGAGCCGGTGGGGCTGCTGCCGCCAGGCACGCCTTCCGCGACAATTGTTATGGTGCCTGCCTTACCGCCACAATTTGGAAACACACTGGTGTCGGCCGATGCCCGCATCAGAATCGACTGGCCAGACCCGATCAGCGTGGTACCTTCTGCGAGCATGACCTGATGACTGAGGTTGGTTGATACGCCATTTGACATCTGCTTGATCATATCAGCCAGGGCACTACCGGCCGCGGAAAGGGCGTTGGTGGCCGGGCTCATTGTCACGCTGCGGGCCTGGCCTGTGATGGGGTTCGCGGCTGATTCCATGCCTGCGAACTTTGCCACAGCCGATGTTCCGTTCATGGCCGAGGTGACAAGCTGACCCACCAGGCCACCCATCAGGTTTTCCGACGAAAGACCAACCAGCGAACCGGCCACACTGCCACGGCCTTTGGTAGAAAATGAGTCGTCGGTGCTGGCAGCGGTAACAAGATTGGCCGCTGATTTAGAGCAAATCTGGCCCAATGCCTTATTCACTGAATCAGTGCTGGATTTCACGGTGCCCACGATACTGACATGCGAGCCCTGGTCAAAGACATATCGGCTGCCGACTCCAATATGATTCTGTGCCCCGACCACGATTGATGCCGTGCCGGGAAGGGATTTGTCTGAGTCGCCGGGCAGCCCGGTCGCTTCGTTCAGGTCGTCGAGTTTGGAGACACTCAGGCCGGCCGCCTGAAGGCCTGCCGGGGCCATGACTATCGACCAGCTATCGCCCAGAACCATGCGAGTATCAACGCCGATCACCGTATCCATCTGGTTGCCGTAAACCATGGTGCCACGGTAGCTCAGGCCCGGTGTCTGCGGCAATTCCCATGTGTTCCACGATTTGGATAGGTCGGAACTGATAGGGTTCAGGTTTTTCCAGTAATCACCTGGCGGTGCCGTGACCGATGATTTGGAACTGTCCTGTCCTGAATCGCCGCCGCCGGACCCTGAACCCGAATTCGACGCCTGAAACTTGCCGCCAAAGCGTTCAAATGAATTGCCGGCAACGGTCATATAACGGGTGCCGCCCACTGTTTGCAGGCAGGTTTGTTCTACCTGGATAGTCAGGTCGCGCTCTGAATGCAGACGCATTTCCTCCTGGCCCTTGTTGTCGTTAATGGCCAGTCCGCTGAATTGATTGAAATTGCCAGTGGGTGTTGATGATTTGATCCCGCTGAATGCCTTGTTGGTCGGCAATTCAAAAGGCGGCATATTGGTGGAATTGTAAACCGAGCCAATGGCGATGGGTCGGTCGGGGTCGCCCTGTTCAAAGGCTATCAGCACCTCCTGGCCATCACGCGGTAAGGAAATAAACCCCCATACCGAGCCGGCCCAGGGCTGGCAATAGCGAATCCAGCAGGAATTGGTCATCATGCCGTCGGCACTTGAAGCCTGCGTGGCCCATGGGAAAACGACTTTAATGCGGCCATATTTGTCGGTCAGGATAGGGTCCTGCTTGCTGTTGTCGCCCGAGGAACCGCTCGAACCCGATGAGCCGTTGCCTGAATCAGAACCGGCCATGACAGTGGCTGTCAGCAGGCCGTCAATTCTTGGCCTTGGTGTGGCCAGCGGTGGCACCCACTTTGCGGTGGAAGGGATGCAGCGGAATCGATTGCGGCAGACGAAGGGCGCAATGCCATCGCCAGCCAGACCGGCAAGGAGGTTCGATGTCTGGTCAAATTCCAGTTCGGAGGTGATAACCAGATAATCGCCATTTCCATTAAAATGCGAAGCAAGAGAAAATTTTGAACCTGCCTGAATTGAGGCCAGATACGCCATGGCATTGCAACTGAGGGCCTCAGACGTTGCCCTGTTAATGTCAAGAGTGGCATAGCGATTTGCGAGATCGGGCAGAGAGCTGAGCCCACTGGAATTTTCGTTGCCATCGGCACTGATGGAATCAACAAAATGGGCGGGCTTGCCGGGGTATCTTCCAAGATTGGCCTGAGCCAGATTGCCGGCACTCAGTGAATGGCTGACTTTACCTGCATTAAGCGAGGTGCTTTGCAATTTACCTGTTCCCTGAACCACTTTTGCAGCCTGTTCAAACTGATAATCCTTAAGCGATGCCGACGCGGGAACCAGTCTCTGAGATTTCAGCCATTCCACGATAATCGGAGCCTGCTCAGTGGCTGGCGGATGCTGCGGCAAATAAGTCAGTGTCGAGGCATTGGCAGAAGTGATGGCAGCAGAAGTGAGATTGTCGGTGATGACGAGATCGTCTTTACCACTGCTGAATTCGAAAAGAAAAACAAGTCCCTCTTCTTCCATCAGCCGGCGGATAAAATCAAGACCGGATTCATTGAACTGAACGATATAATTTCTTGTGGGTATTGTGCTTGTAACCTTTACAGAATTGTTGATTTTATTAAGTTTCAGGATGGTCTGGATGACTTGAAGTGCTGAACGACCCTGAAAAATCCGGCTGTTGATGCTCAGGCCAAGAGTGGTCAGGCTGGGTTCGATCACCATCCTGTAGCGACAAAGCCCGGGTGAACTCTGATTCGCTGCCACCTGTGCACCCTGCGAAAATTCAGTGATAAGGCCTGAAATCCAACGTTGAGTTGATGCCCCACTATCCATCGAGACACTTGCCTGTTTGCCTAACAGGCTATCAAAAGAAATGGTGGTTGATGCTTCGGCCAGTAAATCGAGTTCAAACCGGAATAGCTGATTAAGACCTTCCCGGCCAGTCATCCTTGCTACCACAAGAACATCCTGACCCAGGGGAGTGGTCAATTTGGCAACGCGGTTTTTTTGAGCGAAAAAACTCATGATACGTTTCTCATTCCTGAAATCCGCACAGCATGACCTCTGTTGAATACAGCCACACTCTCTACGATCAATCCGCTCAGCGGGTTCGCCACGTCATTCGATTTTAAAAGCCAGGCTGACAGGCTTTAAATCCATGATAACGCGATAGCTAATGTATTGGCAGATACAAAATATTCTATGTGGAACTTTTGTAACGATTTTGATAATTAAAATAAATAGATTAATCACGGTGAACTGCGAATCTGTTCTGAATAAGTTATAATTTTGGATGATATAACAGGAATTCATAGAGCTGGGTGCCCGATCAGGCGGCATACCAACCCGGGTGCCTGATGATGTGAAAGCTCGGGAAGCTGCCTTGGTGAACTGATTGGCCATGATCCGGAACGACACCTGAATTTCATGGATTCTGACGCAATGGAAAAAATGAAATCAAATGAATCAGAGCCGGTAGTTGCCCGATTGATAGAGGAATCTAACTGCGCGCCGGAACCGGAACTTATTGCACGATGGAAAAGTGGCCGGGAGGCCAGATTGTCAGAGGCCCGGGGCAGCAAGGCCGATTTACTTGAAATTGTGAGCCCTGCGGGTGATCTGGAATTGACAGTTCGATTCACTTCGGAAGGCGCAAAGATCGTACTGCCATCGGGCAGATTGAATGTGGTCGCTGATCAGCTTTCATTTCAAAGTGAATCGATGAAATTTGAGGTCGGCAAAGATGTCGAATGGGAAGTTGGCGGTCAATTCATGGTCAATTCGAGGGAAACAATTTTGAAGTCGGAAGATGATATTGCAATTAATGGGAGATTTTTAAAATTAAACTGTGATGATAAAACCACTGAGACAGGCAAAACTTCGCAGGATAAAATGAATTTGAATGAAGAGAAGAACTGGACAAGCTGAAATGCAATGGAACCAGAAGCGACGCAAAGATTACAGCACTACCGTAGAATTACGGAATGAAGGACCATTGCCAAAACTGGCCTGGAAGAGATTTCGGACTTTCAAGGACCGGTTTGCCAGGGCAAAACTCAGCCAGATTACGGGGTTGATTTTTTTCCTGGGGATGTGCCTGTTCTCACTGATTTCACTTTTCTTAGTATTAAGCTGGTACAAGCCTGTTGAAAAACAGCGATGGGTTATAGTCACTGAAAACTACATGCAAAATTTAATTGTCGATCAGACCGTACCTGCTGCAAGGTCTGGAATATTATTGGCCGATATGCTGAAGAGTAGCGGAAAGAATCTGATTTCACCTGAGAATATTGGGCTGATTCCGGAAAATGAAGTAGAAATTCGTCAGCTTATGGAAATGAAACCTGATAATTTAAAAAATATTTCTGATGAATCTCAATCAGGGATATTACTCTACCAGTTCTTTTGTCATGGCCTTTCCGATGAAAAAGGTCCTTATCTTCTGATTGACTGGTTGTCGGGGAGGCAGGGATTTAATATTCCCCAGGAAACAGACAAGGTTCGGGTGCTCGCATTACTGGAATCACTTGTAAAAATAGCCCGGGGAAAACCTCTGGTTGTATTATTCGACACAGAACATGCCCTTGAATTTAAGCATCTTGGAATAATCGATAATCAATTTTCTGAAAAAGTACAGGAACTTCAGCCTTTTATTGAATCACACCCAAATCTGACAGTGATTTTATCGACTGCAAGAGACGAAATCTCGCAGACAGACTATATGGTTAACGAGAGTCTCTTTGGACGTGCATTCCGAAAAAATCTTGAATCATCACCAAATCTTGGAGAGTCATTTTCACTTGCCAGTTTGTTTGATAAGGTAAGTTCAGAGGTAATCAGAGAGGCGGGATCGAATTATCATGTACCACAGCACCCGATTTTATTGCCTTCCGGAGCAACGGGGCGTCAACGGGCGGAAAAAGTTATATTAAGATCAATCAAACAACCTGGAACAAGAAATGGAATAATTTCAGCAAAATCGAAAATAAATGACTCATCAAAACAACAGGGTTTGCAAGATTCGACCGATTCAGCTGATAAAACTTCCGTTGAAGTGGATGGCCAGATTTCATCATATCAGAAGACTGAATTAAGCACTATCTGGGAGAGTTATAACAGACTATCAAAGATTAATCCCCCTCCATATTGGAATTATCCCAACAAATGGAAAATGTATAAGGCAGCAATAACACGATATGAAGAGCTGATACTGATTGAGGAATATTCTGAGGCAAACTCGGTTTATTCAATAATACAACGGCTGGTGCAGGAACTGGAACAGCCGATTGTGATGCCGAGATACCTGATTAATGGTTCGATGAGCTTGATGGAAAAATATTACTTTTACACCAACAGATTTCAGCCAGAATGGCTGAAATCGGAATTCGAAAAAGCGTGGGCTGATTCTGATCCTAATGTTGAAAAATCAATTGCAAAACTTGTTTCCCGACTTGGAACACTTCCTGCGATTTCGAACCCAGAATTCCAGCTTACTTCAGAAAATACAGTTTCTCTGCAACACACCATTAAATTAGAGTCTGCCAGCGATTCTGAACTACAGTCGAAATCGACTCAAATGGACAAATCCGTTGAAAAAAGTTCAAAAAATGAAAAAGCTGTTGGTCAATTATCAAATTTAATCAATCGATTTGGTCTATCAGGCGATAATTCAGCATCTGGCAAAAATAAAAATCAAAAAGGTTCCAACGCGCAGACAAAAGATGCTGAAAAAAATGGATCACCGCCAATCTCGGGTGATACCCAAAAAACTCTCGAGAATAAAGATGGTCAGAATGATGCTGGCTCTGAAATTAAAAAACCGGATGAGCAAGGAACTAGGAAACCAAGACAGCGGAGAACAAAAAAGATACGATCACAAAGAGTGGAAATGCAGATGAAATTCTGGATTACCAACGATATTGGATTTATCAAATGATTTCTGAAAAGCTGATGTCATATGATACTGAAATTGTTGATCGCGCAGTACGTTGGTTAAAAATACTTAAACCTGCGAATGAAATCCTGCCTATCGAGCTTCATCTGATTGCATTAATGCATAAAGATATAAATACACTTGGTATCAGTAATCCTTCATCAACTCAGAACGCTCCTTTCAATGAACTGATTAGAAGTTGTCTGGTGTTTTCAAGGGCAGCCAATGACACTTCCGAAAAAAACAGCTATCGGCACCTGTTTTTTAACCATGCTTTTTTCTGGTTTTATCCGCAGATTTTGAAGGCTGACGAATATTTCCTGAAAGGCTGGGATAAATTCTTCAGCTTAAATCCGGATGATCGACAGAGATCCTTCGGCGATCTTGCCAATGCAAATAATGTATACGCTCAGGTTATGTTAAATGCGATCGAAATCCAGAAAAATATGAAATCCTATATTTATGCGCTTGATAGACTTCACGAAATTTCCTCATGGGTTGCATTTGATCTGATCAACTTTTCTGATAAAAACAGAATAAATAGTAACTTATCTTCAAAAATGAAGTTAGTCAGTGACAGTTGGAAATCGATTGATGAATTTACATCACTTCTTCAATTTGAATCAGATTACCAGCAGGATGCTCAGAGTCGCCAGGAATTATTAAAACGTATGACAATACTGAATAATCAGATTATGGAAGTTCTTAAACAATTGGAAGACTTCTATCAGCTTCGATCAGAATCAATCATAAATAAATCATACTCAAGCAACGTGGAACTCAGCGATCTTCGGTCAATCCATCACGCCCTGAGTATTGTTGGCAATGATGCTTCCATGCGAAAGCGGCTTTTTGATTCATACCAACAGATTAAACTCCAGAGCGGTAAATCTGTGGCAAACTCGAATAATGACCAGTCCAGACTGAAAAATTCAGTGTTTTCTGAATTCCTTCAGATTAATTCTGAATTAACACGCTGGATGTATCGTTCTTTGCTCGAAAAATCAGAGAATGGTTTTGTAAATACACTTCCATCAAGATCTGATCAATCATTACCAGCTAAATCTCAGCCCGAGAGTTCTTTTGTAAATTTCAACAGTTTTCTCGGATTGTTAAACCAGCATCTTATTAAACTTACTAATGACAATGAACTTAAAAAAGAACAACCCGACTTCAGATACCTATGGGAAAACGAAAGATTCATCAGATTAATCCCGCTGGTATTGGCAGAGGATGTCAAAGATCATATTTCACGTATTTATATTACTAAAACCAATTCTCATCATCTGCGGTTATCATCCCAACGACTTTGGAATATGCACTGGGGCCCTATTGAGCAAACCGATCCACCTTATTATAAAGTCCTCGGTGAGATTTGCCTTCAGCATGCCGAGAATTCGAATCGCGAGTTGGCGATCGATACGAAAATGATCCAGCAAATTCGAAAAGAATATAAGGAATCTTCGAATCCAGAGATTGTTATTCAACCGATTCTCAGAGTTGCTGGTTCGAGTGAATTAAGTATTCCTTTTGAAATAATACCCGGAAAGAACCTAGATTCACTCAATGTAAATGCTACAACGTGGCTTGATGGTGATCAGGTTCTGAGATCAACGTTTAACAGTTTCAAGACGGCAAACTTAAACTTGCTGGCTGGAGCGAATTCATTAAAACTTGAAGATAGACTCTGGGAGACCTCCGAAAGCAAGAATGATTCGGATATTTCAGAATACCAGACTGGAATTGAAGTCGGTCTGCTATTCCGGGGTAATCATCTTAAAAACCGAAGTCAGTTAATAGTATATCGCCAGCCGACATGGTCGGATGTCAGGCCTCTGCCTGTTGCTGGCGGCAGTATTGCCCTTCAGACCGAAAAAAATATTATTGGAAAATATGGTAAGTCTGGTGGGTCTGTTTGTTTTGTCCTTGATTGTTCCGGATCAATGGGTGTTGGTAGCGGTACAGAGTGGTCTGATGCGGCTAAATATGCCCAGGCTGTAAAATCTGTATTGGATACCATAAAACAATTACCTAAGGATACTGAAATCACTATCTGGGTCTTTGGAGAATCTGTTGGCACAGAACGAAATGCTGCCGATTCTAAAACGATCAGACAAGTCATAAAGTCGTTGAAATGGAATCCCGATGATTCTCGGATATACGATGAAATCAAGTTACGAATCTCGTATCCGGAATGTATCCCCTGGAATCGATCACCCATAGTTGAAAGTATGCGAAAGGCTGCCTCTGATTTGGTGAACAACAGAGGTCCAAGGGTGATGGTTGTGATTACTGATGGTCAGGACACCGGTCTTAATGATACTGTGGATACTGACCCGAAGCAGAAGAACGTCAAGATAAGAAATAATAATGAATTGATCGCGGATAAAATTCGTGCGATTTTTTCCACAAGAGATATTTCCGTTAATGTAATTGGATTTAAATTAGCCAGGGAAGAAGCTCAGTCAATTCAGGACCAGTTTTCCGTCGTTCAGGATCTGCCGACTCCCGGTGTTTATACGTCGATCGACAAAGAGGGTGAACTAAGTGCATTAATGAATTCCGTATTACGAAGAAAATTGTATTATCGGATCGATTCTGAATATAATGACAAAATTCGAGAAGAGGCTATCGAAGGTGTCGAATTTCAAACTCCCGGAATAACAGACAGGTGGATTAATCCTTCACTGGATGCCGGTATATACAAAATCTGGTCTGATCTGGGACGCCGAATCTCAAGCCGGTTTTCTATATCTAATGGAAGAAGACTCTTGCTTGAACTTAAGGAAGACGACAACGGAACTCCGGTATTTCAAAAAAAGAAATGGTTGAGTTCTTCCTTTCCTTTCAGACCGGCGGTTGTCTCGAAGGATTGGCGTTTTACATGGATTGCATCAAAATCCTCGACAGATCAGTTAAAGATTCTAGCCGGAATTGAAAATGAAAGAGAATTTCAGCCAGATTCAATTATTGAGATGATCGAGCCTGGAGACTGGGACATAAAAGTAACTGAAAAGGATCATCAGACGAAACTGCTCTCGGGATCAATGCGTAGGTTATGGAATTATCAGTCGCCCGTCTGGGAGATAAATCTTAATAAGTATAAACAGAATATTGGTAATCCAGCCATGTTTCTCGAAATTCAGGATTCTAATCAATTTAATTCCGTATTGAATTTACGGAAAAAAATCGAATTTCAGGAAATAGGTGAAATTGTTAATAAACGGTTCTCTTATGAAGGAAACCAAATACTTGTGAAAAGTGCAGGAATCCAGGAAAGATGGTTACAAGATCAATTTAACGGTGAAAAACTCACAAAACAGAAATGTTTTGTGATTCGTATTGAACATGATGCTGGCAGGCGTATCAGACCAGACGTTGTTTTTACACGCAATATTTTTCATAATAAATCCTATCGATATTATGAACCTGCAGGTGTAAGCGAAACGATTATCTGGTGTGACAGCACACAGCAAAATGATATTAACAATCTGAATGTTGATTCAGTCTCATTCACAGCTCTGAACGCTATTGATTCTAAAGATTCATCACGAATCAGAATGTCACTCGGAGATAAGATGAAAATTCCTTTGAGGGGAGACATCTGGCCTGATCCAGTACTCACTGAACAAGTACCTTCAGGATTGGAAAAAACTTCTGATAAGTCAGACAGCAGTATGACTGAACTTCCGTCAGCACTCGAAAAACCAAAATGATTCATAAAGGGTTCACCACTTCATCAATATTTGAAAACTACATAAACGAAAAGTGAAATTCAGATGAGAACCCAATTCTGGAAAAAAACGGACAGGCAAAATACGAACATCCTTATAACTCTGACTGGTGTTTCAAAATCAACATACAAAAGACTTGCCTTATCGGTCTGGATTCTCTTATTACTTCTTGGTTTTCTTGGTGGACTCCTTTCATGGTATGAACCACCAGGTAAACTTACATTGTTTCTGATCACTAATGACACACCAACTACACGGTCGCCTTACTGGGCATTAACGCAGGGAAATGTCAGTAAATTAAAGCAATCTAATCTCTTTCACTCAATCATCCAGCTTGATGAAGGAATAATCAATTCAGCCTCGGCAAATATAAAAGAGAATGGTACGAATCTGATTTATATTGACTGCAGGATCATGATCGATAAAAACAAGGATATAATTCTTAATAAATCGACAGGCTCTGTAAATGAAACAAATAAAGTAATTCGATTAGTTGATTTAATTGAATGGATCAACCTGAATCTGAAAAATAATTCTGTGTTGGTATTAAACTTCAGGAAATCGCAGAATAGTATTTATTCTGATTTTGATTCAAATAACCTCGGCAGTATATTAAGAATGCACCTCAACAAGATAAGAAATAAAAATCTTATTGCACTTTTACCAAATATTTCAGGCAGCCCGGACCTTCCTATTCCGGGGAAAAACTATGGGTTATTAGTTCATTTCCTGATTGAAGGGCTAAAAGGAGCTGCAGACCCATTTACTGACTTTAAAGACGGAACAATCAATTCAATAGGGCTTATTCGATACTTGAACAACAGGATGTCTACCTGGTCAAATCACTTTGGTTTTGATCCTATACACCTCTACTACTGGAAATCGGGATCTGAACATTTTCTGATTCGAAAAATAGGATCAGAGACAATAGAGGATTTTGCAACTCCAGATAATGTTGAAAAATATCCGGAATGGTTGGTGTCTGCTTGGAACCAAATTGATGAATGGCGTAATAACCGTGTTTACATCCGAATGCCTTTGTTTTTCAACGAAATTCAAAATGAGGTACAACATATTGAAGATTTATGGAGGATTGGATACAACGCTGATGAATTAAAAAATACACTTCTGGCAAAAATGTCAAATGCTCGAGATGAATACAAGAATAATTATAAAATCCCAAAGAAAAATTATGTATCAATTGAAGATTACCTGGTAAATCATAATAAATCGGAATCTATTGCGAAAATGCAGGGATCAACAATCGATTTGATAAATACGGTACGTAATTTCGAGAAAGATCCAAAAAACAAACCTGATGAGAAAACTGTGTTTATAAATAATCAAATTGAATCATGGTATAAGAAAATCCAGGTTGGATCGGATATTTATTCGCAGTCTGTGAGCATATTGCTAACAGCTTTCTCAGAAAAGTGGGAAGTTGATTCCGACATCATACTATTTAAGAAATGCCTTGACAGAATTGGTGCATCAGTGATGGTAGAATCAGCTTTGTTAGAATACATCCATAATGAACATTTAAAGAATAAAAATAAATATAGTGTGGGCGTTTATTATGAAT
>JBEITT010000047.1:0-41827 GCA_040374745.1 Planctomycetaceae bacterium | reverse complement strand
GTAAGACAGGAGGCGAGTGGAATTTTTATAAAAATCGCAATTTCGATTGAATACCCCTCGATACTAATGGAAAATAAACTATCATTATAGAGGACTATTATGGACATCGATTTCAGGCGGGTGGAAGACAATGGACGATGACGTTCGTTCCTCGCAGGAGCCCTGGCAAAACCGCATATCAACGCTGCAATCCGAAGAGATTTCTGCGGCTGAAGAGCGACTGCTCACCAATCCCGGCCATGGGTTGATCGAAACCACCTTCAGCCCGTTTCATTGCCTTTATTCCGATGCCCTGCACTTCCACACCGAGTCACGCGTGCGGCTGGCCGTTTCTGAAGGTGAAGCAAGCCGGCTGGCTCGCACGGCCCTGATGCTTTATGTAGACAGTGCCAGTGCCCTGGTGCACCAGGCTGCTGTTGAACTCGGTCGGCCCGAACTCTGGCCACTTGTGGCCGACCCCAGCCGACCCATGCCCCTGGCTGAAGTCTGGCGGGTGCTGCCAGCCATCGTGGGTGAAGGTCCGGCGGGGCCATTCCGGCCTGAGCAGGCACCCTGGCCCCAATTCACCGAGCTTCTCGCCATGAAACTCTCGTGGCTCTACCCCGGCCCGGCCACCGGCCGAAAGGCTTATTACAAGCAGTCGCATCTGGATGGCTCGTTTGAAGTGCTGCCGCCACACGAATCACGGGAACAGGGTGGCCCCCCACCTGAAGCACTTGTCTGGCCCCGCACCGGCCTGCCTCGCGACCCTTATGCCATCCGGCCAATTCATGCCGACACCGCTCGCAAGGTGCTCGATAACGCCATAGAAGCACTCGATCGTCGGCTTTTTGGGGCCCTGACACGAGACAATCGTCATCGCCGGGAGCCCGTGCGTCGGATTAGTTGAATCACATTTTCGAAGGTTCTGGTTGAATTGAACAACCCACTTCCCGATCGCCATTGAGCCGAAAATGCAGGGCCGCGCGATCATCCATCCGTTAATCCTGGCCAACTCTGTTCATCCAGAAAATTCTGTATAAATGACTTTTTATGTAATGGTTTTTTAATAGTCACAAATCCCGGGCCGGCACGCATCCTGAAATCAATCTTATGATTCATTGCACAAATACTGGTTGAAATCGGCCCTGGAACCAGCATCAAAAAAAATTACACGAAAACTGGCTTGATTTCAGTCTCATTTCTTAAAATAGAGTGGTCTTACAATCGAGCGGCTTTGAAATTCATGAAAGATTTAATACCATCCGGCAGATTTCATTATAGTCTGTCTCGTTCTTTGACAATTTGGCGCGTCGTTTCTCAATGCTATCTGCTGAAAGTTCAGCCGCAGGTCCTCTCCCGGCGGCGGCTGAATTCATCTCATATTACATTTATCGTTCAGGGCGGATGAGGCAGGTGCTGGGCCAGCCATGTGGTAGCAAAATGTACGACATCCGCGGTGTCTTCCAGGTTAAACTTGCGACGGATACGTTCTCGGTAAGTTTGCACGGTGTTCATGCTCACATGCATCAGTCGGGCAATATCGCGGGTCTTCTTTCCCTGGCCAATCAGCCGAAACACCTCAAGTTCACGGTTCGAAAGGTCTTCCGGCTCAATCATGGCCTGCTGGCTGCCGCGTGCAGCCACCCTTTGCAGAAGCACCTGTGAAAGTGTGTCGTTCAGGCAAATCTGGCCCGTCAGTGCGGTGCGAATCGCCCTGACAATCATCGTTGTCGGTTCGTGCTTGGTAACAAATCCGCGGGCACCGGCCCGCAGGGCTCGTTCGGCATAGTGCAATTCGTCATGGGCTGTCCAGACAATGGTTGAAATGGCGGGATAGCGGTCGCGAATGCGTTCCAGTAGTTCAAGACCATTCTGGTCGCCTAGCGAAAGGTCAACCACCACCAGGTCAGGGATGTTTGATTCGATGGCCCGCATGGCTTCAATAATTGTCGATGCGTGGCCGGCGACTTCCAGATCTTCCGTTCGCGAAAGATATATCGTCAGTGCATCGCAAATCGCAGGATGGTCGTCAACAACCAGCACCCGGGCCCGCTTCACGCTAGAATCAGCGATCATAAGCTATTCGCTCCAGTTCACACGATAGTTGTACCCGATATTTCTCAGTTGTTTCGAAACGGATCTGGCCGCCTATCATGGCCGCCCGATGTTCCATGATTTTTCGCCCCAGGCCGGTTTTCTGCACAAATCCTGTCGCTTTCTGGCCTTCCGCCAATTGATTCTGAACGGATATGCACAGGTGTGGTCTGGCAGAAATGCAAATCCGAATCTCTTCGGGTCGGGCGTGTTTAATGGCGTTGTGCACTGCCTCCTTGATGATCATATAAAGCTGTGTTGCCGTGAAATCGTCGAGATTCACCGGCGATGAATCAATAATGACCTTGATCTGCCACTTGCTCCACTGGTTGTCATTCGTCGCCATTTCCTGAATCGCCTGCACAAAGCCCTGGCCTGTTACATTCACTGGCAATTTACCGTGAATTAATTGACGAACGTCTGCAGTACACCGTTTCAGGCCATCCTCTATCCGACCAAGAATGGTTCGGGCCTGATGGTCGTCTTCGGGAATTGAAAAACCGAGGCTCTCGGCATATATCGCCAGTGCCGTCAGTTCCTGACAGACCGTGTCATGCAGGTCGACGCTCAGGCGTTGTTGAAACTGGCCGGCAATATCCAGGACTTCTTGCTCAAGCTCGCGGCTGCGGGTCATGTCATCTGCAGCAAGAATTATGCCACCAATTCTGTTCTCAAGGTCGAACCAGGGCCCGATTGACCATCTCAGCAGATATTTCCTGCCGTCAGCCATCACCCACTCATCCGCTTCCCCATGATGAAATTCGCCGGTCTGGGCCTTCCTGATAATCTCAAGCCAACGAGCCGGAATATTATGATGCATTGGCGAATGTATCAGCCCCTGCAGGTTGGTGGTTCCACGATGAAATGCATCTGTATAGGAATGGCTTGCGGCCAGTATGTTTAAGTCTGAATCAAGCATGGCCATGAGAACAGGTGAACCCCGCACCAGGGTTTTAAGATGCTCTACCTGTGAATTCATTGAAAATTCATGCAGTTTCTGTATTGTGATGTCAATGCTGCACCCCAGTGCCCGCACTGGCGAGCCCTCAGAATTGCTTTCTAAATCGGCTCTGATCCGAATATAGCGATACGTGCCATTCCAGTGGCGCATTCGAAATACGGTATCAAGACTTCCGGATTTTTGAGAAGTAAAGTCCTGAATGGTCTTTCGTGCTGTCTGGCTGTCATCAGGGTGTAGCAAAGCAAACCAATCGTTAAGATCAGCAGGTAATTCAGTAACGCTGTATCCAAGATGCATGGTTACACTGGATGAATATGTCAGACGCAATGAACCAAGATCGAGATCCCACAGGCTGATTTCACCCTGCTCAAGCAGGATATGAATCCTGGCTTCACTGGCTGAGGCCTGTATCTCAGCGTTTTTTCGGTTGGTGATGTCAAACCGGAACCAGGCCAGCTTCTGGGGCCTTTTCTCTTCATCGTAAATCACTCCGGCTTCACTGTAAAACCAGCGGAAAGTGCCATTTTTATGAAGCAGTCGATAAATAATCTGAAGCCGCCCGGCAGGATTGGCAAGGTAAGACTCAACATTGGCTTTGAGCCCGGGTACATCATCCGGATGCACCATGGCCAGGTATTTTTCAAAGGTATCGACACCGGTTTCGTCGGGATACCCGAATGAGCCGTCACTCAGTGGCGTTGCAGTGAGCTTGCCTGTATTCAGATCACGTTCCCAGAAAGTGAGCATCGGCAAGCTGGAATTCAGCAGCGTTTTTGGCAGAGTTGAAATGTTTATGGCCGGGTTGCTGTTACGGCTTTCAAGCAGTGCGGCACGCTCCATCGCCAGTGCGGCGGCCCTGGTGATTGAACGGAAATAGTCTCGTTCGGCCGGGCCAAGGCAAACCACGCCTTCCGTGCCGAATGAACCAGTACCAATCAGGCACCGTTGGCCCAGAATTTCAACCGGCTGATTTATCAACGTTCGAGTATTCAGCAGCCCGACGATTTCACGGTTCATTCGCGGGTCAACCTGGGCATCGTTCACAATGTCCAGTTCAACAGCGGCTCGCAAATCTTCCAGATAGGCATCGCCCTTGATCGTTAATGACTGGGCCGCCGGATGGCGGTAAAACCCCGGTATGGCGTCTGTCAGAAACTCAAATCTCAAGCCGTCTTCTGATAGCTGATAAAGCCAGACCCGCCTAAAACCAAGGGTTTTATGCAGTTCCGAACGTAAAAGTTTGATGATCTGCGAAGCCCCTGATGTCAGCGAGGTGCCTTTCAGGAATCGCAGCAGGGAATCAAAAAACCCCAGGGTAGCATCTTTACCGGCACCGGCCAATTTGTTTTTATCAGCAGATTTTTGCATCACTTTTCATACCATCGAAGTGATGCTTCAAAAAGTTCTGGTTCAAAACTCTTGTCAGGAAATATCGCCTGATAACCCAGGCGCATCAAAACAATTAAACATATCATTTTGTGAAAATTCAAAAAACTGCCGCGTTTTACATTACGATTGTAAAAATAGTTTGGTTTTAAGGGAATCACCCTGTCATTCAATTGAACTGAGTCATGGGACAAGTATGTTTCTCTTGCAATTTCCCCGGCAAACGACCGAAATGAAGTATCAGATGACCTTTGCTTTAAAGCGATTGACATCACAGCCACCACTTCAATGCGACAGAATTTTCCCGATAGAAATCTACCGGCACCAATATATTAGTACTCAAAGATGTCGAAATTTGCGAAAAAAAAAACTAAGACAACTTGATTTATTCTTGATATGACAAACCTGTCATTTATTATGTGACATATGACAATCGACTTGGGCCGGCTTCATGAAAACCGGCATGAATGGAAACAAAATTCAGCGAGTGCCAATCCATTCGCCAAAATCCGGTCATCCGCACCGGCAGGGGCAGGCATCAATTGCCGCATACCTTTCCAGTGCTTTGGGTTAGCCTGACAAAACCATGTTGTGAGAGCCTCACAGAAACGGGCCAATCTGCCATGGGGCGAATTCCTCTTCGCCAATGCCAGCCGCTTCGCTTTTCGTCGGTTTGCCGCTGGCAATGGCGAGAATCTCATCAAACATACGCTCGCCGACCGCTTCAACCGTTTCACCGGCCAAAATCGTACCGGCGTCAAAATCCATCTCATCGGGCATACGTTCAAACAGGGGCGTATTGGTGGTCACTTTCAGGCAGGGTGTCGGCTTCAGGCCCAGCACACTGCCGCGGCCGGTGGTGAAAACCAGCACATTGGCCCCGCCCGCCACCAGGCCAGTGGTGCAGGTCGGGTCGAAGCCGGGGGTGTCCATCATCAGCAGGCCGGGCTGGGTGCAGGGTGCGGCATAATCAAGCACATCAACCATGGCGGTGGAACCGGCTTTGGCCACGGCCCCCAGCGATTTTTCGTAAATGGTTGTCAGGCCGCCGTTTTTGTTGCCAGGCGAGGGGTTGTTGTTAATCACTCCGCCAAAGACATCGGCATACCATTCCCACCATTTGATCTTGTCAACCAGCTTCTGGCCGACTTCCCGCGAGACTGCCCGGCGCGTAAGAAGATGTTCAGCGCCATAGACTTCGGTGGTTTCAGCCAGCACGGCGGTGCCGCCCTGGGCGACAATCATGTCGGCCGCCACACCAAGGGCCGGGTTGGCGGTCACGCCTGAATTGCCGTCGGAACCGCCGCATTCCAGGGCGAGACAGATTTTGGAAGCCGGTTGTTCGGTGCGTCGCCACTGGTTGGCCTGGGGCAGAAGTTTTTTGATGCCTTCAAAGGCGGCCTCGATGGTGCGGGCAATGCCGCCCTGCTCCTGAATGCTGAGTGTCTGGGGTCGAAGGGCGGCTTTATCGGCACCTTTGGCCGAGGGGTCAGCGGAGAGAAGAACCAGGTCGTGACTTTCAACCAGGTGAGTGGGGTAAGTGCCTTCACAGCCCAGGCCGACCAGCAGATAAGCGGCCACATTGGGGTGATTGGCGAAGCCGGCCATGACCCGCTCAAGCATCTTGAAGTCCATACCCTCAAAGGGAAAGCCGCAGCCGGCCTTATGGGTGATGGCAAAGACGCTGTCAACGTGGGGGTAGTCTTTGAGGATGCCGCTGGAACGAACGCGTTCGGCGATCATGCGCGAGGTCGAGGCCGAGCAGTTTACGGTTGAGATAACAGCGATGGTGTTGCGAGTGCCCACGCGGCCATCGGGGCGAAGATAGCCCTGAAAGGTTCGCTGAACGGGTGCAACAGGCCTGGGAGGCACGGCGGTGGCGAAGGCATAGTCACGTTCAAAGGTGTCTGCTGAAATATTGTGCACATGCACCCATTCACCAGGCGCAATTTCTTTTGAGGCGAAGCCGATGATCTGACCATATTTCAGGACAGGATCGCCCTTGGCAATGGCCCGTGTGGCAACCTTGTGGCCCAGTGTGATGACCTGGCGCACTTCAACCGGGGCGACCAGGGCGGGATGATCCAGCAGAAAGCCTTTGGGAAGGGGTCGGGCGGCGACGGCGACATTATCATTGCGGCCGAGCACAACGACGGCAAATATTTGACTGGCGGTGGCTTGCGACATGTGACAGTGCTTTCGGGGAGTGGGTGGCCGGCGGGCAGTCGGGTTGCATCCGGTCTGGGTTGATTCTTTGAAAATGATAACAGAAAAGCGGCAAAAAACCGATTGAAGTTCGTGATTTGGTGTAGCAGAAGATTGAAAAAACGCGTGCTGGGCGTTATTCTGATAGAACGGTGGCATGACTGGTAGGCAGGTGACCGAATGGTCCCGGCCGGAATTTGACAGTTTCCTGTCTGTCATGGTGACCGTCATTATTGAGGGGCTCTCAGGGCAGATTTTGATGAAACTGCTAGATTTTCTTGTCCCGGATGCGATTGTAGTCGACTTGCAGTCGCAGGATAAGGACGGCGTGGTGCGCGAGATCGTGCAATCACTGCAGAAGGCCGGGGCAATAGCGGCCAGCGATACCGACAGCGTGATCAAGGCGATTTTAAGCCGCGAGGAGCTGGGTTCGACAGGTATTGGCCGGGGTGTGGCAGTGCCTCATACGAGGCATCCATCGGTTGACAGGCTGGTGGCCTGCGTGGCTGTTTCACACAAGGGTGTAGACTTCGCAGCCCTTGACGACGAACCGGTTTACGTCTTCTTTTTGCTGATCTCGCCGCCGAATCAGCCGGGGCCTCATTTGCGGGCACTCGACAATGCGGCACGCTATATGCGTGATGATGATTTTGTGGAAGACCTGCGCAAGGTGACCAAACCGGCACAGGTGATTGAGCTGATCCGGCGGATGGACCAGCAGCACGCCACCGCCTGACAGTCGGCGGAAAGAAATCAGCAGACGCATTCCGGCGCGAATATCGACTCAAAAGGAGTGGTCGAACTTCGGCTGCCGCAATCTTATTTCCGGAATGATTCCCGAGAACACAGGCCATGCAAACTCCTCAGCAAAGTCCGGCGACCATCAGCGTGGTAATCAGTAACGAATACGGCCTTCACCTGAGGCCGGCTGATCTCTTTGCGCGTATGGCAATCTGCTTTGTTTCTGAGATTACGGTAAGGCATAATGACCGGGCCGTGAATGGCAAGAGCATTCTTGACCTGGCGACCCTGGCAGCCGAGTGTGGTGCCGTGCTTTCCATCGAGGCCAGCGGGCCCGACGCCGACGCTGCCGTGGCCGCCCTGGCCCGGCTTGTGGAATCAGACTTTCAGGCAGAGATTCCGAAGGCGAGTTAAGCTCGTGAGCAGTGGTGGGCCGGTCGGGGGCTTGGCCGCCCCGGCCTAATCCGTTTAAGGCTATTATCTTGCCGCAATTACTGATTATTTTCTTGGCATATCGATTTCAGGCCTGTATAATTTTGTTGACTTCGATGTTCTGATTCCGTCAGCCTGAAAAACTTTTATAAGGCTAAAGGCTGCGAAGAGCATTTCACCCTGTCAATGTCAACACGCGCAATGAAGGTAATTCATCGCTCTGATGCTTTCTGATCCCACGCTTCCGACAAACTCTTTGCAGGCTCCGCCAATGCTGGCAAATTCATGCTGGCGTTATCAGTTGCGGTTCTCGAAGACGGAAGGGCTGGTCTGGATAGGGCATCAGGACTTGATGAAGGTTTTTGAAAGGCTGTTTCGTCGGGTGAGCTTGCCGGTGGCACAGTCGCAGGGTTTTAACCCGCGCCCGAAGATGAATCTGGTTCAGGCCCTGGGGCTTGGCATTGAGGCACATCGGGAAGTGCTCGAGGTAGAGCTTACCCAACCAATCGCACTGGATAGACTTATCGATCAACTGAACGAATCGGCTCCGGCAGGATTGCGGTTTCTTGAAGCTCGTTGGATGACGAGCCGGAAGCCGGGCCAGGCGGAGCTTATCCATTTCACTTTTGAGAAGGACATTCCCGCCGACCGTCTGGAGTCGGCACGCAGTCGCATGGAGGATTTTCTCGGTGCAACCCAATTTCCGATCACGCGGGAGCGTGATAACCAAACCGTACAACTGGACTTGAGACCGCTCGTTGAACAACTGGGCTGGTCGGAATCAGGCAGGCTCGGCATGACTCTCAGAGTCACCCCCCAGGCCACGGCACGACCCGAAGAAGTGCTGGCCATGCTTGGGCTTGGAGATCTCTTCAGCCTGGGCTGCCTGATCCGTCACGATGTTGTTCTGCGGGACCTTTGACCGAACAGATCGGGGTGCTGTGCGTTTCAGCAGATGAAACCGGCCAGACCCGAAGCGTGAGACTTTCCCGAACCCTTACAGACAAATTGATCGCCACAATCAACGGATTCGTTTTTTTGACCATGCCCCGATGCAAGGTGGCCACTGAGCTGAAAACGGCCTGTGCGTGGTGAGACCAGAAAACATCAGGAACCGCCGGTGCCACAACCCCTGCCCAGCTTTCGATCCAGCATCATGACTGATGATCGGCTGTGCGCGGTGGCGGGTGTGTTCCAACAGGACACTGCACAAGATGAAGAAAGAAATGCTGATCAACGTCCTCCAGGCGGAGGAGTGCCGGATCGCCATCATTGAAGATGGGCTTCTGGAAGAGCTTTACGTCGAACGAAGCAGCCACGAGACTTACACAGGTAATATTTACAAGGGCCGCGTTGTCAACCTGGAGCCGGCCATTCAGGCGGCATTCGTTGATTTTTCGATTGGCCGGAACGGTTTTCTCCACGTTTCTGACGTCGAGCCGCGTTATTACAGCCGGCATCCCGGGGGTGGCGAAGGCGGCGAGCAGGGCGGGCGGGAATCGCGAGGTGCCCGTCGAAGCGGGCCGGGCGAAGGCCGACCAGGCCGATCTGGCTATGGCAGGGGCGAAGGGCGACCAGGTGGCCGCCGCGACGACCGTCGTGGACCGGCACAGAGCATTCCATCGGTGACTCCCGCCGAATTCGGTACTGAATTACCTGCGGGCCCTGCTGATTTTGGCACGGGGCTCGATGAGTTTGCATTTGGTGATTTTAACCCGATAGCCTCAACAGAGTTATCGCCTGAGATGGCGCCACGCCAGCCGGAAGGTGGTCGACCCAGAGACCGCGATCGCGACCGTGGCCGACGGGGCGGTGGTGGTGGCCGCGATCGGGGTGGCAGGCCACCACGAGGCCAGCGAGACAGATCCTATCGGGGCGGCAGCAGGCCGATGGAGCCTCAGCCAACCGAATTCACCAGCCAGGCCCCAGATTATCAGGGCGAAGTTCTGCAGAGCAGTTATTTCGGCGAGTCGGAATCGCTGGTCGTTGAGTCGTATCACGGCGACTTCACCGCTGAAGATCTGGCGAGGGATCTGGCTGCTACGGATGCCGCCGAGACCATGGCACCGGAAATCAGCCCGGAACCTGAACCGGCCCGTCTCGTTCTTGACCCAGAGCCCCCATTCACCCCTGAACCGGAACCCCGGCCTGAAGTGGTTTATGAGGCACCAAAAGTAGTGCCACCGCCCCAGCCTTCGCGTCCGAAGAAGAGCTTTGGTGCCGGGCTTGAAGACTGGGACACCAGCTTTGAAGCCCCTGCCCGCAAGCCCTTTGTCGCGCCCATCAAGCCGGTGGTACCTGAATTCCAGGCACCGGAACCACCTCCTGCCCCTGCTACAGAAGTGCAGGCCCCTGTTGAACCCGCACGTTCGGTTTCGACGGTTACACGAGCTATTTCTCCGGCCGCCCCCCCTGCCCGGCCTCGCTCGCGATTCGGCAGCGGGCTGATTGAAGATGCCGAACCGGTTGAACCGCAGATAAGGCCTGAATCAGCATTCGCTGAAAGCTCGCCGGTCATCGACCGATTAACTGTATCCGAAATATCGCCCGAAACCCCGGCCGTGCAAGCTATTGAGACTTCCCGGTCTGTCGTTGAGGAAGTGCGGGCACAGGTCGAGTCTGTTGAACTTCAGGTGAAGGAAACGACACCCCCTTGGCCTGAATCTGCCGAGGGCGAATCAGAAGTTGCACTTGATATTCCGGGGACTGAAGGCCTGACCGACGCAGCCCCTGCCGAGCTTGACGCCGGCGAGGCTTTGCCCCGTGGTCGGGGCCGACGACGCACCAGCACAGGCCGGGGCCGGGGCCGCCCGCCAAAAGCAGTCGAGCCGGAAATAGAAGTTTCAGCCGAGGCCGAACTTCCGACTCCTGATCCAGGTCTTCCCGGGCTAGAATCAGCCGGCGAATCTGAGGTGCAGATAAGCCAGCCCACTGCCGACCGAAGACCATCGGGGCGTGATTTCATCAGGGCCAGGGGCGGAAATCGCCCGCCACTGGGTCCGAGGGAAGAAATTCCCGAGCATCTCTGGAACCTGACACCTGCCGAGCCTGACCAGACGGAGCCGGGCGATGAGGAAGAGGGCGAATCGCGAACCGGCGGCCGTTATGTGCCGAGGCTGGAACGTGAGCGTCGGGGACGCGGTCGCAGGCCTCGCCGGCCTGCTGAATTTGACCGTACTGAAATGGCATCAGGGCCTGACGAAGAAGGTCTTTTAGCCGAGGGTGAACCGGGTGAGGATGCAGAAGGCCTTGAGCCTGTTGCTGATGAGGACCCGAGGCTGGGTGAGCGTGGCGGCTTTTCGCGGAATCGCCGTCGCCGTCGTCGCCGCCGCCCAGGCATGAAGGAAAAAGGTCCATCAACCGGGTCGGAGCCGGTCGAATTTGATCCGCTGGCCCCTGAGATAGAAGGTGAAGGCCGACAATCAGGCGGCAACTGGTCTGAACTTGACTGGTCAGCCAGCCCGCCTGGCGCAGCCGAATCACTGGCCGAGGATGGTCTGTCGGAAGATACGGACCTTGAATCTGAAGAGACATCAGCCTCATCCGCCAGGCCAAAGCGATTTCGCAAAGGCCCAAGGCGGCAGCGTCGCGGTGGGCGTTATCAGCCTGAAATAGGTCCCGCTCCGGGCGACGATCTTGGCGATGAGATGGATGACGACAGTGAATCGTCGTCTGAGTCTTATGTGCCTGACCCGAATGACATTGTTGAGCCTGAGCTTCAGGAAGAGATTCGCCGCGAGGCCGAAGAAATTGAAGCGATGGAAATTGAGCTGGGCATTCGCCAGCCAGGTGAGATACGCGAATCGCTGCGTGGCGGTGGCCGGGGGCCATTCAAGCCGCCGATTCAGGAGATCTTCCAGCGCAACGACGAAGTCCTGGTGCAGGTGATCAAAGAAAGCCTGGGCACCAAGGGGCCGACACTTTCAACCTATATCTCCATTCCAGGCCGCTATCTGGTACTGATGCCGGGCCTGCAGCGGGTGGGCGTCTCGCGCAAGATTGGCGACGATGCACAGCGGCGCAGGCTGCGAGACAAGATGAACGCCCTGAACCCGCCCAAGGGCTTGGGTTTCATCGTGCGAACTGCGGGCGTTGACCGCACCAAGCGCGAGTTGGCCCGCGACCTGGCCTATCTGCTACGGCTGTGGAAGACGATCCTTCGTCGCATCAAGCGAACACGCTCGCCGGCTCCGATTTATCAGGAATCGGACATGATCATTCGCACCATCCGCGACATTTTCACGGGTGAGATCGACACGATCTGGATCGACGAACCGTCGGCCTTCGAGCGGGCGCAGGAATTCCTCAAGAACGTGATGCCGAAGTATGTGGACCGGCTGAAGCTATATGGCGACAAGACGCCGCTGTTCCACAAGTATGGTATCGAAGATGAAATCGCCAAGATCGGCCAGCGGCATGTGCCGTTGCCGGACGGCGGGTCGATCGTGATCGACCAGACCGAAGCCCTGGTGGCGATTGACGTGAACTCGGGCAGCTTCCGGGCCGACGACGACGCCGAGCGCAATGCCTATGAGATGAACCTGCGGGCCGCCCGCGAGATTGCCCGCCAGCTTCGCCTGCGAGACCTTGGCGGCGTGATTGTCAACGACTTTATTGACATGCGTGATGAACGGCATCGCCGTGGCGTGGAACGTGCCCTGCGAGACGCCATTCGCCGCGACCGTGCCCGTACGAAGATCCTTCGTATGAGCCAGTTCGGCCTGATCGAAATGACTCGTCAGCGTATCCGGCCGAGCATCAAGCGGTCAATTTATGAAGATTGCCCGAACTGCCTGGCCCAGGGCGTGGTGAAGACGGCCGAGAGCATGTCAATCGACGTCATGCGAATTCTGGCCATGGCGGCCAACCGGCAGGATATTCGCCGGATTAACATCACCTGCTCGCAGAATGTGGCCAACTTCCTGAACAATCGCAAGAGACAGGATCTGGCCCGCATTGAACGCGATGGGCACCTGACAATTCACATTCGTCCTGAGGCAGATGTCGCTGCCGAGTTCCTGCAGGTGGATGGTTTCGGCAACTACAACACCGAAATCAGGCTTTACCCAACGCAGGCGATGACATCGCACCGCCGCATGCCGAACACCACCGGCGTAGGCCCTGCGGCCAGCCTTGGCCATGGGCATCAACACGGCCATGGGCATGGTCACGGGCATTCCCGCTGATCGTCCGCTTAGAGCGTTTTGAACAAGGCCCGGATCGAATGATCCGGGCTTTTTTATTTTCATTTCAATTGCATTTGTGTTGTAATCATTCAGCCACCGCAACCATCATCACGAGTGAAATGCCTCTCATGAAAATACAATTCCTGGCCCTGGGCATCGTGTTTCTGGCTGGTTTGCCATCGTCTGCCGATGAAATCCGCGTGATGACTTACAATATTTATCATGGCGAGGGGTTGGACGGAAAATTCAATTACAGTCGTACGGCCGCGATTATCAAAGCCGCCGACCCCGATTTTGTTGCCCTTCAGGAAGTGGATAAAAAGACGATGCGGGCCGCCGGTGTTGACCAGCCGGCCGAACTGGCCCGACTGACGGGCATGCATGGCATATTCGGCAAGCAGATTGATTACAGCGGCGGCGATTATGGGCAGGCCATCTTGTCAAAATATCCGGTGAAGGATTCCAAAATTCATTGGCTGCCCGGCATGCCCGAGCGCGAGCGGCGGATTGCATTTGAAGTGACAGTGCAGCGTAATGGCCGCGAATTGAAATTCGTGACCACCCACCTGCACCATCAAAGCAATACGTTTCGCGAGCAGCAGGCGGCAGAACTGAACCGGATTTATGCCGATTCAAAAGTGCCTGTGATTCTGGCAGGCGACCTGAACGCCATGCCCGAAAGCCAGCCAATTGCCATTTTCAAAAAGGCCTGGAGCTTCGGCAATTCGGACACTTCGTTATTGACTTATCCGGCCGACAAGCCCGTGCGACAGATCGATTACATTTTATTTCGGCCGATGGGGCAGTATCGCGTTAAGCTTCAGAAAGTGCTTGAAGAGCCGGTTGCCTCGGACCATCGGCCTGTAATGGTCGAGCTTGAGGAAGTGGCTCGCTGATTTGATTCAATTACATTTCAAAGGTGGCTGAATCAGGCCCGCCCCAGCACAGCCATGGCGGCATTGCGGCCATTCACGCCAATGACCGACCCGCCGGGATGCGTGGCTGCCCCACAAAGGTAAAAACCGGTCATGGGTGTGCGGGTGGTCAGGCGATTTTCCCACATGAATTGCGGCAGACATTCGCCCTGAAAAATATGGCCACCTGTCAGGCCCACTTCACGTTCAATATCAGGCGGGCCCAGCACCTGAATGTGCTCAATGGCATCAGGCAGGTTGCTGCAGAAGCGGGAAATGGTGCCGATGACACGATCCTGTACCTTCTGACGATTGTCGTCCCAGCTTGATCCATCGGCAAAAACATCAGGCACATACTGGGCGAAAACGCTCATGGTGTGTCGCCCGGCTGGTGCAACGGATGCATCGTGGGCCGACTGGAAATAAAGCTCTGTCCAGATATGTTCGGGCAGTTCGCCGCGCCGCATTGCTTCAAATGAAGCCTGCCAGCCGGCATGATCCAGCGGCGTATTCACCTGCCCCCTGTGGTGATCTTCAAAAGTGCCGGGCCTGGCCAGGAAATTCGGCATTTCACGCAGGCCGACATTGCATTTCACGGTGCAGCCGCGAATGGGCACCGCATTCACCCGGGCAGCCCAGGCATGGTCGGCGTTATTGCCCAATAATTTCAGGGCGACTTTCGGGTCGGCATTGCAAACGACATTCGACGATTTAATTTTGGTGCCGCATTCGAGAATGACACCCGCACCAGGCTCAATTTCAGCCACGGGGGCCCCGGTTTTGATGGTCACGCTGGCTTCAAGTGCGGCATCGGCAATCAGGAACGAGGTCATGCCCATGCCGCCGCGCACATAGCCCCACTGCCCGGCCATGCCGCCCATCCGGCCTGAGGCATGGTGAAAATGAACTGAGGCCGTACCGGGGTCAAGCGGGCTGGCGTTGGTGCCGATCACACCCTGGCCGAGCTGGGCTATGCGCAGGTGATCGTCAGTCAGGAAGTGGTCGAGCATTTCGGCCATCGACCATTCGAACATGAGCTTGCGGGCGAGCGGGTCATCGCCCAGCCGATCTTCGATTTTCTCGCGGGTTGGTGCAGGGTCAAGCCAGAGATCGTCGGGCCCGGCGGGGCGAAGGCGGTCGCGCACGCGGGCCTTCAGGGCTGACATGGCCTGAAAGCCGGCGAGATCGCGGGGAGCAAAGAGGCGAATTTCGTCGTCGCAGCGGTCGTCGTCGTCCCAAAGCTGAATCGACCGGCCATCTGGAAACGGCACGAACATGCCGGAAAGGGCGGGTGTCCAGTGAAACCCGCGCCGCTCAAGCTGAAGTTCGTCGATGACGGTTTGATGCAAAAGGCCGGCGAGATAGGCACAGGGGCCCATTTTGTAGCCTGGGAAGGGTTCGGCGATGGTGGCCGCCCCGCCCACGCGGTGGCGAGATTCAAGCACAAGCACCTTCAGGCCTGCCATCGCCAGAAAAGCGGCTGCAGTTAGGCCATTATGGCCGGCACCGACGACGATGGCATCCCAGGGCTGGGCGGCAAGTGACTGAAAACTGGGGCCATCGGCAAACTGACCGAGGCGGCCGGCGGTGATTGAGGCTTCCAGAGGGGCGTGCTGGCTGGTCATCGCAAATCACCTGAAAAACCTGTTGGGACTATGTCATGAGTGAAGGTTCATGCTATCATGTTGGCTTAAATCCGGTCAAACAAGCGTTTTTTGCTTAAAGACCCTTCGATGCGAAAGAATGTGTGCCGGCCATGATTGACACCGAAGAATATCCGTCAAGATTTATTGCCGAAATGGAAATTGGCAAGACATTTCAGGCTTTTTTGCAGTTTTTATCGCGTGAACAGCGGAAAACAGCCAAGGGCGACCCTTTTTTCACCTGCAAATTTCGTGACCGAACAGGTTATGTTGAATCACAGGCCTGGAACAACAGCGACCTGTTTCGCTGGTGCCAGCAATGGGCGCCGGGTGAAGTGGTGTGGGTGTGCGGGCAATACACCCGGAAAGACAGTAAATTTAAGCCTGCCATTGAAATAGCCGAGGCAAAACTTGTCAGGAACGACCCTGAGCTTGAAGCAAGTTTTGACTGGTCGATGATTGTCGAAGCCTCAAGATGGCCGGCTGACGAGCTGAGAGCCAGTATTTTCAAGGACTTGAATAAAAATGTGCGTGATTATCGGCTGGTAAGGCTGGTTGAGGTGCTTTTCGACGAACACTGGACCGTGCTCAAGACACTGCCGGCGGCAAGCCGGATGCACCATGCGATGACGAGTGGCTGGCTGGAGCACATGTGGAGCATGGTGCGCCTGGCCAACTCGGTGGGCACTCATTATGCCATGTATTACAAAGATCTTAATCCGCCGCTTCAGAAGGATATTTTGATTATCGGTGCGGTGCTGCATGACATTGGTAAAGCACTTGAGCTGAGTTATGACCAGTTGACTGAGGCGAGTTATACCACGAGCGGCAAATTGCTGGGGCATATTGTGATGGGCCGCGACATGATTCGTGCAGCGGCAGCGAGAGTGGAGCCGGCCATTGACGAAGAGCGGCTTCTGCGGCTGGAGCATGCAGTGCTGGCGCACCATGGCAAGCTGGAATTTGGGTCGCCGGTTTTGCCGCAGACACTGGAGGCGATGTTGCTTTCAATGATTGACGACATGGACGCCAAGATGAATTCAATCGTTCGAGGCCTGCGACAGGCGGAAATGGCGATAACGCCAGAAGGCAGAGGCGTGGCCTGGACAAACGAGAAATTGGCATCGCTGGATCCGGCCAGACATTTCTATCGAGGTGTGGAACTTTCGGAAATTCCGGAAAAAGAGCCTGTTGAAAGCACTGAATGAAAAATGTCCATCGCTGATCATGAATCAGGCAGTGATCTTTCGAATTTACTGCCAAGTTTTCATGGATGAACTATTGGCGATTCGATTCGTGATTCATTACAATCTGGACTGATTGAAGTGTGGGGTGATAACAGCCCCTGAACTACATGATTCGCACCCGTTTTGAGAAGGAGAACCAGATGACAGTTTCTCGCAGCCTGAAGGCTTTCTTCTGTTTTGCAATTACACTGGCCGTTGTGGGCTGTGGTGGTGCTGAGAAGCCTGCTCCCCCAAGTGCCGTTCCACCAGCCGGTTCTGGTTCGGGCACCTCGCCATCCGTGAACCCTGACCCAGCTGCCAAGGTGGTTACCGAAGCTGCCAAGCCAGCCGAAGCTGCGAAGGCTCCTGAAGCTGCCAAGCCAGCTGAAGCCCCGAAGGCACCCGAAGCCAAGCCAGCTGAAGCTCCTAAGGCTCCTGAGCTGAAGAAGCCCTCCTGAAAAACGGAACCTGAATTATGACTTTTTCGAAAATCAAGTCTGCCTTTGTGGCATCACTGCTTGTTGCAGGCCTGAGCGGTTGTGCTGATAAGCCCACACCGAACAACGCACCGGCATCGACTCCATCGGCATCAGTTTCCTATGGTAATGAAGCGGTGGCCAAATCAGCTGCAGCAGCTGCTGCCAAGCCGGCCCTGAATGCCGAGGAAAAGGCCGAAATCGCTAAACTGACAGACAAGAAAGACCAGGATGCCGCCACGGCCCAGGCCCTCTGCCCGGTTTCTGGTGAAAATCTTGGATCTATGGGTGTGCCAATCAAGGTGTCTGCCGAAGGCAAAGACGCTTATCTTTGCTGTAAGGGCTGTGTGAAGGATTTTGAGAAAGATCCGAAAGCAGTTTTTGCCAAGCTGACCAAGTGATTAAATGATCACTTATGAATTACGGGGAGATGCGGCTTGCCGCGTCTCCTTTTTTTTATGCTCATTCTTTTGAGTCGGTCCGGATTTTTACCGAAGTCAGCTGCTGAGTGCATAAATGCAGAAAGCGAGGCCGATCATGCCTCGCTTTCGCTTAATCTGAATTTGTATCTACGCATATCTGTGGCTGATCGAGTTATACGACGATCGGCCACAGATAAGCCATCACCTTATTTTTTAGGCTTGGATTCGCGTTTTTCTTCGCGTTTCTCTTTCTTTTTATCATCGTCATCATCATCATCATCGTCTTCTTCTCTGCTTTGCAGCTTTTTCAGCTCGGCAAGAATTTCATCAAGGGCTTTTTCGGCCTTTGAGACGCGACGCTCAAGTTCAGGGCCAGCGCCGGGGGGCATCGCCATTCCTGGAACGGGTATATTGGGTTGGGCAGGCATGCGGCCACCCATCGCCCCGGCACCTGGCGGCAGAGGAATATTGGGCAGGCGACCACCCATCATCGCCCCGGCACCTGGCGGCAGAGGAATATTGGGCAGGCGATCGCCGGGCACCATTCGAAGCTGAATGTTCGGCTGGCCTTCCAGCTTCACCCCACCAGGGCCTTCCATCTTGAACATCATCACGCCGACATTGGTATTTTCTCGGCCTTCGGCCTTTGCCAGTTTCTCGGCAGCAACTTTCAGGCGTTCCTGGGCTTCTTTCATGTCGCGCCGGGCACGTTCGATGACTTCACGCTTCTCAGGCGGCAGTTTTGAAAGATCAAGAGGCTCGCCCGGAACCACTTTGGCGATTATATCCTTTGCTTTGCCTGGATCAACCTGCCTGCCGTTATCGAGAATAGTGACCTGCGGCTCTTTGTCGCCGTCCTTGCGCACTTCCACACGCACCTCGCGGCGTTCTTCGACGCGGCGTTCGCCATCGCGACGAGGGGCTTCTTCACGCTTTGCGGCTTCCTCACGACGATTGGCCGCAGCACGTTCGCGCTGACTGACCTCTTCACGCATGCGATTGACCTGCAATTCGGCTTCGGCACGGGCTCGAATGGCCTCTTCCTTAGCCTGGGCAGCGGCCCTTTCGGCTTTTTCCATGAGCTCGGCACGGGCCCGCTCAATCTGCTCTTTCATGCGGCGGGCTTCGATTTCAGCCTGCTCTTTAATGCGGCGGGCTTCGTTGCCAATCTCGGCACGGGCCTTTTCGGCCTGTTCACGTGCCCGACGGATTTCGGCAGTGATACGCTCGCGAGCCTCAGGCGGCAACTTGTCCAGAATCCGTTCAAGTTCTTCAGCCGCGCGGTTTTTTTCGGTTTCTGGTCGATCGCCCCGGGGTTTGTCATCCGGCCAGGCCATCACCGATCCACCTGTAAGGCCGGCAAGCAGCAAGCCGACCACGCAGGACGACCTGATATTTTTAGATCTCGTTAACATCTCTGGTCCTTAAATCTGGTTGTGAACTCACGCAGCCGACCGGTTCCGGCCGAAAGATCAGCCACGACGCAATTGACCGTCTCATTTTATTTAATCAGAAGATCTTGAACCCTGCGAGATGATTTTCGCGGGAATCCAGACTTTCTGACCAACTTTAACGATGCATAAACACACGGGTTGTGAAACTCGAATGTATTGCCTGAAGAGCTTTTAGAATCATCACTTGGGTGCAGCAGGGGTTTCACGCCAGAGCCAGCGGAGTGAGTCGGGCAGAATAGCCCTGCCGTGTTTGTTCGAATGGAAGCCTTCACCATAAACAAACTGGTAGTCATAGTTTGCAAATCGCAGGGCCTTGGCCATCTGCTGGTTGGCCAGTGGCCAACTGCCGTGCATGTTATCAAGATCGTTCTCGCCGTCCTGCAAAAAGATGCGAAGCGGCTTGGGCGGTGTTTTGCGAATGAGGGCCGGGTAATTGTGCCCGCCTTCACGCATGCTTTTGCCGCTGGCGATATTAGTGAAACTGCCAACCCACGAAAGCACTTTTGAAAACTCGTTGGGTCGCTCCCAGGCGACGGTGAAGGCACAGATTCCGCCCGAACTGATGCCGGCAATGGCCCGGCCAGCGGCGTCGTGCCGTAGTTTTACCGACTTTTCGGTTTCTGGCAGAATTTCTTCCAGAAGGAAACGGGCATATTGATCAGAAAGTGTGTCGTATTCAAAACTTCGATTTGATTTACCATTTTCGAACTTACCAGGCTCGATGAAGATTCCTACCGTCACCGGCATCTCGTTACGAGCAATCAGGTTATCGAATGTCGTGGGCACAAATTCCTTATAATTCTGCCCGTCCTGAAAGACCATGACGCAGGCAGGGGTTTTGCCGTCATATTGCTTCGGCACATAAACCCACCAGTGGCGTGAAGTTCCATCAAAGACTTTCGACTTGAAAATGCCCATGTCGCGCAATTCGCCTTTGGGCACGTTGGGGTCTGGGATATTGTCGTGATGTTCCAGATAAACTTCCATCGTGCCAGTGGAAAAGGCCTTGTCGCCAATGCGATAAACCCAGTGCCATGAAGAACCTGGCTTAAGGCCAACCGATGCGGCATAGAGGTTGGTTTCGCCGATGCGCTGGAGTTGCAGCGAGACGCCGCGATTGTCATCGGCCACCACAGGCACAGCGGCCGGGTTTTCGGCTTCAATCGCAACAGCCACATTAATGCCGTCAACCTTGGGCTTGGCACCATTTTTGAAGTCTTGTTTACCAAACCAGTTACGAACTTCATCCGCAAGTTTCCGGGCGGCTTCGCCGGTGGGTTTCGCAGCCAGTCGATCAGCAAGTGTGGCATGGTTCAGGGGTTCAGCATCCTGAGCCTTGAGCGGCAGTGCCACGCCATGAAGCAGTGTCAGCAGTGCCGCCGCCGGCAAAAGTTTTCGGTAGGCATAATTAAATAGATTCATGGTGGGTTTCTCTCCGTAGAAGCCTGATTTCGAGCTGTCAGAAAAATACGTATCGTCAGATGGTCAACTCATTCGGACGACTTTATCGATTTTATTGATTATACTGACTTCCCGAAACAAGTCATCTACAATTCAGTCTGAACCGGGGCGAAGCAGGATCAAAGGTAGATCAGGCACGCCTTGAACACAGAAAACCCAGAGAGTGGCGAATCGCCCATGCCTGACATAATTGTTATCTGTGCCAATGGTTTACAGGCTGCATTCCTGGGTGCTTACGGCAATCCGTGGATCCACACGCCAAACATTGACCGGTTGGCATCTTTCGGGGTTGTTTTTGATTCTCATTATCCTGACAACCTGACCACGCTGCCCACACGGCGATCGTGGTGGTCAGGGCAATACACCCTGCACGACCCGGACCGGGGCTGGGGCCCGCTGGATGACCCGGCCGAGGCTGACCTGCTGGTGCGACTGAGATCTGCGGGAATTGCCACAACCATCATATCTGACTGCCCTTATGTCAACGACCCCGAGATGGGCTATCTCCGCCCGTGGGCGGAATCGATTGTCGTTCGTGGCTCAGGCTATGACGCCTGGTGCAAGCCTTCGCCCGGCGATGCTGATTGTGCTGCCGATGATGCTTTCCCCCTGCCCCCGCTGAATGACCCGGCCTATGACACCTGGCGAACGCGTTGGAACGACCTTCTGCGAAATCGGCAAAAAACGGGTCGGCTTGAGGATGAATGGCAAACGGGCGTGGGCCAGGTGGTGCATAAAGCCATTAACTGGCTGGAAGATCGACCAAAAAACGAGACCTTTCTGCTGTGGCTTGACATCTTCTGCCCCCACGGGCCGTGGGATTTGCCACTGAAATATCGCGACTATTACATTGCCGACAGGGCAGATGAATTTGAGGTGCATGAAACTGGCGACCTGGTGATGGCCGCTGCGACGGAAGCGAGATCGGTTCGGGCGTTAGTCGATGTGCCGGGCGGATTTGTGGGCGATGTCATCAGCGATGACGAACTGCTGCGGCTGCGGAAAACCTATGCCGGAGCCGTGACTATGCTTGACACCCTGATCGGCCAGCTGCTGGATTTTCTGTTCGAACATCCGAGACATTCAGACGCGGTGATTGTAATTACTTCTGACCAGGGCGAACCGCTGGGCGAGCATGATTTTGTACGAAGGCCGGTGGCCACTGTTCATGCCGAATTGGCTCACACGCCGCTGATCATATATTGGCCAGACGCTGAAGACTATGGGCAGCGAAGGCGAGGGCTGGTGCAGTCAGTTGATTTGCCGGCAACTATAATGGATGCCCTGGGGCAGCCGGTTCCTGCCAGTTGGCACGGACAAAGCCTGAGAGCGATGATCGACGATGCAGAGACCACGATTCGCGACCACGCGCTGATTGGCATGGACTGCGAAGTTTTTGGCTATCGCACTGATGAATGGCTGCTGGTGGAGCCGGCCGAGCGAGACGAGGAGGAGGAAGAACTCAGGCCCGAACTTTATATCAAGCCGGAAGATGCCTGGGAGAAAAGTGATGTATCGATGGTCGAGGAGGAGACGCTGGGCGAGCTATCCGCGAAGCTGCAAAAAAGACTTGATGAACTGGGGGGCTAATTGGCAGGAGAGACGAAACCGGCATCAAAGCCCCGGCGAGAGGCGGTTAAAGCCAGGATTTTTGGCTGGCAGCTGGCTGGCTGAAACTGAAGTCGGGCGATCGGTGCCAGACCAGTTTTGCGTGGCCCAAGACTGACGCTTGGCGGGCACCACCTCTTCTTCACCTGCAAACAATGCTTTCAGGCCATCGCCTGCTCGTTTAAACAACGATGGGCCTGAGGAGGCTTTTTCTGAAGGAGCCACTTTCGGTGCTTCGACTTTTACCGGTTCAGGCTGCCTGACTGGAACGCTCAGGCTGGTGGCAATGATTGACCGGTCTGTTTTTACAGGGCGACGATTTTCAGGACCTGGTTTTGTTGATTTCAGCGAGTCATAATTTGAAATGAAAAGGTCGGGTGTCATTCTTGAAGCAACGGCCGGATTGGCATGTGCTGCCCAGGGATTCGCTGTTTTTCTTGTGTTCTGGCCATAAGTTGGCGGAAATTCTACAGGTGGCAGGCCGGAATCAGTGGTTGCGACGACTCGTGGCCGGTTCGTGGCTGGTGCAAAAGCTGCCGTGCGAGTGGATGACGCCGACTTCATTGAATCAGCTGATGCCTTCACCGGCTGAACTTGCACAGCGGGAGGTTGCGTGGCGACCTGAGCTTCTGTGGCCACGGCCTGGCTTGTTTCAGCCGGCGGCTCTGGCTCGTTCTTTGCCGAAACGACTTCAGTTGCTGCCTGGTTTGGCGATTCAGCCTGGTTTGGAGCTGATTCTGAAGCCAGATTCATGGCTGGTTCAACAGGTTTCTGCCGATCAGTGTTAACAACGTCAGGGGCACCGCCACCCAGACGACTGGCAAGCGTGGTGCGGCTTTTTTCGTAAAGTTCACGAGTTGATGCCCTGAGTGATGCCAGGCCCGAAACACGTGGCCGGAAGGCAGGTTCTGCGTTTTGCCGGTTTGTCCAGCGTCGCAGCGGATTTTTCAGCTCAAGGTGAATGACCAGTCCGCTTTCGGTACGGCTCAAAATGCCCGACGTTTTTTCAGACTCTTTTTCTACTTCTGTCTCTTCGTCATCAGGCAATGGCTGAAGCACCTTGACAGGTTGTTCATCGGTTGGAGCCTTTATTTCGACGGCTACTGATGAAGTTGACCCGTTTGGGGCAGACTCAGTCTGGGCTGGCGTTGAGATGACTTCCTGCTTTGCCGCATCTGAATCGGCCGACAATCGCTTCACACCCGGGTCAGGTGTCTGCTCTTTTGATTGCAGGGCAGGCTGAGCCCCATCCGCTTCAGGAATAGCCGGAATATCCATCTCGGGTGCCGGAGGAGGCAAGGGTGCCGATTCCACATTTTCAACCGGTTTTGCCAGTGCAGGCTGTTTAACTTCAGCAGCCGGCTTCATGGCCAGTTGCGGAATGCCCGGTGGCTCGGGTTGGGTGGCCGGGATGGTTTCTGCGACCGGTGCTGACTCGACTGGTTTTTGAGGAACTGCCGGGATGGCCGGAATTTCGGGCGGAACTGATGTGGCGGCAGCAACGGTTTGCGGCAGGGCAACAGGTTTGGCCACGATTTCTTCGGCTGGAACGGGTGGTGGGTTCAGTGCCGGTGGAGAATCTGGCAGAGCCGGAACTTTTGCCTCAGCTGTTTCAGCCGGTGCGACAGCCACTAAAGACCTGGGCTTGGCCTCTTCCGCTGCCGGAATGCCAGGAACCGTCAGATTTTCGGCTGGATTCGGAATGACAGGCGATTGTGCTGCAGGCGGAGCCACCGAGAGTTCTTCTGAAGGCTTCTTCGGCTCGGGCCGTGCTGGCGGCTCGGCAGAGGGTCTTGCCGGAACAGGATTTGCCGGAGGTGGCACAGGGGCTGGATTCGGAACTGCCGGAACAGCAGGCTGCGGGTTCGCAGCGGGTGCTGGTGTCGGGGCTGCCGGTATGGCTGGTACTGCTGAAGGTGCAGGCGGCACTGGTGCCGGATTCGCAACCGGTGCTGGTGCCGGGGCTGCCGGTATGGCTGGTACTGCTGAAGGTGCAGGCGGCACTGGTGCCGGATTCGCAACCGGTGCTGGTGTCGGGGCTGCCGGTATGGCTGGTACTGCTGAAGGTGCAGGCGGCACTGGTGCCGGATTCGCAACCGGTGCTGGTGCAGCCGGGCGGGCAGGCAAATCGGCAGCGTTTGGTGCGGGTGCCGGGGCCACTGACGTTGGTGCTGGTGCTGCTGGCTGGTTTTCAGGGACGACGGTAGGTTTGATTTCAGGAGGCGCGCCGGGGGCATCTATCGGTGGCAGGCTTGATGTCGTATCAACCTTTGATGCCGCTGTATTTTCAGAAGACCGGGGTGCCGGGGCTGCGGCAGACGAATCAGGCGGAACAGACTCCTGAACGGGAGGCAATCCAACCTCAGGTGACTGGGCAGACTGAGCCGAGGCACTGACGGCCGGGCTGGCAGCAGCTGCCGCCAGGTTAGTTTGTGCAGATGGTGTCACGGAATTGGCGACGGCGGCGGCCACAGGGTTGGCGGCGGCTTCGTTCACTGCAACGCCGGCTGGGGCAGACTGGGCCGAGGCACCGACGGCCGGGGGCTGATTCGCAACTTCAAACGACTGACCGACAGAGAAGTGCGATCGTCTTTCAAGCCGCTGGCTGAGGTGCGGAAAGAGTTGGTTAAACTTGGCCTTGGTTCGGCTTTCGTCAGGCTTTTCCGGCCATTGGGATGGGTCAATCACAACACCCGTACCACCCTTGCCACTGAGCCGGGCCAGAAGCCCAGGCGCAGGCAGACCCTGGGCTGATGCTGTTACAGGACTGCTTTTGTCAGCCGCCGTGTGATGCACGCAGCCGGCAATTGTCAGGCTGATAAACCCTGACACAGCAACAAATTTGTTATGAATTCCATGACTCATGGCGACTCCTTCGCCTTACCCCCCCAAAGCCGTTGGCGAGATCTTTCGACAAAATCCGCGCACAACCACTCTTCCGGTTTATCGTCAGATTGATTCATCAAAGTTGATAAAATCCGATCAAAACATTTTTCTGAAGTTATTGTTTAAATTGACATTGCGGTTACTTAATTAACCTGAATATTTGTACGAAAGATTTTCAGGAATGTTGGATTTTTCTTTGACGGGTCAAGATTTTAGAATCATAATTGATTTGTTAGGGACTTTATGTGTCGTCAAAATTCGATATCAGGGTCATTTCACCTCTCCAAGGTCAGAAAACCGCACCGGGTATTCATAGATGAGCCTTCATGACTTAGGCCAGCCGGGCAATCCGGCATTTGATTCGTTTTGTGATTCAATGTTGCGAACCGTTCGGAAGACAGGTACGCATGCCCACCTGATCGACATTCGCGAGGCATTGAAACCGGCCATCTCCAAAGATCGGCCGCTGGTGATGCTGTGCCCGCATGCCGACGATGGTGCCATCAGCGCCGGTTGCCTGATTCATGAATATGCCGTCCGCCGTGGCATGCCTGTTTATGAGGTGCTGGTTTTTGCCGGCGAGCGGAATGTCGATGCCTCGTGGCTGAACGAGTCGAAAAAAATCAAGGTTCGTGAATCAGAGTTCCGGCTTGAGTGCAGCGTGCTCGGCTCTGAGGCAGTCTGCTGGGATCTTGAAGCCTATCGCTCTCCAGGCTATCACCCGACGCATGCTGATCTTACAAAAATTGTTGACTGGTTTGCCAAGATTCGTCCGGGTGCCGTGATTGTGCCGCCCGCTTCTGACGGCCATATGGCCCACCGTATGACCCGAGCCCTGGCGGCCATTGCCCTTGTTTCGGCCCAGCTCAGTGCCACCCTGGTGCTCAGCGGGTGGACACCCTGGGGCCCCCTGCCCCGACCCAACGCTTTTTTCATGTATGACGAGTCGCTGGCCCACACCAAGGCCTGGGCAATTAATTGCCATGCCTCGCAGATTCGCCTGACAGACTACACCGAGTTCTGCGACCATCTGGGCCAGGCTTATGCATCGCTGGTTCGTGAGTGGCGAGATGGGCATCGACTGCCTTCCAGCCGCGTTCAGAAAGACAACGAATTTGAAGGTGTCGAACTTTTCCAGATTGAACATTTCGAGCCGACCCTGGCCGAGGGTGCCGCCGCCGACCCGATGCAGATTGCCATGGGAATTTTGAGTGGCCAGCTTGCACCTGACACCATGCTGCTGCACGGCGAATAAATAAGGAAAGATCAAAAACTACGACCACTGGCCTGAGACAACACAATTATCCGTGTTGTTTCAGGTTAATTTATTTAAAACAGCGGTTTTTTCAAGATACCAAGAATTAAACCAGTTAATAATGAACTACAGATGACTCCTGCCATAACAACCAGGTTCAGGCCAGATACATACATAGCGAGCAATGAAAACTGCATTCCGGGAATCAGGCATAAAACAACACTACCTGTGATATATGTCATATCGTATTGAAACCACTTTTCAATAAATCTGATTGTGAGATAATTGAGCAAAGCCATCATGATGGCACAGAGAATGACTGTTAAACCAAGCCTCTGGTCGGTTGCCCCAAGCGGGGTGAGAAAAACACCCAGGCCGACACCCACGAGAGTCGAGGCAATAAATGTGTATGGCATCAGTGGATTTTGCATTGCAAAAACCCGTTCTGTCATTGGCAGTCGGGATTTTAGATATTGCAGCAACTTTTCATAATTTTGTGAATCAGATGGTATTTCTGCCTTAAACGCATCTGTAATGATTGTCAGATAACTACCTTGCTGGTCAAGAAAAGTCTGAATACCTTTGATTTTCTGCAAATTGCAGTCCACCAGTTCCAGTCGTCTCGAAATGAAACGGTTGGAAACCGCACAGTTGTGGAAACTTAGATTTTCGGCGGCCAGATCGACCAGAATGACAGCCTGAACATAACCCAGTTTGCTTGTGAATCGACAGGTGATGAACTGATCCGATTCTTCTAGTGCATTGAAGAAATCTGAATGAAAAAAACTGTTTTCTGCAGGACCGTCGGGCAGTGGTGTATTGAAGATCGTCAACACGATCACCAGGGGTACACACAAGAGACCGAGCAAGACTAAAATCTGTACATAATTTATTTTGTTATCCATCGAGATTTTGAAAATTGCAGAGACAATTGCAATTAACAACATGACAGAAATGGAAAATATCCAACCCCGATTCGAAATTTCCCGAATTTTTTTCAGATTCATCTCTAATCCTCTTGGCTGATGGAGTCAGGAAATCAAATCGTAGCTTTTTACAAGATTAGACACCAGCCAGCTCTTCCCCTTCCATGATAAAGCTCCGTTTGCCGTGTTAACTTTCAAGCAGACCCTCTTGATTTATGATATGAAAGTGATAGCATATTGATATAGAACTGATAGACAGTTTGATAACAAGTCTGAGCAGAAACAAGGAGTAATTTGATGACGGCTGAGAAACTGACGAGTGCCGGCAGTGGCTGGGTGCATCTCTTTCTGGGTTTGGGGATGATGGTCTTTTCGGGCCTGATATTCGTAGCGGCGGTGGCTTCCATGCCATTATTGCTGCTGTTGGCCGTTCCGCTTTTTGTTCTCTCGATGGTCTGGTTTAACGGCCTTTTCACCATTCAACCGAACGAGGCCTGCCTGCTGATGTTTTTCGGCCCATATGTGGGCACCGTGCGCGATGCCGGTTTCTATTGGGTTAACCCGTTTTACACAAAGCGAAAGATCAGCCTGAGGGCACGCAATCTGGAAGGCTCTAAGCTCAAGGTTAACGACAAGCGGGGCAACCCGATTGAAATTGCCATCGTGATCGTCTGGCGGGTGGAAAACACGGCCGCGGCTGTGTTTGACGTGGAGCAATATGAAAAATACGTGCATATCCAGAGCGAATCGGCCCTGCGACATCTGGCAGGGACCTATGCTTATGATCATGGCTCGGGCGATGATGCCGACAAGGGCGAACTGACGCTGCGCGACAGCACTGAGGAAGTAGCCCAGACACTGCTGGCCGAGCTGCGCGACCGCCTGCACAAGGCCGGCGTGGAAGTGGACGAAGCACGCATCACGCACCTGGCCTATGCCCCTGAAATTGCCAGCGTGATGCTGCGACGCCAGCAGGCCGAGGCGATTATCGCCGCCCGCCAGAAGATTGTGCATGGCGCGGTGAGCATGGTAGAAATGGCTCTTGATGAACTGGCCAAACGACAGATTGTGGACCTTGACCCCGAGCGCAAGGCCGCCATGGTCAATAACCTGCTGGTGATCCTTTGCGGCGAATCGGAAGCTCATCCAGTCATTAATTCGGGCACGCTCTATTCCGGCTGATACCCGAAACAGGTTTTGGCAGGTAAATGCAATTCAAAACTCATGCAAGTGAGGCCCCATCCGGATGAAAGAACGGAAATCTTTTCTACTGCGAATTGATCCGGGGCTTTACACAGAAATTGAAGCCTGGGCAGCCGACGATCTTCGAAGTGTCAATGCCCAGGTGGAATTTCTGCTGGCTGAGGCCGTGAAAAAACGCGGCCGAAATCGCCAGACCGGTAAAGACTCTTCAAACTCTGGTGAGAAAGGCAAATCATGAATCGATTGTATTTCGCCGGCCTGGTGGCACTCTCGATTTTGTTCATGCAACCATCGGAAAGCCGCCTGATTGCCCAGGAAGTGACGGTGCAGAGCCTGCCGCCCGTGGTCGTGAGCACCGTGCCCACCGCCGGCGATGAAAATGTTGACGCTTCCATCACGGAAATCAAAGTCAGCTTTTCCAAGCCCATGCGAGACCAGACATGGTCGTGGGGCAAGCTGACCGACGGATCATTTCCTGAAATCGACAAAAGTAAACCACTGCGCTATGATGCCGACAAAAAAACCGCCATACTGCCAGTGCGGCTTGAGAAAAACAAGACTTACGCCATCTGGGTGAACACATCAAAACTGCAGAATTTCAGGGACGACACCGGCCTGCCCGCTGTGCCTTATCTGCTGGTTTTCAAAACCGGTTCATAACTCGCTGGTCAGCCAAGCCCGCAGGCATTCCGGGCCCGGTCCAGCACGATCCGGGCCGTTTTTCTGGCTCGTTCGGCACCAGCCTGCCGCACTTCGGCCAATTTCACTGGGTCGGCCGCCCACTGGGCACGAAGGTCTCGGGCCGGGGCAAATCGTTCGATAATCAGCTCGGCCAGGCGTTTTTTCACGTCGCCATAGCCCATGCCACCGGCACGATAACGCGCATCCCACTGCTGTGTTTCATCTTCGGTGGCAAATAATTTCAGGAGATTAAAGACCGGGCAGGTTTCGGGGTTTTTCGGGTCGGCCATGGGCGTGCTGTCAGTTACGATTTTTTTACATTTCTTTTCGATGGCTTTGGGCTCGTCGAAAATTTCGATCGTATTGCCATAACTTTTTGACATTTTACGCCCATCGAGGCCCGGCACTACGGCCACAGATGGCAGAATTTTAGCATCAGGCAGCTTGAAAACCGGCTCAGTGCCGCCATAGACATTGTTAAAACGCTCGGCGATGTCTCGAGTAATTTCCAGGTGCTGCTTCTGATCCTGGCCCACGGGCACGACATCAGCATCATAAAGCAGAATATCGGCCGCCTGCAGCACAGGATAGGCAAAAAGGCCATGCTCGGCCGGGATGCCCTGGGCGACTTTGTCTTTGAAGCTCACGCACTTTTCAAGCCAGCCCATGGGCGTTACACTCGTCAGGAGCCAGGCCAGCTCGACAGTCTCGGGCACGTCCGACTGCACAAAAACCGTGGCTTTGTCGGGCTCAAGGCCCAGAGAAATCAGATCAAGCAGCACGTCCTGCACATAGCCACGCAGCGTGTCGGCATTTCTGACACTCGTCAGCGCATGATAATCGGCTACGAAATAATAAGCCTGGTTGCCATGCTGCAGCGCGATATATTGCTGAATGGCCCCCAGATAATTACCGATGTGCAGTGCGCCTGAGGGCTGAATGCCAGAGAGAATCCGCATGGGTAAATTCTGCTTGATTTGGTGACTGATTCCGGGCAAAGAACGGCTCTTTGCTTCACTGTTTTCACAACTTCCAAAATAACATAATTTCAGTCTATTTCGTAGTCACCCGCATGGTCGGGCTTGACGCACCGACCCCGAAAACCGGACGATATTTCGAACGTTGCCCGAAAATCAACATGATACGGACCATGCCATGAACGGCCATTTCTCTGACCCGATGTTTCGCCTGTTGTATCCACCCAACTGGAAGGTGGAGGAATCGGGCGACGAGCTGGACAGAATGGTTGAGATTGAAGCCCCCGGCGGCCTGGCCTGGATGACGCTGAGCATTCATTCTGACCGATTGGCGGAAGAACTTTTGCAGGAAGCTCTTGGGGCAATGAAGGGAGAGTATCAGGAACTGGCACATCAGGCGGTCGAAGCGGCGATTGATGGCCAGCAGGCCCAGGGCTATGACCTGGACTTTATCAGCCTTGATTTTCCGATCAGCGGCCTGTTGCGGGCCATTGAAACGCCCGACGGCGGCCTTTTGATACAGGGCCAGTGGTCGAATGTGGATATTGGCGATTCGCAGGTATCTTATGGCGATGTGGTGGTGGCCATGCTCACCTCGCTTGAGCTGAGTTTTATTTATGAAGATGACTGAATCATGGCGATTTTCGGTTTGAGCAGATTCAATCCAGCGATCACTTTGAGAACAACGCCCGAACCGTTGGATTATTTTATTTTTGACAGAAAATATCTGGCGTAACTGCCAGTTGAAATCGACTACGAAAAATAACGCGAAAGTTTCGCAAACTTTCAGTCATCATTCCTTCAACATTTTCAACGACGCACCACGGCTTGTGGCGGCTGGCTTAAGCATCGTTTTCGTTGAAATTGACATCAAGCCACAGACCGGGGCTGACCATGTTTTCCAGGCTTTTTCGACCGTTTGGCCGGGCTGCAATTTCACGAAAAAATACAATTTCCAACAAATCGCGAAGATTTGCATTTCAAGTCGAAAATCTCGAATCTCGCTGGGTGCAGGCATCAACAATGTCTGTCGGAGTCAACCTGGAACAGGTGGTTGACTGGAGCCCGGCCTGGACATTCACCGACGCCTTTAAAACCTCTCGCCCGTGGATCAGCCACTCCTACAACACCGCCACCGGCCAGGAGACGTGGGAAGGCGGCGGCACGGTAAATGTGGATGCACAGGGTTGGCCCACACAGCTTAACCAGTGGACAAACTCTTCGGGCCAGGTCATGAAACAGCGTCTTGGCACGCTGATGTTCCGCGATATCGGCACGGCCTACCCAGCTGGAACATACAGAGCTGAGTGGGAAGGCTCGGGCACGGTGAGTTTCGGCTTCGCGGCCCGCGTGGTGGAACAGGGTGTGACGGCAACAGGCAAGAATTATGCCCTTTTGAATGTGACACCCGGCACCGACGGCATTTATATGAAAATTGCCGACATGAGCAGCACCAACCCCGTGCGGAATGTGCATGTGTGGATGCCTGATTACAATGGCCAGAGCTTTGCCGGGCAGGTGTGGCAGCCGGGTGCGGCGTTTTCTCCATTTCATCCGGCTTTTCTTGAAAAACTGGCACCCTTCAAGACACTGCGGTTTATGGACTGGGCCGAGACAAATTCGACAGATGTCACGGCATGGTCGCAGCGCAGGCCTTACAATTATGCCACGCAGCAATCGGGCGACTTTCGTAATGGTGTGGCACTTGAATATATGATTGAGCTTTGTAATGTTCTTGATGCCGATGCATGGTTTAATATGCCGCATGCCGCTGATGATACATTTGTCAGGAATTTTGCCACACAGGTGCGTGACACGCTTGAGCCTGGGCGGAAAATCAATATTGAATGGTCGAACGAACTTTGGAACGCCGGCTGGGGTTTTGAGGCGTATCCGTGGGTCACCCAGCAACTGGCCATGCCTGAAAATGCCTATCTCAATGGTGACCGCTGGGCCTTTGTGGGGCGTGAAACCAGGCGTGATTTTGACATCTGGAGCGACGTTTTCGCCGGGCAGACACAGCGACTGACACGCGTTGTGGCCGGGCAGCAGGCCAACAGCTGGATCGCCCAGCAGATTGCCGCCAACATGGGTGGCCATTTTGATGCGATCTCGTGCGCGGCCTATATGTATGTCTCTGATGCTGATCGTGCCTCATTCAGTGCCTCAACCACCGCCGACCAGGTGCTTGACGCCCTGGTGCGCAATATGTCGCAGCCAGTGGGCTGGGTGCAGAATCATCGTAATCTGGCCAACAGCCTTTCAACGACACTTGGCCGACCCATCAGCTTTCTGGCTTATGAAGGTGGCCCGCATCTTGATGGCTGGAATATGCCATACCAGCAGGCGTTTTTTGATGCCGGTAACAACCCACGCATGGCAAATGTCTATACACAGTTTCTTAATGCAACCCAGGCAGCCGGATTGCAGCTCATGCCACACTACAACCTGACTGGTGGGCTTTATCCCTCAGGTTTTGGGGCTTACGGTGCATTGCAATCAATGACCCAGACCACGGCCAACGCGCCAAAATACAAAGCCCTGATTGACTTCATGGGCAGCACGACCACGCCCCTGCCGCAAATTTCAGTGGAAACCACCATTGCGGCCGCAGGTGAAACCGGACCAATCGCCGGGCAGATTCGCATTTCAAGAACCGGGGCCACCGATACGCCTCTGGCAGTGAATTATTCGCTTGGCGGATCGGCCTCAGCGGCTGATTACACCGGGCTTCCGGCCACAATCAGTTTTGCGGCGGGCGAAGCGGCGAAGCTGATTAATATCACCCCGGTTGATGATTCGCTTGTCGAAGGGGTAGAAAATCTGGTGATTAATCTGGCGGCCAACATTGCTTATACGATTGATCCGGCGAAAGCTGCAGCAATAATCAACATTGCGGATAATGATTCGGCCAGCATGGCAGGGCTTGTGGGCGAATATTATGACAATTCGAATTTCACCGGATTGAAATTCATGCGGCGCGACGGCACGATTGATTTCAATTGGGGCACAGGCTCGCCAGACAGCCGTATTCAGCGAGATACTTTCAGTGTGCGCTGGACAGGGCAGATGCGGGCGATTGAAGGCGGTGCGTATTTCCTGCGGAGCCTGAGCGACGATGGTATCAGGGTCTGGGTCAACGGAGTGCTGCAGATCAACAACTGGACCACTCATAATGCAACTTACAATTACAGTCGGGCCATTTATTTGAATGCTGGCCAGAAGGTGGATGTCAAGATTGAATATTTTGAAAACACTAACAGATCGGTCATGCAACTTTACTGGTTGCGGCCTGGACAAACAATTTATGTGGCTATTCCCCCGGCCCAGCTCTCTTCATCGGCCAGTGCAATGGGTGAAAGCACGCCAGGCATTCAGGCTATGGCATTGAAATCAAATTTCAATTCCGGATTTTTCGACCCGACAGTACAGGCAACGGTGAACTTCATGAAAAAACAGTCCGGCAAAGGCCGGACGAAATAATAGCCTGAGAAAAAATCCGGCGCAACCAGAAAATCGAGGTCGTTGTGGCCTCGATTTTTTTTGCTGCATGAATTCAGGTGAAATCCATAACGGGAAGCATGTGATAGATTTTTTTCTAACTCGACACTTTCGCAATTGTCGGTTTTTCAATAGTGTATGAAGAGATCACTTCACCTGGCTGAGAAATCTAAATAAATCAGCCACCTGCGAACTGAAACTCCACAAAAAAAAACGAGCCTGAAGAATGTCATCCTGCCGATCCATTTCAACCCTTGCCGCCGCTGAAGTAAAAGTTTATTCAAATGCCGCTGATGGTTGTCTGGCGGCGGCCGAACTGATTGCCGATCTGGTGAAGGCGAAGCCCCATGCCGTGCTGGGCCTGGCCACCGGTTCCACACCCATCCCGGTTTATCAGGAACTTGTGCGACAGTCGCTGGCCGGTGAAGTTTCGCTGGCAGGCATTTCCACTTATAATCTTGATGAATATTACCCACTTGGCCCGCTGAACGACCAAAGTTATCGCTGGTTTATGCACCTGCACCTGTTTCGGTTTCTGAATCTGCCGGCCAATCAGACACATGTTTTGGATGGCACAGTTCCCGCATTCGCGGCCGAAGAGCATGCCCGCCAGTTTGATGCATGGATCGAACGGGCCGGCGGGCTTGATTTGCAGCTACTGGGTATTGGCCGCAACGGGCACATTGGCTTTAACGAACCATTTGAAGCCCCACTGGCTGAGGCCTGTTCGCTGCCAACCCGGCTGGTCGAGCTGCACCCGGTGACCCGGGCCGACGCGGCCCCGGCCTTTGGTGGCCTTGAAAATGTGCCCACACATGCCCTGACAGTCGGCACAAAGGCGATCCTAGCCGCTGGAAAAATCCTGATTCTTGCCTTCGGGCCGAACAAGGCCGATGCCGTGGCAGCTTCGCTGCAGGGGCCACCGACTTCTACGGTGCCGGCGTCGCTTTTGCAGACCCAGGCGGCAAAAGTCGTGTGGATTATCGATGAAGCGGCCGCAGCCAATCTCAAATGACATTTCAAAAATCAGCGGAATATATCAATGGATGCGAATATCTGGATACAGCAATACAACCCATTTGGCTTCTGGGTTGTTTCCACGCTTGTTGCCGCCTTGCCGCTGGTGGTTCTGCTGGGGCTACTGATAACGGGCAAGGCAAATGCATGGCAATCGGCCTGGGCTGGGCTGGTCACCGCCCTGGTTGTTGCAACAACAGCCTTTGGCATGCCGATGGATCTGGCCGCCAGGGCCACGATGGTGGGGGCTGTCTTTTCGCTTTTTCGTATAATCTGGCTGATCACCGGCGCAGTGTTTCTTTATGACATAGCCGTGGAAACAGGGCAATTTGAGGTGATGAAGGCCTCTATCGCCGGGCTTTCGGGCGATCGCCGCATTCAGGCGGTGCTTGTGGCCTTTTCGTTTGGTGCATTTATCGAAGGGGCGGCCGGTTTTGGTGCCCCGGTGGCCATTTCGGCGGCATTCTTGGTGGGGCTGGGTTTCAAGCCATTTCAGGCGGCTGTGCTTTGCCTTGTGGCTAACACGGCACCCGTGGCATGGGGTGGTCTGGGCACACCAATTCGCACGCTTGGGGCAGTCACAAGCCTTGATGTCGAAGCCATCTCTGCCGTTTCAGGCCGCATTCTGCCGCCCGTCTCGCTGATTATTCCGATCTGGCTGGTGGCCATGATTGCCGGAGTGCGTGGTGCACTGGGCATTGCCCCGGCCCTGGCAGTGATCGGTGGAGTTTTTGCAGCGGTGCAATGGTATTGGTCAAACCATGTCGGGTTTGAGCTGGTCGACATCGTTTCATCGCTTTCAAGCCTGATTGCTGCCGTGGTTCTGCTAAAATTCTGGAAACCCCGGCACGAATGGAAGTTCCCGCACGATGAAGCAGTCGAGACAGTGGCGGTATCCATTTCCAACAGAAAAATCGCAAGGGCCTGGGCTCCATTCGTGATTCTCACCATCATGGTGATGATCTGGGGTGTGCCCGGCGTGAAAAAATGGCTGACGGAACATGGCGACATGAAAACTCCGATGGCTGGCCTGCATAAGGTGGTGGCCAAGGGTGAAGCCTTGTCGGGCCGCAACACTCCTGACCCGAAAAAAGACCTCGAAGACGCCTTTCTGGACATTGCCCCGGTTAGTTCCACCGGCACAGCAACAATGATTGCCGCCGTGATTTCCGGGCTTTACCTGGGCCTTCGTCCCGCCCGGCTGGTGCGTATGTTTGGGCAGACACTCTTTCGCCTGCGTCCCGCCTTCGCTGCTATTCTTGGGATGTTGTGCCTGGGTTATATCACCAAATATTCAGGGATGGACGCTGTGCTGGGCCTGGCCATGACACGCACCGGCAGCACGTTTTATCCGGTTTTTGCCGCCCTGCTCGGCTGGCTGGGTGTCGCTTTGACAGGCTCTGACACAGCTTCAAACGTGCTTTTCGGCAATTTGCAGGTGATTACCGCTGAGAAGCTGGGCCTGAGCCCACTTCTGATGGCCTCGGCCAACACCACAGGTGGCGTGATGGGCAAGATGATTGATGCCCAGTCAATCGTGGTGGCCGCCGCCGCCACGGGCGAACACGGCCAGGAAGGGCCAATCCTTCGAGCGGTGCTCTTGCATTCCATCATTCTGGCTTTAATCGTGGGCGGCATCGTCTGGCTTTATGTCCATGTTTTTCCAGGCTTTGTGGCACTTCACACCATATCTGGCTGAACAGATAAAAAAAGCCAGACTCAGTGAAGAGCCTGGCTTTATAGGCAGTCGATAAATCAGGAATTACTTGATAAAGAGCATTTCCTGATAGGTTGGCAGTGGCCAGACATCGTCGGCAACAATGGTTTCCAGCTTGTCGGCGGCTTCACGAGTTGAATTCATGGCAGGAATAATCACGTCGCGTGAATATTTTGCATGAGCCAGTGAATCGCCGTCGGCATGATGCTCGGCCACATGAGTCAGAGCGTCGATTTTGAGCTGAAGGTCAGAAATTGTTGATGTCAGGTCATTCAGCAGGGCGATCTGCGAAGCGGGCACATCAACACCGGCACCCTTAAGAGCAGCGATCGAAGCAGCCAACTGGGTTTGATAACGCAGGGCAGCCGGCAGAATCTGCTTCTTGGCAATCTGGGCCGTGAGCTGGGCTTCAATATTGATGGTCTTCTTGTAACCTTCCAGCAGAATTTCATAGCGGCTATGAATTTCACGCTCGGTAAAGACGCCATACTTGCCAAAGAGGGCAATTGATTCGGCCGAAATGAGGTCAGGAAGGCTGTCCACCGTATTTTTACGGTTTGGCAGGCCTCGCTTTTCCGCTTCCTGGTGCCAGGCTTCGCTGTAACCGTCACCGTTGAAGATAACAGCCTTGGATTCGGAGATGATCTTCTGCAGGAGCTTCTGAATCTCCGGATTCAGGGCATCGCCAGATTTACCGGTTTTTTCCAGTTCGGTGGCTACATAGTCAAGGCTCTCGGCCACGATCGTGTTCAAAACAACAATCGGCCCGGCGATCGACTGGCTGGAACCAACGGCCCGGAATTCAAACTTGTTCCCGGTGAAGGCAAATGGGCTGGTGCGGTTGCGGTCGCCGGCGTCCTTTGGCAAAGTCGGCAGAACAGAGGCACCAATGGTCATGGCACCGCCCGTCTTTGTGCTGGTGGCACCACCCTTCTCAATCTGCTCAACAATATCCTGAAGCATGTCGCCAAGGAAGACAGAGATGATTGCCGGCGGAGCTTCGTTAGCACCCAGACGGTGATCGTTCGAAGCAGAAGCAATGGCCACCCGCAGCAACTTGGAATACTTGTAAACAGCGCGGATCACGGCCGTCATGAAGACCAGGAACTGGGCATTGTCGTGTGGGGTTGCACCTGGTTTAAGCAGGTTGTTACCCTGATCATCGCCCATCGACCAGTTCAGGTGCTTACCCGACCCGTTGACGCCAGCAAAAGGCTTCTCATGCAGGATCAGTTCCATGCCATATCGCTTGGCGATACGCTTCATGGTTTCCATCACCAGCATGTTATGATCAGTGGCCACGTTGGCCTGTTCAAAAACAGGGGCCAGTTCATACTGAGCCGGGGCCACTTCGTTGTGACGTGTCTTAACGGGCACACCCAGCTTGTAGAGCTCATGCTCCACTTCCTGCATGAAGGCCAGCACACGCTCAGGGATTGAGCCGAAGTAGTGATCTTCCATCTCCTGACCCTTAGGAGGCTTGGCTCCGAAAAGGGTGCGACCGGCGTTGAGAAGGTCGGGGCGGGAGAAATAGAAGTTGCGGTCAACCAGGAAATATTCCTGCTCAGGGCCGCAGGTTGATTCAACGCGGGTGGCTGTTGATCCAAACAATTTCAGCACGCGTACAGCCTGTGCGGAAAGAGCATCAATGGAACGCAGCAGTGGCGTCTTCTTGTCAAGAGCTTCGCCTGTCCACGAGCAGAAAGCCGTTGGAATGCAAAGTGTTGTTCCATTGGGGTTTTCAAGAATAAAAGCCGGACTTGAAGGGTCCCAGGCCGTATAACCGCGAGCCTCAAAAGTGGCACGGATACCGCCAGAGGGGAAGCTCGATGCATCGGGTTCGCCACGAATCAGTTCACCACCTGAAAATTCGGTGATAACCTTGCCATCGCCTGTCGGCATGATGAACGAATCATGCTTTTCAGCGGTCAGGCCGGTCATGGGCTGGAACCAGTGGGTGTAGTGAGTCGCGCCATGCTCCATCGCCCATTCACGCATGGAGTTAGCGACAACATCAGCTACAGTGGGGTCGAGAGGCTGACCCTTCTTGATCGTTTTCACGATGGATTTGTAAACCGACTCGGGCAACCTGGACTTCATCACTTCCAGTGAAAATACATTGCAGCCAAATATCTTTTTTACGTCCTGGCTTAGCTTCTGTCGTTTGTGGTCAGTGATGTCCCAAGTATTTACTGCACTAATCGCTTTCTGGCGTGTCGTTTCGCTCATCTGGGAGAGGCTCCGAACTGGTTGGTGACTGGAAATGGGCTGCACAAATTCAAATCAGTTGCGTTGTAATTAATTCGCTTGAATCAGTACAACACATACCAAGCATTAAGTGAGCAAGATTTGTGCCAATCAGATGTCACAGTTGCTCTGAATTTACTCCATTTCGCCAAAAAAACTGAACAATCGCCGTTGCACACTGGGTTAACTTGTTGCTTTATCTATTTTTACAAACATGGACCAAATCATGTCATTTAGTTAAACTAAATACCCAAATAAAAAAATAATGCCCCCTGGCACAAAGCCAGAGGGCATGAAAATTGAGCAAGAGCCGGCAGTGGGCAGTTCTTCGTTGCGAATCTAAGCCGCATTGCTCTGGTTCATGATGCCTTGAGCGTTTCGCCGGGTCGATTGGTTCGGCGAAGTGGGCCTTGGCGAATACCGGAGCAAATCACTGGCCGGCAGAACGGTGCGGTGGTGCCTTCAGATTCTGCCGGGTTGGGCAGAAGAACCTGGCGCGACCGCTCAGCCCTGGTTTCGACCATGCTACAAATCGTAGTACTCCTCTCTGACTAATACTTTAACGTCCATAACCGGCATCCGGTGCTTCAGCGTTTCGCGTCCACATTTCACCGCCTTCAGAGCCACGACGGGAGTTGCCTGCATCAGGTGCTTCAGCGACCAGCCGACGAATCCGTGTTTCTTCTGGCTTGCTTGATGGCTTGGAAACAACCATCTTGAAGCGGTGAGCAAACCTGACCTTGTTTGACTGTTCCGTCTGCGGCGTAATGACAGTAGCCATTTCAATCCCTCCCCGCGCAACGCGGGCTGATCCAGGGCGTGCCCATAGCCTTCCGTTTGAGTCCGGAAGTTAGCCTGCAGGCTCGCCCGCGACCGCCGATTCCAAAAATACGGGCGGTCGCAACTTTCACCCACGGGGCGAAAGTCACTTCCAATCAGCTTCCCCGTGATCCAGAGATTTTCGGAAACCTGCCTGATCGTTAAATCATGCTGATTCTGCCAGAAAATTCTTCCGTATTCGTTCAGAGAAGACATCCTGAAAAGATAATTTATTATCCCACCCCAAATCAGTAAGGTCAATTGGCCGGCAACACCCGACAATGCCATGATCAATCTTTAAGTACTGAATTTTTATATATTTACAGTACAAACGAAATTCGCGCGTGACTATTTCCTGCTCGTTCATCATGAACGACCTTCGAAAAAATCCAGGGGCCTGTATTTGTATAGCTTAAATCCAGAAAACTCAATCTTTTAGGAATTTCATTTCCCGGATTATGGATAGTGTCAGCGGGAGTAGATACTGGACTTTTGCAGGATCAGGGTGTAAAAATAGGGGTGTAAGAGGAATATCCTTTTGCTTGATCGGGTAGCTCAGTCGGTAGAGCATCGGACTTTTGGATTCGGTGAAAACCGGTGATGAGAGCTCCTTCCGGGAATAATCAAACCGGAATGGATGCATGCTGCGAATTGCTGGGAAGCCCTGAGAGCCCCCGACGCCACAGCGAGGGTTGGTAACAACGAACGCGAAGGCTTGAAAAGTTGGGGGATTGGGTAATCAGCAGGCGAGGTTCCGCTGGCTTCAGGGGAATCGGCTTCAGAGACTAAGCGCGGCACACCTGAAACGGTGATGATATAGTCCAGACCATCAACCCGGTCCAGTTTCCGGGGCCATCGAAAGATGGTGAGGCAGGTTAATCCGTGGGTCGAGGGTTCAAGTCCCTCCCCGATCATTTGGAAGAGAGGCTCGGTCATCCGGGCCTTTTCTTTTCATTGGGTCTTGAAAAACTATCGGTTCTACGATATTTTCACGATCCTTGATTGAAGACATATCCATTTCCCGTGACTGATTCTGGAATTCGCACATGAAAGTCAAGACTCGCCACCGCAAAAGCTCCGCCTGGCGTAAAAAAGCCAACAGCAGCCCTATCGCCAAGTGCCGTAATGCCAAACGCAAGGGTCGTAACCCAGGCAAGATGAAGCACCTGGGCGGCAAGGGCCTTTGATTTAAACGATCAAGCCGACAATCCTCGAAATCGGGCGAAAGCCCGGTTTTCTTTTTTTATAATAATATTAACTGATTATTCTCAATATTTTTTGCGAAAATTGCGAATAATCTCTGGACGTTGGCTGGACAGTCTAATAATCTAATAGAGTCAACGTGTTGATCCTGGAAATCAGAAGCAGGGCTAGAATTTGTCTCAGGAAGGTGTTTCGCAAAGTTCTGATCGACCCCTGATGGATTTAATCCGTCGGCATGGCCCCATTTCCGTTGAGGATCTGGCTGAATTACTTGCTGTGACACCAACGGCGATTCGAGTTCGGCTGAGTCGTCTGGTTGAAAGTGGCCTCGTCGAGCGTGTCCAGGAATCTGTCGGCCGGGGCCGTCCCAAGTTTTTCTACAGGGCCAGCACCCTTGCCCAGAAGAAGCTGGGCCAGAACTATGCCGATCTGGCTCTGGTTCTATGGGATGAAGTGATGCGAACCGTCGACGATGCACGAATTCGACGCGAGCTGTTTACAAGAATTACCGACCGTTTGGCGGAATCATACAATGCCCAGATGCGTGGCGAAGAGTGGTCGTCTCGGCTGGTTCAGTTAGGTGGCCTTCTGCACGACCGTGGTGTAGAGACGGAAATCGCGTCGGACGAAAACGGTCAGACCATACTGAAGCAACTTTCCTGCCCATATTATGAATTGGCGGAAGTTGATCGAGACATTTGTGCCCTGGAACGACGCATGTTCGAAAAAGTGGTTGGCCATGGGCTAACCCTGAGCCAGTGCCGGCTGGATGGTGATCGGTCGTGCGACTTTCAGCCGGAAACCAAAGAAGAATTGAACTGATGACGTGCAGCAACTGAGGCTGTTACATAACTGATTTGGCTGCAATGACCTGGGTGATTGTATTCGCCCGCCATTTTGAGGAGCTGTTGAGAGTGAGCCAGAAGACCCTTCGTATCGAAAACCTGCATGTCTCTGTGGAAGGAAAGTCCATCCTGAGGGGCGTGAATCTCACGATCAACAAAGGCGAAGTGCATGCGCTGATGGGGCCCAACGGGTCGGGCAAGAGCACACTTTCTTATGCCCTGATGGGCCACCCCAACTATGAAATCACCGAGGGTGCAGCCTACATCAACGACATAAACATACTTGAGCTTGAGCCGGAAGAGCGTGCCAAGGCTGGCCTGTTTCTGGCATTCCAGTATCCAACATCAATTCCAGGTGT
>JBEITT010000065.1:0-29583 GCA_040374745.1 Planctomycetaceae bacterium | reverse complement strand
GGCAAGCCGTGCCCTACATGATTATGATTATTCAGTCATAACGAACTTCATTCTGTGAGATATGTATCGATCAAAACGAATCATCTTTAAAATGAATCGCCTGTTCGGATTTTTTTCTATAAATGCTGTAAAAGGCATGGAAAATATGAAATTAAAGAGCGCCAGGCATAGCCAAAGGCAGATATTACGGAGGAATAAGTTGATTAGCGATCTTTTGAAATACAATTGATAAATGCAGGCGGCGATTGATGATTTTTCTTTTGAATTTAATTCTCTTTGATTTGCTGCATCAATTCCAAGGGGCTGATAGCTTCAATGCCGGGGCCGAGCGGGTAGCGATCAGTGCCGGAATAAACGACGAACGAGCGGGCCGGGTTCAAATCGGCGATCGCGTGATAAAACCCGCGGCCTGGTTTGGGGCTAAGGCCACTTTTGATTTCAATTGCCCAGACGCCTTTGCCCTTCTGGTTGCCGAAGTCGAGCACAAGGTCGATTTCCGCCCCGGCCGCTGTGCGATAAAAGCCCGTAGAAGTGCCATCGGGAAGGACGCTGAGAATATTTTCAATGACAAACCCTTCCCAACTGGGGCCGGCCACTGGGTGCCCCTGAAGGTCATCCCAGGTGCGAACTTGAAGAAGGGCATGCACAAGGCCACTGTCGCGAATATAGACTTTCGGCGACTTCACAAGCCTTTTGCCCACGTTGGCCTGCCACGGCGGCAGGCGTCTGACGAGCAGCAGATCAACCAGCAGATCAATATAAGCGGTGACCGACGGGGCCGAAATGCCGAGCCCCGAAGCCAGTTGCGATGCATTGAGCAGGCCGCCCTGATGATGGGCGAGCATTGTCCAGAGACGCTCGATTGTGGTGGCGGCCATGCGTGGGCCAAATTGCGGAATATCTCGCTGAAGATAGGTGCGAATAAAATTCTGCCGCCAGCGCAGGCTGTTGGTGTCGGACGAGGCCAGAAAACTTTGCGGAAAGCCGCCGCGAAGCCAGAGCTGGCTGGGGTTGGCGGGCGTGGCCGCAGTTTCAACAAGATTCAGGGGGCCAAGATCAAGATATTCAATGCGACCGGCCAGTGATTCGCCCGACTGACGCAAAAGGTCGATGGACGCCGACCCGAGAATCAGAAATCGGCCTGTGGCCTGGCCTGTGCGTCGCCCATTGTCAATAAGCCCTCGCAAAACACGATAGATTTCAGGCATCTGGTGAATTTCATCGAGAATCACCAGCTTGTCGGCATGGGCCTGCAGATAAAGCTCGGGGTCAGTCAGCTTTGCACGGTCCGAAGGCTTTTCAAGGTCAAGATAAATCGAAGGGATCTGCTGCGACACCTCAAAGGCGAGTGTCGTCTTGCCCACCTGCCGCGGGCCAAGCAGGCCAACTGCCGACTGCCGGGCCAGAGAATCAACCAGTTCCTGATACAATTCACGACGAATCATCCTTGTATTTTAAAAAGACTCTTTTCAATTTACAAGGATAAATGGTAGGCTAAAAAAGTGTTAAATTCTGGTTTTAGGGCTGGGAATCAGCCGATTAGCGAATTGAAGCCATTATTTTTCCAGGCGAAGGGATGTCCAGAGGCTGGGGTCTTCGGGCGTGGGGAATTCAAGGCCGGCGCCCAGACGCTGGAGATCGTTGTTCGGAAGCTGAAGCCTGTAGGCCAGTCCGAGCATGGAATTGACTTCGGGGTCGAAGCCATTGAGGGCCTTGGCAGTGAAGAAAAGGGCGAGGCGGAAGCCGCCCGAGCCGTATTGGCGGCAGTCGGTGTAGATGGTATCGCTGGGGGCGACGGGGGCATCGGCCAGGGCACGATTGATGCGGATCTGGCTGAGTTCAGCGCCGGGGGCCATGGTTTCATTGGCGGCCCGCGATCGGCCGATCAGGACTGTCGGGTCGAATTCCAGGCGAAACTGGTGGCAAAAGCGGGTGGCCCGGTGGATGTTGCGGGTATTGCGTGTATCAAGCCAGATATTGAATTTGACCAGCCCCGGCATTGGTCTTTTGGGGGCAGGGTAATTAAAGACGAAGGCCAGACCATTGCTTTCCCAGGCACAGCGGACGTCGGCGAAGTCGTTAAGCCCGGCCAGGCTTGACGAGCTGACAATCCGGAATTCAGGGCCCAGCGGGCACATCTGGCCTGGCGGGTCGAGTGCGCCGGGCAGGCTACCGGTGAATAGCCGGGCCGTGTTTTCAAGGTCGAAATAGAAGTCGGCGGGCAGGTTGACTGAGTTCGACACGCTGGGCCATCCTTAGACTAGCGACCGGCAGGCCTTGAGCCGCCGAAACCGGCCGGGGTGGCCGAGAGCTTTGTTCCCGGGGCGATCTGGCCAAGCAGATTGACCATCTCGATAGCGGCTTCAGCCGCTTCGCCACCCTTGTTACCGGCCTTCAAGCCTGAGCGATTCAGGGCCTGTTCGACGGATTCGGTGGTCAGGATGCCGAAGATCACGGGCACGCCGGTTTGGACCGAAGCCTGCATAACGCCCGATGCGGCCTGGCCGGCAACGTGGTCGTAGTGGCTGGTTTCGCCGCGGATGACACAACCGAGGCAGACAACGGCGGCATATTGGCCAGTTTCAGCCATTTTGCGGGCGACGAGGGGAATTTCAAACGAGCCGGGAACCCAGGCGACATCGAGTCTGTCGGGCGTGACACCCAGCCGGTTGAAGCGGTCGCGGCAACCTTCAAGCAGGGCCTGGGTGACCATGGAATTGAAGCGGGCCACAACGATGGCGAAGCGGCCTGGCGGCGGCGAGAGATCGCCTTCAATGATGTTCAGATCGTGCATGGATTTTTCTCGTGGTTGCGGCTCGGGCCTGTTTTGCCGGGTTATGCTCAAGTATAACCGGCGGATCACGAAAGGTTCATTGCCAGCAGGAATTCGGCGTTGGTTTTGGTCTTCTTCATGCGGCCGGTGAGCAGTTCCATGGCCTCAACGGGGTTCATGTCGTTCAGGACGCGGCGGAGAATCCAGACGCGGCGAAGTTCGTCGGGGTCCATCAGCAGTTCTTCGCGGCGGGTGCCCGACTTGTTGATGTCGATGGCCGGCCAGACCCGCTTTTCGACCAGGCGGCGGTCGAGGTGCAGTTCCATATTGCCGGTGCCCTTGAACTCTTCGAAGATGACATCGTCCATACGGCTGCCGGTTTCGACCAGAGCCGTGGCCAGAATGGTGAGGCTGCCGGCCTCTTCCACCTTACGGGCCGCACCAAAGAAACGCTTGGGTTTCTGAAGGGCCGACGCATCGACACCACCGGTCAGGATCTTGCCGGAATGCGGGGCTTCCGTATTGTAGGCCCGGGCCAGGCGGGTGATGGAGTCGAGCAGGATGACGACATCCTTGCCGTATTCGACCATGCGTTTGGCTTTCTCGATAACCATTTCAGCCACCTGGATGTGCCGCGAGGCCGGTTCGTCGAAGGTCGAGCTGATGACCTCGGCCGAGGGGCCACGCACGGAGCGCTCCATTTCAGTGACTTCTTCCGGGCGTTCGTCAATCAGCAGAACCATCACATAGCATTCCGGGTGATTATGGAGAACGCTGTTGGCTATCTTCTGCAGCAGTATGGTTTTACCCGTGCGGGGCGGGGCCACGATGATGCCACGCTGGCCCTTGCCGATGGGGCTGACCATATCAACCACGCGCATGTTAATGTCAGGCGTGCGAGCGGTTTCCATAATGAGCCTGGTCTGCGGGTGCAGCGGCGTAAGCTCTTCAAACGGAACGATTTCGGCGTGCTTTTCAGAAGGCTCGAAATTGATGGCGTCCACCCGCAGCAGGGCGAAATATCGCTCGTTTTCCTTGGGCGGGCGAATGGTGCCGGCGACGGTGGCACCGGTTTTCAGGCCGAAGCGGCGAATCTGGCTGGGCGAGACGTAGATGTCGTCCGGGCAGGGCAAGTAGTTGTAGTCGGGGCTACGGAGGAAGCCGAAGCCGTCGGGCAGTACCTCCAGTGTGCCTTCGCCGAACATCAGGCCGCTTTGTTTGAAGCGTTCCTTGACGATGCGGAAGACGAGATCCTGCTTTTTCAGGCCCAGAATGTCTTCCAGGCCTTCGGTGCGGGCCGTGGTGATAAGCTGGGGCATGGTCATCTTCTGCAGCTCGGCAAGCTGGATGCCGCTGTGCTCAAGCTCTTTGACCCGCTGCTTGTATTCCGCATCGACCGGGTCGATCTCGTCTTCATCCATACCCAGGATCGACGAACTGGTTGGAATTGAAACAGCAGGTTTAGGTGCAGGGCGAGTGAGCCCCGGTGCTGGCAGAACTACGTCCTCGTCAAGCTGGTCGGCCGCGGTGACGGACGAAACCGGGACGGCTGGTGCCGAGGCGGCGAAGTTTGCAGGCGTCGATTCAGCCTGGGTGACGGGGAGTTCAGCGACCTGATCGGCTGATTTTGCCTTGCCTGCACGGGTTTTTGAAGACATTCGGCCACGCAGGCCAATGCTGGTTTCGGGCACGGTGCGTTCGCGGAATCGAACAGGGCGGGCTGGTTTCGAGGCAGGTTTCTCGGTATCCAGATCCCGCATGGGGTCTGGCGGTTGTTCCTGTCCCGGTCCGTTGCTTTCAAAAAGATCTTCGGACATCTTGCAGTCTCTCACTTAAAGCTGTGTGGCTCTAGGATTACGGTCTTGTCGGGGTCAAAATCGCAATGATCAACCGGGTGACGGTGCGGATCATTCGTCTTGCCGCTTTCTGGGTGATTGGCCTAGTTGGCTTCTCTGATCGCCGCGTCGGCGGTGTTTGGCATAGGGGGCCATGCCGTCAATTTCATCTTCGATCAGGTGGCTGAAATCGGTTTTCGGCGATGGTTTGGTTTTGGTGGTGGGGTTAATGCGCTGCCAGACCTTGGCGATTTCAGCGTCAAGTGCAGCGGGGTCAACACCATCGGGATTTTTGATCACAAAATCGGCCTGGTTGCGTTTCAGGTCAACGGGCCACTGGGCGGCTTCGCGGCGATCGAGTTCATCAGGTGCCCAGTTGCGGTGCTCTTTTAGCCGTCGCATGCGGTCTTTTCTGGCGGCGTCGACAAAAATGACATGGTCACAAAGGTCATCCCAGCCGGCTTCAAACAGCACAGCAGCGTCGAGTATGATCACTGGAGGCGGCAGTTTCAGTGCACCCGGCTTGGGGAAAACCTGGCGAGAGACTCGCGAAATAACTCGTTCAAATGTGGTTCGCATCCGCGGATGCATGGCCTCTTCAAGCACTTTCCGGGCTGACTCGTCAGAAAAGACAATGGTGCCCAGCACTCGCCGGTCAATCAGTCGGCTGCCGCCTTCGTCGGGCGGGGCCAGAATGTCGGGCCCAAATCTGCGGACAAGCACTTCCTGCACCGGGCCCTGGTTAAGCAGAGCATGTCCCACGGCATCGGCATCGATAACTGTGGCACCCAGTTCTGCCAGTTTCCGGGCGACGGTACTCTTGCCCGACCCGATGCCGCCAATCAGGCCTATCACGCTGACGGATCTGGTCTCGGTATTCCGCGACTTGCGACGTCGCGGTGACGGAGACGAGCCACCACGTCTGCCCGACGAGCGCTCGCCCGGCTTGCGGCGATCAGACCCTTCATTACTCCGACGATTCATTTCAGCGGCACTTTCGTCTGTTCTAACGCGACCCGTTCCGGAACCCATCCACTGGTGTCATTGAGATGTATGTGAAATGGAGACAATAGCACAAAGGCAAATTCCAGCAGGAACTCGGGATAAAGCTAGACTTGGGGAAATTTGGGCAGGATATGCCCAAGACATCTCATTTAGAGAACTATAGCATTATGATCATCAATCGGTGTAAATTCAAGACGTCTGCTTTAAGAATACATTAATCACCCGGCTGCAAAAGCCGTCAAAGCACCAGCTTGTTTTTCAGGTTCTGCCTGCTATCATTAATTTTGTGAGGAAGAAATTAAAACATATATAAATGTTAGCAAATATGATAGCGGGAGATAAGGAAAGATGCCTAATTTGGCAGTTTTGGCAGAAAATGTTGAAAATAGGCAACACTAATCATAATAATTGTTATAAACGTAAACATTAATATTGATTTGCTAATTTAAGCGGCCTATGATGTCAGGTGTTGTGCGAAGTGGTATGAAGCGACTCATGAAATTGGTTGAGTCTGTCGCGATTAGAAGTGCTTTGGATTGGGAGATTTAAGTGGCCAGAAAGAAAACTCCGGTTGTAAAAACGGTGGTCAAGGGGCAAATTTCCAGCCGGCTGCGTCAAGTCAGGCTTGAATTGTTTGGCGAGCATGGTGGCCCCGAACTGGCCCGAATTCTCGATCTGCCTGCACGCACCTGGTATAACTATGAAACAGGTGTCACAGTTCCTGCGGAAGTGATGCTGAGCTTTATTAGCCAAACGAAGGTTGACCCGAACTGGTTGCTGAACGGAGAAGGCCAGCGATATAGGGAAAATGTTACTGATATTCTTAAGGCGGAAGGACTTTCGCCCATTCAGATGATTCGCAACGGCGTTGATCTGCTGGAGCGGACAATGCTTGAGAACTCGCGCCGCGACGGTGCCGGGCGGTTTATTCAGGACAATTCAAGGCTAGGTGTCGAACTGCCTTTGCTTGAACTGGCGGAATGCCCTAATTATGAAGAGACAACCACAGCTGTTCGCGAAACTTTCGTGGTGAACAAGGGTTGGGTGTTTAATCCGGCAACTTGTGTCTGCGTGGTAATGCCCAACGATGCCATGCACCCGATACTGCCCCGACGATCCATCGCTCTTGTCGATTTTTCGCAGAAGGACCCCGAACATCTCGTCAACCGGATTGTCATTGCCGTTGATGCACGCAACCAGCCCTATGTGCGGTGGCTGGAACAGTCGGGATTGAATTATGTGCTGCGTGCGGAACAACTTCCGAGGCAGTATCCAATTATGACTTTCCTGCCCGAACAGGAAGTTGTGTCTATCATGGGCGTGGTTGTCGCCATCTTTAATCGATTCGCTCCCTGAGATTTGCCGGCCGGTTGATAACGATCAACTCCAAAGCTCTGCCCCATCAATTCGGTGGGGTTTTTTGTTATGATGCCACCCCGACCGGACAACCGTGTGTGCGGCAGTTTCAAAGCGTGAATATCCGGAACCTGTCGAAAGAGATTTAAGGATTAAGAGTTGATGCCACTTATGATCGGCCTGGGTGAACTCCTCTGGGACCTGCTTCCCCAAGGCCCGATGCTGGGAGGGGCTCCAGCCAATTATGCCGTTACCGCATGCTCTATGGGTGCCAGTGCGGCCGTTATCTCAAGAATCGGTAGCGACGAGAATGGGAAAAAGGCTGTCAGCCAGCTTGCCAAACTTGACCTGAATATTGATCACATTCAGGTTGATCCACTGCGGCCCACCGGCACAGTCAGTGTCTCGATTGATGATTTTGGGCATCCTCAGTACACCATTCATGAAAACGTAGCTTGGGATTTTATTCACAATCTAACCTCGGCGTTACAAATTGCCCAGGTAGCTGATTCGATCTGTTTTGGCTCGCTCGCTCAGCGATCAGAAACTTCAAGGGCGACGATTCATGAAATATTGCAAGTAATGAAACCACAATCACTTCGGGTATTTGATGTGAACCTGCGGCAGAATTATTTCAGCCGGGATGTATTGGAAAGTTCGCTTGAACTTGCCAATGTGCTGAAAGTGAGTGAAGAAGAGTTGCCACGATTTGCCGACTGCCTTGGCCTGCACGGCCCGGAAGATGCGGTCGTGCCGCAGTTGGCTCGTAAATATGGTCTTATATTGACAGCAATTACACGCGGCAGTCGTGGTAGTTTGCTGATACGGGACGATGAAAGATCTGACCACCCTGGGGTGGCCACCCAGGTTGCCGATACCATAGGTGCCGGCGATGCTTTCAGTGCGGCCATGACACTTGGGCTTCTGGCAGGCCTTGAATTAGACATTATTAACGAAAGGGCGAACCGTGTTGCGGCTTTTGTCTGTTCGCAACATGGAGCAACACCGGCATTTCCGCCTGAGCTTAAGGGGTTGTTTATTAAAAGCGATGCCTGAGGATCATTCTTCAGCCACTGTTACGACAAAAGTCAGGCGGACAGGCTTTGTGGTCTTCATGAGCGATTCTGCATTTCTGGCCTGCATGTCGCTTTCGAAAAGGCGGCCGACCTGATTACCGGAAGGATCTTCAAGAGCGGGATTAACTTCAATATAGTGCAGGCCCGGCGACCATTTTACATCAGGCTTAAACTTCCATGTCAGGCCATCGGGAGAGAGTTCTGACGAGCCATCAAGCGGGCATTCCCCCGATTCAAGCACGCTGATGAGCCGCAGAGCCATACCAGTATCAACAGGCTGATTAAAGCGGATCAGGAGAGGTTCGCCTGCTTTGGCGACTGGTGCCGAGATTTGCCACTTGCGCGGCTCGACCGGATCAAGATCTGCCGGGCCGACCATAAACGACTTTGTCATGCCCGACTTCATTTCAATGCCTCGGTCGTCAGGCCAGCCGGAAGCGACTATCAGCCGATACTTCTTGCCTTTTTCCAGAATGGCTCCGTCTTCTTCGCGTGGTTTCAGGCCTGATTTGATACGTCCCGGGTCGAAAAGCAATGTCAGTCGCCGGCCGCTTTTGTCCCACAATTCCTGGTCAAGTTCAAGAAAAGGCTGCACCAGGCGGCGACCGGTGGAATCTTCAATGGAGATCAGCCTGTTGGCTTCGCCCCGGGCCATCGGTCGATTAAAATTGATATAAACACGAAGCAGATTTTCTGGCCATTCAGCGGCGGCAGGTTGAATCGATATGATGGATGGGTCGGGCCCGCCAGATAATGGAATATTAAAACGGAAAAGAATCTTTGGGCCTGAAGACTGAGCTTTTTCAGCCACTTGATAGGCCATGCCTTCCCGAAACGGATATTTCGGACGAAAGAGCAGGCGGCCTGACTCTGAAACCCATCGGCCTACAACTGGTACAGGTGTCTGATCAGCCTCAGCCTTGCCAGGCATGCGATCGACCGACCACTGCTCTGATTTCAGCAGGCTGGAGTTCTCGGCCGATTCCAGAACCCACTGGCCCTGACCTTCCTGATGCAGATGAAATGCATCTGCCGGATCAGCGAGGGTTGGTGAGGAAAGGACCGGCAAAAAGCCAAGTGTCAGAAAAAAAAGGTTGATTATGCGAGAATTCATCGGTTTTTATTTCCGCCAGCATGGAGCCCGCGAAAAAGGAAACAAATCGGCCGAAGCGGCTTAAAGCAACTTCGGACCGATCCTTGAAAATGATTGATCACAACCAGAGAGAACAATCAGGGCAGGGGAATGGTCTTGAGATCAACGGCCCCTGACTCGTTCTTGGAAAGGATGAGCGCGCGGGCGTCGTCGAGCCGATCGAGGTGATCTACACCCTTGAGCCCGGCCACGGTTTCATAAGGCTGGCCGGCAATGCCGCCGCCACCAACAGGCTTGGTGATGCCCTCACGGCTGGCAATACCTTCGGTCGAGATCTTCATCACGCCACGGGCACTGTTGGCCATCAGTATGTAATCCTTGCCATCCTTTGAATAAACAACCATGTCAAGCGGGCGATTACGGTTGCCAAGCTCGGCAACAGTTGTTCCCTTTACATGTGTGCCAGGTGCCAGGTCCTTCACTGGCAGCTTGACCAAGGGGGTGCAGGTATAAGCCGCAAGCAAGTGTGGCTGGCCAGCAATTTTATAGGTGACAAATGTGCGAATGGGCGACTTGGTTTCGTATTTGCCGTGGGCGCCGTGATAGATTTCAACAGAGGCACCCTGGCCTGTCGGCTTGAAGGGGACATCCAGCGTGACGAGGCGTGAAGAGAATTCTTCGTTGGAAAGGCCAGCCACATAGAGCTTGCCTTCGAAGAAAGCAAGATCGGTGATGGCGTCGTTTCTCTGAGACTGGCCACGGGTTACGGCACCAGCCTTTGGCAGGGCGGGCAGTTCAACGCTGGCGTGCGGCACGCTGGAAAGATCTATTTCTTTCATGCTGCTGCCGGAAATCTGCAGAATGACTGGAATGGCCGATGGGCCACGACCCCGAGAAACAGAGATGTAAGCCTTGCCACTGACTGGGTTGACGGCGAGGTCGCCGATCATGATGTCAGAGGCAGGGACACCGAGTTGATCAGCCACTTTTTTGTCAAGTTTTTCGACATCAATGGCGCCCATGGAGTCGGCTTTGGCGGTATCGCCAGTGCCGATGGCCCAGACCGAGCCACCTTGGGTGTCGCCGACAAACAGGACACCATCAGGCCCGAAGGCAAGTGCGCCTGCAGACTTAAGATCAGCCTTGCCTGTTTTGAGTGAACTGGCAATATCGCCGGCGGCCAGGTTTGAAGAGACGGCAATCAGGCCGAGAAACGCCGCCAGGGCATGGCGGGAAAGTTGAAATTTACGCATCAGTTTGCTGTGCCTCGCTAAGGTGTGCTTGGGGAAATGGAAGCAATAGACTTTCAGGATAGACGTCGCGGCATTCTCTTTCAAGTAGCGACATGGCGATTCGTCTTGTTCCGGAAAGTATTTGAAGAGGTTGGTGATGAGGCCCAGATTATCAGTGTGTTGCTTTATTCAGGCCCTGCCATGGAAGTGTTTGACGAGAACATGTGGAAAACGATAAAATATTGTGATTCGAGTAAGTGATATAAAATCATGTGTGCTGGTAAGATAGGAACTTCTGTGGGCCGTTTTTCAACCTTTGCCCTGTGTTGCCATATCTGGATTACGGGCATGATACGAGCGTGGGCTGGCGATGTGAGTGGCGAGATTCGCATGCCATCGACATGCTCGCCCGAAATCAGCCCGGCGGTAGTCTGGCTGATACCGGCGGAGACATCGAAACCACTGCAGCCCATGCCGGTTGCGGGATCGGAAAAGCCTGTGCAGATGGCACTGATGCGGCAGTCGGCCCTGCAGTTTGTACCCAGGGTGGTGGTGCTGCAAAAGGGCCAGAAAGTTGAGTTTACGAACGAAGACAGCGAATTTCACAATGTGCACGTGCAGGCCAGGGGCGAGGTATTTAACCAGACGATGCCGCCCGGGCAGCCCGCCGTTTTTACCCCGACCTCGACCGGTATTCTGAATGTTTTCTGCAACATTCATCAACACATGCGTGCATTCCTGATCCTTCAGGAAACTTCCTGGATTACCGCCATCGACCGCAAGGGAAAATTCAGGTTAAAAGATGTGCCGGCTGGGCGTTATACGATGTATCTCTGGCACGAGGCTGGTGGCCGGCCAGGTCAGAAAATGCTTGAGGTTCCGGCGAATGGTCTGGCCATGGAGCCAATTGTGCTGGCCGACAGTGCTTCGCCCAGTCGTACCAGCCTGCTGACAGCAAAAGCAACGGTGACAACGTGGTCAGACGATGTGGACCAGATTGTGATGCGATTGTCGGCTGCTGTTTCGGCTGCCTCTGAAAAAGGGCAGTCAGAGCGAGCCGAAAAGCTGGCTCAAGATGCATGGAAAATTGACTTTAAGAAGTCAGAAATGGCTGAGGCTGTGCTTCAGGGATTAGGCGCTGACCGAGCCGGGGAACTGGATAAACAATTTGATGATTTTTTGAAATTGATTCGACAGGCCGCAGGCAGTGACAGACGCGACTCAAGCCCGGCAGCCAAGGCCATGCGTGGGCTGGTGGCGAATTTGGTCAGGGCATCGGATGACTTGAAAAGCAAGGGCCTTGTGGATCGATCAAAATTCAAAAGGCGGTGATCCAACTTCCCGTTTGAAACACCGGACTTTAATGAAAATTTGTAATGTAACGATTTTGTTAATATTACCAGCTGAACGGGTTGCAGCGAGCCTTGTGAGGCCATGACAAGACCGCCTGATTAATTTTCCAAATCAATATTATTGTTTAAGTTAGATAACAATCACGTGGTTACTCCAAACGTCTTTTTTGGTGATTGGCATGTGAAGTGCATTCAATTTTTATGGCTGGAAGCCACTCAGTCTGGTCAAGCTGAGCCGTCTGACATGGAGGATTGGAAAAGATGTCGCTGCGAAAGATCTCTTTAAGCCTTTTCTTCTTGTCGTTAGGTCAAGTTGGTTCAGTATTTGGGGATTCGTTTATCGACCTTGGTCTGAACTGGACCCAGTGGTTGCCCAAGAGTGGTGTGGTTCAGAAGTATCAGAGCGAAGATCGGCCGGCGGTAATCGCGGTGCCCCAGCCACAGCGAAGCTGGCGAACTTTTGCCGCCGAATTTGGCCGGAATCATGAACAGAAGCCTCGCAGTGTGACAGATTCTGTTGTGCATGAAACGACGCAAAATACCGTTGTAAAGAACTTTGAGCCTGTTCAGCCCGTTTTGGCTGCACCTGCGGCTGCCTTTCAACCGGTGGTCGAACCCACACAAACACACACGCAAATCAATACGGCTTCTGTTGCAACTCAGCCGGTTTCAACCCCGGTGGTTCACCACCCAGTGATTGAAAAACCGGCGACACAATATTCTGCAACATCTTTTAGCAGTTCACGTTATGATGCTCTTGTCCGGATGGATTCCGGCCCCTTCCCATCAAGTTCGTCTTTGACCATCGGCCAGCCACAGGCATGGTATTTAAGCCCAGTAGTCAAAGGTGTTTATGGTGGTGTGCCGAGCTATGATCAGCAGAAAGCATTTGAGCAGGATGTCATTCAGAAAGTTCAGCAGACTTACTCTCAGAGTGGTGTGCCGATTCAAGTGACAAGTGATCCTGGTGCCGGGGCTGTCAAGACAGTAAGTGTGGTGGCAGGTGCATCCTTTGGGCCGAACAGCGAGGCAGCTGGCATTGCCGAGATTAACGGCAACGGTTTTTCATTCATAGACAAGCTCAATAATGTTAGCAGTGTTAACGACTTGAGTTGGGCTGTTGCCAGAAATGTTGCTCATGAGCTGATGCATGCCTATGGTGTCGAACATCACGACACCACTGGCGGTTATCTGGATTCGGCGGTCGCCAGTTGGGATATGCTGCTTGACCCCGATACGAAATTCAGCCAGGCAGCCATAAACCAATTGCTGACAGCGATTTCGAACCCGACAACAGCGGACAGGCCTGATGCCTATGGTTTTCTTGACGAAGGTGTGGCCGGATCAGGTGGCGTTGCAAATTATCAGGCCCAACTTATTTCTCCACAACCAGTTCCAGAACCTGCCACGTTGATTTTGTGGGGTATGATGGGGGTGGGGGCGATTGTTGCCCAAAAGCATCGTCGGCGGGGTATTTCGGCCTGATTGGTTGTGAATCCGGATTGAATTTGTAATTTATTAGCAGAGATGAAAAACTTACAACGTGGTAAATAATGCAAATGGTCATTGGCCCTGCATTTTTGCCTGAAGCTGGCCCCCATGCAAATGACCACGCTTGGCCACCGGACCATTGACTGGCATTATTTTTTTGCCAATGACATCAGGCAGGTTCGGCCTGTTTCAGCACCTCAGCCCTTTGTTCCCAACAGTGGCTGGAGCGGGGCAAACTTCTGGAAGTGGCAGGCAGAATCTGGCTACTTTCTCTTGAAAGTCTGGCCGGCGGAAGGGCCTGAAGCACGCCAGCACCTGTTTCGGCATAGCCAGCTTAACAATTTGCGAAAACTGGACTTACCACTTGGTTTGCCGGTTCCTGACCAAACGGGTCGCACACTTCGACCTTGGAACGATGGGCTTTGGGCTGAAGTGATACCATGGTTTGAAGGGCAGCCAGCAACCGAAAACCCGCTGACGGTGCAGGTGGCCAGTGTTGTTCAGGTGATATGCCAACTTCACCAGAGATGGACTGAGACGACACCCTCTCGTACGGGGCCTTCAAGTGCTGTTCTCAATCGGCTTAACCAACTTCATGGTATTGATTTAAGTCGATTGTTGAGTAACCGGCAGGAATTTCTTGGTCAAGGCCAGAATCTCTCATTGGAATCGATGGAGAAACTCTGGGAGGTGTGTCGGCTGGCACAATTACTGCGTGACACTGCTGTGCGTCTGCTGCAACCCTTTGAAAGTGAGAAGTTTAGGGTTTTGACTGTTTTGCGAGATGCCCGCCCGGACCAGTTTCTGTTTAATCAGGGCTGTTTATCGGGAGTGATTGATTTTGGCGCGGTGGGGCGTGATATAATTGCGGTTGATCTATCGCGATTGGCATCAGAGTGGTATCCGGAAGACCTGGCGCAACAGGATAATTTAGTAGACATTTATGTAAAAAACCGGATTGTCGATGAACGCGAATTCCGGCTGATTCGGCCACTGGCACTGTCGGGTGCCATCCTGGGTGGGCTGGCATGGCTTGACCTGCATTTCCGGAAACGCAGATCGATTGGCCGGGAGTCTGAATTCGAGCGGGCGATTGACCATGCCCTGAAAAGGCTGACGAGTTTTCATCAAGGCTGGCATTAACTGCCAGGCAATTCTTTGCCAAGTGCATAAGAAACACGATAGACCGGCCGGCCTTGTTTGCGGAACTTCCGTTCGAAATTGGTGAGGTAGTCGAGGTCGTGCTTTGGTTCGTTAAGTTCTTCGGCAGGAAGAGGCTGGAATTGAGAAAACTCTTTCATGAGCATGATGACTTGCTCGTAGTAGTCGCCGACATCAGTGGCGATAAGAAGTTGGCCACCGGGTTTAAGGATGCGCTGGACATCGGCAACGAATTCAGTGGTAAAGACCCGGCGTTTATGGTGTTTGCGTTTCCACCAGGGGTCGGGATAATAGAGATGGACAATTGTCACTGAGTGGTCGGGCACTTTTCTCAGGAATCGGAGAGCATCGCCGGGCAGGATTTTGACATTGGCAACCCCAATGTTTTTCAAGCGGTCGGCACCGTGGCGAGCATATTTCCTGACGATTTCGATGCCCAGAAAATTATGGAACGGTCTGGCCTGGGTTGCCTGGCGTAAAAAGAGTGCTTTGCCCGAGCCGACTTCGATTTCAACAGGGTTATCGTTGCCAAAAATTTCCCGGAAAGAGATCGTTTCAGGCAAACCCTCCATTTCAATGAAGAGAGGATGAGGTTTGAGCAGATGAGCCAGATTATTGTCAAGTACTTCTGATTCGTCGCTTGGCGATTCTATGTCGCCGGGGCTTTCGTCGGTGATCATTGCTGCTATATGACAGATCTTATGCTTTATAAGGTGTGGGTTGCCTGTGGTTCTCAAACACTCTCAACAGGGTTGATTATGGGCATTGTCAGGCCGATGATCTTGCCATGAAAAACCATCAGATCTTCAACAAAACCCTGGGTTTCAAAGATCGTTTGCCGGGGATGCAGTCGCGAGGCTTTGGCAATCATCACGAGGCGGTCGCCTGGCCTCACAGGGCCCCGGAATCGGATTTCTTCCATACCGCCGAAACCAATAAAGCGGCCGGGCCCGGCAAGGTGGTGACTGTAGTAGCTGGCAAGCTGGGCGGCGACTTCACAAATGAGCACGCCGGGCATCAGGGGGTAGTCGGGCATGTGACCACGCACCCAGAATTCATCGTCACGGACATCTTTATAGCCAATGACCATATGGTTTTCCAGGTCTTCGACGATGATGGCCGTGATCTGTTCCATTTCAAATCGCTGGCGATTACGCAGGCGAATGGTGGCCTGATCAGCAACAATCTGTGTGAAATCAAGTTTAACGGGATCGATAAGAGGGGCTGGTGGCATGCTTTTTTCAGGAACCAGATTTCTTGTTCGGCTGGAGTCTCTTTGAAACCAGCCAGCCACAGCCAGTCAGACGTCCTGCAGGCCCGGGCCGTTTCAACCGCGGAAAAAGACCGACTTGCCGCGGATGGATTCCAATGAAACAATCATGCACGCCAGAATGGATATTGACAAGTCCCTGCTGATTAACTTGATCAGCCAGCGTGGTAACTATGATCAGAAGTGACGATATTGCGGGTGGAAACCGGTCCCGGCCGCTGGGGCTGATGGTTGTTCACAGCCCGCTCCGGGACATTCTTACAGTTGATCTGATGATGGCACAGGCCATTGGTGCAGAAGTTGTCGAGTTGCTGCCGCGATGGAGCGAGCTGCCCGATGCTGCAGAGCTTTGTGCACGGCTGGAAGCCTCGGGGATGAAGCTGTGGAGCCTGCATGGCCCCTGGGGCGGGCAGTCGGTGAAGGCCCAGCGGGTAGATCTTTCAGACCCTGAACCGCAGCGTCGGGAAGATTCAATCGACGATGTCCGCAGGGCGGCCGATTTTGCAGTGGAAATGGGCGCAAGGCTTATGGTGGTGCACCCTGGCGGTCTTTCTGAACCTTTCGAATTGGAGATCAGGCGAGATGCATTGACTGAATCGCTTGCCCGACTTGCGGATCATCTTACAGGCAGCCGATTGCAGCTGGGTGTGGAGAACATGCCGAAGGGCGTGCATCCGGGCAGCAGGATGATTGACTTGAGGCAAATTATAGAGGTTTTGGGAAATGAGCAGATTGGCCTGGTATTAGATACAGGCCATGGTCATATCAGCGGCTGTGTGGTGGAGGAGACCCTGTCGGCAGGCAGGTTCTTATTAAGCACGCATGTGCACGACAACAATGGCAGGGCCGACTCTCATTTGCCGCCCGGGCATGGTGAGATTCAATGGCATCGCTGGTTTGATGCCATTGATTTTCTCGAATATCGTGGCCCGATTATGCTTGAATGCGTGAAATGGCTGCGGGAAAAAGGACGCGATCCGCTGACGGAGCTGGCCCCGTTTTTGAGGCATCTTTCCTGAGAAAAAAAAGAGGCATCCCGGTGAGGATGCCTCTGGCTTGAAACAGTTTTAACAGGCCGGCTTTAAGGCTGAAGGTCGATGTCAAAAGTATTTGAACCGCGTTCAACCTTGAACTTCAGGCCGCTGGATTCTGGTTTTTCATACTTTGCCGGTACTGGATTCGCCATTTTCTTTAATGGTTCGCCAGGGGCGGCGGTGTTCAGGGCGTTGGGGTCAATGCCCGAAACGATCACCGTATATTCACCGAGTTCAGCACCATCACCGGGATTGGTTGTCTGAAGTTCATATCTTCCATCAGGACCAATATTTCCGTTAGCGTTATTTCGCTTGGGATCACCTGAAATGAAGGAGACTGAACCCGCAGTCAGCGGTTTGCCACTTAGCTTGACCGAGCCTGAAACCTTGGCAAATTCCGGGCCTGATTTGCCGCAACCGGTCATCGCAAGAGTGACAGCCAGGACCAATGCAGCCTGAGGCAACGCAGAGAAATGGAACTTCAAAGTGTGTCTCCTGAATGTAGAGAGGCGTGTAAGATCAGCACCGGCCTGCGTCATTAAATTCAGGCCGGTGCCTTGGATGTTCATCAATAAGAGTCGGCCGAAATGACTTCGCCCTGACCGCGTGTGCTCAAAGCCTGGTAAACCGGGAAAGCGATCGATTCTTTGATGAATCTTACGGAACCGTCGGCGTTCAGGAAGTTGGCACCACCGGCATGGTTCGAGCGGAAGGAATACTGGCGGGTCCAGTTTTCCACGTTGGCCGGCTGCAGCTTGTAGTTCAGCGGAATGGCCGTTGAACCGATGGTCTGGTTGGCTTGGACCCAGCAGTTCCAGCGGGTGACAGCGCGAATCTGTTCACCGCACATGAATGTGTTGCTGGTGCCATCGGTCACGGTATTCACGCTGACATTCGGGCCCCAGGCCCAGAAGATGCCGCTGCCTGCCATACCGCCGTTATCTGTATCCTGGCCATTGGCTGCGGTACGGTTGTGTCCGAGTTGTGGGCCACGGCACAGGCGACCGGTATCAGAGCAGATGGTTACTGTTCCGGCTGCAGGGGCACAGGCCAGGCAGTTATCACCCATGTTGCCGACATAAGACGTTCCAGCACCCTGCTGGCCAATAATTTCGTCGGCATTGAAGTTATCAATATTCGGGCTGTTATCTGAGGGGCAGATCAGCGAATTGAGGATTGTCAATCGTACTGTCTGGTTCTGCTGACCCATGTAGGTACGGCTCCAGCGCCAGCCGCCACCAAGCTGGTCACCCCACATGATGCTGAAGTTGACAGCATTCGACAGGGGCTGCTGTTCCATCTGTGGCAGCAACAGTACAAGGAAGCTGGAATTGTTCCAGGCCAGGCCTGAAGTGGGCCCGAATACCGGGTGAAGATACATGGCGGTAGGGAAGCTGCCATTGGCACTGTGATAATTATGGCAGGCCAGGCCGAGTTGCTTGAGGTTATTCACGCACTGGGCACGGCGGGCTGCTTCACGGGCTGACTGAACTGCTGGAAGAAGGAGAGAGATGAGTACCGCGATGATCGCGATAACCACGAGCAGTTCGATGAGCGTAAAACCGCGACGATTTTTTGTCATCGTTAAGACCTCCAAAGGGAATCGTTTCAGAGTGGATCAATCCTTTAACGTCAAATTCCTATCAATGAATTAACACTGAACGGAAATATATGACGTACCGGATTTTTAAGCTGGAAGGACAATGATTTATCGTAAATCAAGTGGTCATAGTCTGCAATAAAAATTCCTGTTTTTTTTGCTGTTGTCGCAAGTTCCTTTCTGGTATGCCATTTGGTAATGACGTTCGGGTGAAGGAATATTGCAAGCCTCATCCGGCACGAGCATAATAATTCATAATAATCAGCCAACCCGGAACGTATCCTTCCAGCCCCAGCCAAACCGGTTTTAACCAAACAGCAGGCAAGACTTTCAATGCTATCAGTCCTTCTTTTGATCAGTTCCCTTGCGATCAGCCAGAACCAGTCTGTTGCCAACGATGCAGCGATCAGGGGCATTGATCAATCTACGGATTTTTTCCCGATGGCTGTCTGGCTGCAGGACCCCCGCAACGCCCAAAAGTATGCAGATATTGGTATCAACTTGTATGTTGGCCTGTGGCGTGGGCCAACCAAAGAACAGCTTGACCAGCTTGACAAAGCCGGCCTGCGAGTGGTGTGCGGGCTGAACAATCAGGCCCGGGCTTTTCTCGATCGCCCGACCATCGCCGCATGGATGCACGGCGACGAGCCGGATAACGCCCAATCTCTTGGTCAGGGCAAGGGTTATGGCCCACCAATTCTCCCTTCCAAAATTATTGAAGATTATGAAAAAATCCGGAAGGCTGACCCTTCCCGCAAAGTCATCCTGAATCTCGGCCAGGGCGTGGCCTGGGATGGCTATTATGGCCGGGGCGTGCGCACCAATCATCCCGAAGATTATGCCGAATATGCCAAAGGTGCCGATATTGTCTCGTTCGACATCTATCCGGCAGTGCATGACAAAAAAGAAATCGCAGGCAATCTCTGGTATGTGCCCAGGGGCGTTGAGCGGCTCAGGCAATGGACATCTGACAAAAAAGATGTCTGGTGCTGCATTGAAACCACCGGCATCAGTAATGAAAAACGCAGCCCCACTCCGCAAGAAGTGCGAGCCGAAGTGTGGATGGCCATTATTCACGGCGCGAAAGGCATTATCTATTTCGCCCACCAGTTCAAGCCGAAATTTATTGAAGCCGGCCTGCTGGCCAGGCCTGAAATTGTATCTGAAATTAAATCCATCAATTCACAAATCAAAACGCTGGCACCGGTGATTCATTCGCCAGAAGTGTCAAAATCCGAATATAAGGTGGAATCGTCGAATAAAGATGTGCCTTTGGCCGTCTCGGTTCGGAAAAATGGTGGAAAAACTTATGTTTTTGCCGTTTCCATGCGTAATGGCGAAACGGAAATGAAATTACAATTCACGGGAGCAGGAGACAGGACGATTCGCGTGCTGGGCGAAGATCGCCAAATCAAAGCCAACGGGGGCACAATTCAAGATCGTTTCAAGGGTTATGAAGTGCATCTTTATGAAATAACCGAGAATTGAGACAGGAATGACGAGGCCGGAAAATCAATTTCTGCAGGAACATGAGAAACTGAGCCGTCGCTATTTTTCGCGGTTGGGGCTCTCAATGGCCGGTCTGTGCATGATTAGAACAGGTGAATCAGTGGCAGGGCCACAGACGGCCAGGCCGGTTGACCCGAAAAAAGCCGGCGCGATTGCCGACCCTTATTTTACTCCACATGGGGCATTTCAGGATGTTTCCAGGGGTAATCCGGTACCTCACAAATTACCGCCGGAAAAGCTGAGAGAAGTGGGTTTGACGAAAGAAACCTGGCGGCTTGAGGTGGTTTCAGACCCAGAAAACCCGGCACGACTATTAAACGAGCGATCGATTGCAAAAGGAAATGCAATTGATTTCGCCGAACTTTTGAAAATTGCCGAAAAGCATGCGGTGCGATTCGCCAAGGTGATGACCTGTCTGAACATGGGATGCCCATTGGGGATGGGCCTGTGGGAAGGCGTGCCGTTGCGGGAAATCGTGTGGATGACACGCCCTCGCGAAAACCTCAGACGGGTGTATTATCATGGATTTCATAATAACGACCCGAAACAACTCTTTCAAAGCTCTTTGCCGATCGGCCGGGTGCTGGAAGATCCCCAGGGCATCCCGCCGGTGATTCTATGCTACAAGCTGAATGGCGAGTGGCTTGATGTGGTGCGCGGCGGGCCTGTGCGCATGGTTGTGCCCGAGGGATACGGATTTAAATCCATCAAATGGCTTAATAAAATCGTATTAACCAATCTGCCGCATGCCAACGATACCTATGCCAACCAGAATAATGACATCGACAGCCCCCTGAAAACTTTCGCGGCCAGCCTTCAGCTACCAATCGAAATGAAGTCGGGTGATTTCATTCCTGCATCCGGTTATGCCCAGGTGGGTGTATCGGGCCTGAAGAAAGTGCAGGTGGCTATCGACCCTGCCGATAAAAAATGGCCTGACGACGACCCTTATTTTACATCCGCCCACTGGCGAGATGCCGAAATATTGCCGTCTCCGGAAAGATGGAGTTGCCTGGAAAACGGAGTGATTTCGCAGCCCACATTCGGCTTTTCCGCCAAAGGTCGCCCGCTGACCTGGCCAATGAAACTGGCCAATGCCCATTGGGCTGCGATGATGCCTGCCCAAAAGCCGGGCGAATATCATTTTCGCTGCCGTACCATCGACGAAAATGGTCAGGCCCAGCCCATGCCACGCCCGTTCCGTAAATCAGGCCACGCCAGCATTGAAACACTCAACATTCGAATCGTTTGACAATCAACCCAAGGGAGAACGACGATGACTTTTTTGACAAGCCCGGCTCTATTTGACAGATGCACGATGGTATTGTTGTTTGTCACCTGTATTTCTATAAACCAGACTTCATTATTGGCCCAAGAGAAAAAACCTGCAAAACCTGCCTGGCAATACGACGCGGGCGGCATCAAAGTGCCTGCCGCAAGTGCTGATGAGCCGAAAATTGCATTTGGCCCGGAATCGGTGAAGGCCGCCGTGAAATATCTGGATGATGGGGCTCTTTCGTGGACGCGTGGCCGAAAGTGCATCGCATGTCATTCGACGGGTGTCTATCTGGCAGAACGCACGCAGCTTACAAAACTGTTTGGCCAGCCGCAGAAGGAAGTTTATGACATTTTTGCCACAACGGTGCCTGATTCGGTGGCCGAACCGCAGATACGTGATGGCAAGAAGATGTATGCCGATGTGATTTTTGCCGTGTGGCGAACGCTTGGGCTGGCACAGTGGGATAAATTTGTGACTGGCAAGCTCTCGGCCGAGACGGAAAAGTCAATTAAAGATCTGTTGATGCGTCAATCAGACGATGGTCTGTGGACAACGTCAACCAAGGTGGAAATTCCCTATATCCGAACCGATTATGAATTGGGACTGCAATCGCTGCGGGCGATGGTGGCAGCCCCCGGCTGGCTTGAGAAAAACAGCGACGCCGAATTGAAAAAACGCGTTGAGAAATTGAAATCGGCATTGAAAAATACTAAACCGGCGAATGATTTTGAGCGGGTTCAGCGGTTGCAATTATATGCAATTATGCCCGAACTGGTTTCAAAAGAAGAAATGACGACGGCAAATGCAATTCTCACGAAATTGCAAAAGCCTGATGGAGGCTGGTCAACCCGTTCGTTCAGCAAGACGCCCGAATGGGGCCCGAATATCACGCCCGAAAACATCAAAATGATTGACAGCGAGGCTGATGCCGCCGACCCGGCAAGCGATCCTTTTATGACTGCCTTTGCCGTGGTTTCTCTGCGTGAAAGTGGCACGCCGGCCGATGACCCGCGGATTGTGAAGGCCATCGTCTGGTTAAAATCAAACCAGCGGCAGACGGGCCGATGGTGGATGAAATCTCTGTATAAAAACACGCAGCACTATATCACTTATATTTCAACAGCCCAGGTGCTGCGGGCACTGGCACTTTGCAATGAACTGCCAGTGAATCCGTAAATATAATCAAAATGCAATGAGGGGTTTGAGTCATGCAGGTTACGCTGGCAGGTAAGGTGGCGATTGTTACCGGGGCGGCTTCGGGTATTGGTCTGGCGATTGTCAAACAATATCTGAATTCTGGAATTCAAGGGCTGGTTGCAGTTGATCTTGCCGCAGATATTCCAGCCTCACTGGCTGGAATTGAGCATGGTGGCCGGATGATTTATATCGGCGGTGATGTGGCCACCGATGACACTGCCAGACGCTTCACCGGGGCAGCCACTGGCCAGTTTGGCCGCATCGACATTCTGGTGAATAATGCCGGAATTAATGTGGTGAAACCGCTGCACCTGCACACGCCCGAGGAATGGGACTTGGTGATGAACACCAATGTGAAGGCCATGTATTTCGCCGGGCGGCATGTGCTGCCGGTGATGATGGCACAGAAGTCGGGTGTCGTATTAAACACGGGTTCTATTTCGGGCGAGACGGGCATACCGACGCAAGGTGCTTATGGGCCTTCGAAAGGGGCTGTGCACGAGATGACACGCCAACTGGCCATTGAATATGCCCCACATGGTATTCGCGTCAATGCGATTGGCTGCGGCACGATTGACACACCACTGGTGACCCGATCGGCGATTGAGTCGGGCGACCCGGAAGCGTTCATGGCGATGCTCAAGGACAATCATCCGATCGGGCGAATAGCCTCGCCGGAAGAGGTCGCCTGTTTTTTCACCTACATGGCCAGCGACATGGCGAGCTTTTTCACCGGGGCTGTGCTGATGATGGACGGCGGCTATTCAGCAAAGTGAACTGATCGCAGAGTGCAAAGCAATGATAGAACTGAGGTTTAGACTTGGCTTAACATGATCGTCCATTCGATACGGCTGACATGATCGTTGCTTTTTGAAATCGACAGGCCCAAGCCATGTTGCGTTCTGTGAAGAAAAGGACGATAATAGAGTTAAACAATCAGGCTTCAGAATGCCCGGCGAGCCCGCCGGTTATCTTCTAAAGTTTGATCCCGCCTTGCTTTCCAGCCCTGTGCTGACAGATTCAGACCGGAACTGTGCCATGCCAACCCGTTTTCCTAATTGCGTTTGCCGAGTCGGTCGCGTGGCAACTCTGTTCGCAATAGCTGCGATTATTTTGGTTGTTACACACGCTGAGGCAGGTGCGGCTGATCAATCGGAACGCGTCAGTTTTACCAACGACGTGGTTCCGGTTCTGACCAAATCAGGCTGTAACATGGGTGCGTGCCATGCCAAGGCGAATGGCGGCCAGAAAGGTTTTCAGCTGTCGCTGCTAGGTTTCGAGGTAGCCGACGACTTTGACAGTCTGGTGAAAGAAGCGAGAGGGCGGCGTATTTCGCTGGTTCAGCCGGGGCAGAGTTTGGTACTTCTGAAGGGTTCCGGGCAAATGCCGCATGGCGGTGGTGTGCGGCTGGCCAAAGATTCGCCGGGGTATCAGACAATAGAGCGGTGGATTGAGCAGGGTGCGGTGATGGACGAGCCGGGCGGACCTGTGCTGGCCAGTCTTCAATTGCAGCCGGAGAAGGGCTTTCTGCAAAGGGGCCAGAAGCAGCAGTTGCAACTGACTGCGGTTTATTCCGATGGTAAAAAACGCGATGTGACGGGCCAGGCCCTGTTTGAGTCGAACGACCCGGCCATGGCGGAAGTCTCTGACAAAGGTTTGGTGACGATTGCCGACATTCCCGGCAAGGTGGCGGTTATGGTGCGGTATCAGGGCAGGGTGGCTGTTTTTAATGCTGCTGTGCCGCTGGGTGCCAGGGTGGAAAAGCTGCCGCCGGTGAAGAATTTTATTGACGAAGCGGTATTCGCAAATTTGAAAGGCCTGGGCATTCCGCCTTCGCCGGTTTGCGACGATTCGACCTTTCTGCGAAGGGTCACACTTGACATTGCCGGCCGGCTGCCCACGCAGGACGAAACCAAGGCCTTTCTCGCCGACAAAAACCCGAACCGGCGGGAAACGGTGGTTGACGACCTTCTGCGAAGCCCTGATTACGCTGATTTTTTTGCCGCTAAATGGACAGCCGTCCTGAAAAATCGCCGCGACGACGCCAGCGATATTGTTTCAAACTTTGCATTTCATGCCTGGGTGCGGGACAGCATTCTGGCCAATAAACCTTACGACCAGTTTGTGCGCGAGCTTCTGGCTGCCACGGGCACCGTGATCGGCAACCCGCCGGTGGCGTGGTACAAGCGTGTGAAAGAACCGAAAAATCAGATTGAAGATGTCGCCCAGCTTTTTCTCGGCGTCCGCATGCAATGTGCCCAGTGCCACCATCATCCCTTTGAACGCTGGAGCCAGGACGATTACTATTCGCTGGCCGCTTTCTTCTCGCAGGTCGGCCGCAAGCCTTCCGGCACGCGCGGTGAAGATTTGATCTTCCACAAACGTGGCATGGCCACGGCCACGAATATCAAGAGCGGTGCGGCCCTGAAGCCGGTTGCTTTGGGCGACGCCGTACCTTCGATTGCAGCCGACGAAGACCCCCGGCTGAAACTGGCCGACTGGATGAAGTCGCCCAAGAATCCGTTTTTCGCTCGGGCCCTGGTCAATCGCTACTGGAAGCACTTTTTCCAGCGGGGATTGATTGAGCCTGAGGATGACATTCGCGACACGAACCCTCCCTCCAACCCCGAACTGCTGGCTGCGCTTGAGCAGCACTTTATCAAGAGCGGCTTTGACCTTCGTGGGCTGGTGGGCGTGATTGTGCTTTCCAACGCCTATCAGCTCAGTTCGGTGCCGAATCAGGAAAACGTGGGCGACCGGCAGAATTATTCGCGGTATTATCCACGCCGTCTCCCTGCAGAAGTGTTGCTTGACTCGATCGACCAACTGGCCGCCACACAGACTGATTTTGCCAATTTGCCGCCGGGCACGCGGGCGGTGGCTCTGCCGGATAACAGCTATAACCGGGCCTCGCCGTTTCTGCGGGTTTTTGGTCGGCCTGAGGGCGAAAGTGTTTGTGAATGCGAGCGGGTGCAGTCTTCAAGCCTGGCCCAGAGCCTGCATTTGGTCAATGCGGGTGATATTAAGCAGAAACTGGCCAGCCAGACGGGCCGGGCGCAGCGACTGGCGAAGGACAAGACACCCGACGAGGAGAAGATCCGCGAGCTCTATCAGGTGGCATTTTCCCGCGAGCCGAAGCCGGATGAATTGAAGGCGGCGATGGAATATCTGACGGAGAAGCGGACGGATGCCGATGGGCGGCCGATTGACGCCCAGCGGGCAGCCCGCGAGAATTTTCAGGACCTGATCTGGGCCCTGATGAATACCAAAGAATTTCTGTTCAATCACTAGGATTTGCCATGACAGCGATCTTCCGCAAAACGACCTGTTTTCTGGCATCAGGCATTCTGATTTTCGGGTTGTCCAGCCAGGTCTCGGGCCAATCCGTCGGCCTGCCGGCACCCCGTCTGTTGACAACCACTCCCATGGGCGGCAAGGTAGGCGGCGAAGTCGAAATTGCCATTACCGGAGATTTTCTCGACGATGCCGGCGAACTGATCTTTTCTGACTCTCGCATTAAAGCCACGCCGAAGAAAGATGCCGAGGGGAAGGTTGTTCCTGACAAATATCAGGTCAAGATCGACAAAGCCTGCCCACCAGGGCTTTATGAAGCCCGGATCATGACGCGGCTGGGCATTTCGTCGTCGCGCGTATTTGTTGTTGGTACGCTTGACGAAATCCTGGAAACCAAGCCGAATAACACGCTGGCCTCGGCCATTGAAATGCCGGTCAATTCGGTGTGCAATGGCACGGTGGCTGATCGGGCGATTGATTTTCTGGCGTTTCAGGCGAAAAAAGGGCAGCGGCTGATTGTGGACTGTGCCACCCGGGGTATTGATTCGAAGCTGAATGCCACGGTGATCATTGGTGATGAGGCTGGTCGCGACCTGGTGGTCGAACGGCGGGGCGGTGTTCTTGATTTCACGGCCCCGAAAGATGGCAAATACACAATTAAAATTCATGAACTGACATTCAAGGGCGGCCCTGCATTTTACTATCGCCTGGGATTATGGGAGCAAAAGCCCGGCACGCCGATCGAGCGACAGGCAACAACTCGGGCAGTGAATGCTTTTTCTTGGCCGCCAGAAGGGCTGGCCACAGCGGCTGCCACAACGGAAGCCGAGCCAAATGTGGCTGTATCGAAAATTCAAAAAATCACGCTTCCAGCGGATATTGGCGGGTCGTTTTTCCCTGCGGCTGATGTGGATGTCTATGAATTCAATGCGAAAAAGGGCGAAACCTGGTGGGTGGAGCTGGCTTCTGAACGGCTTGGCCGACCGACCGATGCATCGGCCCTGGTGCAGAAGGTGGTGAAATCGGCCGAAGGCGAAAAATTGGTGGATGTGCTGGAACTGACGGACATTGCCAGCCCGGTGAAAGTTTCAAGCAATGGCTATGCCTATGATGGCCCGCCTTATAATTCAGGCACTTCTGACTTTATGGGCAAGCTGGAAATTAAGGAAGACGGCGTTTATCGCCTGCAGGTGACCGACCTTTTTGGCGGCACGCGCAGCGACCCGGCCAATCAGTATCGGCTGGTAATTCGGAAGCCCGAGCCTGATTTTGCCCTGGTTTCATGGGCGATCCACATGGAGCTTCGAAACGGCGACCGCAACGCCCTTTCCAAACCAATTGCCCTGCGTGGCGGTGCCACAATGGCTTTGGAAGTGGTTGCGATGCGGCGGGATGGGTTTGATGGCGACATTAACCTGACCATGACGAATCTGCCCAGGGGGGTGCGGGCCACGGGGTTGCGGATACCGGCCGGCAAGTCGTATGGCCTGATGTTGATCACCGCTGACGAAAGTGCCCCACGCGGCTATGCCAATGCCACATTCACGGGTACGGCCACAATGGAAGGCAAGCCTGTAAGCCACCCGGTGCATTATGCCTCGGTGGCTTGGCCGATCCCGGATTCATGGGGCGAAATACCCAGCCCCCGACTTGTGACTGATGTTCCGGTTTCGGTCAGCGGAATTGACAAGGCCCCGCTGACAATTACGGCCAAATCGCCGAAGTTTGAAGTGAAAGCCGGCGAGAAGCTGACGATTCCGCTGGTTCTGACGCGTCGGAGTGATTTTTCGGGCGACAAGATCCAGGTGCGCTCGATTGGTGCCGGCTTTGATTCCGGCCAGCGTCTGGATGTTTCGATCAAGGCTGATACGGCCGATGTGGTGCTTGATCTGGCCAAGCTGAAAACGCCACCGGGCGAATATCAGGTGTCATTTCTGGGCGGGGCGGTGGCGAAGTACCGACACCAGCCTGATGCCGTGGCCAAGGCCGAGGCGACTTCGCAGAAGCAGTCGCTGGAAGTGAAGCAGCTTGAGGCCGAAGTGAAAAAGCTGATGGACGAGGCCAAAGCCGCCCCGGCCGAGAAAAAAGAGCAGGTGCAGAAGACGATGGCGAGCATGAATTCTCGGATGAAGGCCGCCACCGATGCCCTGAATGTGACCAAGCAGCAGCTTAAGCGGGCGACGGATGCCGCCACCCCGCGCGATATTGCAGATATTGTCGTGTGCGAACCCATTACCATTGTCGTCAAGCCGGCGGAGAAGAAATGAAAAAGCACTATCCTGACCACTCCGGCCCGGCTTGCCCTGGGCCCGTTCCATTTGGAATCAGCGGCCGCCGAGCCTTCTTGCAGACGGGTCTTGCCGGATTCGCCACGCTCAGCCTGCCTCAGATTCTCAAGCTGAGAGCCCAGACGACAGCCCCCGCCAGTGAGCGAAAGGCCGTGATCATGGTGTGGCAGCCTGGCGGCTTGTCTCACCTTGACTCTTACGACCCCAAGCCCGACTCGGGCAGCGAATACCGTGGCCCGTTCAAGCTGATCGACACCAAGGTGCCGGGCCTTCAGTTCACGGAACTTCTACCCCGGCAGGCGGCGATTGCCGATAAAATGGTGGTGTTGCGGTCGATGCGGCAGACCGCAGGCGGCCACCCGGCCGGCTCAATGCAACTGCTTTCGGGCGACCCGGACACGCGTGACAAACCGAAGCCGAAATATCCGGACTGGATGACCGTTTCCAACTATATGCTGGCCCAACGCGGGCCCCGCAATAATCCGCTTCCGGCTTATGTCGGCATCAATCCGCCGCTGGAATACAATGGCCCGGCCTATCTTGGCGACAGCTATTCGCCATTTGTCGTATCAGGTAATCCCGATTTGCCGAATTTTTCGGTGCCGAATATCGGCATGACCGACATGAACGAAGTGCGGCGGCTGGGGAGGCGTAGTGGTCTGCGGCAGCGACTTGACACGCTGGAGCGAAGCTTCGACCATGCCCGCGAACTGGCAGCCCTTGATGAATTTGAGTCGCAGGCGATGACGCTTCTGACTAATCCGCAGACGAAGATCGCTTTTGATCTTTCTCGCGAAGACCCACGCATTCGCGACCGCTATGGCCGCAATGCCTGGGGCCAGCAATTGCTCATGGCGCGGCGGCTGGTCGAAGCGGGAGTGGATATTTTGACTACCAGCCTGAGCGGACCCCTGTGTGGCCGCGTGGGTAACTGGGACGACCATGCCGTGAATCATAACGTCTTTGAAGCGATGAAGTTTCGTTCAGAGGCCTATGATCAGGCCGTGTCGGCCCTGATTGAAGATATTTATAACCGTGGGCTTGATAAGCGGGTGCTGGTGGTTGTGACCGGTGAATTTGGCCGCACCCCCAAGATTGAACACTCGCCCAGCACCGGTGCGGGCAACGCCAGTGCCCCGGCAGGCACGACCCAGCCCGGCCGCGACCACTGGCCTCGTGGTTTCTCAAATATCTGGGCCGGTGGCGGCATTGAAACCGGCAAGTTTGTGGGTGCCACCGACAAACGTGGAGAAGATTCGATTGAGCGGATCTGTGGCCCTGGCGACTTTCTGGCCACGATTTATCACCATCTCGGAATCGACTCAGCCACCACGACGATCCGCGATTTCAACGGCCGCCCCACACCGATTGTTGATCACGGCAAACCAATTCCTGAACTCATTGCCTGATGTAGTGAATTCAGTTGCTCAACCATCAAGAATCGCAGGCCGCACAATTGCACGTGTCGCCTGCGATTCTGATTTTAAGATTGGTGATTGTCACTTCTTCATGAGAAAACCGATCAGGTCGCGGACTTCTTCAGGCTTAAGGTTTTGTAGAAGACCCTCGGGCATAAGCGATTGTTCGGTTTCACGCACCTGTTCCACGTCGCGGTTGTCGATATCAATTCGTTCCGTAGGAGTCTGCACGCCAAGCGTGGCCGCAGTGCGCAAGATGACCACGCCAGTTAACAGCCTGCCGTCTTTCATGGCAATGTTGGAAAGCCGGTAATTGGCCG
>JBEITT010000049.1:0-40435 GCA_040374745.1 Planctomycetaceae bacterium | reverse complement strand
CGGCAAGGTAGTGACGTATGTCGGAGCCGACGACACCGCCGGCGGAACATCGCAGGGCGAGGCCCTTGTTAAGGCCCTCGGAACCAAGGGCGGCAAGATCATTTATCTTCAGGGCACCCAGGGCTCAAGCCCGCAGCGATCGCGCAAGGCAGGGCTTGATAAAATCCTGGCCGCTCATAAAGAAATCACCATCGCCGACGACCGTTACGCCGATTTTCAGGAAGACAAGGCCAAGAGCATCATGACGGACCTGGTTCGCCGCTTCAAACCCGGCGAAATTCAGGCTATCGTGGCCCAGGCCGACGAAATGGGTGTACCTGCCGCCGAAGTGGCGAAAACCGAAGGCTGGAAAGACGTTGTAGTGATTGGATTTAATGGTAATCGCGACGGATTCGACGCCATTAAAAACGGCACCATGACAGCAACCATCCTGCAGGACGCCGCTGTGCAGGGTCGCCGCTCGGTGGAAGCTGCCAAGGAGTTTTTCGAAGGCAAGACACTTGAAAAACTCATATACACCGAATTACCGGTGGTTGACAAATCAAACATCGAAAAATACAAACCCGCGTATTGATTTCTTCTCAGAACACAGGAATAAGGCTATGTAATAATTACTTACATAGCCTTAATTGCACGCCTGGATTGTAATTCATAATAGAATTCGATTGCGTCCTGATACCCATCTGTATTAACACTGACATCTCCTCGAAATGGATTGTCCATAACGAGACTCAGAAAAACGACAAGACCAACCATGGTGCTGAAAAACAAGATCAGAAACAGATGAAGCCTGGTATTTGGAAAATAAAACAACCATGAGCATGAAATTGTTAATATGGCACCAATGACAATCACAAACCAGAAAGTCGCAGGCAGTCCACTACTGACATACTGAATTCGAATCGCACGTGCTTTTACTACATTATTGATTGAATCAAGAACTTTCTCCTGCAAAATCCTCGAGTTATCAGAATTTGGTTCGTGGTTAATTATCATTCTTTCAAGGTCATCAAGTGCCAGTGTCGTCTGGTTTGAGACCAGTCCTGCCCGATGCTCTTTCCAGTCTGTTTCGATCACCTGTTTTAAATATGTTATCAATAATTCATTGAGATTATCCTTTAGAGGATGCGGATAACCATCCACTTCAGTAATTAATGATATAATTTCGCTGGCCTCACTTGAAACAGTTCGCTTTGCCTCTTGATAATTAGCGTATGTTATCGATGTGACCTGACCAAGAATAAGTGAATACAGCAGTGATATTGCAGCAAAATAATAGCCTGCAATCTCGTTATGATGCCCGTGTCTCGTAAAATAGAATTTCACAAGAGGCCTGGTGGCAAGCAACCCCACGAATCCTATAACGTCAACAATAAAAATCACCAATAATCCCAACATAGGTGTCGGGATATTGTAAACCCAGTAGAAATTCATTTATCAAACTCTGCTGAAAAAGTGAATCATGGAAACAGGAAATACAATTTGATTGTATTTCCCAAATCCAAAACTGAATCATTCAGTTGACACGATCTCACGGATCAATAATCAGCTCAGAACCTGAGTCCGATGGAAACATATTTCGTTTCCAGATAGCTCTCAAGCCCTTCGCGGCCAAGCTCGCGGCCAAGGCCCGATTCCTTCATCCCGCCAAATGGGCATTGCTGCGTGGCAGGCACCGGGTCGTTAATTCCAATAATCCCCGCTTCAAGCCCCTCAGCCATTCGCGTGGCAATTGTCAAATCATTCGTGAAAACATATGCCGCAAGGCCATAGGGCGTGTTGTTCGCAGCCGTAATCACTTCATCCAGATTTTCAAAGCCCAGAAGAGGCATAACCGGGGCAAATGGCTCTTCTGTCAGGATGCGCATCGAGCCATTGACCTGCGCCAGCACTGTCGGCTCGTAATAAAAGCCTCTGTCAAATTTCGATGAGCGGCAGCCACCTGTCAGAATGGCCGCGCCCCTGGCTTTGGCGTCATCCACCAGTTCCTGGGCCTTGGCCAGTGCTTTGGCCTCAAACATCGGCCCAACCTGGGTGCCGGGCTCAAGCCCGTTGCCCATTTTCAGGCCCTTGGCAAATTCCACGGCGGCTTCGGTAAAATCACCGCGAATCTTTTCGTGAATGAAAAATCGCGACGGGCTGATACACACCTGCCCATTATTGCGGAATTTGCCAAGCACCGCAGCCTGTGCCACCTGGGCCACATCAGCATCCGGAAAGACGATCAGCGGCGCGTGGCCGCCAAGTTCCATGCTCACACGCTTCACGCTGTCGGCCGATCGGCGGATCAGCTCCTTGCCGACTTCCGTCGAACCCGTGAAGCTGATCTTTCGCACTGCCGGTTCGGCAAATAGGGCGTCGGCAAATTCGCGGCTCGAACCGATATACAAATTCGCGACACCTTCGGGCAGCCCGGCTTCCTGCAGACACTCAAACAGGCCGACAAGTGAAAGAGGTGTCTGGTCGGCCGGGCGGCTTACCACCGTGCAGCCCACGGCCAGGGCTGGGGCAATCTTGCGACTGGCCAGCGCCATCGGGAAATTCCAGGGTGTGATTGTTCCAACCACCCCCACCGGATGCGAAATCGCCATGTGCCGCTTCATGCCGTTTGAAGGCGGTATCGTTCGCCCATAGGCCCGTTTAGCCTCTTCGGCATACCATTCAAATGTGTCGGCCGTCTGAAGCACTTCGGCCTTGGCTTCGGGCACCGGCTTACCCTGTTCCATCGTCATCGTCCGGGCCAGGGCGTCGGCCCGTTCGCGAATCAATTCCGCTGTTTTCTTCAGCAGTTTCGCTCGATCATAAGCCGTGGTTTTGCTCCACGTCGCAAACGCTTTCACGGCAGCGGCCACAGCTTTGTCGGCATCAGCCCGGCGGCCATGTGCCACATTGGCCAGCACTGATTCATCGGCAGGGTTAATCACGTCAAGCCGGCCACCGGCAGCCGCCTCAACCCACTGACCGTTAATCAAAAGGCGTCTCTCGCGGGGGCATTCCACACTGGCTTCTGTTGCTGACATGGTCTCTTGGGCTCTCGAAAAAGGCTGCGGACAGAATCTGATTATGAAATGAGTTTAACCGGTTCTCAGGAAATTTGCCGGGGCGGCAGTGGCCTGAGCTTCACATTGCGAAACGCCACAGGGCCATGGTCGCCCTGCAGAAAGACTGGCCCCGCAGCCACTTCGGGCAATACGTAAGCATGGCCGGTGGGGGCAAGCAATGTCATTTTTTCATGAATAAGCTGGTCGTTAATCAGCACTTTTTCAAATTCGGCGTTGGCTGTTTTTTTGCCTTTGGCGTCGAATCGGGGGGCACGAAAGATGATGTGCATAGACTGCCACTGGCCCGGCGGCCGCGACGCATTGACTTTGGCCGGAAAGCCTTCATCAATATGATGATATCGCGGCAGAAGCTCGGCCCGGGGGTAAATTCCACCCATGCCCGAGGCATTAAACTTCGCGGCAGTCACGCCGAACGAGTCAAAAATCTGAATCTCGTAAAGCCCCTGGAGTTTCACGCCTGAGTTCGACCCAGTGGGCACGTTAAATTCCAGCTTCAGCTCAATATCGCCAAATGCTGCCCTGGTCACCAGGTTATTCGTCTTGCCAGTCGGGCCATTCACCCAAATGCCTGTGTTTTCAGTAGTTTCAGCCCATTTCAGCTTTCTGGGGCTGGCCGGGTCAAGCTCGACGGTTGCCGTCTGCTTCCAGTAGCCGGTCGGGGCTTTAAACGCTTCAAGCCCATTGGCCGACCCGCCAATCAGGTCTATCCATCCCTCGTTTTGCCCTGCCAACAAGGTACTGACTGACAAACCCAATGCAGAACTGGCCGAAATGGTGGCAAACTGGCGCCGATTCATGAAAAAAGTCCTTGTTGATAGCGATTTTGCTCTTTTGATAATTCTTATTCTGAACATCCCGACTGCAATTCTCAAGCACTTTTTTGGCAGCCGATGCGTTCCTGTTAAACTCCTTAATTTTTGCAATTTTCATGCAATTGTTTGTTGAACCATGGTCGCTCACCTCATAAATTGACATGCATCAGAAGGGAGAATTTGATCATGCGAAAAATGAATCGACGCACATTGATGGAAGCCTCGGGCGCCGTTCTGGCTGCCGAAATGACCACCCAACTACAGGCCGCTGATGCCGAACCAATGCCAGTTGCCTTAATCGGTTGCGGCGGCATGGGCACTGGCCACCTGAAATTGCTGGTGAAAAACCCTAAAGTGAAAGTGGCGGCCCTGGCCGATGTAGACGCCAATCGGCTTGCCGAGTCGGTAAAAATAGTGACAGAAGCTGGCCATCCGGCCCCCATGGCCACCAACGACATGCGAAAGATCTTCGACGACCCGAATATTCAGGCTGTCTGGATCGCCACACCCGACCACTGGCACGCCCCGGCCACCATTCTGGCCTGCGATGCCGGCAAGCATGTTTATGTGGAAAAGCCCTGCTCGCACAATCTTCGCGAAGGCCGGCTGATGATCGAAGCCGCCCGCCGCAGCAAAAAAGTGGTGCAGGTGGGCACACAAAGCCGCAGCACGCACCATATTCAGGAGGCTATGAAGCGGATCAAGTCAGGCGCCATTGGCGACGTGCTGGTGGCCAAGGCCTGGAATTCACAGAAGCGCGGCAACATAGGCCACAAGCAGCCCAGCCAGCCGCCACCGCATCTGGACTTCGACAAATGGCTTGGCCCCGCACCCGAACGGCCCTATCAATCCAACTTGTTGCATGCCATTTGGCGGTTCTGGTACGAATTCGGCGTGGGCGATATCGGCAACGACGGCGTGCATGATATTGACATCGCCCGCTGGGGCTTGGGTGTCGATACCCATCCCACCAAAATCACGGCCACTGGCAGCAAGTATTTCTTCGACGACGACCAGCAATTTCCCGACACACAGTATTGCGTCTTCGAATGGCCGGCTGACGACAACGTAAAGCACAAGCGCATGCTGGTTTACGAACAGCGAGACTGGTCGCCCTATGTGCAGGAGGGCTGGGAAAATGGCGATGCCTATTACGGCACCAAGGGCATGCTGATCCTGGGCAAAGTGGGCGGCTGGAAGATGTATGGGCCAAAGAACAAGCTCATTGAAGAAATGCAGGGAACTTTCGACCTGCCGGCCCACCACGAGAATTTTCTGGCGACCATCGCGGGCAAGGCTACGGCCACGGCCGAAATTGAGATAAACCATTTATCGACATCGCTTTGTCACCTGGCGAATATCGCCTGCCGCGTGGGCCGGACACTGACTTTCGACCCATCAGCCGAAAAGTTTGTCAACGACTCCCAGGCCAATGCCATGCTGAAGCGGGCCTATCGGGAAGGGCACTGGGCCACTCCCAAAAACGCTTGAAACGAAACTCTAAGGCGGGGCGACGACGGGTCGCCCCGCCAAATCATGTTGCAAACACATTCACTCCAAGTTATTTAATTTCATATAGTTAATTATTAAACCGGTTCATTCGCTAGTTCCCTGACTGTTAGCACAAACAATCTATTCCCAATAAATAAAAAAACACATTCAAGTCATATAACCCCACCGATCGATAAAAGGATCAATGGCAGAAGTGTTCCGCGGGCAGGGAAGCCGGCGATGTCCATGGATGGACGGAACACTTCTGTTAAAGCCTTGTGATGGATGGATTAAGGTTATGAAACGACCGACGCTGCGACTGAACGGCGGGTTGCGACTGGTTCTGGCCATGTTGCTGACCGGCTTCTGCGGCTTGAATCTCGAGGCAGCCGCGATTCGATCGGCTAACATTGCTGCACCCCAGAGCATGCGTCAGGCCTGGTTAAACCAGAACATGGCGAAAAATCAGGCTCTGTGGGCCAAACTAGCATCTCGTCAGGGCGGCAACATCAGTGCCGCTTCGGTGGGCCGAGGCCCGGTCAATTTGACTCAGGTGTGGAACACATTTCAGCGACGCATGCGATTCGCTTCAAGGCTCAGGCCAGCTAATGCCACCGGGCTTTTGCCGAACAGTTCGTTTGTCAACGATCTCTGGTCGCGTCGTGCCATTAATGCCGCCCGGTTCGCTCAATATCATGGAACAATTGCCCAGGTCATGGATTGGGACACTTACTTCCGTACAAATCCGATTACACCGGCCGTGAATCCCGTAATCAAGCCTGCGGTAAACCCCAGCCAGCAAATTGTGGTTCCGGAACCTGCTTCGATCATCTCAGGCCTCACCCTCACCGGGTTTGGATTCTGGATGTTGCGACGAAGCAGGGCGCAACATCCGGCCTGATTTCACCTATCATGTAAAATTCGCTAGAATAAACATATTGAAACCCGACTGCGGTTTCCGTGGGATTGAATCCCCCGGAAACCCTTGTCATTTTTAAACTTCAGGAAGCACAGGCATGCCCGCTGGCAAGACTCCGTTCTTCATTACCACCGCGATTGACTATCCCAACAGCCGCCCACACATTGGCACAGCATTTGAAAAAATAGGGGCCGACGTTCAGGCGCGGTTTCAGCGGATGAACGGCCGCGATGTTCATTTCCTGATGGGTAACGATGAAAATACGATCAAGGTCAGCCAGCGAGCCGCCGAGCTTGGTATGGAACCCAAGCCATATGTGGACGATATGGCCCGCCAGTTTCAGGAAGTCTGGGCGGCCCTGAATGTCTCAAACAACGACTTTATCCAGACCAGCCAGGAACGTCATCACGCCGGCTGCCGCAAGTTTATCCAGACCGTGTTCGATGCCGGGCACATCTTCAAAAAGTCTTACACTGGTCTCTATTGTAATGGCTGCGAAGCCTTTAAGACGGAGAAAGAAGTAGTTGACGGTCGCTGCCCGAACCATCCCGCGCAGGAACTTCGGCAGGTCGAGGAAGAAAATTACTTCTTTCGCCTCTCAGCCTTCGGCGACCGGCTGCTGGATCACTTTCGCACACATCCTGATTTCATTCAGCCGGAAAGTCGCCGCAACGAGATCGTAAATCTTGTCGAAGCCGGGCTTCAGGATGTCTCCATCAGCCGCAAGGGCTTCGTCTGGGGCATTCGTGTGCCATTTGACGAAGAACAGACCATCTACGTCTGGTTCGACGCTCTGTTAAACTACATCACAGCCTTGGGTTATGGCTCAGACGAAAGTTCCCTTTACGACCGCTTTTGGCCAGCCAGTGTGCATGTGATTGGCAAAGACATTACGCGATTCCACTGCGCCCTCTGGCCAGCCATGCTTATGGCAGCTGGGCTGCCCTTGCCGCAAAGCGTTTTTGCACATGGCTTTGTTTATAATAAGGGCGAGAAAATATCGAAGTCGGCGGGCACGGCAATCGACCCGATGACTGTCTATAAAACTTTTGGATCAGAGCCTTTCCGCTATTACTTCATGCGAGAATGCCCGTTTGGAAGCGATGGCAATTTTAGCGAGGATCGGTTTACCGAGATCTATAACTCTGACCTGGCGAATAATCTCGGCAACCTCTACAGCCGTACGATTTCCATGTGCATGCGCTATTTTGAGGGCAGGCTCGAAGGCTCGGCCAACATTGCCCCGACCGACTGGTGCAGCGGGATTGACTTAACGAGCCTTGCCACGGAACTTTCTGCCATGATGGCCAGGTTCGAATACAGCCAGGCCCTGCAACTCATCTGGTCGCAGGTGCTGGACACGGCAAATCGCTATATTCAAAACACCGAGCCATTCAAGCTGATCAAGACCGACCGCGACGCGTGCCGCGTGGTACTTGCCAATCTGGCCGACGCCATACGTGTGATAGCCATTCTTATCAAACCATTCCTGCCTGCTACAGCCGAAATATTTTACAAATCGTTTAATTTCGGCGAAGTCGAAGCCTGGGAAGTCGTTGAGTATAACTCGATTTCAACAACTGCCAGTAGAACTGTTGATTGGAATGTCACCGCTGAACTGGTTGATGGCAAGCCCCAGCCGCTCTTCCCAAAGATTCAAGCACCAGTCTGATTTTTCAGAAACAAAAACATTGTCTGGCAGGCAGCCTGGATACTGAATCAAAAACAATCAGCGAGCGGATGCCGTGAGATCATCAATTGTTGATCTTTCGGCAAGCCGACGCATGGTTTCCATTGCATAAAGGCATAAGTCCTTGGTCGGATGGCCTTCACTCACCGCCAGAACTTCTCCGTTAAGCGTCATCATTCGCCAGCGGAACTGACCATTCTTGTCGAGAAAAATTTGGAAAACACCCATCTAAACTGAACCCTCATTAAAGGTTACCCAACGAATCGAGCCAAAAACAATCAGCCCGGGGCAAAGTCCGTTCGTTTTGATACAAATTAATCTGTATCGAGCGTATTCTTCATAAAAACACCTTACTTGTCAAACAAAAAAAGCGGGCCCCGTCTTCTCGACAGGGGCCCCATGCGTCTCCGACCGAATCAAAGATCCGGATTATTATGGTGATGATAGGTTTTATCAGGGTGGTGGTTCTGCGTCTTTTCAATCCGCTTCTTCAGCAAAGCACCATATTTGTGATTGGCAGCATTAAATGCAGCCATCGGGTCGTGGTCGCGACCCTCAGCCACAAGTTCCAGATGCGGATTCAGCAGGTGTGCCACAATCTTGCAAGAAACATCTTTGGCCCCACCCTTACCCTTGTTCGTATCCACCAGATGCACCGTCACACGCCCGACCTGCTGTTCATGATGATTTGTCGCAAGATCAAGATGGTTTTCAATATAGGACCTGAAGGTCTCTTCAACCGTCACATGATCGGCATGGATTTCCAAATTCATTGTCTTGCCCCGTGAATCTAGCGTTTTGAAGCATCCGACAACCTTTTATCAGAATTCGCCGCACAACCGGCTATTTTCATGATCAGGCTGTCTGTGTTTGATACGATCCCGGTCGGCCAAATGTTCTAAAATTCGGATTTTCAGAATTTTTTTGCCGACCGACAACATCCATCATCATTGAAATTTCATGAAACTTATCAGTAATTCTGATAGTTTCACAAACTCCGTTTTTTGATGGAAAGCTACTCCAACAAGTTCTACGTTTCTCCCACCGGTTTTGCAATGCATTTTGACAAAACCAGTAGTTATAAACTTAGCAATCCGCATGAATTTCCTATAATCCCGACTCAAACGCAAACCACCGGCGGGCTGTGGCAGACGAATCCCGAACGTCCATCATATACCCAAGATAAAGCCCTGGTGAAATCTCGCGAATCTCGTCGCGAAAATTCCGATAAACCAGCGATGTTCCCGAATAATCCAGGATGATCGCTGGTTGCGCATCACGCACGCTCGGCTCAATTCGAAAAACACCCTTGATCATCTGCACACCGAAAAAAATGTTCTTAGCCTCTGAAGCATCATCAGCAATCACCTTGCCCGAAAAAACCAGCCGACCAGCCCGCGATGCTATCCTGGCCTGCGGCTTGCCCGGGTTCATCAAAGGCATTGCCTTCATTTTGCCTGTCGGTATACCCGTCACATACCCCTGTCGAAAGAGTTGTTCAAGCTGAGCCGGCGAACAGGCTGCCAGATCGTCCATCCCACGAATGACAATCGCGTTCTGGGCCTTTACCTCGCCCAGGCCAAAAACGCCAAGCCCCGTCACACACGCCAGCATACTCATCAACCGACACACGCCCAATTTCTGTAACATGTTGCCCGCCTTCTTGTTGCCTATTCTTGAAAACAAAGCCTCGACTCATGGAATTCCACTCACAGGATGCCACTTCCACAAATATGACGCACAACTTTCCGCAGGCTTGGGATCAGGCTTTTTTTTTGGCTAAAACCTGTCGATGATACCTGAAATTCCACTGAGTAAAATAAAACGGGCTAGCGTGAATTGGCCGTTCAGGAAAACCCTGATGACGACCCGATCGCGGCAATGTTAAGCTAATCTTGGAAAATCATTCGCCAAAGGCAGCACCTTTCAGGGTTTTAGGCCAGCCGTTGATGCCCGACACAAATGACGATGCTTTTGCGTGGATGCACTTTTCGCTTGAAAAGCGTAAATTGGAAGGTCTGCTGCGCGAACTGAAAATCAGGCCCGTTGCCCCTGCCAGAGACTTCTCCACTAACGACTATCTCGGCCTGCGGCTCTCATCAATAGTTCACAATGCGGGCATGGCTGCCGCCGAAAAGCAGGGAAGTGGCAGTGGTTCAAGCCCCGCCGTAGGCGGGTGGTCGACTGCTCACCAGGAACTTGCCAACACTATCGCCGAATGGAAAAACACGCAGGCCGCTTTACTCTTTACATCAGGTTATCTGGCCAATCAGTCAACCGTAGCGGCACTCGTTGGCCCCGGCGATGCCGTTTATCTTGATCGCCTCAGTCATGCCTGCCTGGTCGATGGGGCCCGACTCTCAGGGGCCTCTGTTCGAGTATTTCCGCATAATGACCATACAAAACTTGGCCGCATTCTTGAACGTGATACAAGCCGGTTTCGCCGCCGGTTGATCGTCACCGAATCGATCTTCAGCATGGATGGCGACATGGCCCCGCTGACTGAACTGGCGGCTCTGGCCCGCTACCACAAGACAATGCTCATGGTAGATGAAGCCCACGCCACCGGACTTTTCGGCCCACAGGGGCAGGGGCTGGTTGAAGATCTGGGCCTTTCACTTCAGCCAGATATTGTTCGCACAGGCACGCTCAGCAAAGCCCTGGGGGCCCAGGGCGGCTTTGTGTCAGGGTCCCAATCGCTGATCGACTGGCTTGTTCAGGCCGCCCGGGGCTGGATTTACGCCACAGCCATTTCACCCTATCTGGCAGGAGCAGCCCTGGGGGCCATCGGCATTGTCAGAAGCAATTCGACACTTCGCCAGAAGTTGCATCAAAATGCTATTTATCTGCGAAATAAACTCATCGACCACGGCTGGCAAGTGCCCGAAGTTGCAGGGGCCATACTGCCTCTGGTGATCGGCGACGCTGAACTCACAACCCTTTTTGGACAAATGCTTTACGAAAAAGGCTTTGCCGTCGGTGCCATACGTCCGCCGACCGTGCCACGAGGCACGGCCAGGCTGCGACTGAGCCTGTCAGCCATTCACAGCCACGAAGATCTTGACGCCGTGGCAGCGGCCTTAGCGTCTGTCGCAACCAGGCTGAATCTGATAAACTCTAATGATTGCTAACTGGCATGAAATGGCCGATTGAAAACGAATCCGGCCAACGAATTGTGAATGACTCCACAGGCGGCGGCTGGCGATGAGCGACTCCGAAAATTCCATAAATCCCCGCGTGGCTGTGTTCACGGGAATGTTCGACCCCATGACGCTGGGTCACCTTGACGTCATCAAGCGAGGCCGGATGCTTTTTGACAAACTGGTGGTCGGCATCGGCAATAATCCAAACAAGCAGGCGATGTTTACAGTTGACGAACGTGTAAAACTTGCCTGCGAAATTGTTTCTCCATACGAAAATGTCTCGGTCGAGGCCTTTGAAGGCCTGGCCGTGCATTTTGTTCGAAGCATTGGTGCCGGTGTTATTCTGCGTGGCGTACGAACGCTTTCCGACATGGAATATGAATTCGCGATGTCGCTGACCAATGCCCGGCTCGACCCCCGCATTGAAACGGTTTTTCTTATGGCCGATGGCGAATATTCGCACGTATCAAGCTCGCTTATCCGTCAGATCGCCACGCTGGGCGGCGGTGATTCGCTGGGCCTTTTTGTGCCACCGGAATGCATTGAACCGATCCTCGAAAAATCGCGGACACCTGGCAAAATCGAGACTGGCACCAAAAGTTCTACTGACAAATATTCAATCTGACAAATACTCAAGGCTATTTTCTCATTCCTGAAATCAGCCACAGAGTCGCACAAGCAAGGCCCTGAATCCTCTATGCCGCCGATCATTGAAGTCAGCCAGATTGCCAAGACCTATCGCGTTTTCCGAAAAAAAGAGGGTCTCAAAGGTGCCATTCAGGGTCTTTTCAAACGCGAATACAAAACGGTCGAGGCCGTCAACGACATCTCATTTTCTATTGAACCTGGCGAATTTGTCGCGTTTCTCGGCCCCAATGGCGCCGGCAAAACTACCACGCTCAAAATGTTATCGGGCCTGATTTACCCCAGTCGCGGCACAGCCAGCGTGCTGGGCTATACGCCCTGGGAACGGCTCGACCCGTTTCGCCGCCAGTTTTCGCTCGTCATGGGCCAGAAAAACCAGCTCTGGTGGGATCTTCCGGCCGCCGACAGCTTCGAACTGCACCGCGAAATTTACAGCATTCCCAAAATGCAATTCGCTGAAACGCTTGATGAACTGACCGATCTGCTGGGCGTGAAAGACCTCACACGCCAGGCCGTGCGTGAACTTTCGCTGGGCGAGCGCATGAAAATGGAGTTGATCGCCGCCCTTCTGCACCGCCCCCGGCTTTTACTTCTGGACGAGCCGACCATCGGGCTTGATGTCGTGGCCCAGGTGGCCATTCAGAAGTGCCTGCGAGACTACCACCAGCGGCATAATGTGACGGTGCTGCTCACAAGCCACTACATGCGTGATATTGAAGCCCTTTGCCGCCGCGTGCTGGTCATCACCCACGGCAAGCTGGTTTACGACGGCGAACTGGCCGGCATTCGCGAACGCTTCGGGCAGGAAAAAATCCTCAAAATTGAATTTCTGCCGGAAAACCCGCCGCCCGACCTTTCCAACTTCGGCAGCGTCTGCGGCATCGTCGGCCCCACGGTTGAAATCAAGGTCGATCGCCCCCGAGTGGCCGAAGTGCTTTCGGCAATCCTCTCGCAACATACCATTGTCGATGTCAGCGTACAGGACCCGCCGCTGGAACAGCTTATCGCCCGTGTCTTTGAAGAAGGCAGGACCGAGGCATGAGTTCTGCAACACCCGCTCCTGAAATACAACCGGAAATGCAATTGCCCACGTCAGGCCTTATGGCTTCCTGGCGTAAATATTATCGTGTCTGGCGAGTTTCACTGGCTGAACGCATGACCTATCGGGCCGATTTTCTGCTCGGCACCTTCCTGCGCATGCTGCCAATGGTCACCACCATCCTGCTCTGGCAGGCAATTTATCAGGGGTCAGGGCAGTCGTCACTTGCCGGATTTCAATATCGCGAAATGATTGCCTATCTTTTGCTGGTCCACATCAGCCGCATGTTTTCCAGCATGCCGGGGCTGGCATCGGGCATCGCCCGCGAAATTCGCGAAGGCACCCTCAAAAAATATCTGATCCAGCCACTTGATCTGCTGGGCTACCTGATCAGCTATCGTGCAGCCCATAAAATGACCTATATCGTCACCGCGGCCTTGCCCTATGGCATCATTTTCTACCTCTGCCGTGGCTTTTTTGATGGCCTGCCACCCGCCCCCATCATGGCCGCCTATCTGGTCAGCCTTGTGCTCAGCTTTCTCATCGGCTTTTATTTCGAGGCCGCTGTGGGCATGGTCGCCTTCTGGATTCTTGAAGTCACCAGCGTGCTTTATATCGTCATTACTCTGAATTATTTCATCTCCGGCCAGATGCTGCCGCTTGATCTGCTGCCCGGCCCCTGGGCAAGCCTGCTTAAAGCCCTGCCGTTTCAATATATGGCCTATTTTCCCGCCGTTGTCTTCCTGGGTAAGGTTCAGGGTGAAGATCTGGTCTGGGGCCTGGCTCTTGAGGCCTTTTGGGCCCTGTTTTTCGCCCTCCTGTCCCGCTATCTCTACAGACGCGGCCTCCGGCATTATGGCGCGTATGGAGGCTGAATGACCATGAATATGCAAATACAATCGCCAGAAAAACCTCTTGTTTCAGGGCCTGACCGTTTTCGTTACCCCAGACTGCTGGCCCGGCTCGGCTCAATTACGCTTATCCGCGAAATTTCCATGCGTGGCAATTTCCTGATCAAAGTCTCGGTCGAGGTGCTTTGGCTCGGCATCATGCTGGCGTTTTACGAGACAGTCTTCGCCCGAACAAGCGTCGTGGCCGACTGGGCCAAGCAGGACTATCTCTTCTTCGTCGGCTGCTATTTCGCCCTCAATGGCGTGCTTGAAACGCTTTTTCTTGAAAACTGCAACGAATTTTCTAACCTGGTGCGCACCGGCGATCTCGACTTCCTCCTGCTCAAACCGATCGACGAACAATTTCTCATCACCTGCCGCCGTGTTGACTGGTCCGTCTCGCCCAATATCCTCATGGGGGCCGCCGTCATGGGCATCGCCCTCTGGAACAAGGGCTGGGCCTTCGACCCACTTCGCATCGGCCTGTTTACGCTCACGTTTACGTGCGGCGTTTTAATTTCTTACGCATTCATGCTTGTGCTTACGTCGTTTTCCGTCTGGCTGGTGCGTAACCAAAGCCTCATGGAAATGTGGTGGCTGTTTTCAAGCCTGGCACGCTATCCCCGAGAGATTTTTCAGCGGGGCTGGGCCCAGCCGATCGACATTGTTTTCACCTATCTTCTTCCCATACTTCTGGTTGTGAATGTACCTGCACGCACCATGGTCAAGCTGATGGATCCCTCAATGATCGGCTTTATCCTCATCGTCACCGTGGTCTCGCTCTGGGCCAGCCGCCGCTTCTTTCAGCGTGCCCTGCGCAGCTATCGCAGTGCTTCAAGTTGAGCCAACTAACGAAATAAAAAATCAAAATGTCGTCCCTCAGACCAAGCCCCGAATCGTTAAAGCAACTCCTTTCTCGCTGGGGTTTTACGCTCGACCAAAAACGCATCGACCAGATCTGGCGTTACCACACCCTACTGCGCCAGGCCAATGAAGAACTGAACATGACCCGAATTCACAATTTCGAGGCCATGATCCTGAAGCATTATGTCGATTGCCTTCTACCCACACGACTTACAAAGCTAACCGGCCCCTTGCTCGACATGGGCACCGGCCCGGGCCTGCCTGGCATCATCATCAAGATTGCCATGCCCGAACTCCCAATGGTGCTTGCTGATACGCGATCTGTCCGTTGCCAGTTCCTGGAAGATGTCATCCGCCAACTCGGCTTGAAAGAAATCGACGTCTTCTATGGTTCCATCACGCCCAAGTTCGTCCAGCCTATGGCTGCTGTGATCACCCGGGCCGTGGCCGATGTCCCTGACACCATGCACCGCGTCAGTAATTGTCTTGATGTCGGCGGCCGTCTGATACTTATGAAAGGCCCCGACTGCAACGATGAAATCACGCAAGCCAAAGCCGTGTATGGAGATGACTACCATCTGGCTGAAGATCACATCTACACCCTGCCCGAATCGACGAACGATCGCCGTCTGCTGGTTTACGAGCGAATCGGCATCAGCACAAGAGCTTCATCGCTTACCGAATCACGCGACGACGACACCATGACCCACACCCGGCCAGTGCGAGAGATCGCCAGCACATCGAATCCCAACTATCAGTTGTGCATTGACTTGCAGCAGGGCAAGGGGGTGCGCAAGCACGAACTGGCCTTGGTCAGCGGCCGTAAATTTGTCGATGAAGTTGTGCAGCTTTACCCCGAAAGGGTCGAAGCCTGGCTCACCGATCGCGATGGCGAAGCCCCGCCTGCGGGCCTTGGCCCTGAAACGCCCTGGCTCCGCTTCAGCAAGCCACTCTGGCAGGAACTTGACCAGTTTGGCACGGGCGACCCCATCCTGCGAATCAAAGCCCCCCGACCACCTGCTTTTGACTTCGACAACCTTGAAAATCAAACTGGCTGCACGCTTTTGGTGCCGTTTCAGGATCCGGAAAATGTGGGCGCCGTGCTCAGGTCGGCGGCCGCTTTTGAAGTGGACAGGGTTGTGCTTTTGCAGGAATCAGCCAACCCGTTTCACCCGAAAAGTTTAAGGGCAGGGGGACCGGGCATTCTGGGGCTCTCGCTTTTTCACGGTCCGTCAATCCGCAGCCTCCCGGAAACCACACTGCCCCTGATGGCGTTGAGTTCTGAAGGCAGTTCAATCCATGATCAGTTGTGGCCTGAATCTTTCATGCTATTACCGGGTGTTGAAGGCCCCGGTTTGCCACAAGGTTTAACACAGATTCTTAAAATTGGCATACCAATCGCGGCTCGGGTTGAATCGCTTAATGCCGCCGTAGCAACTGCCATCACCCTTTACGACTGGCAGGGTAAACGCCCGAAATCCTGAATATCAAATAACATCGCTGATTGAAAATATTACGATTGTGCGGATTTGTTAATTTCATTTTTTTCCTGAAATGTCACTTGCCTCTGATTTTGATATTAAATTTGAAATGACTGGAATCCGTGGAGCCGATCATGAAGACGCCCACGCAGGGAAGTTCTCCCGACGGAAGGGAAGGGATAGCCAATATGGCTTACAGACCATTGAAATACACAACCGCCTTGACGAGACGCGTGATGTTTTCATCGCTGGCGTTATCGGTCATCAGTGGTTGCACCCTGCGCAGGCGTATCGCTGAAAAACAGGTGAAGCAACTGGGGGGCGTCGACGCCGGCCAGCACCGCGAAATGGCACTTTCACCCACTGCCCCCTATGTGATCGAGCCACCCGACTCGCTTTCCATTCGCGTCAAACCCGACGATTTTGGCGTTTTTCCGCTGGAATCGGTTGTCGGCCAGGACGGCATGGCCGATCTGGGCTTCATTGGCCGGGTATATCTCGCCGGGCTTTCGGTTGATCACGCTGAGGCCGTCATCACCCAGCGTCTTGAAGAATACGCCCGTAATAATAAAATCACCTTAAACTCAGGTTTAAAAGTCAGTATTAAAGTCGATGAAAGTAAAAGCAAGTTTTATTATGTCATGGGCAAGGGTGTGCAGCAGGCCCGCTTCCCCGTAAGTGGCCGCGACACCGTGCTTGACGCCGTGATGACGGCCCAGATTAAATCAAATGCACTGCTTGAAAAAACTTATGTAGTCAGGCCACACCCAGCCGGGCTGCCTGATCAGGTCATGGCTGTAGATTGGCAGGCCATTCGTGACCGTGGCGACACGACCACAAATTACCAGTTATTCCCGGGAGACAGGCTCGTCATTCCTGGAGGCCCTGAGCCTGGGCTAGTTGAAACACTGTTCGGATCAAGATAACTGGGCGGATTTTCGACGATGTTTCACAAACATCAACGCCAGAATTCCTGTACCGGCTGCGATCCATGAACTTGGTTCAGGCACCAGGATCTGTCCGTTAATCGCATAGATGCCAATTTGCAGAGTGCCTTCCACATAAGCATTCGCCACCGAGCCAATCAGATAATTAGGTGTAATCACCGGATCAATATTTGCTGATATTGTATGAACACCATTATTCACATAAATGTCACGTGTCTGAGTGATTCGTATGCGATTTGTGCCCGGGAGCAGTTGAAACCGCTGCATGGTCTGAATGTTATTCTCAACTCCATTATTGGAACTCAGACCGGCCCGAAGCCCCCACTGGTTAAAGGTTACCCACCCTTCCATAACAGTCTGGATTGTCACGCGAACCGGGTCGTTGAATCCAGAAAGTTCAAATTGACGCTCAGCATAGGAAGCCGTGGTGTAAGTCTGCTGCGGGTCATTCGAAACATAGTTCGAAGAGCCAGCAATGACAATAAAATCGGGATAGCTTGGTGCTGGAGGAGTGATAAACGCCGGCGGCAGATTGAGATTATTGATGGTGACGGACCAGTCACTCACCCAGTTAAAACCTGCCTCGGCCCTGCTCCCGGTGAAGAGCAGAACAGCGAAAACCAGAATCCATTTTTTAATTCCGCATCCTGCGCCGATTCGACTCAAAAGAGCCCGATCGACCATGATTCACCGTATCTTTCGAGACAAAAACTCAGGCGTACCCGCTTCACGCAATCAGGGGTGTATTACCTTCTTGCACTCAAATTATTTCTACTACTATAAACCGCAATTGTGACGTCGATGCGCAAAGAATCATCATTCATGGCTCTTTTTCACGACATTAAATGCTCAGTTCAATCAACATCGTTTCAACCGTTAAAATGCTGAAAATCGCTTTTTCAATTGAAAAGTGATTTTACATCACCCCTTAAGTGTTGTTAAAATGCCAACAACATGCATGAGAATGCCTCTGGAATCATCCCTGCCTGATACCTCTTCTCCGGGAAACTGAAAACGATGTCACGCCGCGTTGGTCTCTGGCTCATTGGAGCATTTGGTGGAGTCGGTACAACCATCACGCTTGGTCTTTCGTGCCTGAGCCGCAAAATCACTACCGACGCCGGTCTCACTACCCAACTGTCCATGTTCGACGGCCTGAACCTGCCCCAGCCTGACCAGTTCATCATCGGCGGCCACGACATTCGCAAGACGTCTTTTGTTGAATCAGCCATCGAGTTCCGAACCAATTCCGGTGTCTTTCAGCCGGAATGGATCGAAGCCTGCCGCAGCGATCTCGACGCCGCCTCGGCCCGCGTTCGCCCTGGTACTAAACTCGGCAGCGGTTCGACCATCAGCAAAATGGGCACCTGGGGCGATGAATCGCCCGCCCAGACAGCCGGCGAAGCCGTTGATCGCATCGCCCGCGACCTCGATAATTTCGTTGCCTCAGAAAAGATTGATCACCTCATCGTTCTGAATGTTTCCAGCACCGAGCCCGTCTTCCACACACGCGATGTCCATCACTCATGGGCCGCCCTTGAAGCCGCTTTGCCCACCGGTGGCCCGGATCTGCTCCCCTCAAGTGCACTTTACGCTCTGGCGGCCATCCGTGGCGGGCATTCTTACGTTAACTTTACGCCAAGCCTTGGTTCCGGCATTACCGCCCTGCATGAACTCGCCGATCAAACCGGCAGCCTGCTGGCCGGTAAAGATGGCAAGACCGGCGAAACCATGATGAAAACCGTGCTGGCGCCCATGTTTGCCCACCGAAACCTGAAAGTTCTCTCGTGGGTTGGTCATAACATCTTTGGCAATCGCGATGGTGTTGTGCTTGACGACCCAGTTAACAAGGCTTCGAAAGTGAACACCAAAGACTGGGTCACCACGCAGATTCTCGGCTACAAACCGAACACCCTGGTTACCATAGAATACATTCCCGACATGGGCGACTGGAAAACGGCCTGGGATCACATCCACTTCCAGGGTTTCATGGGCACCCCCATGACACTGCAATTTACCTGGCAGGGCTGCGACAGCCTCCTCGCCGCCCCCCTGGCCATTGATCTGGCCCGTCTGACTGACCTGGCCAGACAACGTGGTTCCAAAGGCCTGCAGAAACAACTGGCCGTCTTTTTCAAGAGCCCGGAAGGCGTTGAAGAGAATCATTTCTTCCGCCAGTGGGCTGCACTTGAAGCCTATATCGCCGATTTGAAGAAATGATTTATCTTTGATACGGCCCAGGAACCAAACGGTGACACCCTCTGCCTGTGAAGAGCTATACACATGAAATTTGCTTTCTCAACCAACGCCTATCTCCGCTTTCCCTTCGACGACACCTGTGCCCGCATTGCCGCATTGGGCTATGACGGCCTTGAGCTGATGGCCGATGTGCCCCACGCCTGGCCGGCGCATCTGCCATTGGCGACAAAATCAGCAATCCGGGCGTCGATGAAGAAAAACGGCCTGACGTTCTCCAATGTCAATGCCTTCATGATGAATGCCATCAACGACTATCGTCAGCCCTACTGGTACCCCTCCTTCATTGAGCCTGACGAGCATTATCGCCGCGTTCGAATCGACCACACCCGCCGTGCCCTGACTCTTTGCAAAGAGCTGGGGGCCCCTCACATCACCACCGAGCCAGGCGGCCCGCTGGTGCCAGGCCAAAGCCGCCAGAAGGCGGTCGATCTCTTCGTGGAAATCCTGAAACCACTGGCCGAGCACGCTTATCGCGAAGGCGTGATGCTTTTGATCGAGCCCGAGCCCGGCCTTCTGCTGGAAACGACCGACCAATACCTGGAAGTGGCCGAAAAGGTTGATTCGCCGGCCATCGGTCTGAATTACGACGTTGGCCACGCCTACTGCGTTTCTGAAGACATCCCGGCCTCGATTCGCAAGGCCGCCTCACACATCCGTCATTTCCATCTGGAAGACATAGCTGCCACCAGGCACCACCACCACCTGATTCCAGGCCACGGCGCAATCGATTTTGCCGAAGTCTTCCGGGCCATCAAGGCCATCGGCTACGACAACTGGTTGACTGTCGAGCTATATCCCAATGTTGATGACCCTGACGGTGCCGCCCGCGAGGCGATTGAAGTCCTCAAGCCACTGCTTTCACAGGTTCTTGCTGAGGGCTAACAGGATTCTTGACCATTGATACAGACAATATCACTTGCATCATCCAAAATGCAATTCAAGCCGCTCCTGAAACTCGTGCGTCTGCCGAATGTGCTCACCGCAGCCTGCAATAGCCTGGCCGGTGCATTCTGTGCAGGAGTGGGGTTCGACCGCTGGCCAACCCTTGCGGCAATTGCATTTTCGTCGATGTCGCTTTATGCGGCAGGCATTCTGCTGAACGACCTATTTGACCTTGATGAAGACCGTCGCGAGCGGCCATTTCGGCCCTTGCCATCGGGCGCTGTGCCCATCTGGCTGGCCTCAGCCCTGGCCTGCTTATTTTCGGTTGCCGGATGCCTGCTTGCCACCTCTGTTTCAAGGCAGGTCGGCAATCTTGCCCTGATCCTGCTCGCCTCCGTCGTCAGCTACGACGCCTTCCTGAAAAAAACACCCGCAGGCCCGTGGGCCATGGGCCTTTGCCGTGGCCTGAACCTGGCCATGGGGCTGGCCATTGCACCCCTTCAAATCTGGGGCTTTATCGCCATCGCAGGCTATACCGTTTATATTGCTGGTATCACTTACATCAGCCGACAGGAGACAGGTGTCATATCACTGAGAGGTCTACGCCTTGGTTTTTATCTCATGCTCACAGGTATCGGCTGTATTTTAACCGCATACCTGCTTATGGCTGATTATGACAGGTTATTGCAAAACCCAGACGAAACCGCATTTGCCAGCATCATTCTCTGCCTTATGATTTTCCTGACACGCGTCAGGTTGATCGTCATGGCATGGCGTTCTGCCCTTGAAATGCCCCAGCCCGAAACCATCCAGCAACTTGTCAAAACCGGTATCATTTCATTACCACTCTTTGACATGCTGCTCGTCCTTGGCACGACCAATATTCCAGCGGCTTCGATCATTCTTGCCATCTGGATGTCAGCCCGCCTCACGGCCCGTTCTCTTTACACCACCTGAGCCTTTTCTCCATGAAAATCGGCTATAACACCAACGGCCTGGCTCACCACCGATTTTCTGACGTAGTTGCATTTCTCGCCGATCATGGCTACCAAACCATTGCCATCACGCCCGATGTCAACTGGCTCGACCCCTATCAGGACGCAACCAGTCTTTCACGACAATTGCAAGAGTCCGCCCATCTGCTCGACCGGTTCGGCATGCAATGTGTTATGGAAAGCGGCGCCCGCTATTTAATTAACTCTCTCAAAAAGCACGACCCAACCCTGATGGACGCCCGGGCTGACCGGCGTGCCCTGCGCATAGACTACCTCAAACGTCTCCTGTCAATGGCCTCGGAATTAAATGCAACCTGTTTTTCCTTCTGGGCTGGCCGTCTCGATGAACCAATCAGCCAAAGAGAGGCCGACCAACGGCTGGCTGATGGTATTTTTGAAATCCTGCCCATGGCCGAAAAATGCAAAATTCCGATTGCATTTGAACCCGAGCCTGGCATGTATATCCAGACACTCGACGACTTCCGGCGTCTCAATTGCCTGATTCAGAACGGCTGGTTTCAACTCACTGTTGATCTGGGCCACCTCCACTGCCTGGGCGAACAACCCATCGCCGATAAAATTCGAGAATTCGGCTCCTCCATTATCAATATTCATATCGAAGACATGAAGCCCGGCATTCACGAACATCTCATGTTTGGCGAGGCACCATGAATTTCCCGCCCATATTTCAGGCTCTGCATGAAATCAATTTCCCCTTCGCTGTCTGTGTCGAACTCAGCCGCGACTCGCACAGGGCCGATCAGGTCGTGCCCCAGGCCGCCGATTTTCTCCGCCGGCAAATACAATTGACCACCGGCTGAATTGCAATTCAATCACCCGGATCAAGCAACTGATTCAAACGATATTTGTAATGATTTAGAAAGTCCCGCGTAATGGCATAATGATCGGTCTTTTCATAGGGGATTTCAGAAACGCCCGTCTCGTCAAATAATACAATTTTCGCCCGGGGATAGGCCAGAAGCATCGGCGAATGCGTGGCGATAATCAGTTGCGATTCATCCTTCACCAACTGGTCAATCGCCGCCAGTGCCGCCAATTGCCGATTTGGCGAAAGTGCCGCCTCAGGCTCATCCAGCAAATACAACCCCCGGCCCCTGAATTTTTGGGTCAAAAGCGTCAGGAACGCCTCCCCATGCGACCTCGCATGCAGCGATTTACCGCCATAACCACTCAAATACCCAGTCTCATCCATGTAGGTCGCCAGATTAAAAAAAGTCTCGGCTCTCAGAAAATAGCCGTCCACCGGCTGCCGATAGCTCTTAACCAGGCCCAATCGTTCATGAAGCAGTGATACAGAAGTCGTAGTCTCAAGCCGCACATTCTTCGTGCCACCCTCCGGGCTGTAGCCCAGTGCCAGGGCAATCGCCTCAAGCACCGTCGATTTACCTGCACCGTTCTCTCCGACAAAAAAAGTGACATCCGGATGAAATGCAATTTTATCCAGATTCGCCACAGCCGGAATCGAATACGGATATTCGCCAAAAGCAATTTCTTCTGCGTTTTTCAGAAAAATATTCTTCAGATACGGCTTCGCTGCAATCGCCATTGGGTTTATCCCGATTTTTTGACTTTCTCGATGCTGAAATCATCCGGCTTTTCCCATACTAAAATCAATATACATTTCAAAGCAGGGCTGTTTTATGCTAAAGTATATTACCTGCCCGACGACTTGCCAGCGTGGACCAAACCAATGAAATCTGTAACGGCTCAACCAAACCTGCTTCGGCTTTTCCAGGGCTTTCTGGCTCTTGCAGGCATCGCTTCCATCCCCGCTTCACCCGCTGCCGAAACTGTCGATTTCGCTCGCGATGTCCGCCCTATCCTCGCCCGCCACTGCTTCAAATGTCATGGGCCTGATGATAACAAGCGTGCTGCCGGCCTTCGCCTTGATTCCGCCGCGGGTGCCCTGGGCGAGACAAAATCAGGCAATCATGCGATCGTGCCAAAAGATCTCGAAGCAAGCGAACTTGTCGCCCGCATCCATTCCGACGATCCCACCGAGATCATGCCCCCGCCCGAAACCAAAGACCCTCTCTCACCCGAACAAAAGCAGATTCTTAAAAACTGGATCGCCACAGGCGGCCAATATGCCGAACACTGGTCGTTTGTGCCGCCAACCAGGCCAAATGTCAGTCAGCCCGACAACTTGCCCGCCCACTGGCGGCAAAACCCGATCGACGCTTTTATTTTCCAGAAACTTCAGTCGCTTTCGCTCAATCCTCAGCCCCAAGCCGATAAAGAAGCACTCATCCGCCGCGTTTCGCTCGACCTGACTGGCATACCGCCAACCCCGCGCGAACTTGAAAAATTCCTTTCTGACACTCGTCCAGATGCTTACGAACGCCTGGTTGACCGTCTTCTGGCCTCGCCCCGCTATGGCGAACGCTGGGCCCGCAAATGGCTCGACCTGGCCAGATATGCCGACACCAACGGCTACGAAAAAGACCGCTACCGCTCGATCTGGCCATATCGCGACTGGGTAATTAATGCTCTCAATGCCGATATGCCGTTCGACGAATTTACGATCCGTCAGCTTGCCGGCGACATGCTTCCCGGCGCCACTGACAAAGATCGTATCGCCACCGGCTTTCATCGCAACACCATGCTGAACGAGGAAGGGGGCATCGACCCCCTCGAATTTCGATTCTATGCCATGGTTGACCGCGTGGGCACCACCAGCACCGTCTGGATGGGCATGACCCTGGCCTGTGCCCAGTGCCACAACCACAAATACGACCCGCTGACCCAGTCTGACTTTTATCGCCTCATGGCCTCGCTGAATAATGCAGAAGAACCGCCCGCCTATAACCTGTCAAATCGAGAAATTGAGCTATCACGCCGCCAGATCGACAGGCAGATCGCTGAAATCGTCGGCGGCCTGCGAGACCAGTTCCCGGCCGAGCCCTTACAGGGCAGCAACGACAAACGCTCAGAGCGAACCCGTCGCGATTCCGCAAGAAAAAAGGCTTTTGACACTTGGTTAACCACCAACTCTGCAAAAAGTGCCGATTGGTCAATAATCTCACCGAATAATATTTCCGGAAATCTGGCCCGCTTTGAAAAACGCCCCGATGGCTCGATTTTTGCCACGGGCGATGCCACCAAGCACGATGAATATTTCCTGACTCTGCCTTCGCTGCCTGCGGGCACAACGGCCATCCGGCTGGAAGTGCTTCCCGACCCGGCTTTACCGGCTGGTGGGCCTGGCCGAACGGATTACGAAGGCCCGCTGGGCGACTTTTTCCTCAGCGAATTTCAGCTTCGCGGCGCCGATGGCAAGGCGAATCCCGCCTTAAAAATTGCATCCGCCAGCGAAAGCTATGGCAAGCTCGGGATCGGCGGCGGCGATGCCAAAGCCGCACTGGCCCTTGACGGCAACATGCAGACTGGCTGGAGCACGCAGGGCCATCAGGGCCAGGCCGATCAAGCGGTGTTCGTGCTGGAAAAGCCGCTGGATAAAGCCACGGAAGCGAGCCTGACCATGATTTTTGAGCGGCATTATTCCGCCCCCCTCGGCCGCTTCAGGCTTTGGTCAACCACTTCAAAATCCGCAACTTATGCGAAAAAGCTATCGACCAGTATCGAACAACTGCTGGCCAAACCGGCTGAAACAAGAACATATTCTGACCTCCAGACGCTTGAAAACTATTGGCTTCAGCACGAATCGGCCGAGCTGAAAGATCAACACAAGAAATTAGCCGCCCTTGAAGCGAGCCGGCCCAAACCTGTTTCGACGCTTGTCATGAAAGAGCGGCCCGCTGATTTTCAACGTCCGACATTCATCCACCGTCGGGGCGAATTCTTGCAGCCAACCAAGCCGGTCTCGCCTGGGGCTCCCGAGTTTCTTTCCGCAAAATCCGCCAATTCCTCTCCAGGCAACCGGCTTGAACTGGCCCGTTGGCTTGTTTCGAACCAGAATCCACTGGCTGCCCGGGTCACTGTCAATCGTCAGTGGGCGGCGATCTTTGGCCGGGGCCTTGTGCGCACGCAGGAAGATTTCGGCTATCAGGGCGAGTTGCCGACACACCCCGAACTTCTTGACTGGTTGGCAACGACTTTCGTCAATGACGACAAATGGAGCCTGAAACGCCTGCACCGAAGGATGGTGACAAGCCAGGCTTACAGGCAGTCCTCACAAGTTACGCCAGAATCAATCACCAGAGATCCTGACAATCGCTATCTGTCACACGGCCCCCGCTTTCGCATGGACGGCGAAATCATTCGAGACTCGGCCCTGGCCGTAGCCGGCCTTTTAAGCCCAAAAATGGGCGGGCCAAGCGTCTATCCACCTCAGCCAGAAAGTGTCACCACCGAAGGTGCCTATGGCCGTCTGGCCTGGTCGGTCAGCCAGGGTGAAGACCGCTTTCGCCGCAGTCTTTACACCTTTGCCAAGCGTACCACACCCTTTGCCATGCTGAACACGCTTGATGCACCCAGCGGCGAGGCGTGCGTCGTTCGACGAGACGTTTCCAACTCGGCCCTTCAGTCGCTCACTCTCTTGAACGACATCACTTTTCTCGAATCAGCCCAGGCCTTGGGCCGCGAGTTTTCTACAGCTTCTGGCAATGATCTCACAAAACTTGAGAGGCTCTATCGCCGAATTTTCTGTCGTTTGCCTAATGCCACTGAAGCAAAATTACTTGCGGAATTCCTTGCCGGGCAAAAGGCTTTTTACGAGCAAAACAAGGCGGAGGCCAGAGCCCTGATCGGTGAATCAGGCGGCGATCGGGCTGACCAGTCAAAAATTGCTGCATGGACAGCCCTTGCCCGTGCCCTGCTTAACACCGATGAATTTGTCGTCCATCGTTGATATGAACATACAAGAATGGGTGACCTGAAAATGAATCAACCGGAACCAAAACCAACGCTCGACCGAAGCCGCCGCCATTTCTTCAGCGAATGTGGCGTGGGCCTGGGTAAAATGGCCCTTGCTGGTCTGCTGGCCGACAGCACCCGTCCAGCTCGCGCCGCCGCTGCACAATCCATTGACCCACTGGCCGTGCGGCCCCCGCATTTCCCGGGCAAGGCCAAAGCCGTTATCCATCTTTTTATGGCCGGGGCCCCCAGCCACCTCGACCTTTACGACTACAAACCGGCTCTTGTCAAACACGACGGCAAGCCCATTCCGCCTGAAGTCATCGGTGGCCAGCGCTATGCCTTCATACGCAGCGACGCAGCCGCCATGGCCCCCCGCTTCAAGTTCACGAAATACGGCCAGGCCGGCATGGAAATGGCCGAAGTGCTGCCACATATCGGGCGAATCGCCGATGATATCTGCCTGATTCGCTCCGTGAAAACCGACCAGTTCAACCACGCCCCGGCACAGATTTTCTTCAACACCGGTTTCGGCCAACCGGGCCGCCCCAGCATGGGTTCTTGGGTGGTTTATGGCCTGGGCAGTGAATCACGCGATCTTCCGGCATTTGTCGTCATGAGCACTGGCGCAGGCATCAGCGGCGGCTCGGCCAACTGGTCAGCAGGCTTCCTTCCCACCGTTTACACTGGTACGAGGCTTCGAAATTCTGGCGACCCGATTCTGAATGTCTCGAACCCGCCCGGCATTGCCCCCAAAGTTCAGGCCGATACGATCAATCTTGTCAGCAGCCTGAACCGGCAGTCGCTTGAAAGCCTGGGCGACCCGGAGATCCAGACACGAATTTCATCATACGAAATGGCATTCCGGCTTCAGTCTTCCGCACCTGAACTGATGAACCTGCGCTCGGAATCGAAAGAAACCCTGGCCCTTTACGGTGCCGACCCTGACAAGCCTTCCTTCGCCCGGGCCTGCCTGCTGGCCCGCCGAATGGTCGAGCGTGGCGTGCGTTTTATCAATATTTACAACGAAGGCTGGGACGCCCACTCCGACCTTTCCGGCAACCACACCAACCAGTGCCGAAACACCGATAAAGCCGCCGCAGCCTTGGTAGAAGACCTGAAACGCCGCGGCATGCTTGATGAGACACTTGTCATCTGGGGCGGTGAATTCGGTCGCACTCCGATGGTCGAAACCAACCGCGCCCTGGGCCGGGCATTGGGCCGCGATCCTCACCCCCAGGCTTATACCAAGTGGATGGCCGGCGGCGGCATTAAGGCTGGTTTTCAGTATGGTAAGACCGATGAACTCGGTTTCAATATTGTTGAAAACCCCGTGCATGTGCACGACATTCAGGCCACAGTGCTGCACTCGCTGGGGCTTGATCACGAACGCCTGACATATGTCTATCAGGGCCGCCCCTTCCGCCTGACCGACATTCATGGTAAGGTCGTCAAAGAGATCCTGGCCTGATTTTACTCAGATAAAGCACCATCCAAAGAAAAATCAATCATGAATCACCTGTCTGCCATGCTTTCATCAATCGTGCTTTTATTTCTGTCGGTTCAGGCAAGTTTGGCCGAAGAAATCAGGCATTCGCTTTTCATCGCCGGCCCAAATTTCACGGGTATTCTCGACGAAGACGGCAAAATCGCCTGGGACTCCGGCCGCAAGGGGGCCCGCGATGGCTATGTGTTGCCCGGTGGCAACATTCTGATTGCCTGGACAAACGAAGTGCTGGAATATCGCCGCGACAAGTCTATAGCCTTTAGATACGCACTTTCAAAAGAAAACAAGGAAATAGGCACAGTCCAGCGGCTGGAAAATGGCGACACGCTCATCACCGAGCTTGGCCCCCGGCCGCGATTGCTGGAAGTCAGCCCAACGGGCGAAATCAAGGTCGATTGCCCCCTCAAGCCAGAAACCGACAATGCCCACATGCAGACCCGCATGGCCCGCAAGCTGCCCAGCGGCAATTATCTGGTGCCCCACCTGCTGGCATTCAAGGTGAAAGAATATCGGCCTGATGGTACGGTTGTCAAAGAATTCCCCACCGACCTGCCCGAAGTGGGTGGCCGCAAAGAAGAAAACTGGCCTTTCACAGCCATTCGGCTGGCCAATGGTCATACACTCGTCAACCTGACTCATGGTAATAAGACGGTCGAGCTTGACGCTGAAAGCAAAATTGTCTGGAAAGTCAGCAACGCCGACTTTGCCAGCAAGCCATTTTCCGACCCCTGCGGCGCCCAGCGTCTGCCCAATGGCAACACCGTGATTGCCAGCTATGCGGCCCAGAAGGGGATCAAGGTTTTTGAACTGACGCCCGACAAAAAAATTGTCTGGACTTATGAAGGGCCGTACAGGGCCCATGAAATTCAGGTGCTGACCACTAACGGCAAGCCCGTGGAAGGCCAGCCGATGAAATAAGTCTGACACAAATCAGACTTAAAAATCTTCGGGTATTCGCTCGCCACCCGCCCGAGTGGAAAGAGCCTGATAAAGCCCAAAGCGGGCTCCGGGGCGAAGGCTGAAAATCGTGTCCCAATAGGCATCAGGGCCGACATCATCTGTGTCGGTGTCAGAATTGATCCAAAGTTGTGGGTGCGGCTGCCCCTGGGCCCCGGCTGGTGCCTTTTGGGGATAACTGCTGAAGGTGCTGATCGAGTCTTTGATGGACCGCACCGAGCCGTCCATAAAAGCGAAATTCGCCTTATTCGGGTGCGAACTTGAAGCGGAAATTGTGGCAACTTCTTCGTGCGAGAGCTTCTGGCCTATCGCATTTATCGGGAACATGGTTGAAATCAGCGTATCGCCATGCGTGCCACTGAACCACCAGAAAGAGTCGGGTCTGAGGCTGGCCGGCACCTGTTCCAGGGTATGCTCGCCAAAGGCCATGGTGTGTGAAGCACCGTCGCGAACCGAATCCATTCGAACCTGGCTGCATGCGTTAAAAAGCCCCAACTGGGCCTGTTGGGCATCACCGAATGAGGCTCGCTCGCCAATGCTCAGGCCGCTGATCTTCCAAGTGTTCACCAACCAGGGGCCAACCACGCCGGCATAACTGGCTCGGGAAACCTCGTGAAAGCCGGACCGGGTCTCATTATCAGCAATTCCAATTCGCGAATCAGGAATCTGGTTATCAGTTTGAATGATCTGATCTGAAGGGCACACAAATGCTTTTATTGATTGTCCGCAGATCGTTCGATTGGCAGAAGAATAAATATATAAATTAAAATTGATGGCCTGATAAAGTTTATGTTCTTCCAGAAAGGGCAGGATTGAAACCAGTGGGCCATGGCTGATTTCAAGACCGCCTGCATTGGCCCCGGCACCAACACGCCAGAAATAACCGGATGGAAGGTAGCCGGCCGCCATGGTGTAGCTGATACTGGCCTGGCTGATCTGCCGAAGGTTCATCTGGCAGGAGCGGGTTCTGGCATTTTCGCGGCTTCTTGTGATGACAGGCACAATCAGGGCCAGAATGACGGTTATGACCGCTATTAAAAAAAGCATTTCGATCAATGTCAGACCCTTAAGCCTGCATTTCTTTTCACGAATTATTCTATTAAGCCAGTTTGACTGCCTGTTCACAATGTGCACAAAGCCACCCCTTCTCATGTGATGCTTATTTGCATCAAAAGTAAAAATAAGCGTAAACCCGTCTATTTTCAAGGATATTCCAGGCAAGCTGGATAAGATTTAATTGATAACCATGCTGAAAATGGACAAAACACCGATGAAATAATAGAGAAGTTCAGCCATAATTAACCGCCTCTATCAATCCAGATTTTAACGAATAAACCTGAAAAACAGCTTGGTTTCAGCCTTGAAACCAAGCTCTTGAATCATTTTGCAGCGATAGTCAATAGTCGTCACGTTGCCGGCCACGGCCACGTTCGCGATCGCGTTCACGCTCGCGGTTGCGGTCCCTATCACGGTGGTCACGGTCGCCACCGCCACCGCCACCGCCGCCAAAATCTCGGCCACCACCGCCACCACCACCGCCGAAATCGCCACGAGGGGCATATCCGCCACGATCTGGTCTTTCCTGACCATAGCCACCACCACCGCCGCCACCACCATATCCGCCTCGTCCGCCGCCGCCGCCACCACCACCACCGCCGCCAGCCTGTTTTTCACGGGCTTCGTTCACGGTCAGCCGGCGGCCCTGATAGTCTTGCCCATCAAGCGCTTCTATGGCAGCCTGCGCAGCACTGTCATCTTCCATTTCAACAAAACCGAAACCGCGGCTTCTGCCCGTTTCGCGATCACTTAAAACCAGTGCCGATCGCACTTTGCCGTATTGCTCAAAGAGCCCCTGCATGTCTTGGGAGCCCATGGAATATGGCAGATTACCCACATAAAGTCGCTTGGCCATTGTCTCGCGCCCCTTCAAAAGGGGTCTCCACCAACTTGTTGGAATTGTCTCACCGAAAGGCCACTGGGCAAAGTACAAAAAGACAGACTAAGTCTGAAATGTTGCGCCACCGATCGACCATCACAGGTCAGGCAAAATCACGTTCTACATGGTTTGGCAAGAGGTCGGTCGGGATACCCGTTAACTCGTTTTACCAGAACATTCCTGAAGTTACAAGTGTTCTGAAACAACTTTGCCGAATTTCCGCGAATTGACGCCAGAAAACTCTTAACCCACTATGAACAATGCAATTAACTTTCAACCCCCGGGCTGGCTTGCTGCTCTCCGCCTGAGGATCGCTGAAATCACCCACAGAAGAACCGACCAGCCCACTCCATAAATCAAATAGGCGTCATGAATTCGGTAAATCATCAGCCAGCCCATGGCCCATGTCCACACGGCCGCCAGCACAAACCAGGGGCTCACAAGCCACGCCGTCACTGCCCAGGCAAAGCAGGAAAGACTGGCCCACGCCGGCTTGAACCAGTTAAAGGCGTTAGCCTGGTCGGCTGACATCTCGCTGTAGCTCGTTACGCTGAAGCTGATGATCAGAAACGTGATCCAAACCCTGGCCAGAATGCCAAATATCGGGTTTGACTTCGCCCAACCCCGGCCCACACATCGCCGAATTGCCACCACATTCAGGCCCAGTTGCGTCGCCCAGATCGCCAGATAGGGCAGGGCCTCCAGATGGCCGGCGGAATAGAACAAGTGGCACAAAACACAGGCAACAAGGTGCAGCAAACCCACCAGGGCCAGTGCCTGCGGCCATCGGGACGCAAGCCCCAGGCGTACAAAGTCGGCCCTGATCGCCTGCCAGGCTGCCTGGTGGTCAGGGTTGTCCGCGTCCTTCGTGGCCATTGGCATCATCCTGTTGCCCTGTATAATTTTAGCGTATTGCCGAACCTGTCAGAATGTGCCCAGCTCGACCAGGTCTTTGGTGGCTGCGGCATACTTTTTCAGGTCTTCGCTGATCCGCATAGAGCAGAACTTCGGCCCGCACATGCTGCAGAATTTGGCTGATTTGAAGGTCTCCTGCGGCAGCGTCTCGTCGTGCATCCGGCGGGCGGTCTCAGGGTCAAGCGAAAGCCGGAACTGCTCTTCCCAGTCGAAGTTATAACGTGCCCTTGAAAGAGCGTCGTCTCTGTCTCGTGAACCCTTGCGGTGCCGGGCCAGGTCGGCCGCGTGGGCCGCAATCTTATAGGCAATCACACCCTGCCGCACATCTTCCGGCTCGGGCAGGCCCAGGTGCTCCTTCGGCGTGACATAGCAAAGCATGCTTGCCCCGTGCCAGGCCGCAATCGCCGCACCAATCGCCGAAGTGATATGGTCATAGCCGGGTGCAATGTCGGTAACCAGCGGCCCCAGCACATAAAACGGTGCTTCGTCGCACTCAATCGCCTGCTTTTCCATGTTCATTGGTATCTGGTCCATCGGTACATGCCCCGGGCCTTCCACCATAACCTGGCAGCCTCGGGCCCAGGCCCGACGCGTAAGATCTCCAAGCGTCTTGAGTTCCGCAAACTGGGCAGCGTCTGAGGCATCGGCGATCGACCCCGGCCGCAGCGAATCGCCAAGGCTGAACGTCACGTCATAGGTTCGCATGATGTCGCAAAGGTCGTCAAATCGTGTATACCACGGGTTTTCCGCCTTGTGGCCCATCATCCAGTGAGCCATCAGCGATCCGCCCCGGCTCACAATGCCCGTAATCCGGTTCGCTGCCAATGGCACATAATCATTCAGAATGCCGGCATGAATCGTCATGTAGTCCACGCCCTGCCGGGCCTGGTGCTCGACCATCTCAAGCAGGTCGTCTTCGGTTAACTCCTCAACTGACTTGACTTTCTGTATCGCCTGATACATCGGCACCGTGCCAATCGGCACCGGGCTGGCTTCAATAATCGCCTGCCTGATGGCGTCGATATTGCCGCCGGTGGAAAGGTCCATCACTGTGTCAGAGCCGAGAGAAACCGCCAGACGCAGCTTTGTCAGCTCGTTTTCAATGTCGCTCGTCACGGCCGAGTTGCCGATATTTGCGTTGATTTTGCACTTTGAGGCCACGCCGATGCACATCGGCTCAAGACCCAGCTTCAGGTGATTCACGTTTGCCGGGATCACCATCCGCCCCCTGGCCACTTCGCTGCGAATCAGCTCAGGCTCAAGCCCTTCGCGTTTCGCCACATATTCCATCTCGGGCGTAATTTTTCCACTGCGTGCGGCTTCAATCTGTGTCATGGTCGCTGGCTTTCCTGCAATCACCTCACCAGGCCTCTTTCCTGCTCGCCTCAATGCTGCTTTTCGGAAAGGCCCGGCACCGGTCAATAACCCTATCTTGATGCTATAGAATACACTCTTTTTCCTGCTGCGGTCAATTCATGAAGAGCAGTTCATTCGTCACAAAAGTCCTCAAAGTTGCTCAATCGTCAGACCGCCATCGACTGTAATGACCGCCCCCGTGCTGAAATCAAGGTCGCCCCGGGCTATCGCCGCCACCACCCGGCCCACATCCCCGGGCCGCCCCCCAGCGCCTTTGCGGCACCAGCCCGCCGGCAATCAGGCCATCGTATTTGTCTTTCACCACGGCCGTCATGTCGGTCTCGATAATCCCCGGCCGAACTTCTGTTACCACAATGCCTTGCGCGGCCAGCCGTGCCGCAAAGAGCTGGGCTACCATCGCCAGCCCGGCCTTTGAAACGCAGTATTCGCCCCGCTGCACACTGGCCATCACGCTTGAAACGGATGTCACAAAGACAATCCTGGGAGAGACTTCCGGCAATCGTTCTCGCTGCTTCACCAGCTCGGCGGCCACAGCCTGGGTCAGGAAAAACGGGCCCCGAAGGTTGGTGTTCAGCACCTTGTCCCAGCTTGCCCCAGTCGTTTCCAGCAGGTCCAGCCGAACATCAGGTGCAATGCCGGCATTATTCACCCAAAGGTCGCATCGGCCAAATTTTCCAAAGATATTGGCCACCATGGCCTGCCCAGCCACCACATCGGCCACATCGGCTGAAACCCGATAAACACTTTTTGCACCAAGGCTTAAGGCTTCTTTTTCTGTCTCTTCAGCGGCGGGGCCATCGGTGCGGGAATGGATAACCAGATGAAAGCCGAGCCTGGCGAGTTCCAGAACGATTCCCCGGCCGATGCCTCGAGAACCACCGGTAACAACAGCGACCGGGCCAGTGTGTTCAGCCATTTTGGTGGCCCGCCGGTTGTTTTTTCAGCAGTGTTGAATAACAGGCAAGTCGTTGATTCATCATATTTTGTGATTGACCGGTAATATCATTGAAGTTGACAATTGGGGCCGGCGGATATTTAATTGTAGTGGTTGACACAGGGGCGTCCATAGCTCAGTAGGATAGAGCGGCGGTTTCCTAAACCGCAGGCCGCAGGTTCGAATCCTGCTGGACGCACTGGGGCATTTGTGATTTTTTTCGCGAGTGTTCCTCTAGGTCGTAAGCACCCGTAGCTCAGTTGGATAGAGCAACGGATTTCTAATCCGTTGGTCGCAGGTTCGAATCCTGCCGGGTGTACTTTCTGCTGTCTGGCACTGATGTTTCTTAACATAATATTACTCTTAAATATCAAATAACAATTAACTTACGATATTTTCAAATACTTACATTTCCGCTTGATTTGCCCAAACCGATCTCATTCGCCAATTCCTCAGCCGCATTCTGGGCCGTTCTAACACAATCGGGCACGCCCACGCCATAAAGGGCATTTGAAGCCAGAACCAGCCCCTGGTGCCGGGCCATGTCTTGTTCGATCTGTTTTACCCGAGCCTGATGCCCCAGCGTGTATTGCGGCATGGCCCGGGTGTGCCTTGCAAGCTGATAAAGGCATGGTTCGCCTGTTGTGCCAAGGATAGAGGCCGTTTCTTCCAGTACGATTCTGCGGATTTCTCCGTCGCTCAAATCGTAAAGGTCGGCCTGCATCGCCCCGCCCACAAAAACCCGCAAAAGCACTTTGCCAGCCGGTGCCCGCCCGGGCAGCTTGACACTTGTAAACGAAATCGCCAGAATCCGTCGGTTTTCGCTGGCCGGCACCACCAGGCCAAAACCATCAAGCGGGTGGCTAACCTGACTTCTGTCAAAACCCACCAGCGCAATCGCCGAACTGGCATAGGGAATCGATCGAAGATGCCCGGCCAATTCGCTGTCAAAGCCCTCAACCAGCCGGGCTGAGGCATGGGCCTCAGTGGCCAGCACCACGCCATCGGCCGCCAGGCGTTCGCCACCGGCCAGTTCCACCTGCCACTTGCCCGTCTGCTGGTCGTGTGAAAGGCCGCTGACTGCCGTATTCAGCCTGACACTGCCTGCGGGCAGCTCGGCGGCCAGCTTTTCTGCCAGACGGCCCATACCATTTTTCAGCGTGACAAAAAGGCCATAGCGGGCCCCTGAGGATGCCTTGTCGATCTCTTTTTTGCCTGACCGGTTGAAAAGGCTGGCCCGGAGAAGGCTGCCGTGCTGCTGCTCCATTTCGATAAACTGCGGCATGGTTGATTGCAGGCTCAGCTCGTCGGGATTGGCTGTATAAATACCGCCAACCAGTGGCTGCACAAGCCTTTCCAGCACTTCATCGCCCAGCCGCCGCCGCACAAACGAAGCCAGCGATTCGTCGCCCGTCTCGCGCCGCCGAGGCACAAAGGGCTCAAGCATCATCCGCAGCTTGGCCTTCCACGAGAGAATCGGCGTGGCCAGCACCGGCCAGGCACGGTTGGGTGCCATCAGCACAAAGCCTTCGGGCACAGGCATTAACCGACCTTTTCTCAGAACAAACGATCGTCGAAATGTCTCGTCGGTTCCCATCAACTCACTGGCCAGCCCCAGCCGGTGGCAAAGCTGCAGGGCCCACGGCTTGTTAGTGATAAAGCTGTCGGCCCCGCCTTCGCAAACAAATCCGTCAACGTGGTCTGTCCAGAAGGCACCGCCAATTCGCGACCGGCTCTCAAGAACTGTGACATTCAGCCCGAATCCGGCCAGTTTCGCCTTTTGCTGCAGCTCATAAGCTGCCGCCAACCCGCTGATGCCGGCACCAATGACCACAACATCTTTACCTAGCGAAGGTTGCGACATTGTTCAGCAATCACATACGGGGCTTGGCCTGGGTCGCGCGATCTTTGGCCATGCGGGTTTTGACAATATCGGCCAGTGCCTGGATAAAAACAGGGTGGTCGTTCACCGTCTCGGCCCTGACCATGCCAATGCCTGCATGCCGGCAGGTTTCTTTGGCCTCAAGGTCAAGGTCATACATCACTTCCACATGGTCGGAGATAAATCCGATGGGGCAAAGAACGACATCCTCAATACCGTCTTTTTCCTTCACAGTGCTTAAATATTCATTGACGTCGGGCTCGAGCCATGGAGTTTTCGGGTCGCCACTGCGGCTTTGCCAGACGAGGATCCAGTCGGTTCGGCCAAGTTCGGTCGCCACGGCCTTGCAGGCATGTTCAATCTGGCTGACATAGGGGCAGCGGGCGGCCACGGCTGTCGGAATGGAGTGGGCAGTGAAGACAATGCGAGCCTTTTCTCGCCTTTCAGCGGGAATCTGGTCGAGAGCCGCCTGCACCTGGGCGGCCTGGCTGCGGGCGAAAAGCGGATGATCAAACCAGGGCTTGATGAAGTCGATGGCGGGCACTTCATCGGCATAGCCCAGATCCAGGATTTCCTGAATCGTTTCCATATATTTTTCCCAGCTCGGCATGCTCTGGTAGGGCGACAGGATGATGCCGATCGCACGCTGGCAGCCAGCGTCTTTCATCGCCCTTAACGCTGTAAACATGTAGGGCTTATAGAACCTCATGCCGACAAAAACGGGCAGGTTGATCGCCTGGTTTTTCAATTCGGCCCGAAGACCGGCCGCCTGTCTGTCGGTCAATTCGTTGAGCGGACTCCGGCCACCGATGAGTTCATAGTGATGCACCACGGCCTCATAGCGTTCTTTGGGCACGGGCAGGCCACGCAGAACGTTGTCAAGAAATGGCCTGACATCGTCCATGCACTCAGGTGCGCCATAGGCCATCAGGAAGACGCAATCATAAGGGATTCTTGACTTTGTGCGAACTTCGACAAAGGTTTCAGGCTCGGCTGCAACCGCCGGACGGCCACCAAACGGGCTACCGCCCGGGGGCGGGCCGCCGGGTCGGCCAGTGCCCTGTGGCTGTACTTCAGAAGAAGGTCGGCCAGGCTGAGATGCTGAATCTGGACGAGTGGCCGGGCCGGAATTCATGTTCATGATTATCTGTCAGTCCTACAATTCAAGTCATATATTCGCAGGGTATTATGACTTACGGTTCCGATAAAGTTCGGGTGAAACGACTTCAACCATGGCGTCGGTATCAAGCGAGCCGCCAAGCAACTTGTTGATGGCGTCGATCTGGGGCAAAGGATCAACTACCATTTTGTTATAGTCAACATCGATGATTCGGAAATTCGGTTTCTGAGCCACCCAGGTTTCAAATTTCGAAAGCCCGGCCCGAAACAGTTCGGCCATTTTTTCGTCGGGAATCGTATCCGTTGGTTTACCAAGTCTTTGCAGCATTTTCTTCTGGCTTGCCAGAACTTCATCAATGGCCCGGCGCATCATCAGCACGCGATATTCAAAACCGTCGGGCAGATCATAAAGTAATTGATAAACCATCTTTACAGCTTTGTGATTGGCGTCCTTCAGCCAGCTGGAATCATTTTTCACCTTCAGAGCCGGCAGGAATTCGTAGTAGCCGTTAAGGTTGTCGATGTCGGCTTCACGCAGGTTGTCGGTCATGACAGGCACACCACCGGATTCCAGCATTTTCATCATCATTGAAGTGCCTGAGCGGGGCAACCCGCTGACAATCGCTACAAAAGGCGGCTGGCCTGAATCAATTCCCATAATGCCAATCTCTTCCCTGAATTGATGTTACGATGAATCTATCCGGTGATTGATTAGCCCTGACGCCAGGTTTATGACGCAATGGCCATGCTGACATTACATCGGACAGGTGAATGTGTCTCTTCCAGTCTTCTCAACTTACCAGTTTTTTCGGTGAATTGACAGGCCAGAACAGGGCACTTGCCCATGACTACAATCTGGCGATGACAAGGGTTAAGAGCGTGTTTTTTAAGAGTTGGCAACAGGATATGCTTGACAGAACAATCAATTAGAATACAAAACATAGATAAACAGGTCCGAAAAGTCGATTCATAACAGTCGATTTTTGGGGATAAGAGTCCCAGTCTATCTCTAGTGAACCCACGCGGGAGTTCCCAAATGAAGGTTTTCATCACCGGCGGAAGTGGCTTGATTGGCCGTGGAATTATGCAACGCCTTCAGGCCAGGGGCGACCAGCCTGTGATCCTTTCCCGCCGGGCCGATGAGATTCGACGTGGTCGAAACATGCGAGGAATTGAAGTCATTCAGGGCGACCCCACTGTGGCGGGTGCCTGGGAACTTGGCCTGGATGGCTGCGATGCCGTGATTAATCTGGCGGGCCACAACCTTTTTGCCCAGCGATGGAACGCTTCTGTCAAGGCCCAGATTCGAGACAGCCGGGTGTTATCAACCCAGAATATTGCAAGTGCCATTGCTCGTGGCAAGAATCCCCCGAAGGTATTGGTTCAGGGATCAGCCATAGGTTTTTATGGCCCGAGGACTGATGACGCCGAGCTGACTGAAGTGTCGCCCTCAGGCACCGATTTCATGGCCGTTGTCTGCCGCGAATGGGAAGACGCCGCCAGCGGTCTCGACAAATATGGCGTTAGGGTTCCTGTCATACGCACTGGCGTAGTGCTGGCACCAGGCGAAAGTGCCCTTGGGGCCATGACTCCCATCTTCAAGTGGCTGCCAGGCGGTGCCGCCCCGGTGGGCAGTGGCGGCAAGCTCTCGCCGGCCAAGGGTCAGCAGTGGTTCAGCTGGATTCATATTGATGACATTGTCGGTATCTTCCTGATGGCCCTTGACCATACCTCTGCCACGGGTCCTGTCAATGGAACTTCGCCGAACCCGGTGAGGTTTGTTGACTTTGCCCGTGCACTGGCCAAGGTTCTGAAGCGTCCATTCGTTCCGATGGGTCCGCCTGATGCCGTGCTGAATCTGGTTTTGGGTGAAGTTGCCCAGGTCGTGGCCACTGGCCAACGAGTCCTGCCACGAAAGGCCCTTGATCTGGGCTATTCATTCAAGCACCCGGAAGTGGCTGAGGCACTGAAGTCTCTATTCTCCACACCCAAAGCTGTGGCCGAGCCTGCAGCCGCCGCACATGGTTCAGGCCATGCCCATGCCTCCGGGCATCACTGACCATTGCAATGCCCAATCATCCTCGGGATAATAATTCAGGACAATCCCGGGGATGGATCCGCACAAGCAGGCAACAGGGGAATTGAAACGATCATGAAACGGATGATTCAGCCCCTTACTCTGTTTTTGCTTGTCACCACTGCCTACCAGCCACTGCTGGCACAGAAACCAGACTCTCGTTCCATCACGGCGGCTCTGGAAGAGTCCGTGGGTGATGCAATTCAGGCTGCAAGCGAGTCGGTGGTTGCCATCTCCCGCTTCAAAAAACGCGAAGGTACCTCGACCACCAACGCTGTGCGAGATAAGGCCGTTCAGGCTGATCCAAGACAGATTCCCAACAATGCCGGCTTTATTGCCAACCAGTTTGAGGATGTGCAATCGTTTGACTACGCCGCCGGGGTCGTCATTGGTGAAAACGGAGAGATGATCACCACGTTTCACTCCATACAGGGTGCTGACCGCATTGCCGTTCGTGCCGCCGGCCGACTGCAGTTTGACGCTGAAATCATCGCCGCCGACCCACGCAGTGATCTCGCAATCATCATGCCGACAAGGGCCAGTCTTGACGCCCTGAAAATTCGCCTCAAGCCCCTGAAAATCGGCCAGGCCGAGAAAATTCGTCGGGGCAGTTTTCTTGTCGCTCTCGGTAATCCCTTCAATGCCGCCCTGGATGGTCAGCCCTCTTCTGCCTTCGGCATCCTTTCCAATAACGCGCGAAGACTTGATCTGACTCTTGACGAAACGACTTCGACCGGCCGACAACTTCGACACCTGCCTACACTTATGCAACTTGACAGCAAGCTGAACCTGGGCATGTCGGGCGGGGCAGTGGTCAACATGAACGGCGAACTGGTGGGAATTACAACCACCGGCGGGAATCCACAGGGCTTCGATGCCCAGGCTGGTTACGCCATTCCCATGGACATCCTCGGCCGAAGGGCAATCTCGACTCTTATCCGTGGTGAAGAAGTTGAATATGGTTTTCTTGGCGTATCTCTCGCAACCAACGGAAGTAATGTCATTCAGGGCGTCTCTCCCGGCACACCTGCCGCCCGGGCCGGACTGATTCAGGGCGATCAGATTGTCAAGATTGGCGAAATACCGGTGACTGACGGCGACCAGCTTGTGCTTGCCGTGAACTCGTTTCCCGTTGAAACACCCCTTAAAATTACTTATCGCCGAACATTATTCAACGAGGCAAAGCCCGCTCCGCTGGTTGAAGCCCAGCTCAGACTGGCCAAATTCCCCGTCGGCGGCGAAGTAATTGCCACCAATAAACCCCAGCCATGGCGAGGTTTGGAAGTTGACTATCCCTCTGTCATGATTCAGGGCAATCCACTCGGGGAACTGCCGACCCTCCGATCAATCCCGCCAGACAGCGATGGAGTGATTGTCACACATATTAACGCAGGTTCTCCAGCTCTCGGCCTCATGAAACCCGGAGAATTGATCACATCTGTCAACGGCCAGAGAATTAACGGACCACGCCAGTTTCGCCAGATCGTAAAAGATCTGAAAGGCCCTGTTCGAATTAAAACTCAGGATGCCGAATTTGAACTGAATGATACACCAGACAACTCAGTCAAACCCTGAATGCTGAGTTGACTCAAGACAATTAATAGATTGAAAAGAAATTCTCCACCCAAACAGACTTTCCCCCAGGGTGAAGCCATGGCCCTTGCCAGCAGCTTCCCCGGGGGAATTGTTGATTAAGAATTTAAATTGAATTGAAATGCAAATGCAATCGTAATTGCATTATTCCTGCTGTTTTTCGTCAGATTCCGGCTTCTTCGG
>JBEITT010000112.1:0-16341 GCA_040374745.1 Planctomycetaceae bacterium | reverse complement strand
GGGCCCAGCAAGCCCTGGCCACCAAATAGCGGTAAGGTGATACCTACCAGATCAATTCGCCCAAACGGTAATCCAAAAACTGTTGATGAATTCTTAAACTGGTTATTTACCAATCCTGGCAAGGCCGGAGCATCGTTAATTTTTCCAGCCGTTGCAAGGCCGGGCTGTACTCCATTAAGTTGGTTGGCCGTCACGCCTCCCACTGTGACAAAGGCGATATATTCGGCTTCAAGTGAACGATCCGTCTTTTTAGGATGATAAAATCCTGCATCATTCAAAGCCGAGTTCTCTTCAGTGGCATTCCCGGTCTCACCAGGAAAAAAAATGCCGATTCCGCCGACAATTGATTTATTTTTGTAAATCGGAATTCCGCCTGGCAACGTGGCAATTCCCCGCGCCTGCCCTTGAGGGTATTTGCCTGTGACAAATCCCCACGACTCAGGCGCATTAACATAGAGTTTCGCTTTGTTCGGGTCGGCTGTCACGGGAATCAAGCCAGGGTTGCCATCGCGACCATTCTGCACAAGCTGGCTGATGTCAATGAACTGTCCCATCTGATTCATGAGAAGAGGAATCTGCGAATCAGGCACATTGAAGCGGTTGGCTAAGGCAATATCATCAACCGTTCCCTTGACTCTGTCAGCACCCGGATGATTCAGGCTATCTCGGTTTGTATATTCAATCCCCAACAAGTCAACCTGAGGAGTAAATCCTATATTGGGCGGAAAATGTCCCTTGGCACCAATCGGGGCGACAAAGCCGGGCCCAAAAAAAACCGAGTCTGGCGAGACACCATCGGGGGTCGAATTAACGACACGTTCGGTCATGGTCGTCTGGCTGATCTCCTGAATTGTCCGACTCGTCAGCGGTGCCTGGTTGTTCCCGAAAAACGCACCAGTACGGGCTTTGGCTAAAGCACCGTCAATCGCAAACGTCAGCCTGGCCGGGTCTGCTTTAATCGCAGCCGAAACACCATCTTCCAACCTAACCCCAAGAATATTTCCACCACGGTCAACAATCGCAATTATGGCGTCCTGAGAACTGGTGACAGCGCTGGCTCTGTCAAGTAGCAATTTTACATCTGACTTGGACAGTGTCTGATTGGCAAGTGAAGACGAAAGCTGTGAGAGCTGGCTGTCACTCAACTTGAGATTATCCGGGTTCGGGTTGAATATTTGTCCCGCACTCAGATTTAGTGCTGCATCTCGTTTGGCCGCCGTCTGATTCACCTTTCCTGCCCAACTGCCGGGAACGACAATCGGCCGAATTGCGGAAAGCAACCGACGCACTTCAAGTTGCTCAACCTGCTCGTGCGATCCATCTGCCATAATCATCTTCTGATCGCATCGGCCCATTTTTCCGGCTTCTCCATCAGAAAACCATTGCTGAGCAAGCGATAAGCATTGCCTTTACCAACTATCATCGGCCGAATTACAATTCGGTTTTATCGTTTTTTACCGGATAACATGAAAATCCACTACAGTGATCAAAATCCGCTTAATCGTTAAAATTTATCAAATTAACATTGAGTTCTGACGATCTATTCTTAAAGGACTTGGTGAGCATTCCAAATGCTCAAGTGAGAGGCAGGGACAATAAAATATCAGGAGTAAGGCCGTTTTGCGGTATTTCAAGTGCCTCACCAGATTGTTCTTCAGCCTGGCTTGCCTTTTGGCTGTGCCCGCCTGGGCAACCGCTCAGCTTGAACCGGTCCCCCTTACAACTTCCAATTCGAACTACCTACAGGCAACAGAAAATCCTGGTCAGGATCAATACGCTCCAAGCCTACTGCAACGCCCTGTTTTTGATGATCTGCCAATAACGACTCCTCTATTGCAAGCTGATAACAGCGAGAGCTTTATAGAGCCAGAGTTTTTTCCTCCCAATGGCTTTTCAGGCAAATCATCTGTTTTGCCTGAGGATTCAAGAACCAGCCTCGACGCCATTCCCGTGCCTGACCGCTGGCGGATTGGCTTCCCGGCATGGGATCGGGCCCAGGCGGGTGGCCAGATACGTGGGGTTGATTCGCCATATTCTCTTGGCCGCTGGTGGGATCCCTATAACCAGAACCAGTTGAAAGGCGATTACCCGATCATTGGTCAGAATATATTTCTTGATGTCACGGCAAAAGCTGATTTGGACTTTGAAGCCCGACAGGTTCCTACGCAGACTTCGCCTTTTGAGAGCACCGCAAGACCATTCTCAGAAAACTTTTACGGTCGATCATCTAGTTTTTTTACAATTCAATATTATTCACTTGGTTTTGATCTTTTTCATGGCGATGCAGGTTTCAGGCAGGCCGACTGGAAGATTAAAATTCTGCCGGTCTGGGGCGTGAGCAATTTCTCGTTCAGCGAGCTGGCACAGGTCAGCCCCAATGTGCTGGAAGGTTCAAGCCGTCTAAGAACTTACTTCAACCCGATTCAGGAAGGGTTTGTCGAGTATCGCATTGCCGATGTCAGCCCTGATTTTGACTTTGTTTCGGTCAGGGCGGGTAACCAGCCTTTTGTGAGCGACTTCCGCGGGTTCCTGTTTCAGGACACCACCCGCGGTATCCGTTTTTTCGGCAATCTTTTTTCCAACCGCGACCAGTGGAACCTGGCCTATTTCCGCCAGTGGGAAAAAGACACGAACACGGCACTGAACACATTTAACGATAGGCCGCAGAATCTTTTTTTCGCGAACTGGTATCGGCAGGACTTTCTCTTCCCCGGCTATACCATACAGTTCAGCCTGACTTATGACAACGACCTTTCCAGCTTCAAATACGACAAAAACCGGTTTCTTGTCCGGCCCGATGCCGCCGGTGTGTTTCAGCGACACACCGTTAATGCCGCCTATTTTGGCTTTGCTGGCGACGGCCACATTGAGCGATTCAATTTCTCACACCAGTTTTACTGGGCTTTTGGCAACGACACCCTGAACCCGATTGCCAACCAGCCCGTGACGATTAATGCCCAGATGGCGGCAATTGAAGCCTCTTACGACCGAGACTGGGTTCGCTTCAAGAGCTTTTTCTTCCGGTCATCGGGCGACTCGAATGTCAACGACAACAAGGCAAATGGGTTTGATACAATTCTGGATAATCCCAACTTTGCCGGGGGCAGTTCAGCTATTGGAACAGGCAACAATTGCCACTTTTTGGCGTGAACCTCAATCAGCGACTTTCGCTGGTGCCCGATATGCGTGCCAGCAAGATTCAGTCGCAGGCGAATTTCGTAAACCCTGGCATAATGATCCCTGGCTTGGGGATGGATATGGACCTGACACCCAAATTACGTATGATTACCAACGCTCAGCTATTGTGGTTCGACCAAACTGCCCCCTTGAAGCAGTTTCTTTTCGATGGCAATATTCGCCGGTTTATCGGTGGCGACATCAGCTGCGGCTTCGAATATCGCCCCCTTCTCAGTGAAAACATCACTTTTCTGGGCGGCGTCTCGATGCTGATTCCAGGCCAGGGCTTCCAGTCGATCTACTCAAATTTCGGATCGCCAGCCAGCACCATGACCGCCGGATTTGCAAATCTGGTTTTTGCATATTAAACTTTAATTAATTCGAATTTATGAATTGTAAGCCGAAACGGTTCTGAAGGAACGACTAGCCGGCTGAACAAATTCTCCATCAACCTTTTTCTGGGCTTACCGATGCTGATCCTGGGCCGAAAACACTTTGCCGAACATCGCAAGTGGGCCTGGTTTGTCGTCTCATGCACCCTATTTTTCATGGCGTGGTTCGTTATTGAAGCGAATCTTGAAGGACAGTGGCCATCTGGTGGGTCGACCGTTGGGCTGATTGCCGGCACGACTGCTGGTTTGATCATGTTTTTTGAGATGTTTCTCTGGCCACGCAAAACACTCTTTCGCACATGGCGTATCGGCCGGACCAAGCACTGGCTCAAGGCACATCACTGGCTTGGAATTCTCTGTCTGCCCCTGGCTCTGCTACACGGCGGATTTCATTTTAGCCTAGGGCATTCGCAGATTGCCGGCATGCTGAGCTGGCTGACACTTATCGTCGTTTTAAGCGGCGTGCTTGGGGCCTGGATTCAAAATATTCTTCCCCGTCGTATGCTTGAAACTCTGCCGGGCGAGACCATAGTCAGCCAGATTCCACAGGTTCTTGAGTCATACCGGCAGGACGCTGAATCCATTGTCAGAGAAATTTGCGGCCAGAAGGATTTGAATAACACCAAACTCAACAGCTCAGGTGAATTTCTCCTTGCCACCTCCCTAACCTCGACCGGTACAATCAGCGGCCGCACAGTGCAGCTCCAATCGGTCCTGGCCTTTATTCAGGGCACCGAACTGCTTTTTCAATTCTGGGAAAAACAGTTCGACCCGTTCATGAGGGAAGGTAAAATGACACCGGTTGGCCTTGGTGACGAAAAAGCAGCCGATTCAATCTTTCAGACTCTGCTAGAAAAGCTGCCCGCCGATGCACACCCCGTGGTGAATCAGCTTGCAATTTTCTGCCGCCAGCGACGCCAGTTCGATAAACAGCAGAAAATGCATTTCTGGCTGCATTCCTGGCTGGTGGGTCATGTCGCCTTTTCCGTCGCCCTGATGGTTCTGCTTGTCGTTCATATTGTTCTGGCCGTTCAATATCCATGATTCATTCGACCTGAAGGCTGAGAAAAATGCCAGGCCCCATGGAAAATCGCCCGGAACGTGCCAAAAGTCGGGCTTCACGCATTTCGCTGAAGTATTACACACGTCCTGATCGTTTCTATCGGGCCCGATTTGGTTTTTCTCTGCTGCTCACGCTTCTGGCAATTGGCATCACCGGCTTCTCATTCTGGTCGTCGCAGGGCGGTCTGGCTGCATCACGCCATTTTCGGCTCTCAAGCCTGGCCTCGCCCGGCCCGGTCGCCAATCCCCACGCCCTTTTTGAAGCCAAATGTGAAGCCTGCCATCGCACGACAGAATCGCTGAACCCGGAACGATCGGCCTCAATTTTTCACTCATCGGCTGATACTTCAATCCGATGTCTTGACTGCCACCGCGATTCACCCCACCACGCCAACGCCAAAAAAGCCATGGAAGCCGCCTGCGCAAGCTGCCACCAGGACCACCAGGGGCGAAACCACAATCTCTCACTTGTGGGCAACATGCACTGCACAAACTGCCATAAGAATCTGGCCCCGGCACAGGTGGCTTCGAACGACCGAACCGCCCTTTCCATCAGCAGTTTCGACCCCGGCCAGCATCCCGAATTTCGCATGCACCAGCCATCGGCTGCCGGCAATATTCGCGACAACGGCCTGAAATTCAACCACGCCCTGCACCTGGCCCCCGGGCAAAACCTGGCTCAGGGCGGCGTGGGACTGATCAAATTTCGCGAACTGCCCGAAAAGGACCGCCAGCGATATGGCATGATTGACAGCTCAATGATTGATAAACCGGTTCAGCTCGGTTGCAATTCGTGCCATCATGCCGACCCCGCCGACCCGATTCTTGCCGGTCTAAACCTTCGCGAACCGCTGAAAAACCCTCTGCCTGTTACATTTGAGCGAGACTGTGCCGCCTGTCACCCGCTGAGTGTCAAAAGCATTGACAACAGAACCCTGACAGCCGCCCACGGTCTTCAGATTGACGCACTGCTTGACGACCTTCGCGGCATTTTTCTGAAGGAAGTGGTGCGAGACAACCCTGGCTTGCTGAACTCTCCGGCACCGAAGGTGGATTTACCTGGCCAGAAGGCTGTTGCGCTGGCGTCGCCCCTGCGGAAAATTGTCGAGGAGAATGTCGAAAAATCTGCCGAGCTTTTACTTGGCCGGGCATGGCTTTCAGCGGGCCCGAATGGTCGCCGCGGCTGCGTGAAATGTCATGAATTTGTCAGGCAGGCCTCTGGCAGGGAACAATCATCCGGCCTGAAGGTGCGTGCGGTGAACCCGACAAAAGTCGCATTGCAATCGGCCCGGTTTGATCATTCACGGCATGCACTGGTTGATTGCAAATCGTGCCACGATGCCGCGACTTCGACGAGATCAACCGACCTGCTGGTGCCCAAAATTGCCAATTGTATGAGCTGCCACAGCGATCAGGGGCTAAGCACGAAGGCTTCGGCCAGCGCAGGTTCGTCATGTGTCACATGCCATGGCTATCATGCACTTGGCAAAGCGGGCACAGCACAGGGCCTGACCAAACCTGTGTCGGATTATCCGGAAGCCATTCAGGCCCTTTTGAAGGGAGACTAAACCGCTTTTTTGGCATAAGCTCTGAATCAGGCGGCTGAGTATCAAACATGAAGCAATCGATAATTCGACATTTCTGACAGTGGGGATAGCGGGACTGTATCACGCGGCTGTCAAAAGTTTATGAATTCAGAGCAATTTGTATGATAAGTGCTTGCCGATCGATCACTTGTCGAACAGAATAATGTAACGAGGTTAGCTCAAACTGTTTTCACTGGCGGACAGAGACCATGAAATTCCAGCTTCTGCCATCCGCTGCCGGAAAACAGTCGGTTATTCAATATGCCACCAGCCTGCTGATTGACGACCGTGTGCTGATTGACGCCGGCACGGCTGGCTTTTATCTTGAACGCGACCAACTGGCCAAAATTACTGATATTTTTATCAGCCACACGCATATGGATCACGTGGCTTCATTGCCATCGCTACTTGAAGCCTGCCTTGGCTATGGCTTGAAAGTGCCAACCATCTGGGGCAGTGCCGACACCCAGAAACATATTCGCGAATTTATATTCAATAATTATGTCTGGCCAGATTTCTTTGAGGTCATCGTTAATGGCAGGCCTGTGATTGATTTTCAGGTCATGACGGATCTGGTCGATATTGGCGCGGGCGACCTTCTCATCAAGCCGATTCCGGTTGATCATGTGATTTCGACTCATGGTTTTCTGGTGACATCGCCCACGTCAACATTATTAATATCATCTGACACGGGCCCGACACATAAGATCTGGCAGGTTGCCAACGCTCTCAATCGGCTTGACGCGGTAATTCTTGAAGTATCCTTTGATAATGCAACCGATAAACTGGCCCTGGCTGCCAAGCACCTGACACCGGCAATGTTTCATGCCGAAATTGCAAAAATTACCTGTCACCAGCCGCAGGTTTTCGCTGTTCACCTGAAACCATGGTCGAGAGATACAATCATCCGCGAACTTCAGTCGGCCGGTATTCCACATTTGTCAATCATGGAATCCGGCAAAGATTATTTTCTTCCATAACCTGCGATTATCAGTCGAATTCAGGTACTCTGGCATTATTCTTAACAATGGAGAGCAGGTCAATGCCGCTCATCCGGTGTGCGGCATCGTGCGGGCAGGCATAAACGCAAGATGGTTCGCTGCCGGCCCCCAGCGACTGACAAAGGTCGCATGTCGTCGCCTTCTCTGACTTCTGCACCTGAGCCTTCCGTCCCGACCCTTCTCTCACACTGACTTCAACCATGTTGATATTGCCATAAGGGCAATTCTGCGAGCAAAGACTGCAGCCAATGCACCAGTCTTCAATCACAATTTCGCGGGTATCGCGGCGTCGGATCGAGCCGACCGGGCAACCGACCATGCAGTAGGGGTCAAGGCACGACCGGCACGAGCTGGCCACAAGAAATTGGTCGAACCGAAGGCCTTCGCGAATCAGTCGCGTCACTCCGCCGTGGGTATCGGCACAGGCTTTGGTGCATTCGTCGCATCTCGTACACTTTGCAAGGTCAAGCACCAGAAGGCTCTGGGCTTCCTGTAGACCCTGCTCAAGAAAATTGTCAAGTGTTCGAGAGGATAACTCTCGCTGTACGCGAGAATTTTCACCCAGGCGTTTTCTGGCCTCGGCAACCAGCGAAGCCTGCACATCAGGATAATTCTGAATGATCCGGCGAAAGTCCTCAGCACTGAAGCGAACCAGCTCTACGTGGTCAAGGGCTGTGCAAGTGGCTGTTCGGGTGGGTGACAGACCAAAATCCCGCAGTTCTGGCAGGTCGGCCAGCAGGCCGATTTCGCCCACATAGCCGCCGGGGCCCACATAATTCAGCACAGCATCGGGCCCGCCGCCCGGCTGCTTTTGGCTGACTTTGACAAATCCGGTGCGAATGAGATAAAGGCCGTCAACCGCTGGTGCCCCCTGGCGGAAAATGATTTCGCCCGGGGCGACCCGCCGCAACACGACTTCGTTACGCACTTCATCAACAAACTTCTGAAAGACTTCCGGCCTGGTTTTGATGGAATCAAAAAGCGATACATTCCTCAAATGATTGTCAATGGCCCGTTCGCGATATGTTTTCTGCAGCTTTGCCCTGAAGGCCGGGTTTCTCTGCAAGACATAAAGCACATTGCGAAGCATTTCAAGCACAACAACATCACCCACAGCCCGCACAGTGGCCGACCTCGGATAATTGTTCATGCATGTCATTTCACCAAATAAATCGCCCTGCTTCAGCCTGGCTCTTGGGTTTTTCAGGTCAAGAGATTCGGGTGCATCAACTGAAATCGATCGGTCCAGCAAGTCCTTATCGCTCGAACCAAAAAGTTCTGTGTTAAATGACTTCCTAAGCCTTTGCCAGAATCCTTGATCAAGGCGGTTTTGCAGATTTTTGACAGGCGACTTCAGAAAAATTTCGACTTCGCCGTCTTCAATCAGAAACGCGGTCGAACCAAATTCGCCTTCGCGGCAGATAATATCGCCATCCTTGTATCGCCGCCGAACCACCGCCCCTTCATTCCATCGTAGAAACGCTGACGACACCCCGGAAAAGGCCCGACGTATTTCGCGAATTTTATGTCGGGCCAGGCCCGACATATCCACCGGTTCACCTTCCAGGGCAGTTCCCACGGTCTCTTTGAAGGTCAGCGCCCCGGTTGGGCATGAGATCATACACTCGCCACAGGCAATGCAGTTGCTTTCGCCCATGGCATCGCCCAGGTCAAAGGCAATGGTGGCGTCGAATCCCTTACCCGCCCGGCCCAGAATCTGGTTATCGCGCACTTCGTTACAGCCACGAATGCAGCGATCGCATAAAATACAGGCATTATGATCAACTGCAATAACAAGCGACGACAAATCGACTTTTGTCTTTTCCGGCTTTTTTTCGCTCACGCCAAATCGCTTGCCGTCTACCTTAAAGCGGCGGCCCAGGCTTTCCAGCTCGCAGTCGCCCTTATTGCGGCGTTCTTTTTCGCATGGGCTGGGGTGGTCGGCCAGCATCAGCTCAAGCAGTGTTTTCACGCTGCGATTAATGCGGTTTCGGGCCTTGTCATCGGGCGAGGCCAGCGTGTCAACCACCATCGTCTCTTCCACGCGATGCTGGCAGGCAGGCATCAGCTTGCGTTCGACCGAAACCTGCCCGGTTCTCGCCTTGAATTTGGCCACCTGCACCACACATACGCGGCACACGGCCACGGGGTCCTGATGCTCGCGATGGCACAAAATCGGCACAGGATTAGAGAAAGTTGAATGGCCAAAATTCGACTGCCCGAAGAACTCCTGACTTTTACCAAAGACAGAAAATTCGCCACTTGCCCCAATGGCTTTAATTTCGGCACTAAGCCCTGAAAGGGGTATCTCGTCACTGACATCGCTCAGTCGATATGCACCGCTCACAGCCGAAAGTTCAGTCGATCGACCGGCATAGGCCAGGGCCACAGCATCGTAAATGGTTGTTGATCGCGGTATAATCTGACCGTTGTCGTCTCGCAAAATATTGCCCATTGAGTCGGTCTTGGGCACGGCCTTGGGCACTTCGATTTCCCGACCATCAATCTTAACGGTTACAATCGTGTCAAGCTCGTCAAGCGTGGCTTTGTCCATGCGCAGAAGCTGTCCGTCGCTGTCTCGCGCAAAAAGCCCTTCCTCAAGCCACTGGTCTTCGTCGTGATCAAATGGTTCTACAGCCGGTTGACCGGCAGGATTGCCTGATCCATTACCCTGATGCTGATTCATGGCTCGGCCCTTTGATCTTCATAAGGCTGAAAATAAGCCAAGTATGATGAAATCGGCTTGGGTGCTGATGTGCCCAGGCCACAGATTGATGTCAGTTCAAGCGTATCGCTCAGGTCTCTGACAAGATCATTAATCGCGAGCAGATGAGTCGGTTTATTCACCGAACCGCCGACAAGATTCTCGCCGATTTCCACCAGCTTCTGGCACCCCACCCGGCACGGAACGCACTTGCCGCACGACTCACGCCTGTAAAACCGGGTCGCCGCCAGGGCCTGCCCCAATATATCCGGCCTTTTGCCGGGCCGGTCGGCATAAACCATCATGCCCGCGCCCAGCATCAGCCCCAGTGTACGATATTCGTCAAGATCCAAGGGAATATCCAGCACATCAAGATAACCTGCATCGGCTGGAAAAGCCCGGTGGAATTCAGGGGCGATCATTTCTTTTGTCAGTCGAGCCGGCAGAAATCCGCCGGAAGGCCCTGATGGTGCGAAAGCAAAGAGCGGGGCATTATCAAGAAGCCCACCACACCTGTCAATAAGCTCGCGAAGGGTCGTGCCATTGGGCACTTCATGCACGCCCGGTCGCCTGAGATCGCCGCAGAGCGAGAAAAATCGCATGCCCCTTGAGGCATTCGACCTTCGCCCGGCCCTGCCATACCAGGGCCCGCCCTGCACGCCCGAGCCTGCATACCATGCCCCGCCATAATGATAAATCGAAGGCACCCAGGCAAATGTTTCGACATTGTTCAGCAGGGTCGGACAATCATAAAGCCCGTTGGTTTCAATCTGCGGTGGTTTGTTGCGCGGCTCCGATCTTTTTTCTTCAATCGCTTCAATCAAGGCACTTTGCTCGCCACACACATATCCACCTGGGCTCACAAAAACTTCAATATCAAGTTCATGGCCCGTTCCAAGTATATTCTTACCCAAGACCCCGGCTTTGCGGGCCCGGCGAATGGTTTTTTCCATGGCCTTGATCTGGGCCGGGTATTCATGTCGTATATAAATAAAACCCTGGGTCGCACCGCTGTAAAGGGCACCGAAGATCATGCCCTCTAGGACAATATCAGGAGTCTGAAGCAGCAGTTCGCGATCTTTGAAAGTGAGCGGTTCGCTTTCGTCGGCATTACAAATGATATAACGATCCTCTCCGCGGGCATTTCGCACATCCTGCCATTTTCGAAATGTCGGCACGCCTGCGCCGCCCATGCCTCGAAGGTCGGCCAGTTTCATTTCATTATTCAGCGATTGTATTAATTCCACGCGGCTTGCCGGCGAAGTTGCTGCACTCAGTTTTTCGGCGAAATTTTTCACTGCCGCAAATTCTTCAAGCTCCTGTTCCCCTGAATTGCGATAATCCAGCTTCCATAATGGCCGAAGTGCAGGCTTCACCGCTTCTTCAAGCAGCAACTCTGTTCGGCCTTCGGAAAATCGTTCAATAGATTCACGCATCCGGCCGACAATATTCTGAGGTTGATCCTGCCCGTCATCCATAGTGATACCATGGCGACCAAGCACCTCAAACTCCGCTTGAACCGCTGGTGCCTTGTCGCACAAACCAAGGCAACTCGTCCACTCAACTGCCACCTTGCTGCTGCCAAATTCAGCTACAAGGTCTTCCAGTCTCTGCTTTAACGCTTCTGAACCAGCATGATCGCAAGCCAGATCTCGGCAGACTCTGATGTGAATGGCCGGGCCGGGCTTCAGCCGATAATGTGGGAAAAAACTAACGATTTCATGGATCCGGTGCAGTGGAATTTCCAGTTCGGTGGCCAGGCTTTCGAGTTTTGGTCGGGGCAGATAACCACATGCTTCCTGCATCGATCGCAGGCGAGGCACAACCCTCGGCCCCAGTCGATTCTCATCATTCTGCTGTTCGTTGACCATTGCAACTCGCCCCAAACTTCTGCCCAGCTGATTATCACACTCCGGAAACACAGCGAAATGTTAAGACAGATCGGCTGTAACATCTCTATCGAATCTTTGTCGCTGACTGGCTTCTGCAATTTTAATATTGCATGATAAACTGTTATTGTAAACATCTGCTATCAAGATATTTCTGATTCGCAGGGATGATTCTGATGGGAACCTTACGAGCCGCTCTTGCCGTAACTGCCTGTGCCGGCGTGGTACTCTGCATTCTGCAGTCGGTGATGGCCCAGGAACCGCCCCGATCGCCCGTTTCCATCATTCCAGCCGCCCTGCCCGTTTCACCCGCTGAATCCATTCCGGATACAGGCAAAGCTCAATATACCGGAACCGGCTCGTGCTCGGCCGTGGCCTGCCATGGTGGTGTTGGTCGTAAGGAATGTGCCGATGGCAACGGTGGCGAGATCTGGCGAAGTGAATACACCGTCTGGATTACCGATGACCCGCACAGCCGCGCCTACAGCGTGCTTTTTAACGACACTGCCAAAACCATTGCCCGCAACATGGCAGGCGGCGGAAAGATGATTGAAGCGTGGCAGGATGTTCGCTGCCTGGCCTGTCACAGCCTGCCACGAAGCGAAGCCGAATTCGCCACGACCGAAAAATTCAATGCCGACGGTGTTGGTTGCGAATCTTGCCACGGGCCCGCCGGCAACTGGCTGAATGAACACACCACGGCAAGCTGGAAACTGCTTGACCCGGCCACTAAAGAACAGAGTTACCAGTTTCGGAACACAAAAAATCTGGTCAGCCGCACCGAAACCTGTCTGGGTTGCCACCTGGGCAAGCGTGGCGACGCTGATCTGGTTGACCGCGACATGAACCACGACATGGTCGCCGCCGGCCACCCTCGGCTGAACTTTGAAATGGCCGCCTTCAGCGACCTTCACCCCAACCACTGGTGCGAAAAACCCAAGCAGTGGAACGAAACCGGCACAGCCACCGACGCCAGCTTTCGAAATGCCTGGCTGTGGGCCACCGGCAAGCTGGTGACAGCCGCCGCCGGCCTTGAACTTTCGGCAGCCCGTGCCGACTCCAAAATCGCCCCCTGGCCCGAATTTTCCGAGACCAACTGCTATTCGTGCCATCAGGCATTGACGGCCGACCCCGTTCGCCTGAAAAAACCGGGCGAGCTTCCCGGCCGCCCCGCCTGGGGCACATGGTTTCTCACTGGCCTGGATTCACTCACCTCGGAAAAGCCGGAGCTGACAACCGAACTCGACGGCAATTTCCGGAAACTCATGCAATCACCCCTTCCGCCGCGTGCCCGGGCCACTGAAAGTTGCCGGTTGTTGGCCAAATCGTTGAGAGATCTGGCAATTGAACGCAATAACCGGGGTCTGATAGATGCCGAAATGCAATTGATTATCACCAGGGCCCTGAACCAGCCTATTGACCCGCTGCCGAAGGCCTGGGACAAAGACGCGCAGAATTTTTTGATACTCAGCGCCATGGCCCGCACTCACCGCGGGAAATACCTTTCGCCCGCGCTCAGCCGGCAAATCGACCTGCTGAAATCAAGGCTGCAAAGTCAGTCGGAAGTCGCCCCGGCTCAAAATAACAGCAATAAATAACCTGCAAATAAAGCCATGACCAAGAAATTACATATCATGAAATCAATCAATTCAACTTATGTGATTTTCAGAATGTCATTTCTGCTCGGATTATTTCTTTGCACAGCGGCGAGCGGGCAGGCCCAGGAAAAGCCGACATCGGCCACGCCTTTTGTTTTTGGGGCGAAACACTGCACCGGCTGCCACGACCAACCCGCCAAACAGACCGATAATTGCCGAATGGTTGAATGGATGACATGGAATCATCTGGACAGGCATCGCATTGCCTTTGACTGGTTCAGTGAAGCCGGGCGAGCCTCAACCGCCGGCAAGCGGGCCCATGCCATGGCTGAAAATCTGGGAATCAGGAACCTGGCCACTGCCCGCGAGTGTATCGGCTGCCATGCCTTTCCGGTCGAGCCCGGCACACCCACCGCCTATTACGATAACCCTCTGGAGCGGGCCAGAGAGGGCGTGACATGCGTGGCCTGCCACGGCGGCAGCAAGCAATGGGTGGTTGAGCATGTGGCCGCCGCCGACCCAGCGTGGAAAAATCTCTCGGGCCAGGAACGCTGGCTGAAACTTGGCATGGTTGACTTGAAAAACCCAGTCACGCAGGCCCGGGCCTGCATTTCATGCCATGTGGGCGATACTGATGAAAGCAAAGGCCGAAAAATCACTCATGAAATTTATGCCGCCGGCCACCCGCCCCTGCCCGGCATTGAAGTTGCGGCCTTTGTGGCTGAAGAACCACGCCACTGGCTTAACAGCAGCGAGAAAAAGCCCGGCAATCGCCCTTCAGCCAGTTCGGCCGAGCTTTTAGCCGTTTCGGGGCTGGTCACTCTTCAGACGCAGCTAGCCCTGTTTGAAAAATCGCACCAGGCACACACCGCCAAGCCTGATAACGGCCCGGAAATTGCTGTCTACGACTGCTATGCCTGCCATCACAGCCTGGGCGGGCAACAGTCACGATGGCGGCAGTCCCGCACTCTGACAGGTGCCCCCGGCCGGCCGCGGCTGCCCCAGTGGCCACGGGTACTTGTGCGTTATAGCCTGATAACAGCCGACCCGGCCAACTGGCAGGCAAATGAAGCGCAGCTAATGAAACTGCTGGCTGGTGTTGACAAGGAAATTGCCGCTTCGCCCTATGCCCTGCCCTCAACAGTGGAAGGTTCTGCCTTCAACGACGCACGTCAGTTTATCGCCGCCCAGTTAAGGCGGCTGGAGGACCAGTGGAATAAAGCCGGAACACTGAAATCAGCTAATGAAAAGGCTAATCTTGCGGCTTTTGTTCAGTCGATCATTAACGACACGAATTCAGCCTCGCTAGATTATGACACAGCCCGACAGGTGGCATGGGCCATTCGCGGCTCGGCCGGTTACTTATCCAAAGATCAAAATGAATTGATCAGAGAAGAGCTTGCACGGCTTGATGCGTTGGCCGGTCTTTCGTTAAGGGCCCAGAAGCACAACCCGACCGGCCCGCCGCCGACTGTCTCTGACCAGCAGGCAGTGACCGAGTTGCTGGCCCAGCGTCTGAAACTGGTGAACCAATGGCAACCAGACCAGTTTCGGCAGGTTCTGGCGGATCTGGTGAAGAAAATTTCGCAGTGAATCTGAAAACTAAATTTTACAACTCCCCTGATTTTTGTCAGGTGCATGTGACAGCAAAAATATAAAGAAAAAAAATCATTTGACAACTGCCTTGAATGTTATCAGGATTAATTTAAGACTCTGATAGAAATTGCATCAACCAGGCATCTATTGCACTTTATGAAAAACAGGCAGAGATGGTGCATTTGCTTTTTAAAATCTATGGCTTACGAATTTTCATTGCAATTCTAGTTATTGCATTTTCAGTCACGGCAAATTCCACTGACATTAAAGATGTTCGACAGGGACTGAAAGAGAATTCCGATAAATTACGACTTGATTCGACTTCCGTTTTTATTGAGGGCGAGTTGCGGAACCTGAAATCAAAGCGCAGCGTGCAGGTGGAAGCGGCGCTTCTGCCGGATGGTTCAGCCCTGGAACGGCGATTTTACGACGACAAAACCCTGGCCAAACTCAATGGCTCGCCGACATTTTCTGACAAGGTCAGTATCCTGCATCCTGATCGCTGCTTCAGCTTCAGCCGTCCGCAGCCTGGGGGCGGAATTTTTACTCCAAAAGGTCACGACTGAGAAACCGCAGATTGACCGTTTTCGTCTCTCGATGCAAAACAGCCTGTTGAATTATCTGGAGGCCTGCTATCAGATCTGGGGCAAAAATACGCTGGAACTGCTTGAAGATCCCAAATTGAAAATTCTGAGCGTCGAAGACGTCAAAATCAATAATACCGCTCTGGTGCAGGTAAAATTTGATGCTCGCGAAACCGACCGAAAACTGCTTGGCGGGACCATCCGGTTCCAGCCCGAACGAAACTGGGCAATTTTATCTGCCGAAACAAAATATTTTACACTGGAAACGCCGCCAGCCGAATGCACCGATACATGGACGATTGAGCTGGGAAAATGGCAGGACGGGGCCGTTTTTCCGGCGTCGGTTGAAAATCGGGTCGTTTGCGGCAATGGTGAAGCCGATGCGCATCATAAAATGATTTTCTTCTTACGAGATTCGCAACGCGATCTCGCTTCACTTTTCCAGCCTGAAACATGGGGCATGCCCAGGGAGACGGAGCTCATTCCTCAAAAAACAACATTGATCAACCGTCTTTTTTCACCAATTGTCATCGGTCTGGTTGGTGTTTTAATTTTAATTATTACATTGCAATATTATTTAAAACGAAAATTGAATCTAAAGCTGTCAGATCATGGCCAGAATAAAGGTTTCACACTGATTGAACTTCTGGTCGTGATTCTCATTCTTGCCGTGCTGATAGCCTTACTGCTGCCTGCGGTTCAGGCTTCACGCGAGTCGGCCCGCCGTGCCGGCTGTGCGAACAACCTGAAGC
>JBEITT010000016.1:0-67368 GCA_040374745.1 Planctomycetaceae bacterium | reverse complement strand
TGGAGGTATAAGCAACCCACATGCCGATGATTCCGAAGAACAAGGCCATTGTTGTTCCAACACCCATGCCCAGAAGTAGTTGCGAAAGCCCCTTGGGGCCTTTGCGACCTGGTGAGGGTGGCTCCAGCTCAAGATTACTCATATCTCTCTTGTTTGCCTCAATTTACACATTGCCCTGAATCGCTGTGTCGGGCAAAGGCCCTTTTCGATGCATCAGGTCACTCAACACTCTTCCCTGAGGCTATTCGTTCCTGGCTATTGAATATTCAGCCAAATCCGGATTGCTAACAGACAACAAAAAAGCCGACCACCTGAGCAGTCGGCTCTGTAAAGAATGGGCTATTGTCGTTCGTGCGAGGCGGGCCATGAGGTGGAGCCTGATCAAAGGAGGCTCCCTACCGACTCACTTCTTGCGGTGACGAATACGAGATCTCATCTTACGCTTTTTTCGTCCAACTTTCCGGCGCCCATTGCCTCGACGGCGACTTGCCATATGGCCTCCTCAATTCTGGTGTTCTTCAAAACCTGCGTCTTGATTGCCTCATTGTCGCGAAACCCTGCTGGTTTCAACGATTATTAAGTATGAAATTATAACTCATTTTTAACGAGCCACGCAAGAATATTTGGCCAATGCTTCGCTGAAGGTTCTGGGACGATGACCCAGAGAACAAGGTTGGCTTTTTGTAAGTTATTGTAAAAATTATGGTTGTGTCAAAACAGTGGATCGCGGTTTTGGGTTCTTTTGAAAACTTCACTGGTGGAGAAATCATTGTGGGATTCGAAAAAATCAACGAGATCAGAATAAAGTTCCTCAATCTTTTGATACCTTCGCCGGGGATCCGGGGAGAGACATTTTCTAAGTAATGCCAGGGGAAGGGGCGCTACTGCATTTACGGAGGATTGTGTTTTCGTATGTAATTTATGGCAGTTAAGTTCCTGCGGAATGGTTGCCCTTTGGGCTCTATCGAAAAGGCCGTTGCTTGGTAATTTGCCGGTCAGCAACTCCAGCATCACGACACCGATTGAATAAATATCGGAGCAAAAAGTGGCAAGCGGGGTTTTTCGGCTCAGGCTGCCGGCTTGTTCGGGGGCCATATAGGCGGGAGTTCCGCCATGATGACTGACGTGTTTTGCGCTGGCCCTGACGGCCATGTTAAAGTCAATCAGCATGGGTTCGTTCTGAAATGAAATCAGGATATTTGCCGGTTTAATGTCACGATGAATCATACCGTTTTCATGCACATGGCCTGCTGCCTGAATAATTTTCATGATCCATTTGTATTTCAGCACGAGCGATTGTGAGTAGCTCATGCTGCGGATTTCATGCGGATGTGCCATGTTTTCTGTATGATCATGATCCCGGTTGTTTCGTGAATAATGTTGATGAATGATGTCCTTTAGTGTTAAATCACCGAGATATGGCATGCAAACGGCTTGAATGTTCCCAAATTCTTTATGACACAGCACTGGGATGATATTGCGGTGGCGAAGTTTTCCGAGTAATTGGGCTTCATTTTTCGCGCCGCCAGTGAACTTGAGAACCACTTTTCGATTAACGTCTTCCTGATGATTTGCCAGATAAACGTCACCTCGCGAACCTCGTCCCAGTCTTTTCAGAATCATAAAATCGCCAATCAAATCGCCGGGATTGAAATATTGAAAATGCAATTGCATTTCTGAATCAATCATAATTGTATTTTCTTCATGAGAATCCTTTAATTCTGCTCTTCGGGCAGAGATCTCACGAAGCCGCCTTATTTCAAATTCAACAGCGGTTCTGATTTCCAGATCATTCAGCAGGCAGGGGAAATTGGCATCATACCATTGTAATTCACGCGGTTCGCCACGTTCCCAGGCATATTCCAGATCAATCCTGATTAATTCCGACACAATCTGTGAATACTGCGGATGCTGCGCAGCAGGCAGAAAATCCCGTATTCCATGAAATTCAGGGTTTGAGCAGTCTTCCTCAAACGAGCTGAGCACGCTTTCCATTGGCTTCCAGCCTGAATTTATCAGCACCGAATCAAACCCTGTCATCGTGAACACCTGTTGAAAAGAATTCTCTCAGATTATCCTGCTCAGGCGACTCCGAAAATCCTGTAAGACACGTTCAACGGTGCGTTTGGATCGGTGAACATGGCTTGCAATTTCAGCCAGTTCAAAACCCTGGATTCGCATCATGACAATTCTCCGGTTGACTTCCAGCAGGTCTTCCATCATTTCGTCGATCACCATCTGCAGCGAGACGAGAGCCACATCGTCGCGATTATCAGAAAATGATGCGTAAATCTCAGCGGGGACATTCCCCTCGGTTCGGCGGATGTCGCGCTTGGCAGCCTTGTGATAAGTCGCTACGGCACGAATCTTGTTCAGGGCTATCACCAACAGCAACTTCCAGATTTCCTCACCCTCGGGCACGTCATACTGACCATCCTCAACTCGTCGGAAAAAGGTACGAAAAACCGATTGAACAATATCTTCCGGGTCAACCTGGCGAGCCAGGTCAGCACCACTTTTTCGCATGGTCAGACCAATCAGTCTGCCTGCATATTTCATGTAAAGTTCGGTGGAAGCATCAATCTCTCCATTTCGAAACTGCTTGAGCAGCAGGTGATCGGAATTGCTGCTTCCATTCTTGAATGCTGCCGGTTTGACTGGGTATGGGTCGATCATCATTCCGCTTGCTTACATCCTGAAAATTGAATCTTCCATGGCCTGATTCGAGATCCGGCCTTACGTCTCCCATCTTGAACCGGCAAATATTGCCCGTCAACCATCCTTACAGATGTTGTGTCTTTATTTTCCTATGAATCTTTCAACTGGTAGTATCATTCCGACAGTAAGAAAATAAAAAAACAAGAATCGGTCAGTACTTTTTGTTAAGCCCCAGGGCAATAATTCTGCCAGCAAATCCGGTAGGCCTTTTTGTTAAATGAATCAAGTGGTCATGAATCAATGTTATGAACAATTTGAATTCTCATCATCAGTCAGGATTGCATTTGAGACTGAATCATACTACGCCTGTAAATAATATTCCGGAGATTTAATTTAAAGGATGCGACAGATTCGCAAGCCGGTTGACAACCTGTTATGTCATATTTCACAATATCTTTAAGCTGGTTCATGTTGAAGAGGAATCCTGAACTGGTGTCAAAACAGGTAATTCGGGAAGGATTAATGGACGTGTCACAGCGATTCGACCTTGTGGTAATTGGCGGCGGCCCTGGCGGCTATGTGGCGGCGATTCGGGCAGCCCAACTGGGCAAGAGCGTTGCCGTGATTGACAAACGAGGAACGCTGGGTGGCACGTGTCTGAATGTTGGCTGCATTCCTTCGAAGGCACTTCTGGACTCGTCAGAGCATTATCATTATGCCAAATCAAAGCTGGCTGGCCACGGGGTGGTAGTGGGCAATGTGACGCTTGACCTGAAGGCGATGATGGCCCGAAAAGAAGGCGTTGTCACAAGCCTGACGACTGGCATTGCCGGTTTGATGAAGAAGAACAAGGTTACGGTTCTGACGGGAACGGGGCGACTGGCATCAGCGACAAGCGTTGAAGTGACTGATGCCAAAGGCTCTAAACAGCTGATTGACGCCGGACACATTCTGATTGCAACCGGCAGCGTGCCCACCGAGCTGCCAGTGCTGCCGAACGACGGCAAAAACATTGTGAGTTCAACTGAGGCCCTGTGTTTTGATAAAGTGCCCAGGCATTTGATTGTTGTAGGTGGTGGCTATATCGGGCTTGAGCTGGGCTCCGTGTGGAAGAGGCTGGGCGCGAAGGTGACAGTGGTCGAGTTTCTTGATCGGCTTGTGCCCTTTGCCGATCATGAAGTCGGTGATTTTCTGAAAAAATCATTGATGGCCCAGGGCTTGGAATTTCATTTTGAAACCAAAGTCACAGGCGGCAAGGTGAGCAAGGATAAAGTGACGGTGACTGCAGAATCAAAGACAGGTTCAGTGACATTCGAAGGCGATAAAGTGCTGGTTTCAGTAGGCCGGCGGGCTTATACCGATGGTCTTGGCCTGCCAGAGGTGGGCGTGACACTTGCGGAACGAACCGGCAAAGTGCCGGTGGATAAACACTTTCGCACAGTGGTGCCAACCATTTCGGCCATTGGCGATGTGATTGATGGCCCGATGCTGGCCCACAAGGCTGAGGAAGAAGGTGTGGCGATTGCTGAAATTCTGGCCGGCAAGCCAGGGCACATTAATTACGACACCATTCCCAGCGTGATTTACACCTGGCCCGAGATGGCCTCAGTTGGACTGACTGAAGAGCAGGTACAAAAGCGTGGCCTGAGCTACAACACCGGCAAGTTTCTCTTCAAGGCCAATGGCCGTGCCAGGGCTATGGACGAAACTGAAGGATTTGTCAAGATTCTGGCTGAATCAAAGACAGATCGCGTGCTGGGTGTGCATATCATCGGTCCAAGAGCCTCGGACATGATCGCCGAAGCCGTGGCGGTGATGGAGTTTGGTGGATCGGCGGAAGATATTGCCCGAACCTGCCATGCCCACCCGACTCTTTCCGAAGCCGTGAAGGAAGCGGCGTTGGCGGTTGACAAGCGGGTCATACACTCGTGATCGATGTGGAGTAAAGGCATTGTCAATTCCGGAAAATTCCAGGCATGACAAAAACCAACAGGGTTTTCAGGGCTTTTTAATCAGGTCATACCAGTGGAAACAGCCGAAAAGAATGCCCTGAATGCCAGGTGGTTATGCAGCAGGGAATTATTATTGACCATACCTACGCCAATCTGCTTGCATCTGCCTGGCACCCGTGGCCAGTTGAGTTCAACAAGTTTTTTGGGTTTGATGTAGGGAAATCGCACGGCAAGAAGCTGGACAGGACCAGAATGTTGCAGGTTTCGAGCTTTCGATGCCCGCAGTGCGGTCTGTTGCGCAATTATGCATTTCAGGATTCAACAGCCTCGTAACAAAGTAAGGGGAATTTGATTGCCGTCAGATTTCAGCACGGCATGCAGATAATCCTCGAGTCGAAACTTGGTTGAAGCGTCTATCTGATTATTACGGCTTTTCCGGGTTGGTCTTCGGAAGGGGCGAGAGGTGCATCCAGACCCAGGTGCCCAGCGGTGGCACGTTAGGTGTATAGGCTTCAAACTGACGTTCGGCGTCGCTGGCCGAGCTGGGCACTGGCAGGTCGAGAATTGCCGAGGCAAAATTGGCCACGGTGAAATAGTCGCCCTCGGTTGCAGCGTAAAACGGTTTTTTGGTGCGAGGGTCTTCCACAATCAGGCTGCCACCAAATACCCAGTCGATCTCTATTGGCTTATTGGTTTTGAAGTTACGCACCCAGTTACGCGCTTCAGCGGAGCGTTGCTGGTTTTTATCGTCGGTCCACTTGAGCTGAATCCGAATTTTGGATCCGGCGGGGGGCTCGAATTTGGGTTGAAAACGAACGGGATGATCGGGAACGGCATTGGTCAGCAGCAGTCCGGCATGAATGGCCCGTGCTTCAGCCGACGTGGCCAGGATTGATTCGTGCTCTTTCGTGCCTTTCAGGCAGAGGAGGTGTTCCAGAGGCCCTTCCCGCAGAACCACCTGAGTAAGGATAACGAGTTCTCGCCGGGCGGCGTCGAACCACAGGTCTTTACCAAGCGGTTTCCATGAATTGTCGGCCGAGGGTGGCGGCGGGTCTTTAGGTTTGTTTTCCTGGGCAGGGGTGCCAGTGAAGGAGATGGCAAGCAGCAGCAGCGAGAGGCACGTCATCGATTGGCCAGGCTTCATGTTGAATTTCATTTCCAGGTTCAGTTTAGCCGGCAGTTGTTCAGGAGTTAGTCCGATTGTTTTGTGATTCAACAGATCATAACAGTTCAGGCAGAGCTGATAAACGCCCAAAAGGTCGTCGAAGCCCGGAAGGAACTTCGACGACCTGTCGCATTGGGAAGCCACTTGGTAAGCGGGGTGGGCGGTTGATTGAGCTTATCTCAACCGCCCTTTTTCTGATCAGATGATCAGAGAGAAATCGTCGGGATGCCGAGCTTCTCTTCTTCTTCTTCCAGCATGATGATCTTCGGTGTGACCATGATCATCAGGCTTCGGGTATCGCGGCTGATGCCGATATTGCGGAAGAGGCGGTTGATGTAAGGCGTCTTGGCCAGGATCGGAACACCAGCTTCGTTGCGTGTTTCCGACAGCAGCTTGACACCACCCAGGAGGACAGTACCACCATCGGGAACCGTGACAACGGTGCCGATTGTGAAGAGTGTCGTGATCGGCAGTTGCAGTGTTGTCGGGGTCGTGGTTGTTGCACCACCACCCAGGCCACCACCACCAACCGCACCACCTGGCAGAGAGAACGACTCGAACTGGCGGAAGGTGATGAAGGTGGGGTTGATGCTCAGGCGGACATAGCGGCGGTCGTGTGAGACAACCGGTGTGACCATGAGCTGGACACCTTCAGGCACCTGGCTGATCACTGGCTGATAGGCCACTGAGCCGGGTCCGACGATTGGGATATAGTTGGCCACGTAGGGGATATTCTGCGTGGACTGAATGAACGCTGCAGACCCGTTGAACGTGGTTACCTTGGGCGACTGGACGATGTTGCTTCGTTTGTCGGTCTGGGCCGCATTCACGAAGAGGTACATTTCCAGGTCGGACAGGAACGCTACGCCGAAGGTGGCACCGTTACCCGAGGCATCGTTGGTCGATGTTGGATAACTTCCCTGCAGGAAAGGCATCCCAAGGTTGCTGGTGAACTGGGGCAGGCCGCCTGTGCTTGGACCACTGACACCGACTGTCAGCGGAGTGCGATTGCCGAGGGAGTGATCAAGATAGCTGTTGACGAGGTAAGGCGTCGCTGAGCTACCCGTTGTGCCACCACCGCCACCGGTTCCACCGCCACCACCACCCGAAGGATAGAACTGGCCACCCGTGCCACCTGTGCCACCCGCACCGGTCTGCTCAAGGGCGAAGGATGACTTCGGTCCATAGACGTCAGACTGGATGTTGAAGTCGAAGTCAACACCGATGGATTCGGCGAAGACATCGCTCAGGGTGATGAAGCGGGCTTCAATCGTGACCTGAATATCCTGCATGCGGCGAAGCTGCTTCAGCAGGTCGGCAATTTCATCGTGCACTTCATTGGTGTGACGCACGATCAGGCTGAGACCGAGGAAGTAAGGATAGATCGAGCCGACAGGAAGAGCCTGGCCTTCAAGATCAGCCGCACCACCAAGACCACCACCCGGATCGCCCTGGAATCCAAGGGCATAAGCCTGTGAGATGTCCTTCTGGGTCATCGGGTCGATCACTTTCCAGGTGCCGGGGGCAACTGAGGTGGTGATCATCTGGATGATCGGGCTGATGTCTGCCTGGGGGCGATCGCCCTTCAGCACTCTCATGCCATTGGTGTTGGCGTTTTCACCCAGCAGGCCAAGGCCTGTGAGACCGACGCCGTCGTCTGTCTTGTCAGCGGCACCCTTCTCGCCATTGACACCGACTTCAGTGTTCACTGGCTTGACCAGGTCGCCCACATAGTACTGCACCGAGTAGGTCTTGGCAGCACCCGACTGAGGGCTGGTGATCAGAACGACTTCGTCATCGATCGTGTAGGTCAGGTTCATGGGCCGCAGCAGCAGTTCCATGGCCTTGCGGAGTTTGATCTTGTTCACCGAAAGGGTGACAGGCGTGTCAGGCGTGAAGCCTTCTTCAGCCAGGGCCTTAGGATCGATTTCAATATTCAGGCCGGTGTAGTTCTCAAGGAAGCTGACGGCTTCAGAGAGCGGCTGATTGTTGAAGTTGATCGTGACATCGTCGGTCATCTTCTTTTCGATCGCCAGCGTGCGGGCATCCTTACGGGGCTCGAGGCGGGCCATCAGTTCCCGGCGATTGATCGTCAGGTCTTTGAAGTCTTTGGGGAAAGCGATTCCACGTTCGGTCACGGCTGGATCGGCGATCATCGCTTCGTCAACCGAGTGCATGGCCGAGAGGAAACCCTCTTCCTTGTTGGCTTCGTTGGTCATTGACCGCTTGAAGTGGCGTTCCGTCCGGGCCTTCCAGCTCATCGCCGTGGCGGCCAGGTTGTTCGGGTCGATTTCCACGGCCCGCTTGGCGAACATTTCCGCTTCTTCCAGCTTGCCGTTGGTGTAGGCGTCAGAAGCCTGCTTCATCAGGGCTTCCACTTCGCCCTGCTTGGCCTTGTCGGCTTCCAGAATCCGCAGACGCTTACGCTCGATCTCGGCACGGGCGTTGACATCAGCCATCTTCACGTCGAAGTCGGCCTTTTCCTTCTTGGCCAGCTCAATGGCCACTTCCACGCGGCGAACCATGGTTCGCTTGACGGCTTCAGGGGCCTCAGCGGCCTTCACGGCCTTGAGCGTATCTTCCAGAAGGCCGATCGACTTGCCAGGGTCTGTTTCCAGATACCGGCGAGCTTCTGCAACCTTTGTGCCCACTTCAGCATTCAGCTTCTGGGCAGCGACCATGTTCATGTCGGCCGGCTTGGCAGCTTCTTCCTTGGCCTCCTGGCCATCGTTGGAAGAGAGCTTCAGCAGCAGGTCCTGAACTTTCTGGCCCATGCCTTCGTCAATGCCTGGCACAGCGGCAATTTCTGTCAGCAGAGCCTTGGCCCGGCCGTTGTCGCCCTTGCGAAGGGCATCAAGAGCCGCTTCATACATGGAGACAGAGCCGTTCTGGGCGGCCAGAGCAATCTGGGCGATCAGGTCATCGGCCTGGGCTTCGACACCAAATCCGCCAGCTTTGGCCTTTTCGGCAGCCACTTTGGCCGCTTCAAAGTTGCCTGAAGCAAGCATGCTCCTGGACTGTTCCAAAAGCTGTTCGCCAGCGTTGGCGGCCTTGGCTTCACCCGATTCGGCCAGTCTGGCGATGCCAGGAGAATCAACCGCTGGGGCTGGTTCAGCAGCAACCGGAGCCGGTGGCGGTGTCAGGTCGGCAGGGCCGGCAGGCGGAGCCACCAGGGCCGTGGGCTGATCGGCTGACACCCGGGAGACGGCGGAATCAACCATCGTCTTGCCACTGGCACGGGCGACGGTGATCTCATGCAGAACATCTTCTGCACGTGGTGAATCCAGAGGCGGGGCCACGTTCAGAGAAAGAGCCTGGCGGGCCTTGGCTTCGGCTTCGGGCAGCTTGCCCTGGCCGGCCAGCGTGCGGGCTTCCTGAACCAGGGCGTCATAAACACCCAGATTCACCTGGCCCTTGGCACCCGATTTCCGCAGCACATCGCGCTGCTTGATCGCCCGTGCAGCTGCCACAACCTTCTTCGGGCTGTCTTCAAACATACCGAAGTCAAGTTTCCAGCTCTCTACATCCATGGCCACAGCTTCAGCCTGTTCAGGCTTGCCCGAGGCAATCAGGCTGCGGGCCATCTTGAGCTTTTCTTTGGCCGTCTTCTTGTCGTGGGCCGAGCCCGCGGAAGCTGCCACGGCTGGACGTGCCTTTTCAAGCACTTCCTCAACACGGTCTGGCGTGTCATCAAAAAGCGTGTACGAGACGTTAAGGGTACGAGCCTGGGCTACCTTGGCGGCAGCTTCCTCGTAATTGCCCTGGCGAATGTCCTCACGGGCTGATTTAAGCAGCCAGCGAGACTTCTGCTTGGCGTCGGCCGTTTCAGCCTGGCGGTTCACGGCAGGGGCCACAGCCTGAGTCTGCTGGACGGCAGAATCAACTTTGGCTGCAGCAACCGACGTGGCAGCCGAGGGCTTGCCGATCGCGGTGAGGTAACTGTCAAGAATTGTCTGCTCTTCTTTCGAGAGCATGTCGCGATAATCGTTGGCAGCATTCAAATATTGAGCTGCCTTGGCTTTATCGCCAGCATTGAACAACTTGGCACCGGCTTTGACATATTCAACCGGTGGCACAGGTGGTTGTGGACGTGCGGCTGATGCGGGAACATCGCCCCACGGAGCAGCCAGCAGGCCAGCTCCATTCGAACCCAACGCGACCAGAACGGCCAGGGACTTCAGCTTACCCAACGCGACCTCCTTTCGCCTCTCACAAATCCACCGCCGGCTTCCCTGACAGCGATGCGGGTTATCCATAGCACTTGACCCTTTCATGAGAGGTTTCGAAATCCTTTTCCATCAGGCGGCTCGTGAAAACCGCTTCCCAAATTGGAGCCACGACCAAGGCAATTCACCCAGAGTACCCAGGTTGACCCTTTTCACCGGGTCATTCCGGAATACAGAGAATGCATCGCTTTTCGCGGTGTCTTAACTCTTATCGAACAATTGGTCAACTCGGTTTATTCGAAATACAAGGATTTACCAATTTTTTTGGAAAAATGTGTCTGCCTTGCCAAAATAATTTCCAGTTTGTGTAAAGTTTGAGAGGATGAGTTGTTTTGATATTTTAAATAAAATGGGTGTTTTAAGTGATTTGTATTGGGGTGATGTTCGTTAAAAACTCACCAGATCAACCCATGCAAGGAATCAATTGACACATTATCTTACTATTTCAATTTGATACTCGCTTGATCTTTGGAGAAACTCCAGCCGCCAAATTTTTGTAGCCTGTCCAGAATGAATCTGCAAATCAGATGATTTTTGAAAATTGCCTCTTGAACCCAGATGAAGATTATTTTGCCTGGGGCGTTCCAACCAGCACTTCCGGATTTGATATGATAGGGGCAACCGACACCCGCTGCCCCTGCCTTAATGATCTACATTCGCCAGAAGCCAACTTCATATTCATGCATAATGACCGAACGACCAGTCCTGACATAAAATTCCTGATACGGATTAAGAGAATCTGTGAAAGATGAGACAATTTAACTTCATTCTGCTATTTACTTTATCTCTGATTTTCCCGGTGTTGTCAGTTGCCGATGAGCAACCCGTTTCTTACACCGGCACGATTGGTCCGCTGCTGAAGGAGAATTGTGTCAAGTGCCATGGCCCAGCCAGGGCCGAAGCGAAACTTGACTTGAGCACAGGTGCTGCAATTTTGCGAGGTGGTTTGAACGGGCCGGTACTGGCTCCGCATCAACCTGACGAGAGCCTGATCTGGCTGAGGGTTCACGAAGATGAAATGCCTCCCAAAAAGCCCTTGAATGATATTCAGAAACAGCAGTTAAAGGCTTGGCTTAAGGCTGGGGCACCGGGTCTTCCGCAGGCTGCGGTGGCAGGTCAGCCGGAACACTGGGCATTTAAAAGTCTGGCAAAGGTTCAGGTTCCTGAAATTAAGCAGACTCATCGAATTCGAAATAAAATAGACCAGTTTATTGAATCGGCACTTGAAGCAAGGAGCAGTTCAATCTCGCCCACCGCCCCGCGCGAGCGATTGATCCGCCGTGTCAGCCTTGCACTGACAGGTCTGCCTCCGTCAATTTCTGAAATATCGCAATTCCTGAATGATGGTTCTGCTGATGCTTACAGCAAGATGGTTGATCGTTATCTGGCAAGCCCTCGATATGGTGAAAAATGGGGCAGGCTTTGGCTTGATGCCGCAGGCTATGCTGACTCCAACGGCTATTTTAATGCCGATACCGACCGGCCCATGGCTTATCGATACCGTGATTATGTGATCAGGGCATTGAACAGGAATCTTTCGTTCGACAAATTTATCAAAGAACAGCTGGCTGGTGATGAACTTTCAGGGTTTCAGCCAGGGCAGCCTGTGACCCCGGAAGTGGCTGAACAACTGACGGCAACGCATTTTCTGCGAAACGGGCAGGACGGCAGTGGCGAGAGTGATGGCAACCCCGACGAATTGCGAGTCGATCGATATTCTGCACTGGAATCGTGCCAGCAGATTGTGGCAACATCGCTTCTGGGCTTAACCATTCAGTGTGCCAAATGCCATTCACACAAGTTCGAGCCAATATCTCACGAGGACTATTATCGATTTCAGGCCATTTTTCTCCCCGTTTTTCCGGCGGCGACTGAATCGCTCTGGGTGAAGCCCCAGGCCCGCTTTGTGCAGGCGCCAACGACTTCAGAAAAACGAAAGTGGGAATATGAAATCAAGCTGGCGGAAACCGAGCTCAACAAGCAGGAGACCGAGCTTCAGGCCTGGGTTCGAAATAACAGGCCATCAGGTGAAGAGATCTTCCGCGATTCTTTTGAGAACCGTTCAGCACTTGCTGATAAATGGTCGAACGCGGCCCCAGGCGATGACAAGCCGGGCGGAAACCCGCCGGTTTCTGTCGACAGTGACGTGGCTCCGGCGGCCCAGGCTAAGAACGGTCGTCTTGCAATCATTGCAGGCAGAACACTTGACAGCTGGCTGACAACAAAACAGAAATTCGACTGGACTCCTGACCGGGAAGGCGATTCGATTCAGGTCACATTCGACCTGATCGACACCCGTGCTGGTGCCGGCGGGAAATCTGCAGAAAGAGTTGGCTATTTTATTGCAACCCATGATTTTGACGATTCAGGCAATGTTGGCGGCGGAAATATCCTGATTGACGGGCATCCAACATCAAGCACAAGTGTCTGGGTTGATTATCCCGGTAAAGACGCGATTGCCAAAGGTGCTGTCGGGAAATCAGGCTATGCCGGCGGTCGAAATTATGGCGTTCGGGTCACCAATACAGGCAAGGGTCAGTTCCTTCTGGAACATCTTGTTGATGGCTTTGCCGAAGATGGTTCGGTGAACCTGGTTGCTGCAGATTTGCCGGATGGCGGATTCGGATTTGAATATCATGCCGATCGCAGCTTTATTATAGATAATCTTGTCGTCGAACAATTTCTGGGCAATTCAGGCGAAGTAAAGAGAAGATCGGCGGCTGTAAACAATGAATATGGTCGTCGAAAAAATGCCGTTGATGCGATCCGGAAAAAAGCGACGGGCCTGAAGAATAATCCGCCATTTCGCATCGCATGGGCCTCTGATGTTACTAGCAATCCACCTGAAACTCGCCTTCTGGTCAGGGGCGATTATGCGAAACCTGGCGATGTCATGGAGCCGGCACCGCTTTCAGCACTTTCAAAACCGGGCGAGATTTTTCCAAAGAGTCGGGCCAATTCAGCAACGACTGGAAGAAGATTACATTTTGCCAACTGGCTGACGCAAAGCAATGGCCGGGCGGCCGCCTTGATGGCGCGTGTGCAGGTAAATCGAATCTGGCAGGCGTATTTTGGCTCTGGGATTGTGACAACGCCCGAGAATTTCGGCCTGAGCGGAGCACCACCCGACCACCCGGAACTGATTGACTGGCTTGCCGGCGAGCTTGTGCATTCTGGCTGGAATATCAAGCACATTCACCGGTTGATTCTCAATTCAGCGACATTCACGCAGGCCAGTGATTATCCAGGCCACGATAAAACAGACGATCGACTTCTGGGCCATTTTCCAGCAAACCGGCTTGATGCCGAGACGATCCGCGATGCAATGCTGGCTGTGAGTGGCGAACTGGATTTGACCATGGGCGGCCCTTATGTACCGATTCAAGCCAGAGCCGATGGAGCAATTGTGGTGGCTGATTCGCAGCCGGGTGGCCTTCGCCGATCAATCTATCTGCAGCAGCGTCGCACACAGGTTGTCAGCATGCTTCAGGTCTTTGATTCTCCGACGATTGTCTTTAATTCTCTCCGCAGGCCTCGCACAGCCATGCCCCTTCAGGCGCTCACCTTGATGAATTCTGACTTCGTGCGCGCACGTGCGGCTGGTTTCGCCAGGCGACTTGAGCAGACACTGCCGGATCATGCCTTACGAATAAGCCTGGCTTATGAGCTGGCTTACACGCGTCAACCGACCATCGAAGAAAAAGCAGCGGCATTGCAATTTCTTGTCGATCAGAAACGCCTTTATGGAGATCAGCCACAGGCTGGTCAGAAAGCCCTGGTCGATTTCTGCCAGACACTTCTGATGAGTAACGAATTCCTTTATCTCGACTGATGCCGGGCCATGTGAGGGCAAAGTTAATGGACTCGCTGAGAGATCAAATTCGCAATTCGATTACCAGACGCAGTTTTCTTTCTCGCTATGCAGGCAGCCTGGGTAGTCTTGCGGCAGCACGGTTGCTGGCCGATGAAGAAGCACGTGCTGGGGCACATCCCATACAAAAAGCGGCAGGCCGGGCAAAGTCGGTCATCTGCCTGTTTCAGCATGGCGGGCCTAGCCAGATGGACTTGTTCGACCCGAAGCCACTTCTGCAGAAATATCATGGCCAGGCCTATCCCGGTGGCAATCTGGAAGTACATTTCGATAAGCAGAAGGGCAATGTGCTGGGCAGCCCATACAAGTTTAAAAGGTATGGCGGCAGTGGCATTGAATTGTGCGAATTGTTGCCACATACGGCGGAAATTGCTGATGAACTGACGATGATCCGCTCAATGAAAACCGAATCTGTTGATCATGAATCGGCTTTGAGGCTGATCCACACCGGGCGATTTCTGGCGGGTATGCCAGTGTGGGGGTCGTGGGTGGTTTACGGACTTGGCTCAGAGAATGAAAATCTACCGGCCTATGTTGTTTTAACCGACCCGGGCGGCCTGCCGGTTGATGGCGAGCGTAACTGGTCTTCAGGCTGGATGCCCGCTGTCTATCAGGGCACCCCATTTCGTTCAGGCAGCACGCCCGTACTTGATTTAAAGACACCGGCCGATATGACTTCCGTCGCACGTCAGAACCAGATGAAACTTCTGGAAGGCATGAACCGGCGGCATCTTGACCGACACCCTGCAAACACTGAACTTCAGGCCCGGTTGCGCAATTTTGAAACTGCATCTCGCATGCAGATGGCCGTGCCCGACCTTCTTGATTTTTCAAAGGAGAGTGCCGCGACTCAAAAAATGTATGGCCTTGATAATCCGGCGTCAGCCGAATATGGCCGCCGTTGCCTGCTGGCACGTCGGCTTGTGGAAAACGGTGTGCGATTTGTGCAGCTTTATATGAAAGGGCAACCCTGGGATACCCACAGCAACAATGCCCAAAGCCTGAAGGGCCTTTGTGCCACGACGGATCAGCCTTCGGCGGCCCTTGTGAAAGACCTGCGGCAAAGGGGCCTGCTTGATTCGACGATTGTCATTTGGACGGGTGAGTTCGGCCGATTGCCCATTTCACAGGGTGCTGATGGGCGAGATCACAATCGGCATGCGTTTTCGATGTGGATTGCCGGAGGCGGTTTTCGGCAGGGTTATACGCATGGCGCAACCGACGAATACGGCTATTCAGCCGTTGAGAAAGTCGTAACGGTGCATGACCTGCATGCCACTTTGCTTCACACGCTCGGGCTTGATCACCAAAAACTCTCGCTGGAGCATGATGGTCGGGAGACAACCCTGAGCGATGCTGAAGTCACGGGTGCAAAAATTGTGCAAGAACTTTTGCAGTAATATCAATTTGCCAGGGGCAAATTGATATTACACTTTATTCGGGAGGGAACTGGGTGCCCTGAATCCAGGTTTCCATTACTTTAATCTTGGGGCAGGGGCCTGATTCATCGACAGCCCAGATGGAACCTTCCCACAGGTCGCCGATGCCGAGCAGGGGAACTTCGTCGTGAAGCAATCGCGATGGGTTACGGCTGATGGTATTCGCAACAGAGGCAAAATCCCAACCTGTGGCAGCCATGAGATTGGCGACACCATCGGTAAGATTCTGGTTTGAGCCTGCCAGATAAGGAGTTCCGGCAACTACGACCTTGCCAGATGCATCAACCGCCCATGGTCCATAATTTCCCACCGGCATGCCCGCCAGGGGGCTGTGATCGCTGACAAGCACCAGGCGATCGAGCGTTTTCGCTCTGCTGATGACCCTCATGAATTCCGGCCCGATATGGTGTCCATCGCAAATCATAGAAGCATTCAATCGATCATTGGCCGCCTGCGCCCAGATCTGGTTGGGGTGCCTTGGCAGGTTGGCTGCAATGCCATTACCCAAATGCGTGCTGAGCCGGGCACCTGCCTGCACCGCTTCGTTGATCTGGTCGATAGTAGCAGCAGTGTGGCCAAGGCTTACGACGATTCCGGCCGCACATGCTGCACGGATGAATTCGATGCTTCCCGGTCGTTCCGGGGCCAGTGTAATCAGGCGAATCCGGCCGCCGCTTGCTTCCTGCAGGTCGCTTAATTCCGTCAGGGTCCAATCCCGCACATGTTCGGCCGGATGCGCCCCACGAAATCCGTCAAGTTCTGATATGGCAGGGCCTTCGAGATGAATTCCGGCGATCATTCGATCGACCAGTGGGTCGGCATTGCAAGCCTCTGCAATGGTGGCGACACCATGGCGAAAACCCTCGCGGGAAGCTGTGATCAGCGTCGGCAGAAGCCGCGTGGTGCCCAAACCTGGCTGGGCCCTGACGATTTGAATCACCTGCTGCACCGATAGTTCGGCATCAGAAAAGGAGATGCCCCACCGGCCATTGGTCTGGATGTCCCACACGGCGGGCAGAATCCAGTTCTTACTGGTCGAATCCTGCGCTTTTGCCTGCGGTTCGTAACGCATTGATCGGATGCGGCCATTTTCGATTTCAATTGCAACATGAATCGATTCGCCAACACCCGCAAGATAGCCGGAAAAATGGTGCGATTCCTGAGTCATGATCGGAAAAAACTCCATTCCAACGGTATTACTGCCTGATCCGTTGCTTCAATCGTCGCTGACCAGTTTTGTTTAATTATGCTTTTCAGCGTGTGCGTGCCTGCCTTTGCCGCATGGATGCTCCTACGAAATCGCGAAACAGTGGATGGGCCCTGGTCGGTTTTGAAAGAAACTCGGGGTGGAATTGCACGGCAAGGAACCAAGGATGCCCAGGCAATTCAATGATCTCAACCAGTTGTCCATCGGGTGAAAGCCCACTGGCAACCATGCCAGCCTGGGCAAACCGGTCGCGATATTCGTTATTAAATTCATACCGGTGGCGATGCCGCTCGTTGATCTCTAATTTCCCATAGGCCTTTGCAGCCAGGGATTCGGTCTGAAGCACGCATGGCCATTGCCCCAGTCGCATGGTGCCGCCCCGTTCATTAACCTGCTTCTGTTCTTCCATCAGGGCAATCACCGGGTGATGAGTATCCTGATGAAACTCAGTGCTGTTGGCATCAGCAAATTGCAGCACGTCACGCGCGAACTCAATTACAGCACACTGCATGCCAAGGCAAATTCCAAAAAATGGTATCTGGTTGCGGCGGGCATAACGAATGGCTTCAATCTTCCCCTCAATGCCTCGCATGCCGAAGCCGCCGGGCACCAGAATGCCATCGACACCGCCCAGCAGAGCATCAGCCCCCTGATTTGAAATCTCTTCCGCTTCAACCCGCCGAATCACCACCCGCGACTGATGTGCGATACCAGCATGATCAAGCGACTCATAAATTGATTTGTAGGCATCGCGATGCTTGATGTATTTGCCAACCACCGCAATGGTGACTTCTGATTTGGGCTGCTTGACTCTCTCGACAAGTTGCCGCCAGTCAGAGATTTCAAGCGGCCCCGCTTTAAGCCCCAATCGCTTGACAATCAGTTCATCCAGCCCATTATTGACCAACGAAAGCGGAACTTCGTAAATCGTAAATTCCTTGTCACGCTCTTCAATGACAGCCTTCTTGTCAACATTGCAGAACAAGGCGATTTTGTCTTTGTCACTTTGGGGAATCGGGTGCTCTGTGCGACAAATCAAGATGTCGGGCTGAATCCCAATCTCCCGCAACTGACCAACCGAATGTTGTGTCGGTTTGGTTTTAAGTTCACCGGCTGCCTTGAGATAGGGAACAAGTGTCAGGTGAATGTAGAGACAGTTTTCACGACCCACTTCCAGTGCAAACTGACGAATCGCCTCAAGGAATGGCAGGCTTTCTATGTCGCCAATCGTGCCGCCAATTTCGGTGATAACCACGTCAACATCATCAGTGGCCAGACGATAGACCATGTCCTTGATCTCGTCGGTCACATGCGGAATGACCTGAACTGTGTTGCCTTCATAAAAAGAACCCTCTCGTTCCTTCTGGATGACAGAGAGGTAAATCTTTCCTGTGGTTGTATTTGAGTCGCGATTTAAAAGCGAATTGGTAAATCGCTCATAGTGGCCAAGGTCGAGATCGGTTTCCGAGCCATCGTCCAGCACATACACTTCACCGTGCTGGTATGGGCTCATTGTGCCAGGATCAACATTGATGTAGGGGTCGAATTTCTGCAGCCTGACTCGCAGGCCACGTCGTTCAAGCAGCATGCCAACGGATGCCGAAGTCAGCCCCTTGCCCAGTGAACTGACCACACCACCTGTCACAAAAATATGCTTTGCCATGTCATCTCAACGTGAAAAGTCACAGAGTCACTCATTGCCCCGGAATTTGAATTATTCTAACATGAGAAGGCGAGAAAATGGAGATTCGAGTCGAAAAATTGCCCTCGACTCTCGTTTTTTCTCTTGATGCTGACACCACAGGCACATGCAACCAGACCACCCGCAACCACCGCCTCTCACTCACCGGCTTTCTCGTCGTTCGTTTCTGGGCCAATGCTCGGCTGCTGCTGGCAAGGTTGCATCCAGCGCCGTTGCAGCACCACTTGTGATTCAGGCTGAGCTTGAAGCCGCATTGCCCCGAAATAAATTGGCTGTCGGGCTTATTGGAGTCGGCCAGCATGGCTTGAAATGGGCACAGTCGATCACTGAATCGCCCGATATTAAACTTTCCGCCTGGTTCGACCCTGACCCCGCCCAGATCGATAAAGCCAGTAGTCTTTTACGAAAAAAAAACATTACGCCACCCAAATTTGCGTCAATTGAAAATGAAATTTTTGATTGTGCCCATATTGACGCCCTGATTATCGCCTCGCCCAGCCAGTTTCATTTCAGGCATATTTCTCAGGCAATTCATGCCGGAAAACATGTCGTTGCCGAAAAACCGCTGGGCATGAACCAGGAAGAACTTGCTGAAATTGAAAATCTCCTGGCAAAAAATGAAAAAATTGCCTTGTTGACAGCGTGGACCAGGCGTTATTTCGAGCCTCGAAAAGATTTGATTCAATGGTTGAAAACTACCCAGCCCGGCAAAATGATTGAAATGCAGGTGTGCTGGAATCAGCCCCAGGGGCCGCAGCAGGGGCATGGCGGCTGGATGCTGGACAGAGCCGCCATGGGCGACTGGCTGGCTGAGCATGGTGATCATATCTGGGATCTGCTTCTGGAAATTCGCCCTGACAGCGTTCCTTCGGTCGTCAAGTCAATCCGCTCAGGCCATCTTGATCGGCCAAGCCGTTATTTTTCAGTGGTGCTTGACTGGCCAGATGGCTGTATTGCGCACGTCAGGCACAACATGATCGGTTCTTCAGGGTTTCAATCACCGGGGCTGTCATTTAATATTCAATTTGAAAATGCCTTGGTTGATCTGATCACCGGTCGAATAGCATCGGCTGCCAAATTTAATAATCAATCATTTGAATTCAAATGCGAAAGAAATGAAATGCAATCTATCCTGGGTGAACTACTTGCACGCATTCAACGACCTTCACACCTGATTTCCATGGATAATCAGGCTGAAATTGAAAGGTCTCGGCAGATTCTTGATCTGAGAAATAATATTGTCAGCCAGATGATAAACATTTGAATTGAGCAACCTCAGTCATTCAAATGCTTTGGCCTGGATTGAATTGATTTCAAACAGCCTCGCCTGCCGTCTTTCTGCGGTTAAATCGCCATTTGGCCCAAAGGCTGAGACACGCCGGTAAAAGCAGCAGATTTCCTATTGATGAACCGGCTGTGGCAATGGCAACCATGATTCCGAAACGGGAAAAGGGCACAAATTCGCTGGTTGCCAGAGCCAGAAACCCGATGGACACGGCAAAACTTGATAGAAGAACTCCCGGACCGGTCACCTTATAGCTCTCGAACAATCGCTCACGATAAGGCCTGCCATGCAGCCGGTGATATTGCAGAAGGCAGTGAAAGGTGTCGTCAACCGAAAGCCCCAGGGCCACACTTGCCACAAGAGCAGTGCCAAGATCGAGTTTGAAGTCCATCCAGCCCATCAGGCCAAGCACCAGGCCGACGGAAAGCAGTGTCGGCAGCATGGCCAGCAAAGCCATATTCAGCCTGCGGAAGGCGGCGAGCATCATCAGAAAAATCGAGATTGAAGAGATGAAAAATGTCGTCCACTGCGTATCTATCACTGATCGGGCCACTTGTGTCATTAAGAGCGACAACCCGGTAAGCTCGGCCGTCGGGCCAAATTCTTTCCTGACAATTCCCAGTGCTTCGTCAAAAGTCGCCTGTTTTTCCCTGTTTGGGCTTGATTCGGGCACACGAACGATAAATCTTGCCGACTTCGCCTGGGCATTCCAGAACTGGCGGAGGGCAGATGCCTGCGGCGATGCTTCCACCAGAAGCAGCTTATTGCCGTAAATCCGGTTTTGCTCTTCAGCCGACAACCCTGACCAGCGTCGTTCAGGATCCATTGCCGTGGCCACTGAAAGAACCTTGACAACCCGGCCTGACCCCAGTTTCTCAATTTCTGTTGTTGTTCTCGCCAGTTTCTGCATCATTTCTGCATCGAGCCTGCCAGATGAAGGCACAACCAGACTGATCTGGCCAATTCCGTCGAGCCGGTTTTCAACAAACCTGTAATCTTTCACGATTCTGGTATAGGGTCTGAACATATAAACGTAATTTGATTCATATGTCAGTTGAAAGATACCGGCTGAAACAGGCAGAACCAGTGCAAAAATCAGCAGGCAGACCAGCAGCGAGTGGTTTATGGTCAGGTCTGTCAGCCGACGGGTGCAGCGGCTGATGATCGACTCACGTGCTACCAGAGCCGGCATTTCCCTGTAACCGGGTGGCAGCATGGCGAATGGAGAGAGAGCGGTTGTCCAGAAAGCGGCAATCAATGTGCAGCTTCCAAGGATAGCACCAAACTGCCTGACAGGCTCAACCGAGCTTGAAACCAGTGCCCCGTAGCCAATGGCACCTGTCAGGGCACACCAGAGAATTGGCCTGAACACATCAAGAAGAGTCCGCGAGGCCGCGTCGCGACGGGGCAGGCCAAGACGCATTTCGTCGCGAAAGTGCAGGGCCAGGTGGCTGGCCGCAGGCATGGTCAAAACAATAATCTGCCCGATGAGCGGGCCTCCAGAGAGGCTGAGACGAAGACCAAACTCGACCAGCAGCCATTCTGTGGCAAGCCAGGTAAGGTAACCTGCCGTGATGGGGACAAGTGTCCACCAAAGGCTTCGAACCGCCACCAGCATGACAAGGCCGATGAGAAACAGGCCAAGCCGGGCCAGCCTTCGACCATCCCGCTCTATCGCCAGAAAACCATCACCCAGCAGAGCGGGTGGGCCAACAACTGCAATATCACCCATCCGGTTTTCGCGGGCATAGGCATCAGCAATTTCACGAATGGCCGGAATTACGGCCCTGGCATCGTATTCACCCGGGGGGTTGATCTGCACAATCAGCGACGCCGTACGGCCATCTCGGCTGGTGAACATTCGCTCAAAAAAAGGATGATTGCGAATTTTTTCGGAAATGACCGGCAACTGACCAGGTGAAGACGATTTGATGGTTGAAGCAACCGTTAATCCGCTGCTGTCAGATTTGCCTGTCGATGCCCCTGCCAGCCTTTTCGCCGCAGATAATGCAACAGCCCTCAGGGCTGCCGGCATTCTCTCAAGTTGTTGCAGCGAATCATCCAGAAGCCACACCGGCGGAATACTGGCCAGGCTTTGAATGCCCTGCACACCATCAAGTTTGGCGTCCCGCAGCTTTTTCACAAGTCCTTCAAGACGTTCCATGCCGGCAGGGGTCAGATAATCCGGGTCGTCATAGCAGACAAACAGGATGTTGTCATATCCAAAGACATCGGACCATTTTTCAAATTGAACGATTGCCGGATCATTCTCAGCAAAAAAAGACTTGATAGACTGCTCGTAATCAGCATGACGGCCTGAATAAAGCAGGGCACCGGCGATCAGAATCGTCAGAACAACGACTATATATCGGGCCGAGATCAATCGCTGCTGCCAATTCATAGCTCGCCTTTGGTCTTCAATGACTCGCCGGACATCGCATTTTCCAGAGAATTCAGGCGATACCCGGACAAATCGATTATCGGCTTCTTTCAACGGTCGTCAAGTTCATTCATTCATCGGGCTTGTACGTTGAAACATAATTATATAAATATGTTTTATATGTAATCCCGCGGTTTAACTCAACGAATAACCTTATCGGGAGATTCGGAAGAGGCCCTGACGATACGGCCATCAAGGCGGCCTACTTCCTGCCAGACATGGCCTGCAAGTCGTTCAACTCTGGCGCGTAGTTCCAGTATATCGCTTCGGGTTACATCGTCCGTTCTCAATTTTTGAATGTTTGATCGCAGGGCTGCAAGTTCTGCTTGAGTGTTGGTCTGGGCAAATTTCAGGTCGCCTTCGACTCTTGTAATCTTTGTACTGAGTCGATTAATCCTTTCCACCTGTTGTCTTGCAAATTCTGCATTGCCGGCAACCACCGTGGCCAATTCCGCTATTTTCTCGCGTTCGGCGATCAGTTCTGCACGCAGGACCCGATTTTCTTCTTTGGTCCGATCCAGTTTCTGTGCCAGAGCCTGGCGAGCAAGTTCACCCTGTTCGACAAGATCGCGATTGATTTCAGCGAATCTTGCCAGTTCCACAGTCCGTGTCTGTGACTGTGCAAGTTGTCGGTCAAAATGATCGATCAGCGACTTCTGCTCGACAATGGCCCTGAGCATTAAATTTTGTCGCTCCAGCGGCGCAAATCCAGGCACAAGCCACACCACCCATGCACCTGCCATGCCCATGGCAAATGTCAGGCCCATGTCTCGGACTCTTCTCATTTTTGCTTTTCGGCCCTGTCGCCTGCGAGCCTCTCTTCGGTCGTAAAATAAATAACGGGCCGCTGAATCGTCCTGTGCGATACCCCCTGACCCGTCAACCCGATGAGTGAACCGGGCAGATGGACGAACTTTATCATGCGGCGAAGGCTGTGCGTCCATGTCAATTACTTCAGCGATGTAAGTCTCTTTTTCGGTGCGGTCAGACATCGACAATTCCCTTCCCTGGGGCGTCATGGCTGTTTATTCTGATTTGCTTAGTTTTTGATCGAAATTGTGCCAATTACGGAACCATCATTTTTTCCTGCGTGGTCAATTTGTTGTTCTTTATTTAACGAATTTATCGAAAATATGGTTGCGATCTCTCAGTTAATGCGGCTCGCCCGGCTGATTCTTTGGCTTGGGTTGTGCCGGTTGTCGATTCGGCTGGTTCAGGCCTGGTTGCGATGATGCCTGAATGACAGGTGGCAGGGGTGGGCCTCCGATAGGCGGTGGAGCCGGTTTTGGTGTTTTTGCCTTGAGTTCGCGGTTGCCGAACCTTGTGACAATGTAAGTGCCGCTGCGAGGAGAAACTTCAATGTCGATCAGGGCCCGGTTGTCGGCCTCTTCAAGGATATTATTAAAGCTGCGGTAGCCGTAATAAGATTCGTCAAACGATGGTTTTTTCCGCTTCATGGTGTCTTTGATAAGCGAAGCATAAAGCACATCATGATTTTCTCGTACCAGGGCATTACAGGCATCGATCAACAGACTGAATGCTTCTCGCTTTCGTTCAGGAAGGTCTTTCTCAATAGTGGCTGTCAGCTTCTGTTCATCTTCTTCAATGCGTTCCAGATCTTCGTAATAAATAAATTCGTCGCAATTGTCCCGTAGAAGTTCGCTGGTCGATCCCTTCATTCCCATGCCTATGACATTTCGGCCGTTCTCTTTGAGCTTTGAAACAAGCGGTGAGAAATCGCTGTCGCCCGAAACGATCACGAAGGTGTCGATATGCGGCTTCGACCAGGCCAGGTCCATGGCGTCAACCACCAGCCTGATGTCGGCTGAATTTTTGCCTGTCTGGCTCCGTTTGGGAATTTCAATAAGTTCAATTGCGCACTCATGAAAAGTTGATGTGTAAGCCTGATAACGGTTCCAGTCAGCATAGGCTTTTTTAACAATCAGCTTGCCCTTTTCAAGCAATCTTTCAAGCACTTTCTGAATTTCAAACCGGGTTTTCTTCTGATTTGAAAAGCCCTGGGCCAGATTTTCAAGATCGATAAAAACGGCCAGGTTATGCTCGCGGGAGGGAATATTGGCTGGCATTCCTGACCTTCCTTCCCTGATAATTCATTCTTGCGAAGGCATTGCACTTCTATAAATCGCTTAATTATTATTTCAAATGACAGGTTCCATTTGCAAGCAATCAGATAAATTTTGAAATTGAACAGGTCTTATTTCTTTTCAGTAATTTAAATTACTGGCGGCTGATTATTTAAAAATCAGTCAGCAACTGCAATTGAAAGAGTGTGCCTGATTCACCCACACGATAACCCGTGAGAATATTTGATGCAGGCGAGCGATTAATCTGAAGAACTTCGCCACTGATGCGCCACTTGCGCGATTCCTGCACATACCAGTTCAGGCCGCCGCCATATTCGTTGCCACTGCCAAAAGGGCCAGATACCAGGGATGACCGGGTGTAAAGCTCAAGTTTCTTGGGAATCACCGCATATGACATCTGCAGATAACCCGCCTGGTCATAAACCGATTTCATCGGGCCCAGTGGGCCACTTGCCGAGAAATTATTCAGCCAGCGGAAGTAATATTCGCCTGTCAGGGCGAATCCGCGATATTTCAGACCGGCGTCGATTGTCCAGAGAAAATTGCTGGCGGCTTCAAGGGAAACTCCGGGAGCCACGGCCCCCGGAAGGAACAACGGAATGCCATTCGAGAGACGGACAATTGTATTTTCAGGATTCTCAATCACACCATTGATATAGGGCTCGTTGTCCATTCTTTCATAGACGGTTGTCGAACCAATGCGAATGGCCGGGTTTTCATGATACTCAGCATCAGCAAATCCGGGCCCGAACACACCCAGTGGTTCCCACCAGACGTTCGCGGCGTAAGTCATCTGGTTCGTGTTACGATCAGCAATCTGATACAACGAATTCATACTGTTTGAGATCATGGCATAATAATGGAAGTTCTCAAGCGGCTCGCCTGTGATCCAGACACCGGGGCTCATGCTTGGACGCATGAAAGTGGTCGCCATTGAACGATCCACCCCCATCGTATTCTTGAAGGATTCAAACCATTCACGCGTGCCGGGAACCTTGTTATAGCCGCCATAAAGCCCAAATTTTTTACTGAACTGGTAACCCATGACTGCCAGAACATACGACACATTACGGGTGGAAGTCGTGGCCAGAATAAAGCTGTATTGCAGCTTGGGGCTGAGGGCGAAACCGGAAAAACCGATGTAGGCACGATTGATGTCAAACGTGCTTCGCTGGTTGACCGGAATGACTTCCTTGAAATTATGCGGTTGCCAATACTCGACATTTCTTGAGAAGCCTGTATAACGCTCCTGCGAAACGATATTCAGCCTCAGGGCAAATGGCGTATCGGCCGGGTTCTTCGGCGCGGTAACGATAAAACCATTGTCATACCGGCCAAGTAAAAAGTCTTGTTTTGCTGATCCCGCGGCCAGACCAGGTTGCGACGGCTGAATATCCACAGGAACATGAGGCTGTAAGCCGGTAGAACCTGTTGTCCCTGGCAATTGCAGGGCAGTGCCATCGGCAGGCAATTGCATTTCTGTCACCGGTGCAACATCATCTGGCAGGCCCATCGGTTCGTCAGTCGCTGAAACAGGCGTAGGTAACACATTTATCGCGGGCCCCGCCGATAGAGCCGGCAAAAGCGGCGGAGTTGTCGAAGGTGCAGTGGCCTGTGCCTTGCCGGCTTCGGGGTCGAGTGTCTTTTGATCGTTTATTTTCTGATCAATTTCGCGCAGTCGTTCACCCAGGCTGGCGTTTTGCTTCTGAAGCTGTTGATTCTGGCGTTTCAGCTCTTCGACTGTATCCACCTGTGATTTCACCAACTTCATCAGGGCATCAATCTGCTCCTGTGTAGTCGGTGCCGCTGCAATCTTTGGATCGGCAGCAGTTTTTGTCGATTCAGGTTTTGCCGAATCCTGCCAGCCCCAGGCAGTGTGCGTCGTTGAATCCGCAAAAAAGGTGGTAAATAGAATCAGCAGAGAGCTTCTCGCCATGCGGCAAACTCTTGGTACGTCAGAAATGATGGCCTTTTTTTGATTCAAATTCGCAGGTCTTTTGTGATAGTACTTTCCAACCGGAATGCAAAGGATTTTCACCTTTACCAATCACAATTCCGATTGGGTTGGGTTATGACGAATCTAATGATAATTCGGTTCAAAAAGCTGCTGAACTTTATGAATTGGATCAGAAATTGTCAGTCGTTAATCCGGTATCAGACTAATGGCCAGTGAAAAGTTCAGGCAATCATCAAATATTATTTCATTTCATTTATTTCAATTTCAGCAAAAACAGGCAGGTGGTCAGACCCGAAGTTGGGGCCGACACTGCATCGCAGAGGGCGCACCCCGCGTGAGAAATAAAAGCGGTCGAGTCGTAGCCATGGGAACTTCGTGGGGAAGGTAAAACCATAGCCTGAACCGGCTTCGGCAAAGGCATCCTTAAAGCGTTTTTCAAGAGGCATGGCATAAATTGAGCCTGGCGGGATGTTAAAATCGCCGCCAACCACCAAGGGCAGGCTGTCGTTGGCATCCATCATTGACGCAATGCGATGAATCTGCCGCTCCTGCCATTTCAAGGTTTTTGCGAGTTCGTCGTTATCAAATCGATCGGCGTAGTTATGAAATGCGCCTCGAAGCGATGGCCCATGTGCCGTGCCAAAAAAGAAGTCGAATTTTTCTCTGCGGATCTGAACCAGGTTGAGATGTCCAGGATAAATGCGATTCCCGCCAAATTCGGCAGGAAGTTCATCCGACTCGGCCACGATTGGAAACTTCGAGAAAAGGTATCCATAGCGGCTTTGCTGCCAGCCTTTGGCCCTGAGCTTTTCAGAAAGTTCCGTGCGCGATGAATCCTCCTGAATTGCCAGAAGCTCAATCTTCTCTTTTTCAAGCCAGGCCAGCAGGTCGTCAACCCTGATTGGGTCAGGGCCTATATTATAGGTGGCCATGCGAACAACCCGACCGTCCGAATTGGCCCCGGGTGACCGATCGTTGATGAGCCCGCCGGTTTTCAGACCCATTAATGGAACGGCGACAAGAAAAAGAGCGAAAATAAGTTCCAGAGCCATCCAGCGGTGCCGACCCAGCAATGCCCACGGCAAAAGCAGAAACAAGGGGGCAAGGAATGCCACACGAGGGCCCAGGATCACCGCAAATCGCAACGGTTCAAGGTTCAGGTCGTGACGGGCCAGATAAAGTGCCAGAAGCACACCCGCCATATAGATTTGCGTGAACAGGGCCAGGGCCGCGTTGCCACGGCGTCGGCGAATTGGGGCGGGGGTTGGTCCTGGAATGTGAATGGTCTGGGCTGACATGCCTTAAGTGCTGAAAATCATGGAACCTGAAGCATTCGTTCGAGAGCCACTCTGGCCCAGTGCGCGGTTTCGGCATCGACACTCACGCGATTTATCACGCGGCCTTCCACAAGTTCTGAAAGAACCCACGCAAGGTGCGGCAGGTCAATACGATACATCGTGGCACACAGGCAGAACATGGGCGAAAGGAATTCAATTTTCCTGTCGGGCAGGCTCTGGGCCATGCGGTTTACCATGTGCAGCTCGGTGCCCACCACCCAGTGCGACCCGGCCGGAGCGTCCTTCAAAATTTTCAGGATTCCCTCGGTCGAGCCCACCATGTCGGCCTTGTCCACCACTTCCATGCGGCACTCGGGGTGCACCAGCACCTTCACATTCGGGTCTTTGGTCCGGGCCAGATCAACATGCTCGGGCAGAAACATCTGATGAACCGAGCAATGGCCCTTCCACAGAATAATCCGGGCTTTTTTAATTGCCTCTTCGCTGTTACCCCCCAGCTCTTCGTGCGGATCCCACACAATCATCTCATCAAGCGGCATGCCCATGGCCTTGGCGGTGTTTCGGCCCAGATGCTGGTCCGGAAAGAAAAGCACGCGGCTTTTCTGGGCATAGGCCCATTCCAGCACTGCTCTTGCGTTCGACGATGTACACACAATTCCGCCATGTCGGCCGCAAAAAGCCTTCAAATCGGCGGTCGAATTCATGTAGGTAACAGGAATGATGTCGGATGAGCCCACGATTGCATCAAGATCCTGCCATGCGGCCAGGACATTATCGCGGTCGGCCATGTCGGCCATCGAGCATCCGGCAGCCATGTCGGGTAAAATCACTTCGACATCGGGCCGGGTCAGAATATCTGCCGTTTCGGCCATGAAGTGAACGCCGCAGAAAACGATATATTGGCAGTCTTTGACAGTGGCCGCCTCTCGGGCCAGCTTGAAGCTGTCGCCCGTGAAATCAGCGAACTGAATAACGTCGTCCACCTGGTAATGGTGCCCCAGAATAACCAGTTTCGAGCCCAGTTCGGCCTTATACTGGCGAATCAAATTCTCCAGAGCCTCGGTGCCCATTTGCCGGAATTCGGCGAGCCGGGGCGGAAGATTCGGGCGTTTCGTGGCAAGTGTGGTTGTCATGGGTCGCTCGGCCAAGACTGATTGATGATTCCTTCACTGAATTATACGAACAAATTAAAAAAAAGTCGTCGGAATTGATGGGCCTGATGATCAACCAATCATCCGGCTCAAAGATCATTTGCCAGGCATGAGTAGGTATAAATAGCCGGTTCAGGCAGAACGTTAATCGGCCGGGTGTTTTACTCCATCAACCTGCAGTCGCAAGATGCGCTGTTTCAAATTCTTCATGCATCCCACATCACATCTTTACTATTAAAGTAACTGTCTGAAACGAATTCATCCGGAATGGCATCAAGATTCTCTTTTGTAATTAAAATGTGTCCACTATCGTCTTTTTTGGCAATTTGGCCGTAATTCGGGCTGGTATATAGATTCAGCTGGATCCGAGCATGCATTATCAGCACTTCCTCCATCATGTTTGAGCATTCATAGCATTTCCGTAGAAGAATCATGGCTTTTCGTTCCAGTTTTTCCTGTTCTGTTACGACAACCTGAGGCACTTCTACATTTGCATTGGCAATTTCAATTTCCCTTCTCCTCAGTATTGCCATTTCATCATTATGAATCTTTTCATACTCTCCAACTGATTTAAATACAGTGATCAACTGGCCGGCCAGAATCATTACCGCATTAGCCCTCTGGCTATGGGCTTTTTGAGTCATGTGGTCGCGCACTTCCTGCAGCATTTCCACCAGGAGTTTGGCTTTAACTGCATAATGTGTCTTCCATGAAATTCCATGATACGCCAATAACTTTCGGTCGATGTTTTTGATTTGTTCCTTGCGTCGGGCAAAGCCGGTGCTCCAGCTCATCTCCACTTTGCTTAATCCAATCCAGGTGTCATAGGTCATCAGGTCATATTTCCCGCAGTCATTTTGGGTTGCACCTTCTTCAGTAATGATCGGTCGTGCTTTTTCAAGTTTTTGCGTGAGACTGCTGAATTTTGTGACTTTCCTGCGTTCAGCCGATGAAAGCTGCCTCTCTCCATTTTCCTGGATTTGTATCAGTTGCGAGGCATCTCTGACAATTTTTGCCGATTTATCAATCTGCTTTCTGAGGTGTTTTGCATAGCTCAATACATTACGTGGCGTGACCCAAACCACCCGCGAGTATGACTCATAACTTTCTGAACCGCCTGCCCATAAAGCTGCCATGACTGTTGCAGCACAATTTTTGGATTTGCTGATTAATGAAAACTTGCTCATGACATTTTCTTTAGAAATATTCCACCATTGCTCCATCCGTTTTGCATTCAGGCCGACACCGGGGGCATCGGGAATTTCGCCAATACAAGGCAAGAAAACCTTGGTGCAATGTCTTCTGAAACTTTCAGGTTCAGACCAGAAATCTTTAACCGGCTCATTTCGCGCTGCATTGCCTGACAATACGGCTCTGGCAGCTTGGACTTTGCCTCTTTTATAATTCAATTTGTAAGCCTGCTCGGCACCGTCTGTCGCTGGATACCAGCTGATGTAAAAATCGGAAACACCAGCAATCGACTCAAGGTTCACAAATCCCATCGCGGCATGACCAACATGGGCACCAAAAAGTGGAATAAGATTTCCGGTAATTGGCGTGTTCGTGTTCACATAGACGCAAATTGGCATGGGTGTAATCCTTTGGATTTTCGATTAGCAATACGTTTTCGAAGGCTCAATATGGCTGTTTAACAGTTTTTTCTCAGCGAGTTCTCGCCCTGCTGAATCTGACTTCTCAATATTATGATATTTTTTAAACTGAATACTTGTATTTCAAGCCCAAATGCTGTGACTCAACCAAAAATATCACCATCCCAAACTGGAATCATCTCCCAGCCCGAAAAAATCTGAGAGCTGATTAACTTGTTTTGTTCAAAGTTACAGTAGAACTGGGTTTGAGCCGCTCACGATTTATCGCTTCAGGGCAGCTCGTTTCCAGCCGGTTCAGCCGGAACGGTGGCTGGCCTGGTCTCTCCCTGCAAAGCCTCGCGGTCGCGGGCGGCAATGCGGGCCGGGTCAAGCGGTGCATTTTCCGTCAGGCGTTCCACGCGCAGATCATCAAAAAAAGCATCTCCATCACCTGCCAGGCCCAGTGTCACTGTCATTTGTCGTTCGTCACCCACGCGGCGATAAAGCACCACTTCCGACCATTCGGGAATGGCCTCGCTGCGGCGGAAAGCCAGTGCAGGCCCGCCCAGAGAATCTTCGACCACCAGGCCACCGGCCCCAGGCTGCTGTGGCCTGGGCATGCGAACCCTGACACGAATTCGAACCATTTCCCGGGGATTTACCTTAACAGGGTGCGTGCGCACGGCAGCCACCGGGTGGTCAACAAAAGCACTTTGTTCATCAATGCTTGGTGTTGAAATCTTGGCCACATTCAGTCGTAGCACCTTGCCGGGGCCGTCTCCATTACCAGCGGCTGCAACAGTGCCTCTGCGCCCCTGCAGTTCGCGGCTGAGATTCACCCACGAGGCATTTTTCAGGGCTTCGGTATCGTCAAAAGAACCGGCCTGCACGGCATCGCCGGTGAACTGGCCATCACGAATCCACGATGTCCAGATATGGGCCTGCGGCAGCGTATTGAAGGCCATCAGGCCCGGATTTGAAGTGGGTGTAAATAAAATGGGCAGTTGCTGCTGGCTTTCCTGCCCGGTGGGGCCAGCCAGGTTCAACCTGGCGGCCACTTCGAAATTTCTCATGGCTTTTGTCCAGTGCTCATGCATCAGGATCCGCAGCGGACGCAAGGCTCGCCGGGCTTCGTTCCAGGCTTGGCCAAAATCCTCGCGGGCCTGGGCATCGCGGGCTGAAAGCAGACGCTCCTGCGATTGTGAAAGCCACAGTTCGGCATCGTTGACTACTTCCCCGGCGTTTGTCAAACGATTATGTGTCTCTACCACCCAGTTATACTGACGTTCGGCCTGTTCCATGGCCATGGTGCTGGCCATGGCCCGGTTGCGTGCGATGGAAGTGGCAAGCCACTGGCCCATGGCATCGTCGCTGCTCAGCATAACAATCGCCGTGGTATCGAATTCCGGAATGACGATCTGAATGCCGCCTGGTGCCCGCTTACGCTCAAGCACGCGCACTTCGCCCGGCGTAATAAGCCAGGCTGTTGAATTCTCGGCTGCGCCGGGCACACGCACCGTCAGGTTATTCACCGCCATCTGTGGGGGCTGCCACTGGCCCGATGCGTGGTAGTCAGCGATCAACAGCAGCCTGCCCCTGAGCTGAGGCAGCTCAAAGGCTACCCCCCTGATCGAGTCATGGGCCTTTCGTTCTGGATTGACCACGACTTTTGCATTGATGTCCGAAATCCCGTTCTTCGCCGGCATAAAAGGTGGGTCGGGCGGATGGGTGTCGATCGGCATGGGCTCGCCGTTGGGTGTGCTCAGAAACGATTCAATCAAATCAAATTCTTCATTCAGAAAAGCCAGTTCCAGCAGGGTCGAGCGTCCGGCATCGCGGGTCAGGTCGGCATCGCCCTTCACCCCCCAGCCTTTAAAACCGGCGGAAAATACGCTGAAGGCATCAATCCTGACCTGTTCAGGCAGCCGTCGCGGATAACCCCAGGCTGGTGGCAGGTCGTTGCCCCACAACTGGCGAACAACGGCTGGTTCAGATCGTGCTGAAATCCATGCCCAGTAAAGAATCTGACGGCTGCTCAGCACAGCCAGGTTACGTCTCTGCGTAAAATAGGCGAGAACATCGGCGGTGGACTTGCCTGCAGACCAGCCGGTCGGGTCAATCCCCATCATCATCAGGTTATTCTGGGTAAGGGCATAGTTGGAATACCGGCCGGCAACCGACCCCGAGATGATGTCGGAAAATGGTTTGTTTTCCGTAATTGCCTGCTGCGCCGTTTCATGCAGAAGCCCGACCAGCCGGCGGTTACGTTCCAGCTGGCGGTCGCTTGACGGGTTATCGGGCATCAAGCCAAGGTTTCTGCCCACATCCCAGAAGGCTACCGCTTCGGGCAGCCTGAATTTCCGTGCCCTTTCCACGGCATTCTCCGGGTCGTCGTCCGGCACGAGCCGACCCTGACTGATTCGAGGCGAGAGCATGTATCCTAGCTGGCTTGCCTCAACCAGAAATTCGGGCGGCGCCGATGGGCTGACTGAAAGCACGTCGAACCCGACACGCAGAAGCTGATCAGACCTTGCACCCGGTGCATCAATCACGCTGAAGATCCAGCCAAGACCATCTCGTTTAAGCTGGCCGGCATCAATCACCACGCGGCGGGCGTCCAGTCGTGGTTCAGCCTTGCCCCGAATGGCTGCATCTTCGGCAGCCATCTGCTGGTCTTCTTTGGTGTATTCCAGCAGCTTGGGCTCGACCGGGGCAATGCGCAGGTCATCAATAAATACCGTTGTTTCGCCCGGACCACCATAAAGATTCAGAATGACACGCTCAAGATAGGCCCCTTCCGTTGAAACCTTGCGCTGGGTTCGAATGCGAAGAAGCCTTGCCTGCCGCTCCATTTCGGTTGGGAAATCCGTCAGTGTCAGCCTTTGCCATGTGCCAGTGGTGCTGTAAGATGACCCTGAAACCACGACAAACGAGGGTTTCCCGGTGTCGGGGTCTTTATCTGCGGGAAAGATGATTCGGGCCAGCAGGGTGATTCCCGGGTGATCAGCCTTGGTGTGCAGAGAGATCGACAAGTCTTCGGCAATTTTGATTTTCGGCACCGCATAGCTGGCATAAATGCCACTTCCAGGCCCTGCCTTGAAGACAAATCGCTCGCTGCGGGTTCCCTCTCGCGCGGCTTCTTCCGACCGGTCATGCGTCAGCCAGTCAACCGGGGCGTCAACTTCCTCTCGAACCCACACGGGCTTGTCGCCTTCAAAACCATCGTGCAAGACCGAGTCTGACTGAACCGCTGTGCTTTTGGGCTCAACCTCTGTTTCACGCGTCTGAGGCTTTGCCAAAGAGGTTGAAGCAAAGCTAAAGATTAAGCCCGCCCCAAGGATGTGCAAAATCCACACAGCCGGGAACCGGCGAACCTGATATTGCGACGAATAGGCGGGCACCATGACCACAAGCCTCCCTGCCGGATCACTGCACAAATAGGATCGAGCCGTGACAATGCCACGCCGATTTCCCGATTAATTTCTGAATGCTAACAGCTTTACGAAATTTGAGAAGATGAAACCTGATGTGCCAGCCACTAGGGCTTGCGTGGCACAATTCCTTCTGATGCCTGAAGTTGTGATAATAATTTTATACCATCTCCGAGCTTTTTCGCCAGTGGTGACCCCGGATGGATGACCCTCCAGAATGGGGTCACTTGCAATAGATCAGCCCCCGCCCGTATCTCGTCGAGTGCAGCCTCAGCCACAATTCTTAAATGAATGCCTGTCACCAGCGGGCATGAGTGGTCAGCACCATGGTCACGCGCCATGGCAAGGCGAAGTTCCAGCGGGGTTATAAATTGGCCGGGCCTGGATTTTCTCACATAACGATCAACCATCTGTGGGGTGGTAATCAGCAGTGTGGTGCCGGCGGGTGCGCCGGGCATTGCTTTCTCCAGAGTGACAACTTCATGCACTTTGGGCTGATCTCGCTTCTCAGACCAGGATTTTTTCCCTTTTTTGCTTTGCATGGTGTTCCAAGTTTTTAAATCTAAGTTTTGTTTGAATCAAGCCGCCTGATACCTGCCCGGGCCACCAGCAGACCCACAGCAAGGATGATGGCCCCACTGAAAAACGGTGCGGCATCGCCGTAATGTTCTCGAAGCAGGTTGGCCAGCGTGTAGTTGATCATGCGCGAGCCGGTCTGGGCTGAATTAAGCGTGCCAAAGACCGCGCCCTGAATGGATGGGCTGCTTGAACGAGAAATCAACCCGGAAAGACTGGGTGTGGCCATTCCCTGGCCCAGCCCGGCCAGAATCAGGGCCGGAAAAAGGGCCCAGACTGAATAAACCTGCGTGAGGCCAAGAAATCCAATCGCCAGCGTGCCCATGCCCATCATGATCATCTTGCGTTCGCCAAATTTTGTGATCATCTTGCGTATCAGAAAACCCTGGGCAAATGCCCCCACGATCCCGGAAAATGCAAACACCAGCGAGGCCTGGCTTGTGGTGAACTGCATCCTGTGCTTCAAGAACAGGCTGATGCCGCCTTCGAAATTCGACCATCCGAGTGTCAGAAATGCCGCGGCGAAAACCATCAGGCTGATCCGCCCGTCGCCCAGAACGGCTCGCAGACCGGCCCGGCCGACGACCCTCGCCTCACCGCCATGTTCGCCCGGCTTGCGACTTTCGGGTAATTTTTTCAGCACAATCACCCAGGCACACATCGAAAAAATGGCTGCTGCAGCGAATGGCAGCCTGATGGTCGCATCGGCTGGTGTCAAACCGGCTAAAAGCCCACCAAGAGCAGGCCCAAAGATAAAGCCAAGCCCGAAGACCATGCCCATAAGGCCCAGCGATTTCGACCTTTCCTGCGGCGAAGTCACATCAGCAATGTAGGCCTGGGCCACAAGAATATTGCCGCCCGAGGCACCGTCGAGCATGCGAGCCAGAAGCATCAGTTCAAACCGCTGGGCAAGGGCCAGAATGATAAAAGATAAGGTGGTTCCGATCTGGCTGGCCACCAGCACAGGTTTGCGGCCAAACCGGTCGCTCAGTCGCCCCAGCACTGGTGCCGCAAAAAGCTGGCAAAACGGATAGGCTGACTGCAGAATTCCAATCTGCCAGGCTGACAACCCGGTCGATTCGGCATAAAGAGGTAAAAGTGGCATTACCATCGCAAAGCCGATCAGGTCAACAAACAAAATCAGCAGAATCAGCTTAAGAAAAGCCTTGTTTGTGGTTTTGGCGGGCGCATCGCCCAATTGCGGCGATTTTGATTCAGTTGGATTTTCAGGCATGTTCAGTATGAATTTCAGGCGGGTTTCAAGGCATCTGGCAGGCAGATTTCAGGTTGATTTCATCGAATCATCAGGCAGCAGTGGCGTTATCGGTTCAGAAGCAACCGGAAGCCGGCTGGCAATGCGCTCTTCACGCATTTTGTCTGCCAGTCGCTTCACTTCATCAATCAGGATACCCTGTGTTTCTATCACTTTGTATTCCACCGAAAAGGCCGCCAGGCTCATGGCAATCACGGCCACGGCCGCAATATGATGATACATACTCTCCTGAGCCATTTTTACGGGATATTCCCGATGTACCCAAGCACCCAGCCAGGCCGCGATGGCCACCATTGTCATGGCCCTGAATTCCCACTTGAAGCCCTTACGCTTGTTGGCCTTCGATCGATTCAGAATTTCGCCGGGCATGCGGTAAATTTCCACCACCTCACGCACCCAGCGATTGGTACCCATCAGATAGGTGTAGGCAATGCAGTGCACCAGCAGGCTGAACATAACTGTGCCCAGGGCAATCAGGAAGTGAACACCCAGTTCCCGGTCGTGCCTGCCGGGCCCATGAGCCACCGAGATGATGCCCAGCACATACGACGCGAATAACAGCGACAGATTGGTGACTGCAAGACTCAGAAAAATGCGTTTCATTTGGTTGGTGTTTGCTCAGGAACTCTGAATTGCATCAGCGGGCCAGTTCGGCAAAAAATCGCGACCCGGCGCGGATGCCACGATGAAAGTCAGCGATTGAGAATTTCTCGTTTGGCCCGTGCAGATTATCGTCGTTCTGACCCCAGCCGAGAAGCAGTGTGTCCACCTTCAACTGGTCTTTGATCAACCCGACCACCGGAATCGATCCGCCTTCACGCACCATCACCGGCGGGTTCTCAAATGCGGCAGCAATCGCCTTGCGTGCCGCAGCCATGCCGGGCGTGTCTGTGGCTACCACCACACCGGGGGCACCGTGATGATCAATCACTTCAAAGGTTACGCCGGGCGGGCAAACCCTGGCCACATGGCGGCGGAAAAGTTCGGCGATGACCTTATTGTCCTGGTCAGGCACCAGCCGAAAGCTCAGCTTGGCCCCCGCCCTGGCGGGCAACACCGTTTTCGGCCCGGGGCCGCTGTAGCCACCCCACAGGCCGTGAACATCGCAGGTGGGCCGGGCACTTTTACGCTCAAGCGTGCTATAGCCATTCTCGCCAAAGACTTCCGTCACACCAAGGTCGTTTTTCCACTTGGTTTCATTAAATGGCAACTTGGCGAATTCGGCACGCTCCCAATCAGCCAGTGGCTTCACGGCATCATAAAAACCTTCGATGGCAATGCGTCCATCAGCATCGTGCAGGCTGGCAATAATCTGGCAAAGAGCATTGAGCGGATTTTTAATGGCCCCGCCAAACATGCCCGAATGCAGGTCGTTCTTCGGCCCATGCACATGAAGTTCCAGATAACAGAGCCCCCGCAGGCCATAGGTCACGGCAGGCTGGCCCGGTGCCCACTGGCTGCAGTCTGAAATCACCGCATAATCGCAGGCGAGTTCACCTGCATGATCAGCGAAGAATTTCTCAAGGTTCGCCCCGCCCACTTCCTCTTCGCCCTCAATTACATAAATCACATTCACGGGCAGGCCGCCACCAGCCTTCATCCAGGCCTCGGTGGCCTTCAGGTAAGTGTAAAACTGGCCTTTGTCGTCGGTGGCTCCGCGGGCATAAATATTGCCGTTTTTCACCACCGGCTCAAATGGTTCGCTATCCCAGCCGTCTGCTTTTTCAGCAGGCTGAACATCATAATGACCATAAACCAGCACTGTGGGCTGCCCCGGCACTTCTGGCGACCGGCCCAGCACAATCGGGTGGCCGGCCGTTTCAACCAGATGGGCCTTAATGCCGTGGGCGATCAGGTCATCACGCACGAATTCGGCCGCTTTCCGGGTGTCGGCGTTGTGCACAGGCTGGGCACTGACTGAGGGTATGCGAATCAGGGCCTTGAGTTCATCTTCGAATCGCGAGCCATGTTGCTTCAGATAGGAATCTACCTGGTCCCAGCGGTTTTCTATTGATTGATCGCTCATGGTCAACAGCCCCTGCACCCATCTCGATTGATTTGCCAACGACACATCTTTCCGGAAGTTCAACACACTATAACAAAATGATAGGCAGAAGGTGATGCCTGGCCAGTTTTGCGGCGAACTCCCTGAGGCCCTGTGCCCATCAACCCTGCCAATTCCCGGCGACAATTGAGACATTTCTTATCATTGAATCTGCCGTTGCCGATAATAAAGGAAGACGAGCCGGGAGGATCTGGCCCACTGGCCCAGGGAAGGGGCAAAACCATGAAATCCGGTATCAATCGCCTTAATCGGCAGATCATCGCCACGGCTTTTGTCGTGATGGCACTGATTTTACCGACCATCGGCACCCTCTGGTGGGCATGGACACTTAACCGCCCCGGCCATGTGCGCGATGTCGAAGTGCGTCTCTCGCAAATGCTTGGCATGCAGGTCGGGCTGGAAGCGGTGCGTTATCCGCGCCCCGGCGAAATGGTTCTTCTGCACCCCGTGTTCCGGCAGGAAGAGCCTCGCGGCAAGATCTTCCGTGAAGTCGCAAGAGCCCGCTACATGGTAATCCGGCAGGAAGCCGGCCAGATTTTTGTCGAGGCTTCACAAATGGCCCTTCAGGCTGACAATGCCGAATCGGCCATGGCCCGCCTGGGGCGTATCCTGCAAAAGTCGCCGGCGGCCGATAGCCCCGACACCCGCCTGAATTTCTCGGTCGATACCTGCTCCCTCCAGTTCGAAGAATCGGCTGGCCGCAAGCCGGTGGCAAGCCATTGGCGGCAGATCGCCGGATGGGTGGAAAATCGCCCCGACCAGGCTGTCTTACGCACCAGCGGCTATACCGGTCTGGCCGAAAAACCGAGCCGCTGCGAGCTGAATCTCACACGCCGACGCCAGGGCGAAAAAGCCACGACATATATCGAACTGGCTACGATGGAAGGCCCGCCGCTTGATGCCCGGATTCTTGAACCGCTGATCGACAGCCCTGGCTGGCTGGGTGAGAAATCGCTGGTTCAGGGCCGACTGAAACTGACTCAGACAGAAGATGCACCGTGGCAGGCTGATTTTTCCGGTATCATTGAAAATATTGACCTGGCTCGAACTGTCACCGGCCGGTTTGGCCCACATCGCCTCTCGGCGACAGGCAAAATGTCATTGACTAAAGCCGTCTGGGGTGACCGGCCCGGCCAGGGAAGCGGCTGGCGCGAGCTGCAGGGCGACCTGACCGCCGGATCCGGCATCGTCAGCCATGGCTTGCTTTTATCGATGGGCCAGCAGATGAAATTTCGTATTCTGCCTGAATGGATTCGCGAATCAAAACCTGGCGAGACCATCGAATTCAGTGCCATAGGCCTGCAATTTCATCTCACCGAAGATGGCCTTATCCAGTTCAATGGGGCGTGCGGGCCAGATTTCGGCCGCGATGTAGTAGCCACTTCGGTCATCAAATCGCGCCCCAGGGCAATCGTGGCCGCCCCCGACTCCGTTGTTACTGTGCGTGGCCTGATCAAAACTCTCTTTCCCGTAGATCTGGCCCAGGCCGAGTTTCTTGTGCCCTCCACCCGGCAATCGCAGGCTGTTCAGCGATACCTGCCCATGCCGGCCGATCGCCCTGGATCGCCGGAACTCTTGCCCGCCTCACACCAATAAGGCAAGATAGGCCATCACGAATTTTGTGGTCCCGCATCGACCGGGTCGGGCCTTATGCATCACATCCATGTCTGAATATATGCTTCCATGACAATCTTCACATGGCTTCTGGCCGCACTCGGTCATTCCGTCGGCTGGGGTATTCGCGGTAATTTCGGGCACGAGGCCGGCGCCATGATGGCCGGCTGTCTCGGAACCATGGGCGCCGTTCTGCTGACTCAGCGCCCGGACTGGCACCGCCGGGCCGCCGTTTTTGCCGTGCTTGGTGCTATTGGCTGGTCCTTCGGTGGCAGCATCAGCTATATGCAGGTCGTGGCCTACACTCACTCGGGCCACTGGCCCAGCCAGCTTTACGGATTCGCCGCCCTTTTCCTGACGGGTGCCTGCTGGGGTGCCCCCGGCGGCACAGGCATGGGCATCGCCGCCACATGGTCAGGCAGGGATCTGGCTGATCTATTCAGGCTGACTACAGTTGTCTTTACTGCCTGGTATCTTCAGGGCTGGCACTTGTTGCCCATGCTGCTTGAAAGGCTGGGCAAAGAGCGATTTCGGGAACTGACTTACTGGTATGACACCGACTGGATCGCGGCCGCAGTGGCCATCCTGGTGCTGGCTTTATGGTCTCTCCCCCGATGCAATCGCAATGCTGCCACCCGCCTGGGGTGGGCCATGGCCATCGGCTGGTGGGCCGGCTTTCTGGTTTTCGTTAATTTGATAGGCCTGCGCATGACACCACCACGTGGCGATAACTGGGCTGGCTGCACCGGCATGATCATTGCGATTTATTTCTGGTCGATACGTGAAAAAATGCTGGTTGTCAGCCTGACAACGCTTGTTTGTGGGCTGTGTGGTGGTCTCAGCTTCGCGGCCGCACCGATGCTCAAGCTCAGCCTGACAACTTCCGGCTACGACACCAACTGGCACAGCGTCATGGAACAACTGACCGGATTTATGCATGGTCTGGGCGTGGCCTGGGCACTTTGGCTGGCCAATCGGGCTACCAGGCCTGAAATGCAATCAGATCAATTAACATCATCTGAAATGAAAGTCGGCTATTTCTGGCAATCGTGGTGTGTGGCGTTTGTGTGGCTTTTTATCACGTTTGTCAATCTCTGGAAAAATGCCGAAGAATGGGTGAAGCAGGGGGCCATGGCTGCCCGGCTTTATGGCCTTGAAGTTCTCACCTGGTTTGAATTTGGCTATGTCGGCCTCTCCATCACTGTTTGTCTTCTGCTTTGGCGGCACCATCGTCGGCCAATGGCATTAATTCCTGATTCCGCGATTGGTAAGGGGCAGTTGATTTATCTTGTCTTTTTATGGTGGATCTGTATTGGCAACTTCGACAGGGCACAGGTCAAATTTGCAGACCAGCGGCTGATTACCGAGGGCGTGATTTTCCTGAATGCCATGCTCTGCACGGCACTTCTGCTACTTAATCAGCCAGTGCCAAATACGTTCACTGCCAGTGCGGGCAGTGTCGATAATATTGAAAAAGCCCTGCGCCGCATGGGTGCTCTAGCAATTGTTATGGCAGTCTGCGGAATTGCATTTGACTTTGCAGTCGTCAGGGGCATCTTTGGCGATAAATTCGCGGGTCATGCTTCGCTCCACATTCGCTTCGGCCCCCGGAATACCATCCAGACCGGACCCAGATAACATTTTGAACAGATCAGGAAAATGCAACCAGTACCCTCAGATATAATCGTGGAAGTGCCTGTTGAAACGCTTGACGACGCGGTGGCCGCCACACGCGGAGGAGCTGATCGACTGGAACTTTGCTCTGCCCTGGAATTAGGCGGACTGACATCAAATGCCAGTGTTCTCAGGGCAATTAAAGAAAACTCGCCTTTGCCGGTCGTCGCCATGGTTCGCCCTCGCAGTGGCGGTTGCCATTATTCGGCCAGCGATTTTCTTGTCATGCAGCGTCAGCGAGATGAAATGCTTTCAGCCGGTGCTTCTGGAATAGTATTTGGCTTTCTTGATCGCGATGGCCATATCGAAGAAACACGCCTGACTGAATTTCTTCGGGATATTCCGCCGGGCATTGAGACTGTATTTCACCGGGCTTTCGATCTGGTAGAAAATGCAATCGAGTCGCTTGAGGTTTTAATGGCTCAAAAAGTCACCCGAATTCTGACCAGCGGCCTGAAGCCCACGGCTCCTGAAGGTATCGACCAGATTCGCCAGCTGATTCATCATTCCGCAGGCCGGATTGAAATCATCGTTGGCGGCGGTATCAGGCTTGAAAATGCGGCGGAAGTCGTCGGCGCCACAGGAACCCGGCAAATTCATGCGTCTTGCCGCGCCATCGCTCAGGATCGTTCACCCCGATTGCGTCCCGAGATCAAATTCGGATTGCCCGAACTTCCCCCCGAAACTGTCCATCGCCGAACCGATGCCGGCCTTGTTGCCTGCATGCGTGCCGCCCTGCTGGGCTTATGAAATTTCGGATCTGACAGACCGGGGAAATTGCAATCGCCTTACAGTTCCGATAAATTCTCTCTGATCCAGCACACCCGTTTATTGCGATTCAACACCCGACCGGAAAAATAGCCATGCTTCGCCCAACCCGCCGCTTTCTTCTGCAAATTGGCTCTGCAACAGTTGCGTTTCTGTCGTCCTACAGACGTAATTTCGCCCAGGCTATTCAAGATCCGGAATTAAAGCGAATTGACTCCTGGCACAACACCTTTGATCGTGTCTGGCTGGGTGGTTCGTTCTGGGCTAACCCCATGGAAGACTGGCGCATCGTCAATGGTGCTGCCGAGTGCATCGCCAAAGCCGGCGACCGCAATATTCACGCCATCACGCATCAAGTCACTCATCCTGACAAACCCTTTCAATTGTCAATCACGGCCACACTGGCTGAATCAGGCCCGGTTGACAGTGGTTTCGGTTTTCGCGTCGGCATTCGCAGCGACATCAACGAATTTCGCAGCAACTGCTTCGCCAAGGGCGGTGTCAGGGCTGGTTTGATCGGCCAGAAACTGGTCGTGGGCGATTCACAGGCCGAACTTGTCGGATACGATCATTCAAAGCCAACGACTCTTGTCTTGAAATCCCGGCCCACTGGCGAAAAAGCGGTTTTGATTCTTGAAGCCAGCCAGGGCAGTAAGGTTGTCGGCTCGGTCTCTACAAATTTGCCCTCCGACCGCCTCAGCGGTAATTTTGCCATTGTCAATGGTTTTGATCCTTCCCAGCGTGGCAGGGGCAGCCGTTATCGCTTTTCAGACTGGAAAGCCGGTGGCGATGCTATTGAAACCAGGCCAGAACAGGCTTTTGGCCCGATTCTCTGGGCTATGTACACCCTGAGCGACTCGCGATCGGCGGAAGGCTTTGTGCTCAAGCTCAGCGCCCTCACAGGGCCCATGGTAAATGACGATAGTCAGACAATTGATCTGGAAATTAAAAAAGACGGCCAGACTTGGGAAAAGCTGGCCTCTTCCCCGCTTGATCGCGATGCCTGGGTCGCCACATTTCGCATTCCCCGGTGGGACGCCACCAAAAAGCAGGAATATCGTGTCACCTATCAAGAAAAGGGCCGCGATGGCAGTGTGCATTCCACGGCATGGTCGGGCACCATCCAGGCCAGTCCTGCCGGAAGACCTTTGCGGCTTGCTGCGCTTACATGTCAGAATGATTATGCATTTCCTTATGAGCCTGTTGCACTTAACCTGCAGCGGCTTCAGCCCGACATGCTCTATTTTTCGGGCGACCAGATTTATGAAAATCACGGCGGCTATGGCATCATTCGCGAGCCGGCCGAGCCCGCCATTCTGAATTATCTTCGCAAGTTTTATCAGTTTGGCTGGGCCTTCCGCGATGTCATGAAGGATCGACCCACCGTCTGCATCCCCGACGATCACGACGTCTTTCAGGGCAATATCTGGGGCGAAGCCGGCAAGAAAATGGAGTTCGGCAAACATAAAAACGATGTTTCCCTTGGCGGCTATCACGAACCGGCCCGCATGGTGAATGTGGTGCACCGAACAAATGCCTCGCACCACCCTGATATTTATGATCCAAAGCCCGTTGAACAGGATATTTCGGTTTATTTCGGCGACATGGTATACGGCGGCGTGAGTTTCGCCATCCTCGGCGACCGCCAATGGAAAAGTGGTCCTGAACGAGTGGCCACCTGGTCCGGCCGGGCCGACCATGTCAAAGACGACAACTTCGACACAAAAACGCTTGATAAACCTGGCCTTGAACTGTTGGGCCAGCGCCAGGAAGATTTCCTCAGGGCATGGGCGGCCGACTGGCGAGGCCACACCATGAAAGTGGTGCTGAGCCAGACTGTTTTTGCCGCCGTGGCCACGCATCATGGCAATTACAATGGCTATCTCAGAGCCGATCTTGACTCAGGTGCCTGGCCGCAGACACCCCGCAATAATGCCATCAAAATCATGCGGGAATCAATGGCCCTGCATATCAACGGCGATCAGCACCTGACCACTCTTTGCCAGTATGGTGTCGAAAATCAGCGAGATGCCAACTGGTCGTTCTGCACGCCGGCCATTGCCGTGGGCTATCCTCGCTGGTGGCGGGCCGACGAACTGAAATTCCCGCATGTCAATCGTCCCGCCCACAGCCTGCCCGACACCGGCGAATTCATCGATGGCTTCGGCAATAAGGTTTATGTTTATGCCGTGGGTAATCCTGAAGTTGGCAAGGCGCCAAATCGCTATCAGCTCGCCCATCAAAAAGGCAGCGGCTTTGGCTTGGTGACTATCGACACTGCAGCAAAAACTTATCACATTGAGTCTTTCCGATTCCTTGTCGATGCCACCAAGAGCCAACCCGAAAACCAGTTTCCCGGCTGGCCCGTGACCATTCACCAGGCTGAGAATAAAGGGCATAACATATTGAAATGAAATGATTTGTGTGAATTCATTGCAGCCCTCGCAGGTGGTCTGGGGCCTGTCGTGGCAGTCGCCCCAGTGACTCGGCCGACCTCCTCACTTTTGATCTTGAATGTTTTTCTTTGTTCGGTATGATTCGCCATGATTTCGGTGGTTGAAACTGCCGGCAGGTATGTGTGTTCCATGGATGGGACCACCAGCGGCAGTTGAGTGTAAGCCATTTGCAAATAATGTCTTGCGTTCTGTTCAGCCAAGCCTCTCCAACGAAATCTTCAGGCTCCGGCTTGGTTTCGTGGCCAACCGTTTTTTCGGGCCCTGGATGGCATTGTCATCAGGATCGAAAAATTCCGGTTCCTGGTCTGAGGCTTTTGCCCGTGGGAAGGGATGCCCATGCGGTTTCGCTACGTCTGCATGAAAAATACTTGCAAATTCGCTGCCGTCGCTGCCATTCTGCGGCCTGCACGAGTACTCCTTCTTATATCAATCATCAGCCTCTTCCTGCCGGGCGTGCTGACTGGCCAGGTTCTGCGCAATTCACGCGGGGCCGTTTCAGGCAATAAGCTGCCTGATGGTCAGATTATTGATATTCAGATTGAAGGCAATGCGTCAGTCAGCACAGAAGAGGTGCTTCGCAAGCTCTCAAGCCGTGTCGGACGCCCGCTTGACCGCAAGACCATTGAAAAAGACATCAGGGCCCTGCTTGAAAGCAACTGGTTTTCCGACGTTCAGCCGTTTTACGACAAATCAGAGGACGGCAGGGGTTATGTGCTGATCTTTAAAGTGCGTGAAATGCAGAAGATCGGCGTGGTTGAATATCGAGGCGCATCGGCCATCAAGCAAAGAAAACTGGAAGAAGCCACGGGCATCAAGCCGGGTGGCCGGGCCGACGGCATTAAGGCCCGCCTGGGTATTGCGGCGATCGAACGGCTTTATCAGGAAAAAGGCTATCAGAAGGTTACGGTGAAGCTGGTTTCAGGCGATAAACCGGGCGACACAGCGGTGATTTATGAAATTTTTGAAGGACCGAAATTCACGATTTCGCACATTGAGATGCTGGGTAACAGCTATGTCAGCGACTCGGTGTTGAAGACCAAGATTCTCTCCAGGCATTCTCTTCTGGGCGTGATCGGCGGCTCATTCTCTCGCGAGCAAATCGAAGACGACGCCCGCAAGCTGCGCGAATATTATCAGGGCCAGGGCTTTTTTGAAATCGCCGTTTCGGTCGTAGACGAGCCGGGCGAAAATCTGGGTCACCGCAAAGTATCGTTTGTAATCAGTGAAGGCCCCCAATACAAAGTGCGCAATATCCGCTTTGAGGGCAACGACAAAATCACTATTGAAAAGCTGCGAGCGGGGCTGGCCCTTCACTCGAACCAGCCATTTCGCGACGATTATCGCGATGCCGATAAAAAAAACCTGCTCTCAAAATATGGCGATATCGGCTGTATCGACGCCAAGATCGACGTCGAGCCCAAATTCACCACCGAGCCGGGTATTGTTGATCTGGTCTATAAAATTGAAGAAGGCGACCAATACCTGCTGGGCGAAATCATCGTCAAGGGCAACGATCGGACAAAGGACAAAGTCGTTCGCCGCGAGGCCGAAATGGCGGGCCTTGTGCCCGGCGAACCACTTAACGCAAACCTGCTGCAGACTTTTCAGAAACGCCTTGAAGGCACCCAGTATTTCGTCGCTTCGCCCGAAATGGGCAAGCCGGTTAACATCAATATCATTAATCGTCGTGCCCACGATAAGCCCTATGGCGAAGGCGTGATTCCGGCCTCTGTGCCCCTCTCTGAAGTCACCCGCCTCCAGGATCCGGGCAGTGAATTGCCCAGCTCCTCAGGCTCTGTGCCACTGGGGGCACCGGCTGAAAAGCCCATTCAAATCGCCCAGGCCCCGGCCTTCGGCGGCGCGGCCACTCCGGCCCCCATTCTTGATGGTTCGGCACTTCCGCCCGTGGTTGAAGGTGGCAATAGTGTGGTTGAAAGCCCCATCGGCGGCAATGCCATCGTTGTGCCGCCTCCCTCGGTCATCACCGTTCCGGGCGATGCCGGCATGGTGCCCAATATTCCAGGTGCTTCGTCAACTGTCGTTCCTGATGCCATTCCAGGCGCAGCTCCTCTGGGTGCGGGTGAACCGCCTGGCCGATTCCCCGATCTGCCTGGCCTGAATATGAGCGACGTTGGCCCCGACCGCCAGGAGCCATTCGCCAATCGTTCGTTCGCTGACATCAGTACGCAAGTCGAAGAAGCCCCCACCGGTCGATTCATGTTCGGTGTCGGTGCTTCCAGCTTTGGTGGATTATCAGGCAATTTCATCGTTCATGAACGCAATTTCGACATTTTTAATATTCCCCGAAGCTGGCGCGACGTCACAAGCGGCCAGGCCTTCCGTGGTGGTGGCCAGGAATTCCGCTTTGAAGCCTCTCCCGGTACGGTTATCAATCGTATGCTTGTCAGCTTTCGCGACCCCTATCTCTTTGACTTGCCCGTGGCCTTAAACCTCAGTGGCTATGTTTTCGGTCGGGCCTATCCCAACTGGTACGAAAGTCGTGGCGGTGGCCGGTTTTCACTCGGCCGCCAGTTTGGCACATCAGTCTATGCCGACCTGGCCATGCGTGTCGAGGACGTGAATTTCTCAGGCTTTTCACAGCCCGCCCCGGCCGATTATCTCGCCGCCAGCGGCCACACATTTCTGGCATCATTAAGGCCAAGTATTACATTTGATAACCGTAACGACCCCATCGCTCCCAATAAGGGGCAGTATGTTCAATTCGCTTTTGAACAGGGCTGGGGCGATTTCACCTTCCCCAAAGTTGAAGTCGAAGGCCGTAAATATTTCACCGTTCGCAGCCGACCCGATGGCACAGGCAAGCACACGCTCACACTTCGCAGCTTCTTCGGTGTCGCCGGCCGCGACACGCCGGTTTACGAACGCTTCTTTGCCGGCGATTTCCGCAGCATGCGTGGCTTTGCCTATCGCGGTGTCGGGCCTTACGTCTTTAATCAGAACATGGGTGGCATTCTCTCGGCGATCGGCTCGGTAGAATACCAGTTCCCCTGGACTGCCAACGACAAATTCGGTCAGGTCGTTTTCTGCGACTTCGGCACCGTTGAAAAAGATTACACCTTCACCACTTTCCGCGCCTCGGTCGGCACCGGACTCCGAGTCGTCATCCCCCAGTTCGGCCCATACCCTCTTGCATTTGACCTCGCCTTCCCCGTGGCCAAGGGGCCCGACGACAAAACACGCTACTTCACCTTCTTCATTGGTGCATTCTGGTGATAAAGTTCGGCCGGCAATCGTTCTTTCATATTGCCTGTCCGTAATAATGCAATCATTAATAGTCCGCCCAGAACAAGTTGCGGCAGCCCGGCCCATTCTTCGGCCGCGCCGTAGGGCCTGTTCAGTCCGATAATCCCGCCAACAGCATTATCAAAAAGATCGAAAAAACTTATCCACATGAAATAAAGCAGCAATGCCCATTTCAAAAGTTTGTTCTGCTTGATCAATGTCATATGATTTAAAAACCAGATCGGCAGAATCAGGAAAAAGACCATCTGATATTGCAAGAATCCAACGCGATAAAAAATCAGCACCGCCAGCATGGCGATCAGACTGCCTGTATGAGCACTTAAATGAAATTTCATGTAAAATAGCCAGACACCCGCCAGAACCAGTAATAATACCGGCGTTGCCATGAAATCAAGATCTGGCACTGGCTGATATAACATTGCAATCGGCGAATGAGCCCCCTTGATAAATCGCCAGAACGAGATCAGGCTTGATCCGCGGGACGATGCAAAAAGCAGCGGTCTGAATGATGATTCTCCCCAAATCATCCAGGCCATGGCCATGCCCGTGAACATGGTTATTACGCATGAGACAAGTAGCCTGAAATGTAATTTATGATCTCTGCATCGATCGAACACCAGAAATGGCAAAAAAATAATCGGAATAAATTTTAAAAGAAATCCAAGCCCAAGCCACAGCCCCGATTTCCTCTCCATGCCATTCTCTTTCAGAATGAATGCACCGGCACTCATTAATGCAACCAATACATCAAAATGCCCGTAAAAGGCTATCTCAAGCCAGAAAAACGGGCTGAAACACCAGCATGTCATCCAAAATCCCGATCTTCTTTTTATTGACTTGCTAATCAGATAAATACAATAAAATAAATAGCTGAAGGCAAAAATTGTTTTGGGGGCCAGAGTTGAAATCATCGCCGGCCATGCAAGTAAATTAAAAAGCGGCCCGTATGCATTGAGAATGATGCCGGAATCAGGCTGAATCCACCAGGGGTCATCTCCTGATCTGATCATCTCCCAGATCTTCATGTGGGCAACGTAATCCTGCCTGGGTCCCCACAGAATTGTCATTGTCAGAAATAAACCGCTTAGTAATATTAATGCAATCTGCAACGACTGATTTTCAATACGTTTCCTGACCTGAAATAATAACACGGCATAAGCCAGAAAGCCGCCGTAAATTGCATTTTTTAAATTCACCCACAGGTCTTGATAATATCCCAGGCTCTTTTTCGAACTTCTGCTGGCGAAAAACCGGTTCAATACCTCCACCCCTTCGCCATTCCAGCCATCACGAATCAGCCCCGGCACAATCCATTCAGCCATGGGCAGCCACAACAGCAGCCCCGCCAAGGTAGCCACCAATGCCAGACTTACAGGTGATAATCCTATCTTCATTTCTTGATTCGACATCGTTCAGCGCTGGCTCTCTTTTGATTTTACCGAGTTTATGCCGACAACCTTCACTTTGCAAAGACCGGCAAATATTAATTATAGAATTTTCTCGATTCTCGCCTTCTTTCTCAGTGCCATCTGGAATATTTTCCCGCCGGTCGTGATACTGATTGCATTGAGGCAAATAGTCTCTTATCTCATGCATTGTCATATCCAGCGAGAACCGATCATGCACCTGCGTCACTATTATCGCCATCTGGCACTTGCTGCACTGGCTTTTATCAGCCTCTCCTCTTCTGGAATCTTTGCCCGGCAAGTGGCCAGGCCTGCCACGGCCGATGCTGCTTCTCAAGTCGCCCTGTTGAAAGAATCGATGACCGATCCTGACAAATTCAGGAATTTCTATACTGCCTACAGCAGCCTTGCAACGCTGCTCGAAAGCCCACAGTCAGCCAAAGCCGCTGAGACCATTCTGGCCGCCAGAAATGAACTGGTGGCCGACACGAAAGTGCTTGATGCCATCTCCACGAAAGACGCCAGGCAAACCGCCCTGCGAGTTCTTGAACTGGCCCGCAGCTATAGTAACTTGAAGCGGTTCGGCAAAGGACGCCTGGTTTTTGGCACTATCAAAATCGCCGACAACAAGCTGGAACCCGACCTGGTTCTGGCCCAGATGGTCATTCAGCCCGATGGCTGGTTCTGCACCGAAATTGCCGACGCGGCCAAGCCACTTTCATTTCGCGCGGCTGGTTATCGCATGCTCGACTCCAAAATTCCGCCTGATGCCGGTGCCGCCAACCTTGGCACGCTTGTCATGCAGCCAGTAACCGATGCCGAAATGGCCACAATCAAAGGCAAAATTGAATTTCAGGGCGCCGCCGCCGGTGCCGATTTCAAGGCGACGGTGAATTACTCAGTGCCGCCGCCGAACACAGTGACCGGCGGTTATTCACCTCGCCGCCGCTGGCCCGAGCCACAGCCATTTTCCGTGCAGAAGGACGGCAGTTTTGAGATCAAAGGCCTCACGCCCGGCAGTTATGCCGTAAGTCTCAATTCGTCAAAGCACGAAAATTATTACAAGGCTTATAATTTAAAATCGGCTGAGACTACCGACACCGGTACAATCATGATGCGTACAACCGATCTTGCTTTTTACATCGGTAAGCCATCGCCTAAAGCCGGCAAATTTCCGTGGGAAAAAGATATTGCCGCCGCCCGCAAGCGAGCCCAGGCTGAAAACAAGCCGATGATGATCATGATGACGGCCACCTGGTGCGGTCCCTGCAAAATGCTTGAGGCAAACACTCTTTCCGACGGGTGGGTGCAACAGTTCATGAAGGATTTTGTCGTGGTTCAAGCCTATGAGGATAAGGAAGTCGAAAAACAATACGACGGCTCAGCATATCCGACTCTTGTATTTACCGACAAAACCGGCAAGGAAGTACACCGCACACTGGGCTATCAGCCGCCGATTGCATTTTCAGGTAATATTCTCAAGGCCCGCAAGGAATTGAAATTGCCGGAAGATGCCGACCTGAAAGTGCTGGAAGAGAAGAAGGTTGTCAAACCACCAGTCATGATGCGACGGATTGGCGGTTGATTCGAATGGCTTTGAGCAGGTATTTCAATTAAATGGGGTACCTGCTTTTATTTTGAGCTTGATCTGCCTGATATAATTTAACTGCCAGATTGAGCATCATGGAATTGGCTGACCAGGAACCGAATCTGAATCAACAATAAATGCCTGCTGACCCTCAAAATCAAATATCAAGACGCATGGCAGGGCAGGGAATCATTGCTGCTCTCGCAGGTAAATTATGCCTGGAGAATGTTGCTTGTGAACCCGGCTTGTTATCAAAAATGAAATCGATTCCAAATGTTTTTTCATCTCTACCTGAAATTCGTCAAAATCAATACACCTTTGCTCATCATCTGCATCTTCCCTATTCCGTTCGAAATGAAAACGAAACCGAACGATTGCAACGGAAACCTCTGCCATTGGTGATTCTCTTTGGTGGTAATGGCATGGGGGCTGTGCGTCACAGCGATCAAACCAGCCACATGGCCCATGCACTTAATCGTGCAGGCATCGCCGCCCTTGATTTTCCATACCCCGCCCAGGTTTCTTCTGAAGTGTTTCAGAAGTCAATTATTTCCCGAATCAACGATCTGTTAACTTCCAGAGAACTGGCAGATAATCACATAGATTGTACACGCATTGCATTTGCAGGCTTCTCGGCCGGCGGTCTTTTAGCCACACTACTGGCTACAAAATATTATTCTGAATTGCAATTCAAACCTGTTGCGGCATTAAATTATTACGGCCCTGTTGATCTGCGACTATGGTTCGCATTTCATCAGGCAAGAGCCGCGGCAAACAGGGTCAGCGACTTTTTCCGGGGCCAGCGCAGTGGCCCGGAAACAGGCTTTTCAGCCGGTGGGCCGATTCGGTGCGATGAACTTTCTCGCAGTGTCATCGCCAAGGTCTCTGACAACATGGGCGGGCTTCGTCCCGGTTCTCTGGCTCCGTTTTCACAGGATGAATTATGGTTTGATCATCAAACCTACCCCGAAAAATATCAGCATGCCCCGGTGCTCGGGGTTTTCGGGCGAAACGATGATAATTGCGATGCTGTGTTTCAATCAAAATTAATGGAAAAACTTGCCGGAATCAGTGGCATATCGCACGAATTCCGCTTTTACAACGGCCCTCATGGCGTGCACTGGGATGCCTGTCAGGAATCAATGGATTGGCTGGAAAATCGGCTCAACAGGCCGGTAATCGCCTGAATTTTCAGTTAAGGTGTTTCGCTGCATCCCGTCTTCCGCAGAAGATGCCGATGATCATTCCGGCGACCATTCCGCCAAAATGGGCACCATTGGCAATGGGCCCCAGCAGCCCTGTAAAACAAAGCCCGAGCCAGATCAGGCTATACTGAAAATTCTGCCGGTCCATGCGAATGTAACCAAATTTATTGTATTCTGAGTACATCCAGACGAAACCAAAAACCCCATAACCCGCACCGCTGAAGCCGCCGAACATGATCACTTTGTCGTGCAACCCGTAAAGTTGCCAGAAATATTCGGTAAATGCCGAAAAAACATGGGTCAAAATGACAAGAATCAGCAGAAACCGCGACCGTTTTTCTCGCTCAACCATTCCCCCGAAATAATTCAGATAACTCATGTTAAAAAGCAGGTGCATCCAGTTCAAATGTAAAAACATCGGTGCCACCAGCCGCCACGGTTCTTTTGTCAGAGCCGGCCAGATGTCGTCGATCACCCAGCCATCGTTTTCGTCATACCTTGGTGAGGCCAGATTAATATACCTCAGGCTGATTAAACTCTCCCGATCATCTGTCATCCGTTTCCCAAAATTTGACCAGAGACTGACAATAACACAGGCCACTATCAGACACTTGACAACAGGAGTTCGTCTCAATAAGCCACCACTACTGTAAATATCACCTGCATCGGTCACCCGGCGTGCATAATCGCGATTGGCTTTGGCCTCGGCCCGGCGCATCTCTCTGGCAGTTTTTGCCGCTTCAGCAAATTTGGGATCGGCGGGGTTGGCCTGAAATTCACCAAAAGCGGCCCTGGCCTCAGCCAGTCGATTTTCGTCAATCGCCCAGAGGCCGAAACTTGTCTTGTCAGCATTTTCCCTGGTTTCGGTCCGAATGCCCCTTGCCAGCAGAAAATCAGCCAGAGTGGTGGCGGCTTTTATCGATTCCAACTGGCCAATTTCACGCATGCTTGTCGATCCCACAACGATTTTCAGGCGGCTTTATACAACTGATTTTAGTCATCAGGGCATGGCGATGACAAACAAATTTCATTTGATCGTAATTTACTTGATTTGATCAGCCTTCACATGGAAAATAATGAAATCAATGAAAATTCACCATTCTGGCCAGAGATTCTCACCCATGTATCTGATTTTCAATCGATGGATCTTATTGCCTTTGCTTGCAATGCTCCCGTTTTTTTCTGCCATTCAGGCTCAGGCACAGCAGGCAAACCCGCCCAAACGCTGGAATATTCTCTGGATATCGGCCGAAGATCTCAGCCCCGACCTGGGCTGCTACGGTGATAAATATGCCCGTTCGCCTGCCATCGACCAGCTTGCCTCGCAAGGGGCCCGCTGGACTAACGCCTTCTCGGTGGCCCCGGTCTGTGCGCCCAGCCGCTCGTCGATCATCACCGGCATGTTTCCCACGTCGATTGGTTCCATGCACATGCGCAACCAGTGCGTGCCTCCGGCGGATGTCAAATGTTTTCCGGAATATCTGCGGGCTGCTGGCTATTACTGTAGTAACAATGTAAAGACTGATTATCAGTTCGAGCCGCCAGCCACGGCCTGGGATGATATTTCAAACAAGGCCCACTGGCGAAACCGTCGCGACAAAAACCAGCCGTTTTTCGCTGTTTTTAACTTTACGACAACACATGAAAGCCAGATTCGCCTTGAGCCTGAGGCCTTTGCCAAACGGACAGCAGCCCTCAAACCTGAAGAACGGCACAAGCCTGAAGAGGCCCGAATACCCGCCTATTACCCTGATACGCCCATTGTCAGGAATGACTGGGCCCGCTATCACGACCTCATCACAGCCATGGATAAGCAGGTTGCTGATATTTTACAACAACTGAAGGATGACGGCCTGGCTGATTCGACAATAGTCTTTTTCTGGGGCGATCATGGCCGTGGCCTGCCGCGCAGCAAACGCTGGCCTTATGACTCAGGCACGCATGTGCCCATGCTGGTAAGGTGGCCGGGTGTGATCAAGCCTGATACGGTTGTCAACGATCTCGTCACGCTTATGGATCTTGGGCCCAGCGTGCTAAAGGTCGCTGGTCTCAAAGTGCCAGCCCACATGCAGGCCAAGCCTTTTCTTGGCCCTGATGGCATTACCCACGATGGGCGGAAATATGTTTTTGCCCATCGCGACCGCATGGACGAAACCTATGACATGATTCGTACGGCCCGCGAAGACCGTTTTCGCTATGTGCGTAATTTTCAGTTTCGCAAGCCTTATGCCCAGTTTATCGCCTATATGGAAGAGATGCCCACGATGCAGGAATGGCGAAGGCTGAACAAGGCCGGCGAACTGAAGGGGCCCAACGCCCTGTTTTTTCAGCCTGAGAAGCCGAAGGAAGAACTGTATGACATTGCCGCCGACCCTGACGAAGTCAATAATCTGGCGGCCGACCCGCGCTATCGTGATGTTGTTAAACGTATGCGAAAAGCGGTGACCGACTGGATGGACGAGATTAAAGATCTCGGATTTGTGCCCGAACCGACACTGAACGAACAGTTTCGCCCAGGCGGCAAAAAGCAAAAAACAGCCGGGGTTCTCGCTCGTACTGAAAAAACCGCCGAAGGGCAGAAAATAACGCTGGCATGCCCCACTCCCGGAGCCTCGATCGGCTGGCGAAAGACCGGTGACCCCGCAAAATCATGGCGTCTTTACACCAATCCAATTGAAATTAAACCTGGCGATACAATTTCAATTAAGGCTTGCCGTATCGGTTTTGAAGATAGCCCGGTAATGAATTTTCCATGATAAATTATCATGGAATTGAAATTGGGCGAAATGCAATTAAATTTACTGCATTATCGCCTGTTTCAGTCGCTTCATGGCTTCAATCAGAGTCGCCTGATCAACCGCAAAACAAATACGCACATGCCCTTCGCCACCCGGACCAAAGGCACTTCCCGGCGCAATGCCCAGGCGGTGTTCACGCACCAGGCGGGCGCAAAATTCAAACGAATCTTCCAGCCCTTCAATTTTCGGGAAGAGATAAAACGCACCCGGCGGCTGGGCCAACGTGAAGCCCGGCAGCCTGGAAATTTCAGCAAAGGCCAGGTCGCGATTCGCCTGATAATCGCGCCGCATCTCGGCAATCAGTGGTTCGCCATTTGTCATGGCAAAGCGTGCGGCCTCCTGCGTGAAGCCTGCGGCATGGCTCACTATATATTCCTGCAGTTTTGAGGCTGTGGGCACAAGGCCTGGTGGCGTGACAAGCCAGCCTACGCGCCAGCCGGTCATGCGATAAGCCTTTGAGAAGCTCTGGGCCACCCACAACCGGTCGTGAAGCCCGGCAATGGCCAGTGGGCAGGGGGCCGATGCCTGATTTTCGTTATAAATCAGTCGGTCATAAACCGTGTCGGCCAGAAGCCAGATGTCGTGGCGGTGACAGATTTCCGCCAGTTTTTGCCAGTCGGCTTCCGTCGCCGTCCACCCTGTGGGGTTATTCGGGCTTGCCAGGGCAATCAGGCGGGTTCGCGGCGTAATTGCATTTTCAATATTATTGAAATTCAATTGAAATTGATTGGCCGCATCCATCTCAAGCGGCACATGCACTGGCGTTGCTCCATGCACGCTGATCATTTCCTGAATATTCGGCCACAAAGGCGAAATGACAATCGCCTCGTCGCCCGGGTTCAGGGTTGACTGCACAGCCAGCAACAATGCCACAGCCCCGCTGGCCGTCACCACGACCCTCTGCATGGCATCAATTTCAATGCCGTGCAAATGATGATATTGCCTGGCTATGGTCTGCCTTAGTGCCAGATAACCGGCATTCGGCGTGTAAAAGGTCTTGTGGGCGGCCAGGGCGGCCCGGCCAGCCTCGATAAAGTTGTCGGGGGTCGGACGTGTGTCCTCACCATAAAACAGCCGAAGCGTGCCGGGGTACTGATCGGCCAGGTCGGCGATTTCTCGAATCCTGCTGACTGATACGTCTGAGGCCTGGCTAAGGACGGGCATGGGCACTTTTTCGGTGAATGAAAAGTCGCTGTTTCCGCCGGTCTTGGCAGAATCAGTCTTTTCGGGTGTCGCGGATGGTCAGGACCGGGCAGGGGGCATGCCGCACAATCGATTCAGCCACCGAGCCCAGTAGCACATGGGCCAGGCCGCTGCGTCCATGCGTGCTGACAACTATCAGGTCAATGCCATTTTTTGTGGCATAATCCAGCACACCATCAACCGGCGAGCCCCAAAGTACTTTCTTTTCTACCTTTACCGAAGGCCGGCCCTGTTCGGTAACCAGCTTCTGAAGGGCTTCGAGGCAAGACTTTTCGCTTTCCTGATAAAATTCGGGCGGCGGTGCAGCCACCACGATCGGCTCAGGGGCAATCGCCGTAACAGGCTCGGCCAGCACATGCAGCAGGTGCAAGGTTGCCCCGAACTGGTCGGCCAGTTCGAAGGCTGATTTCACTGCTGATTCGGCATGGTGCGAAAAGTCTGTCGGGGCCAGTATCTGGGTCGGTTTCATGGGTGGTTGCTCCGCGAGGTTGCCCGCCATCGTCAAAATAGACGCTGCTGATTCCTGCTATTTTACAGGAAAAGCCGATTTTCAGCGATCAATACGCCTCGCCTCGCACCATTTTCTGGAATGCCGTTCGCAGAAGTCGCGAAACCGGGCCGACTTCGCCCTCGCCAATCGGCCGACCGTCAAGTTTCGTCACCGGAATGACTTCCGCCGCTGTCCCCGTCAGGAAACATTCGTCAGCTGTCAGAATATCGTGCCGCTCCATGGTGCGTTCCACCACGGCAATGCCTTTTTCGCCGGCCAGGTCAATCACCGCTCTTCGAGTGATGCCGTCAAGAATGCCCGCGTCGATCGACGGCGTATGAATCACGCCATTTTTCACGATGAAAATATTGTCGCCCGTACATTCAGCCACATAGCCGGCATGGTTCAGCATCAGGGCTTCAAGGCAACCGGCATTGGTGCCCTCAATCTTGGCCATGATGTTGTTCAGATAATTGAGCGACTTGATTCGCGGCGACAGTGCGGCCGGGTGGTTCCGAATGGTGCCGGCGGTGATGATCGCCAGACCATTGTCATAGAACTCCTGCGGGTAAAGGCTGATCGTATCGGTGATGATAATCACCTGTGGGTCGGTGGTTTTGCGTGGGTCAAGGCCAAGGCTGCCTGCCCCACGAGTCACAACAACGCGAATGTAGGCATCGGTGAAGTTGTTAATGGCAAGGGTGTCAACAATGGCCTGGGCCATTTCCTCGCGGCTCATGGGAATTGTCAGATGAATCGCCCGGGCCGATTCATAAAGCCTGTCCACATGCTCAGTCAGACGAAAGACCTTGCCGGCATACGATCTGATGCCTTCAAAAACGCCATCGCCATAAAGCAGGCCATGGTCGTAAACCGAGATCTTGGCGTCTTCCTTGTTGACAAACTTGCCGGCGATATAAACCTTCAGGCTCATGCCCGAATATCTCCCTAAGTCGAATGCTGATTGACAGGGCCGCCGCTTGGCCACCCTGCCGGAGAGTTTCATGTCACATCAGATGCGGCTTCTGGAGAGTGTGTCGAAATCGACGATCAGGCAGCCAGCACCGGGTTGTATGTCTCAACAAGCCCCTGGTTCAGCCGCACGACCCTGTCGGCCTGACGGGCCACATTCAGATCATGTGTGACCACAATCATAGTCATGCTCTGCTCAAGGTTCAAGTCTCGAAGCAGTTTCATCACGCTCTGGCCGGTCTCGGCATCCAGATTTCCCGTCGGTTCATCGGCCAGAATCAGTTGCGGGTTGCCTGAAAGAGCACGTGCTATGGCCGTGCGCTGCATCTCGCCACCCGAAAGCTCCGAAGGCTTGTGCCTGGCCCGCTTCTCAAGACCCACCCGCTCAAGCCACATCATCCCTTCCCGCTTCAGTTTACGCTTCTCTGAAAACCACTTCCACGGCGACAGCCGAATCAGGTGCGGCATCAGCACATTTTCCAGGGCCGTCAGCTCGGGCATCAGGTGGTACGACTGAAAAACAAAGCCAAAAGCCTCGTTTCTCAGGTGGTCGCGGCGGCGGTCAGGCAGGTTGTCAATCCGCTGGCCGTTCAGATGAATTTCGCCGGCGTCGGGGCCGTCCAGCAAACCCAGAAGGTGCAAAAGCGTACTTTTGCCAGAACCGCTGGCCCCCACAATGGCCACCATCTCGCCCCGCTCAATGGAGAAGTCAACTCCATGCAGAACAGGCACTTCCAGCGACCTTCCCTTGTGATAGGTCTTCTTCAGGCCAATGGCGTTCAGGTGCGTTTTCATCTGTGGCAAGCCTTTTCTGATCATGGGCAGAATCATTTTCTGTTGAACCTCAGTCCGTTTAAATGCAAGGGGCCATTACCACCCGTTATTCAAAACGAAGTGCTTGAACGGGATGAAGTTTCGACGCACGGTGCGCCGGCCAGATGCTTGCGGTCACGGCAATCAGGATTGCCCCCACCACAATGCCAAAGACCGTCATCGGTTCGACAAGAGTCGGAATTTCGCTGAAGTAATAAATATCCGGGTTAAATACTCGTGTGCCGGTCAGGCTGTTGATCAGTTTCTCAATATCATTGAGATAATGCACAATCAGCAGGCCTTCGATCATGCCCGCCCCACAACCCACGATGCTCAGGGCCAGACCATACGACAGGAATATACCCCGCACGCCGCCGGTGGAAGCCCCCAGCGACTTCAGCACGCCAATATCCCGTGTCTTTTCCACGACGATCATCGAGAAAATCGCCAGGATGCCGAAGCCGGCCACCGCGATAATCAGGAACAGGAGCACGTTCAGGATAAACTGCTCAATCTTCACGGCTTCCAGCAGCGGGCCCTGCTTCTGTTCCCAGGTGGCCACGCGGAAATACAGCGGGCGGCGGCCATCAAGCACTCGCTGAAGGCGGTTGGCCACTTCGTTAATATCAACCCCGGGCTTGACTTGCACCTGAATCTGGTTCACCGCACCGGCACCCTTGCCATCGCCCAGCATTCGCATGAACTGAAGCCGTTCCAGCGGCACATAAACATGCATGGAATCATATTCTGACATCCCGCTTTTGAAATATCCGACAACCGTATAATCATCATAGGCCGCCTGTGGCTTCCGGCCGGCCTGCGGATAAACCAGGGCTACTTTTGAGCCCGGCGGGGCGATGAAGTCGTCGGACGTGGCACCGGGGCGATGAATCGTCGCCAGGGCATAGCCCACAATGGCGCCATGGTCGGGCACCTGCTCTGTGGCCTGCTGCCTCAGAATATCGTGCAGCGGGTCGTCCTTGGGCGTTTCAGCCAGCAGGTGTCCAGCCGGCGAATTATTCTTCCAGGCATCGGGCACCTTAAAGCTGGGCTCGACCTTCTGCCCCTTGTCATCCTGCACAAATTCGACAAAGTCCCCCGTCTTGGCCCGATCCTCAGGCCGAATGCCAATCACCATAACCTGCCGTGTAATGGCTTGCCCGTCAGGCAGATAGATCTTCAGCAGGCCGAAGGTTTCCATGGTCGGCGCGGTGGCTTCCACCAGGTCGCCGCACTCCTGCTGAATCATGTCCTGGACTTCTTTCCAGTTCCAGAAGCCGTCCAGGTCATAACTTTCCACCACAATATCAGCCAGAATGCCGTGCAGGCGGTCTCGCATGGTGTGGGCGAATCCGGCCATCACCGAATTCACAACAATCATCGTGGCCACACCCAGCATGACAGAAATCACGCTGGCCAGGGCAATATAGCGGGTCTTGAGGTATCGCCAGCAGAGCAGATATTTATACATTTTACAGCCATCCTTGGCCAGTCGGTTTGACAAACGGTTGATGCCCAGTCCCTGAGCCTCAGCCCGCCTGCTGAAAAAGTGGTTTTCCGTTACATTCCTTCGAATTCTGACTTGGGTTCGGGCGGGGTCTCGCCTGTGCCGGCCCTTGGCCTCAGCAGCGGGAAGAGGATCACATCGCGAATCGATGCCTGGTCCAGCAGCACCATCACCATGCGGTCGATACCTATGCCCAGGCCGCCCGCCGGTGGCATGGCATGTTTCAGGGCCTCAATGAACTCCGTGTCCATCTTGGCCATCGAGTCTTCTTCCTTCTGCCCCGCAAGCTGGCTGCGGAACAGCTCTTCCTGCAGAATCGGGTCGTTCAGCTCGGTGTAGGCATTGGCCAGTTCCATACCCTGAACAAAGAGTTCGAATCGTTCGGCTACGTTCGGGTTTGATGTCTTTCGTTTCGTCAGTGGGCAGAGTGAGGCCGGATAGTCGATAACAAAAATCGGGCCCTCCAGCGCGTCTTCCACATATTCCTCAAACAACAGGCTGACCAGCACATCATGCGCCACACCCTTCGTTTCAAAGCCCTTGCTCTGGGCCTTTTCTGCCACTGAGCCATGGTCATGCATGTCGCAGCCGACATGCTGGGCAAAAAGTTCAGCGTAGGTCCGGCGGGCCCAGGGTGGCTTGAAATTAACCGTTCTGCCATTCAGCGTTCGTTCATAATTGCCGTCAACCGCTTCAATTGCTCCGGCAAAAACGGCTTCTGTCAGGTCCATCATGGAATGATAATCGCCATAGGCCTGATAACATTCCATCATGGTGAATTCAGGGTTATGTTTTGTGCTGATTCCTTCGTTTCTGAAAACGCGGGCAATTTCAAACACGCGTTCCATGCCGCCCACCAGCAGTCTTTTCAGATAAAGCTCGGGAGCAATTCGTAAATAAAGCTGTATGTCTAAGGCGTTGTGATGCGTAATAAAGGGCCGGGCCGCGGCTCCGCCTGCAATCGCCTGCATGGTCGGCGTTTCCACTTCAATAAAGTGGCGGCTGCCAAGAGTGTTTCGCACGGAAGCGATTATTTTTGATCGGTTTAGAAAAGTCTTCAGACTATCGGGGTTTGAGAAGAGATCAACCGACCGGTTGCGATACCGTTGTTCAATGTCTGTCAGGCCATGCCATTTTTCAGGCGGGGGAAGGAGCGACTTGCCAAGATAAGTGATATGGGTTGCGAATACGGTCAACTCACCTGTCTTCGTGTAGCTCAGATGACCTTCAATCCCCAGAAGGTCGCTCAGGTCCACCTCCTGAAGCAGGGCCCAGTTGGCTTCGCCCACCTGGCCTTTGCCACAGAAGATCTGAATCTGGGCCGACCAGTCGCGAAGGTCAAGAAACAGGGCTTTGCCAGCCGTTCTCCGAAGCATGATCCGACCAGCGATTCTGACAGCGGGGCCGTGCGGCTGATGCCCCTGTTCATCCTTGGGCGGAATATGTGATTCCATCGACCGGACTAAAGCGATCGCCTGATGACCATCAAATCGCTGGCCCCAGGGGTCGTGCCCCAGGCCGGCAATGGCGTTTAGCTTCTGGCGACGTACCATTTCCTGATCTTCGCCGTGTCCCGCCGCGTCGCTCATCAGATCTCCATCAGCTTCCTGTTAAGGTATTGATTTCTGCTGCCGTTGAATCAACAGATATGATCTGGCTTGCAGAGTTCAGTGATTTTAATGATTCCGGCATATTGGTCAACGCTTTTTCCGTAATTCACTGGCTGACAAATGAAAAAGGGGTGCCTTGCGGCACCCCTGATTTGCATTGATTGACCAGCGAACTGACCGGAAGGCAGGCGGGTCAGGCCTGAACCTTTAACATCTTGCGGCGGTAACGAAGGCCGCCAACCGTCACCAGACCCAAGCCCATCATGATGTAGCTTGAGGGTTCCGGAACCAGCGAAACTTCCGTTCTCGTGGTACCTGTAATTGTAAAGTTGTAATTGCCAGCTGAAAGGAGAGGTGAAATCCAGCCACTGACATTTCCATTCGTATTCTGAGTCGTTGAACCAATAACTGGAAACGACAGCGAATAAGCGATGGCAGAAGGATTGTAAACTGTGCTGAAAGGGAAAGCCTGATTGGTGATAAGCAGGCTCAGCGTGGAGTTAGCCGATGCAACCTGACCAGTTGTGTCAGCAAAGGCGACCAGCCTGTTAATTACGTCAAAACCAAGTTTGACGGAATCAGCATTAGCCAGAGAGAACGACCCGTTAATCTGCCAGCCAGACTGGGCAAGACCATTACCAACCAGAACGTTATTCAGGAGAGATTCAGCAGCCGAGTCGATCGACACATTACCACCCGAAAACGCAGGGTTAAAGAGATAACCCGTTGGAAGGGGCAGAGATGTCGATGAAGGAGGGTTCCACGTCAGGGCGTCAGAACGTGAGAACGTGGGTTGAACAAAGGAGCTCACAGTCGGCAGATTATTGACGAGAGCGTTACCAATACCATCAGGAGTAGTATTAAACTGAGTTAAAACCTGCTGCGTGTTGGGCTGAACAGCCGGACCGCTCAGATTCTCTGAAGGAGCAGGAGCCGTGCCAAGATATGATTGCTGGGCATCAAGCACAGGAACTGTTGATGTTTGACCAGGATAGCCAGCCAGGCCGGCGGATGTGTTCGTTGAAACGTTAAAGGCACCATTGACCAGGTTGCCAGAACTATTCACCGAAACGAGAGTCATGTTGTATGCCTTTTGCTGTGCAAATGCATAAACCGTTCCCGCTTTGGATGATGAGGACACTGCCGCTGATGTTGCCAGAGCAACCGCGGGTAAAATAAGCTTACGGAAAAAATTTCTCATATTTCGTCTCTCTCAGACCATTGAACCCCGGGGAACTTGCCAGGAAGCAAATTTCCTACAGGCACGAGACAATTCGAAGATCGTCAATGCAAGACAAACGGGCAAGACAGTCAGGAATCATTCGCTAACTTCTAGTCGTTTGACGTATCAAATCATCCAAAATTTGTTACGCAATGTCAAGTAATACAAAGGCGAATTGTTCCACTTTTATAAAATTTGATGTAAGATGTCGCTTTTTTGCAGCATGCCACCCCTTTATCCCCATCAAACCTGCCTATTTTGACGTCTTTGTGATCAAAGTGAATGTTTTTGTAAGTCTCTACCATATAATGTCTTGTAACGGAATATCACTGAAAGGGGAGTGTTTTGTAACGGCCGTTTTGTTTTGTTCACTTGTGTCGGTTTTTTGGTACGTTTTTCTACGAATTTTCAAAAAACTTTTGAGTCAGTTGGCGGGTGACTGATCAAAAATCGCCTCTTCACAACAAAAAAATCATGAAAATGAACTGGTACGATCAAACCACGGGGGCGATCTGACCGAAAAGTAATCGAAAGATTGTAAGCATTCCTATTCCTGTAGTAGGATTAAACAGTTTTTTCCGCTGTCATCTTATTTCTGTCAAACCTCAACAATAATCGCATCCCGTAAAAGCAATTAAAGGGGTGTGGATTGTCGCTGAAATCGTATGAGAAAGAGCAGGCTGTATTGTTAATCGTCGTGCGAAACCTGATCCCAGTATTGAATTTCAGGCAATTCCTGCACAGCCTGGCGCAGGTGTCGCTCCCATTCCTGGCGAATGACCTGCAATTCGCTGTCGCCTTCAGCAAAAATTCGTCGATGACTGACCGTCAACTCGTCCTGCCTGTACAACACCAGGTCAATCGGGGGACCCACTGTCAAATTCGATTTCATCGTCGAATCAATAGAAATTAACGCATACTTTGATGCGTCAGCGAGTGTGGTTTTGGCCCAGCGCACCCCTCTGTCAAGTATCGGCCGACCGTATTTCACCTCACCTATCTGCAAAAACGGGCACTCTTCGGTTGCCCTCAATGGATTTCCCTGGGGATAAACCATGTATAGATCGTGTGGCTGGTTGCGAATCTGGCCGCCTACTATCAAAGAAACATTAAAATGAAAATTGTCGCGCTCCAACGAATCTCTGTCCAGTTCCGACACCTCCCTCACCCGCTTGCCAACCTCCCGCACAGCATCATAAAAGGTGTCGGCCGAGGCCATGCCCTTACCACTATTAAAGTCTTGCCTCAGAAGGGTTATGATCGATTGTGAACAGCTTAGGCTGCCTGAACTGAGGATAAAAAACACGCGTTCGCCCGACCGTTCCAGAATGTGCATTTTCCGCACTTTATTCATCTGGTCATAGCCTGCGTTGGTCCGTCTGTCCGAAGCCAGCACAAGTCCTTCACGGGTCACGATACCAAGGCAATAGGTCATTTTGGCCAAAACTCCTGGGGAGAGCAGGATCAGTGGAAGTGAGAAAATCCGCGTCAATCAGCGGTCGTTACAGGGTCCGGTCAGTTATTTGCTGCTGCTGGGTCTGCTGAGGGTGACTTGTTGGCTGGAATGGTTGTCTGGCAAGTGTTCTTGCAGTTCCTGCAAGGCCATGGCCTGTAATTGTTTGGGTTCGCTTTTCAACAGGCGATGCGACTCGGCCTGACTGATGATTTCGTTGTGACTGTTTACGCGGCGAGAATGCATTAAAATCAGGCGGCAGGCGGTCTACTTCGGTGATTTCAACTGCCACGTCGATCGATTCGCTGGCCATCCCAGACCAGACTCCGCGGTTCGGAGGCACATCAGAATAGTCTCGCCCGAAGGCCACCGTCACATGGTCGTCAGTAGCGAAGCCCGAACGGGTTGGATCCATGTCGATCCATCCTGCCACCGGCCCGAACCAGACTTGGGCCCAGGCATGAGTGGCAATCTGGCCAGGCTGATGAATGTAACCGCTGACGTATCTTGCAGGCAGCCCCCTGAGTCTGGCCAGGCCGATTAAAACATGAGCAAAGTCCTGACACACGCCACAGTTATGCTCTAAAACCTCCTCTGCCGATGACCAGGCATGAGTCACGGCGGGTGCATAGTTCAACCGGCTCGCAATGGCATGAAATAAGCGTTCGGCCCGACTGCCGGCCGACTCTTCTTCCGGCCAGTCAAGAGAATTGGCAAATTCAACAAGCCTTGGACCAAGTGGAACCAGTGGGCTTGCCTTCAGGAGTTCGCCAAGTTCCATACTGATAACGCCAGTGTCTACCCGTTTCTGGCTTTCGGCGTAGAGACGCGTAAAACTGTCGCGGCGATGAGTCCGCACATGGCTTGTTGCTGTAACTGACAGATTTGTATAAGGTTGAGATATGTTGAAGAGGTCGATCCGATTCCCGTCTCCGTCTCGATAGCTGGTCAGTGGAGCGGCTGGTGACGACGACAGGGCATATGACAGCGAAGTCTGGTCCTCGTCAGACCTTGGGGCCATTCTGGCTTCGAATATTGTGCCACTGACTTCCGCAGTGTACCTGAGCTTGGTTTGGTGAATGATTCTCAATAACACAGCCTTACGTTCCTTTCAGCGTAACCGGCGTAATCATTAGAAGTATGAGTTGTAAAGTTGTTCCGAAACCTGGTCGCAGGTCCACTGAATCTCGCCCAGCAGAGAATCAAGACCCGTGGCCATCACTTCTTCGCTATCTGTATATTTAAGATGGCTGTCCAGTCTTCCAATCAGACGTTCGGCTACTTTTGAACGGTCTGTGCCTGCAAAAAGGGCAATGGCTTCCAGGCTTGTCCGCGCCTGGATCACGCCGAATCGAATCGAGTGCGGAAACTCTGGCGAGAGAAGAAGTTGTTCAACCAGGTTTGCTGGCACGAACCCCTCCGGATACCGGCTCATGTAGGTGTCTCTGGCTGCACAGGAATTCAGCAGCCATGCCCAGTGGGCAAAGCCGGGCTGAACATTCTTAACCTGAGGCGATACAAGACCTTCGTATAAAATTCTTGCCAGCATTCCGATGGATTCAATCTGTCTGCCCAGATTCATGAAATGCCAGGGGCTTGATCGAGGTTGGCCGTGGTCAACCATGGCAAAAAAGAGCAGGCAGCCACGTTCGATCTGACTTAGAACCATTGAAGGCGATTCCCTGAACCTGGCTCGTGTCTTTCTGCCGGCCACGGCATGTGTCAGCCGGTTTAACTGAGAAAAAGGCTCGCCTCCAATCACATTCTGACTGGCCCGGGTGTTCTCTTTTGCCTGGTTCAGAAGTGTTGCAATCGTATGATCCTGCGCACGGCCGAAGGTCAATATTCGCAATTGTTTGGCAAGGCTTGCACGCCCCGCCGCCTCAATTCCCAGAATGCGCAGGACGGGTGCCAGGGTTGGCCCTGTCGCCATTTTCCTGTCCGTCTTTGCAACTTCGCCAAGCTGAACCTGGTAGGTCGCATCCAGAAGGCGGCAGATATTTGAACTTCTTTCGACATTTCGCCCGACCCAGAAGAGATTTTCGGCAACTCGGCTCAACATGGCAGGTTCAGGCCTCCGTCATCTCTTGTTCTGGCCGGGGTTCCGGGGACGACGCTTCCCCGCCCAGAACCCAGGTGTCCTTCGTCCCGCCACCCTGCGAACTGTTCACGACAAGGCTGCCCCGCACCAGGGCCACGCGTGTCAGCCCGCCAGGCAGAATTTTCACCTTCTCGCCGTATAGCACAAAAGGTCTCAGGTCGATATGCCTCGGCTCAAAGCGATCCTCCACCAGTGTCGGATGCACCGAAAGATTGATCGTCGGCTGGGCGATATACCCCCGCGGGTTCGCCCGGATCCGACGCTTGAATTCCTCCCTCTGATCGGCTGTTGATGCCGGACCAATCAGCATTCCATAGCCACCTGATGCATCCACTGCTTTCACCACCAGCTTTTCCAGGTTCTCAAGAATGTGGCTCATGTGGGCAGGTAGTTCAGGCCTGTAAGTCTCTACATTATCAAGAATTGGATCTTCATTCAGATAATATTTGATCATCTCGGGTACAAAAGGATATATCCCCTTATCGTCGGCCACGCCTGTTCCAATGGCATTGGCAAGACCAAGTCTGCCTGCTCTATAGGCAGCCACCAGGCCGGCCACTCCAAGAATACTGTCGCGTCTGAAATAAAGCGGGTCCAGATATTCATCATCAATCCGACGGTAAATCACATCCACCCGCTGCGGCCCACGAATCGTTCGCATGAAAATCTGGCCATCGTCAAGAAACAGGTCGCGACCCTCTACCAACTGAATTCCCATCTGCCTGGCCAGAAAACTGTGTTCGTAAAAAGCTGAATTGTAAACTCCCGGTGTCAACAGAACGATCGTCGGTTCTTCCACATCCGGCGGTGCGATAAATCGAAGCACTTCAAGAAGATTCGCCGGATAATCCTCAACCGGCCTGACATTGTAGCCCGAGAAGAGAAAGGGCAGGGCCTGCTTTGAAATCTCACGATTTTTCAGCACATAACTAACACCCGATGGCGTTCGACCATTGTCCTCAAGTATCAAATATTTGCCGTTCTGGTCGCGAATCAAATCAATCCCGGCTATGTGAATGTATACATCCCTCGGAACCTCAAGACCCACGCACTCTCGCCTGTAACCACTCGATCCCAGAACAACATCGGTCGGAATCACCCCGTCTCGCAAGATTTTTCGATCGTTGTAAATGTCCTTCAAGAATAAATTTAAAGCAATAATCCGCTGAGTCAGCCCACGCTCGATCGTCTGCCACTCCCGGGGTGTAACCAGCCGTGGAATCGGATCAAACGGAATAATCTGCTCCTGACCCTCACGCCGCCCATAAACCGTGAACGTAATACCCTGGTCTCGCATCAATAATTCAGCCATCCGGTCACACCGCCGCAGGTGCCGCGCATCAAGCTGCCTTAAATTCTGCACCAGCGGCCCATAATGCGTGCGATGCCGTGCCTCAAGGTCGAAAACTTCATCAAACCCATACGTTTGATAATCCTGAAACAGTCTGCCAGGTCCTGACATGCGATAACCTCTGCTCTCTTTATGAGTTAAATAATACTCAGAGCATATTCCATGCCGAATCGTTTTTATGGGCTCACCCACGTCATCAATCTGGCCGGATCAAATGGCCCGTGGCAATTGCCTGATGAAGGGCGAACTTCGACTTGTTTCGCATTAATTTGAAAAACAGAACGCTTTAATGTAAACCTGCCAATAAAGATAATTTCATTGAAATTTCCACCAAAACGCACCTTCCCCCAGGGTGAAGCCATGGCCCTTGCCAGCAGCTTCCCCGGGGGAATTGTTGATTAAGAATTTAAATTGAATTGAAATGCAAATGCAATCGTAATTGCATTATTCCTGCTGTTTTTCGTCAGATTCCGGCTTCTTCGG
>JBEITT010000107.1:0-17187 GCA_040374745.1 Planctomycetaceae bacterium | reverse complement strand
GGTCTCAAAACACCTGAGCCTGATGACTCGCGAGCGGCCGTGGCTGTTTCGCAAGTGAAACCTGCAGAATGTGAATAATGAAATGAATTTCGCTCATCTCCTTCCCTTCTATCTAGACGAAACCGACGAGCAGGTCATTGCCCTGAACGATGCCCTGCTCAAGCTTGAGCAGGATCAGACGGATGCCTCGGCTTTGGCCGTGGCGTTTCGAATTGTCCATACAATCAAGGGCTCGTCGGCCGCTCTCGGTTTTACGGAAGTCAATAAGCTCACTCACCACCTGGAATCGTTTTTCGACTTGCTGCGTTCGGGCCAGCGGCAGCTTGACAGGGCATCGCTCGACCTCTTTTTCAAATGTCTTGACGAGCTTAAAAATTACCATCAGCGGCTGCGCGAAACCGGCGAGGCCAGCGTTGATTTCAGCGACCTCATAAATCAGGTCATTCTGCAATTAAAAAATGTCCAGAATAACTTCACCGGGCAAACTGAAAACAATGCTGACATCGTAAAAACCGATGGTTCCCCAGCCGGCAATGTGACCGGACCTGAGCCCGACAAAGTGGCCCTGGTTGACCACGACAACCAATATGAAATCAATGTCGTATTTCAGTCGGACATCAGCCTGCCTGAAATGAAAGCAAGGCTTATTGCAAAACGGCTTTCGGCAATTGGCGAAATCATTTCAGCCGAGCCTTCCCTTGAAAAACTCGACGAAATTCAGGATATTCGCCGTATTTCATTCAGACTCGCTACCGATTCTGACATCAGTACGGTGAATCTGGCAGCTGATATGTCGGGTGTCGCATCGATTTCGGTCATTGACGTGAAAAATCCTGCCATTGCAGGGAAACAGGTTGTTTTTAAGCCGGATCAGCAGACCGTCGAGCAGGCTGAGGCCTTACAGACCCCTTGTATGGTCGGCTCCGGACCAGCGACACCAGATTCAGTATTACCGACAAACGGCATTGAATTCGAAGGCGTTAAAGCGATTCCCATCGGTGTCGCAGGTTCTGTAACAGCCTCTCCTGCCACTACAGTTGTCAAGACAGTCGATAAACCCGTACAGAAGACGGTTGGAAAAGTCGGCGAAACCGTTCGTGTTGAATTGGAGAGGCTTGACCACCTCATGAACCTGACAGGCGAGTTGGTTCTCAGCAAATCTCGCTTTGTGCAGGTCAGCTCAGCATTGCAGGAATCCATCGGCCAGCGTTCCCGGCGTCATCTTTCCGATCATTCGCTGGAAGCATCAGATGTTTTGAAAAATGCCTTGAATTCGGTTTTTACTGGCGAGATGGGGTTGGAGTCGTTTGCCGACATTATGGATAACCAGTTGCGTAATTTACGCGACGAATTTGGTGCAATGCTGCACGAGTTGGGCCGCACAAGGCAGGCACGGCAGTCGCTGGATGATCTCAATGAGGCTGTCCATCAGCTTTCACGCGTGTGCGACGGTCTGCAAAAAGGTGTGCTTGACACACGGATGATTCCGATTGGACCGCTTTTTGAGCGATTCCGCCGCGTGATTCGCGACCTGAGCCATGCCACCGGTAAGGAAATCAGACTGAAAATTACCGGTGAATCAACCGAACTTGACAAACGCGTGATTGACGAACTGGCTGACCCACTGGTGCACATGGTGCGCAATGCCGGCGACCATGGCCTGGAAACGCCTGACGACCGCGAAAAAGCAGGCAAGCCGCGAATCGGCACGATCAGCCTGGGGGCGGCCCATTCCGGTGATCGCGTGACAATTACAGTCTCTGACGATGGTCGGGGAATTAACGCCGAACGCATTCGCAGGAAAATCGTCGAGAAAGGCCTGGTTGACCAGGCCACCGCAAGCCGCCTGACCGACCGCGAACTGGTTTCTTATATCTGGCATCCGGGTCTTTCAACGGCTGAAGCGGTGACTGATATAAGCGGGCGTGGCGTGGGTATGGATATTGTTAAAAGCCGAATCGAGAGCCTTAGCGGCACGATTGACATCAGAACCGTTCCCGGGCAGGGCACGACTTTTGTCATTCGATTGCCGCTCACGCTGGCCATTCTGCCCAGCCTGCTTGTGAAAGTGCATGAAGAAGTTTATGCCATTGCACTTGATCATATACGTGAGATTGTGGAAGTGAGGCCTGAGCTGATGCACCAGATCCGCAAGCGGCGGGTGATTGAAATTCGCAAGAAAATTGTGCCGGTGGTGTCGCTTGATGATGTCTTTCTGTGGGGTAACAGGCCCTACCCCGGCAGGAAAGTTAAATCAGATGGGCATGAAGAAAATGGCCTGACAACCCGTATTGTAATTTTGCACTCGGCCGATGAAATGATTGGTCTTGAGGTGGACCAGTTGATGGGCTTACAGGAAGTGGTACTGAAATCGCTGGAAAAAAATCTGGGGCCTGTTGAAGGTCTCTCTGGTGCGAGTATTCTGGGCGATGGCAGGGTCTCTCTCATCCTTGATGTTGATCGCCTTATCGACAAGGCATCGCAGGGAATTTCAGCCGTTAGCCCGGTCGCCTGACACAATGCCTGACGACGTCATGAAACTTAGCGAAACAGATCTCTCGCAGGCTGCCAGAAAGGCCGCTGCCAGCCTGGCGAGCTGGATTAACCGGCCAGTCAGCCTCGTCTGGAAGTCGCCCGATAAAATAGCTATTGAAGACGCCGGCAACATGCTGGGCGACCCCGAGGCCATCGTTCCGATTTGCATTCTGGAAGTCAGCGGACCAATTACTGGTCGCCTGATTTTGGTGAACGATGCCGCGACCATTGCCGGCTTTGTAAATATGATTCTGGGTGTCGGTGCGGGTGTCACCGCTGAACAGGTGTCGCTGATTCGCGATAATCCTCCGGCTTTCTGGGATGAACTGGCTCGGTCGGCCGCCCTTGAAACGGCCAATATCGTCGCCTGTGCCTTTTTAAATGCCCTGGCCGCTTCACTACCGCCTGAAAAAAGCCACGGGCTTTTGCCTTCTCCGCCAAGGTTTGCGGTTGATTATGCCGGTTCACTGGTCCAGTTTCTGCTGGCTGAATTCGCGATGAGAACCGATCGGATCCATGTGATTGAAAGCCAGATGATGCTTGATGATCGCCTGCGAAGCGACTGGCGACTGATCTGGATTCCTGGTGAGTCTGAAACCGCATCCGGCGAAAATAAATGATCCCGATTGATCTGCCGGAACAATGCCTGAATGTCGGGATTGGCCAGTGGAAGGTGGCACAATCGCCGGTTGGTCTGCGTGCCATTCTGGGTTCGTGTGTTGGGGTGGCTCTATACGACCGTTTTGGCAAGGTGGGTGGCCTGGCCCATATTCTATTGCCTGACAGCCGTGGCTCGAAAGACCACGCCGGGCGTTATGCCGATACGGCTATTCCTGCCATGATTGATGAGTTAAGCCGCCTCCGCGGAGCGGTAATCAGGTCGTCGCTGGTGGCCCGTATAGCAGGCGGTGCTAGTATGTTTGAAACCACTTCGACACTTGCCATCGGCGAATGCAATCACGAAGCTGTTCTGCGCATTCTCGGCGAAATGAAAATCTCTGTGGTTGCCAGCGATATCGGCGGCGAGCTTGGCCGAAACCTGACATTCGACACGCGTAACGGAAAGATCTTTGTTAAGAAAACCGGGGGCCGGCTTTATGAAATTTAACGGCTTGCTGAAAACGACCGTATTAATGAAAATGACACCTCACGCTGTGAAAGAAGACAAAGGGGCCTTGCCATGCCTCGTGTATTAATCGTTGACGATGCTCTGGTTATGCGAAAGATCATTGGTTCCATTGCCACTGAAGCTGGCTGGACTGTTGCCGGCGAAGCCGAAAATGGCCTGCGCGGGGTCGAGCTTTACGAAGAGCTTAAACCCGACCTTGTGACGATGGACCTTGTTATGCCCGTCATGGGTGGCCTTGAAGCCTTAAAATGTATCCACACAAGCTATCCGCTGGCCCGGGTTGTGGTTATCACGGCCGTTGATCAAAAACAGACACTGGTCGATGCGATTGAGGCCGGAGCGATTGATTTTATCGTTAAGCCTTTTCAGCGAGAGTACGTTAAGTCGGTGATGATGAAAATCAGCGAAATGGTCGATCGGGAATCGTGAATTCCTGCCAACCGAGACTTTTCATAAGAATCAGACTTTGTTATCGTATTTTGGGCCGCAACATCTGATAAACTGACAATTGGCAGAGATGAACTCTGAGAATCTATTAAAAGTGCTGATTGTTGATGACTCCGCAATCATGCGGCAGTTGCTTACAGACATTTTTCGCAATTCCCAGCGAATTCAGGTGGTCGGCACGGCCAAAGATGGCCGTGAGGCTTTGGAAAAGACTCGCGATTTGCGCCCCGATGTTGTCACGCTCGACGTGGAAATGCCCGTCATGACCGGGCTTGAAGCCTTGCCGGGGCTGGTTGGGATTTATCAGAAGCCAGTCGTTATGGTCAGTTCGCTTACGCAGGAGGGGGCTGAGACCACACTGCAGGCGCTTGAGCTGGGTGCTGTTGATTTTGTTCCTAAACCTGGCACAAATCAGGTGACTCGCCTGAAAGAAGAGGCCGAAGAGATTATCGCCAAAGTGCTGGCCGCCGGCAAAAGCCAGATTCGCATCGCCCAGCCACCGGCCCGTGCCGGACGAATATCTGATATGGCCAATTTCCCGCCTGCCCCTGCACCGCTCAGTCACGTCTCACCAGCAAAACCCGCCCCGACAGCGATCACAACACCGCATCATCTTGTGCTGATAGGCATTTCCACAGGTGGTCCGCAGGCCCTGAACGACACGCTCTGTTATCTTGAGCCGCCCATTCCGCCGGTGCTGATCGTGCAGCACATGCCCGGCAAATTCACGTCGGCCTTTGCCGAACGGCTTAACCGAAAGTGTCACGTGCAAGTGCGCGAAGCGGCCACCGGCGACCGTCTGAAGAACGACCAGATTTTAATTGCACCGGGTGGAATTCATATGCGTCTGATTGGCAAAACTCCGTCCATGGCCAGAATTGAGCTGATCGACGACCCACCCATGACCGGCCACAAGCCATCAGCCGATTATCTGTTTGAATCAGCCTTACCGATCTTTCACTCGGCGATCACAGCGATTGTAATGACTGGCATGGGTCGCGACGGTGCCAGGGGCGCGGGGCTTGTGAGAGCCGCCGGCGGCTCGACCTTTGGCCAGGACGAAGCGACATCCACCGTTTATGGCATGAACAAGTTTGCATGGCAGGAAGGCGCGATCCAGGCCCAGTTTCCCCTCGAAAAACTGCCGGTTATTATTCGCCAGGCGTGGTCAGCCACGAATCGGATTTGAATCGATTTTTGTTCTGAAACGTAAGACTTCGGCCCGCCTTGAACCACTTTTGCTTTTTGAAAAACTGAGAACACTTATCGAATTTATCGCCACCTTCGCAAATTTGGCATATTTCGCTATGATAAGTAGATAGAGTATGCCATCTCTGCCGGGGTGCGGCAGTAGCAGGGCATCAGCAAAATCACGGTGCAACTGATTCATGATCCGTCTTGTCAATGCGGTCAAAAGGTTCGGGTATCAAACAGTTTACGACGGCATTGACGTCTCCATAAACCGGGGCGAGCGGGTGGGCCTGCTCGGCAAAAACGGGGCTGGGAAATCAACACTGTTCAAGGTGCTTCTTGGTACCGAACCGCTCGACGGTGGTGATTTCATGCGCGATCGCAAAATCTCGATCGGCTATCTGCCGCAGGAGATCCACCCACTCAAAGAGGGCACAGTCTTCGAGAATATGCTCAAACACCTTGGCCCGTGGACAGTAGCCAACGAGCGATACCAAAAGGTTATGGCAGGCCTTGAAACCGGCGACCCTAAGGCCCTTGACGACTACGACGATGCCATGGAGGCCTTTGAGGCGGCCGGTGGCTTTGAGATGGAAACCCGGGCCAAAACCATTCTGATGGGGCTGGGCTTTAGCGTGCCGCAGCTTGATGCACCCGTGGCCACGCTTTCCGGTGGCTGGGCCATGCGTCTGGCCCTGGGCGGCCTGCTGGCCTTCAAGCACGATCTACTGCTGCTGGATGAACCGACCAACCACCTTGACCTGCTCTCGGTGAAGTGGTTTGAGGAGTTTCTGCAAAGTTATGACGGCGCAATTTTGATCACCTGCCACGACCGCGACTTCCTCGACAGGGTGATCACCAAAACCATGGAACTTGAGCTGGGCAAGGTTTATACGTATGCCGGGAATTATTCGGATCATATCCCGCAGCGGGAACACCGGCTGACGGTGCATCAGGCCTCGTTTGAAGGGCAGCAGAAGAAGCTAAAGCAGATGCAGGACTTTGTGGACCGCAACCGGGCCAATGCTGCAACGGCCGCGCGGGCCCAGAGTCGGCTGAAGGCCATGGACCGAATTGAAAAGATTGCGGCCCCGCAACAGGATAATTCGACCGTGCGCATCAAACTGCCCGAGCCACCCCGCAGTGGTTTGGTGGTGGCCAAGTTAACGGACATCGATTTTGCCTATGGCACCAAAATCGTTTATCGCAAGATGAGTGTGCAGATTGAACGAGGCGACAAGGTGGTGCTGGTCGGCCCCAACGGAGCCGGCAAAACCACCTTGATGAAGCTGCTTGCCGGCATTCAGAAGCCGCAGGCGGGCGAAGTGGCGATGGGCTCGAACGTGTTCGAAACCTATTTCGCCCAACACCGGGTGGAGGCCCTGAACATGAATTCCACCGTGCTTGAAAGTCTTCGGGAAGTGCATCCAGGTGCGACGGAAGGTACCCTGAGAAACACCCTTGGGGCGTTTCTCTTCAGCGGCGAGGCGGTGGATAAGGCTGTCTCGAACCTTTCAGGCGGTGAGAAAACGCGGCTTTGCCTGGCCAGAATTCTTACGGTCACTCATAATTTTATTATGATGGACGAGCCAACCAACCACCTTGATATTGCCAGCCGCGACATTCTGGAAGAGGCCCTCAACGACTTTGAAGGCACCCTCTGCTTCATTTCGCACGACGAGCATTTTATCCGTGCCGTGGCTAACAAGGTGATTGAAGTGGAAAATGGAAAGCTGACAATTTATCATTGTCGCTACGATGATTATCTTTACATGAAATCGAAGGCAGCCAAGGCAGACGACAACCCATTCGCTGTGCTTACCCGTGGCCTGAAGTTCCAGAAGAAGGAAGACAAGCCGGGCGACGGCAAAGCATCGAGTGGTGGCAAGCGATCTTCAACTGTGGCCTGACACCAGAATTAGATAAAATTGTTCTGGTTTTGGTCTCTGATATTCCTGCAAACAATAGCCGGCTTGTCAGTTGACCTGTTTTGCAAAAATCAGGCGATTTCGAGATCAATTTCAAGAGCCCGGCTCAGGCTGTCGTGTAGTGAGATGACCTCGGCGAGGGCCGGATGTGTGGGTCCATCGCCTATGTTTTGTATGAACCGGCAGGCGGCAAAGCCTGCCGCTTTTTTGTCGTAATTTTCCAGCCATTGCGTGCGAAGGTGCATTTTTTCGGGATTGATAGGCCAGACACCCGGTCTCGGTCTGAGGTGATCGCTGATGCCGATACGCCAGGGTTTGGCAGTGAGTCTGGCGCGAAAGCATTTCTGATTATGGCACATCAGCTGGTAGAGGGGGTCGACCCCGATCATTTTGAAAAACATTGCTACTTCGGGGTCGTCCGGCGAGAACGCGCGATGCGTCGCAATCAAACGAAAACCTGCCGGGGTCCGGTAAAGGCGAAGCCCCCAGCCTTGCTGGCTGGCAATAAACTGCTCAATCTGCTGGCGATACCACGACTCGATGCCGCCGGCACAGGCATATTGAAGTTTTTTTCTTACTGAGTTCACGAAATGTTTGATCGCCAGGCCCGTGACTATTAAGGGCAGAACAGTCAGCAGCCAAGCCATGTTTGATTTACCGTTAATTGCGATAAACACGGTTAGAAAACATAAGAAAAGGGATATGAAGAGGGCCACTGAATGTAAAACAGGCTCTTCGAAATCAATATCAGCGAAGAGGGTGTCTGGTGAATTGAGGCAAAGGGCGCCATAGGAATTTCGGGTGATTACGCTGGAGCCAATGCGGGCAACGACTTCCTCGCGAATCGGCACACCGTTCGCACCGTTATAAGCAACTTTTGGCTCGCGACGGGTAATGGTATTTCCCGCCCTCGCGTCTGCAATCGCTTGGGCCACTCGGCGTCGGGCCATGGCCTCGGCTTCCTCAGGGCTCAACTCCGACCAGCCAAACCGCCTGACCGTGATCTGCCGTCCCTTGATTTGGCATTTCTCGCGGGCTTCTGCCCAGTATTGGGGAACGATCATTCTGGCCCCTCTGCGATCGCATTCAAATTTCCTCGAAGATGGAACACGTCCAAAGCCTGCATTTCTCTCATTCTAATTCAATGATTCTGACAAAACATGAGTATTTAAGCAGATTGTTTGCCACGATGGGTATGATCATTTCACGGTGAGTTAGTCTTGGCTTAATCCATTTAAGCCCCAAGGCCTTAATAACGACTCTGTCTAATTATTTAACTTAATTTCTTCAAATTAACTAAACTGATTCATTTACCTAGTCGATATAAATTATGGATGTGATGGGGTGTGTTGGGGGGTCAGGACAACTCGCCAAACTGACAAAGTGTACTTAAGTCATTAAAATGTCTTGGTATAAGCCGCATAACACGGGGGCTTGACTTGGACACTTGGTATCTGAGACAAATGCTTTGGATTGTGGATCGGGTGAAGAAAGTGTGAATTTGTATCGAAAAAAAACGAGTTTCTGGCCAGAAATTTACTTGAAATTTTTAAATGCTTGTTTTCCTGCGAGATGCGGGCTCGGCCGCTTGACCATCGCCCGTGGCGGGGCTATATTTGCTCAGTCCTGATCCGCGCTCTGGCTCTTTGTCGCTATTTAATTTAGCGGCACTGACCTGACCGACAACGTAACGACTTTGGTGAGTGCTGCCTGACCTGAATGGTGGCAATGCACCTTGGAGTTAAGTGTGCCTGCATCTTCCGAATCCATGATACGTCAGATTAAGGAAACGGTGGACATCGTTTCATTGGTCGGCCAGTACGTGCAGATTCATAGAGCGGGCAATCGATTTAAGGCTCTTTGCCCGTTTCACGACGACAAAAACCCCTCTATGGAAGTAAATCCGGCCCGCCAGTCGTTCAAGTGCTGGTCGTGTGGTGTGGGTGGTGACTGTATCGAATTTGTTCAGAAATATGAGCGAGTTGATTTTCCTGAGGCGATACGAATTCTGGCGGACCGGTTGGGACTTCAGTTTGAAAAGCAATCGTCTCAGAATCAGGGGGCGAAAGGCCCGGCCAAGGCGGATATATATCAGGCTTTGTTGTGGGCTGCGGGCTTCTATTGCGATGAATTCCTGAAGCATGCAGAATCGCAGGGATATGTGGCCAATCGTGGGTTGTCGCCTGAAATTGTAGGACAATTTGGTCTTGGCTACTCTCCGGCTGATTCGTCGGTAATTAAGCGTCAGGCACGTTTGGCGGGCATCAGTGAAAAACTACTTGAATCTGCTGGAATCATGGCCTCGGCCGAGGGCCGTACTTACGACCGCTTTCACGACAGGCTGATGTTCCCGATTCATGATCTGATGGGCCGGGTGGTTGGCTTTGGTGGTCGAATTCTGCCCGAACGAGACCGCGCTATGGCCGAGGCCGGCAAGCGTGTTGGCAAATATGTGAATTCTCCAGAGACAACCGTTTTCCAGAAGCGAAAATTGCTTTACGCGGCTGATAAAGCCCGTGATGCAGCCCGGGCCGCCAGGCAGGTGATCGTGATGGAGGGTTATACGGATGTCATGGCGGCACACCAGGCAGGCATTCGCAACGTGGTGGGAACATTGGGCACTGCCCTTGGCGACGAGCATATTCCTGCCCTTCGGCAGCTTGCCGATCGGATTGTGCTGGTTTTTGACGGTGACGAAGCCGGCCTGAAGGCGGCTGAACGGGGACTCGAGATTTTTCTGGGGCAGCCCGTTGAACTGGCCCTTGTGGCATTGCCTGATGGCCTTGACCCCTGTGATTTTTTGCAGCGCGAGGGGGCTGATGCGTTTGCAGAAATCATCGGACGCGCCAGCGACCCATTGCAATTTGCAATTGACCGAGCCGAAGCTAAATTTGACCTGCAAAACCCTGAGCAGGCAAGGCAGGCGGCTGATTGGGCACTCTCGATTTTTGCACGAATTCCGGATCAGCGTGGTGGCGGAATGGATGTAAAAATCGCAATGGCACTTGACAGATTGGCTTTTCGCCTGAAAATTCCTACAGGACAACTGCAGCAATCCTGGTCAGGTTATCGCAGGGATGCGACGAAACGAAGCCGGACACCTAAACCCGTCAAAGAAATTTCGCCATCGCAGCCCACTGAAGAATTACCCGATCCACTGGAACGCGAATTTGTCGAGCTGCTTCTGAATTTTCCGGAACTTGTCGGCCAGGTGAATCAAACCATACTGGCCAGTGAATTGAAACATCCGACACTCAGAATGATCACCCAGGTTTTGTATGATTCGCACCGGGCAGGCGAGGTACCCGAGTTGAATCAGATTTCCGAGAAGTTGTCGCCTGAATCGCTGGCGATGGCTGCTGGACTGTTTAATTGGATAGAGCGTGGTCCACTGCCGGAAAATGTATTGCCGGCCGATGGTCATGTTCGAATGGCAGGTGTGCTTCAGAAGTTTTCTCGTCGTTCGATCAAGGAGCGGGTTGCAGACCTGCGTCTTGCCTTGACGGGTGTTAACAGCGATGAAGACCCCGAAACCTATCAGGCTCTCACCAACGAGATTCGTCGATTGCTGGCCAGAGGTCTGCCGACTCTTTCGCCTTCAATCGTTTCCCAGAATTAAGACTTCTACTGTTTCGCCCTTACAAGCATCGAGGAGATTCCGCAATGGAAAAACTGGATCCGGTCGTCAAAATGCTCCTGGACAAGGGCAAGCGGCGTGGTTTCCTGACCTACGAAGAGGTCAACGAAATGTTGCCGGACGACTTTTCCAGCCCTGAGCGACTTCAGCTGGTGCACGATACCCTTGAAGAGATTGGTATCGAGCTGATCAATGAAGATGAAGTCGAAGGCCGCTCGGTGATTGCTTCCGACCTTGACGACGACCTTGGCGGCATGGAAGAAGATTTTCTTGGCGCTGATGTTGAAGACGACGGCGAGCTGGCACTTGACGACGAACTGGGCGACGAGACTTTCTCTCGCCGGATTGACGATCCGGTGCGTATGTATCTTACCCAGATGGGTGAAATCCCCCTGCTGAAACGTGACGAAGAAATTCGTCTGGCCAAGTTGATTGAGGACACGCGTCGTTCGTTTCGTGGCAAGGTACTTGAATGCCACTATGCCCTGATGCTGGTGGTCGAAGACCTTCGCAAGGTTCATGCTGGCGACCTGCCCTTTGACCGGACGATTAAAGTCTCAGTCACTGAAAATCTGGAAAAAGATCAGATTCTGCGTCGCATGCCGGCGAATCTTGCCACACTGGATGGCCTGATCGAGCGAAATCGCCAGGATTTCAAGGCTCTGAAGCATGCCCGTGGCGACAAGGCCAGGCAGAAAGAAATTTTCGACAGAATCTGTACCCGGCGCCGCAAGTGTGTTCGCCTTGTGGAAGAGCTTTCCATTCGTACGCAGCGTGTCATTCCACGAATGAAACGAATTGAGCAGATCAGCCAGCGAATGGTTCAACTATCTGCTGAACTGCGTGAAATGAAAAAACTTGGCCAGTTTGGCGATGAATATGCCAACCTGATGAAGGAACATAAGGATCTGATGATCATGACGCTGGAGACGCCCGGCACACTTAGCCGCCGAGTCCGCCGCATGACAGGCCGATTCCGTTCCTATGAAGAAGCCAAAAGGCAATTGTCAGGTGGTAATTTGAGACTGGTTGTCTCTATTGCCAAGAAGTATCGTAATCGCGGTCTGTCGTTCCTCGACCTGATTCAGGAAGGCAACACTGGCCTGATGCGGGCTGTTGATAAATACGAGTATCGCCGAGGTTTCAAGTTCAGCACTTATGCAACCTGGTGGATTCGGCAGGCCATTACAAGAGCTATCGCCGACCAGGCCCGGACGATCCGTATTCCGGTGCACATGATTGAGACGATGTCGAAACTTCGAAATGTGCAGAAGAAATTGCTGCAGGAAAAAGGCCGCGAGCCGACGATTGATGAAGTGGCCAAGCTGGCGAATATTTCGATCGACGAAGCTCGCCGTGTGATGAAAATCAGCCGTCACCCGATTTCGCTTGACCGTCCGGTGGGTGAATCGGAAGACAGCTACTTCGGTGATTTTATCGAAGATGATTCAGTGGAAAGTCCGATTAATGCGGCTACTCAAGAGATGTTGAAAGACAAGATTGATCAGGTTCTCAAGACACTGACCTATCGCGAACGAGAGATAATTAAGCTAAGATATGGCTTGGGCGATGGCTACACCTATACGCTGGAAGAGGTGGGCCGAATCTTCAAGGTGACTCGTGAACGAGTCCGCCAGATTGAGGCCAAGGCCGTGCGAAAGCTACAACATCCTGTACGAAGTCGACAGCTGGAAGGCTTTCTGGAGCATACCGGCTGAAGTGAATAACTAAAAGTCGATGACCACTGGTCATCGACTTTTTTTGTTGGCCTCGCCCAACAAACGTGACATTGATGACCGATGGATGGCATCGACTGGATTTGGCTCAGGGATGGCTTACTGAACCCGACATGCAACACCGGATCGAACCATGACCACTACTGCCAATTCCCTTCGTGAAATTCATTCGCTACATCAGCGAGCCAAGGCGATTCAGGATCGTCTCTCTTCGCATCCCAAGACTGTTGCGGCACGAAATGTGATAGTTGCCAAGAAAGAAACATCTCTTGAACAGTCGAAAAAAGAACTTCAGCAGGTCAAAGTATCCAAAGGCCTGAAAGAAACCCAGCGTAAAAGTGTGCTGGCCAAGATTGACGATTTCTCATCGAAACTTCTCACCGTTAAGAAAAACGAAGAGTATAAGGCAATTCAGAATGAAATTGCCCTGCTCAAATCGCAAATGGGCAAGATTGACGACGAATTGATTGAAAGCGAACTCGATATTGAAGACCGGGCCGAGAAGATCAAGGAACTTGAAGCTGAAGTCGCCAAACTGAAATCAGAACTGACTGCTTTTCTTAAAAAGTTTGATGAGAATAAGCCGGCCGATGATGCTAATCTGGCTGATCTTTCTCGCCAGATTGCTGATGCTGAAGCGATCATCCCGATTGAAATTCGCGATTCATACCAACGAGTGATACGCCAGCGTGGTGCTGATGCCCTGGCTCTTGTTGAAGAAGGTGCGTGCAGTGGCTGCTTTATGGCAGTTACCAGCCAGATGGTCAACGACCTGATCAATTGCGACAAACTTGTTTTCTGTCGCAGCTGTGGTCGTGTTCTTTATATGGCTGAAGAGACTGAACGGATCACCCGGCGATCAAAATAACTTACCAATGCGCTCTGCCTGAGCCACTCAAGTAAGACCGATCTGTTGAATGCAGAAACCGAACAACCGACTAATCCACGGTTGTTCATTTGTTTTTTAATATCAGGGTCAAGTTATATACGTTAAATAGTTAATCAATGGCGAATTCGCTGGTTTTTTCGAGATAGTCCAGAATAATTCGATGATCTCTCATGGCCATCAGTTTTCTAAGATAATTGTGCTGGAGCTCATTCCTGAATGCCTTCCAGTCTGCATTCTGCTTTAATTCAGCCTGCTTTTCAAATTGATCTCGAATTGTCATTTGAATATCAAAAAATGTCGGTGGAACTGAAGTCAGTTTTTTCAAGGTTTTTCCGCTGACCATTGATTCGCAGATGTTGCGAAGTCGCTGCACTTCTCTGTCTGAAGAGTCGAGTTGTTTGAGAATTTCGAGAGACTTTTTCATATTCTCTTGAGTCAATTCAGGATCAAGTAAATATAAGGCGGCAAGGCAAATATGATTGTCAAGTTTGACTTCTGCAGAATCCCAGAAAGTAAAAAGTGACTGATAATATGCTTTGGCAGCTGCTTTTCCTTCAATTTCATCGATTAATATCATTCTATCCATCTGCATCCCCATCAGCCTGTTTAAATTGTCACGCAGATAACCATTATATTTTACCATTTCATGCCAGATGTTAATCAATTCGTCGATTTGAATCAGTGTCAGGCGATGATCAGCGACATCATATAAACTTCTACAGTCGCGTAACATGCAATCAACGAACATGGGCCAGTCTGTCTGCCAGACGATTGTATTCTGGTTTTTAATTTCCTGCATTTTGGCTCTGACTTTATTAATAGTATTGATGAATTCATCAGATCTGCCATGATTTTCATATTCAACGTTAAGCAGTAATTGAATGCAATTCAGCCAGAATGATGTCTTACCAGTATCGTTTGGATATATTTTTATCATCCTTTCATGAATTGAAAGGGCTTTCTTTATCGTGATTGCGGCCTCTTTTTTATATCCTTCCTGAAATTCCTGATTACAAAGGTCAACATAATAATTTGCCAGATCTGAATAGGCTTCATCAACTTCAGGATTTTTTTCAATGACCTTTTCCGCAGATCGAATGGCCTCTTTCAAAAAACCAACTGCCTCTTTCTCCTTTGTTTCCTGATGTTTAAGCATGTGGAACAAATCGATACATGCATGCCCATATCGCACCATCGACTGATCCAGCAGGCTAATTTCAATTTTATTGCCTGTTTTAAGCCATGGAAGTTGGTCCAGATCTCGGCCATACTCCTGAATAAGTCGGGAAAGCGAGGCCCTGGCATCAGATGCCATTGAAATTGCCAGTTTTTCCTGACCACCAACACGAAAAAGCTCTGTTGCGATCTCAAGACCTGAATAAATCAGGTCAAATCGTTGTCTCAGGTTGTGATCGCCCTTTCCAAAGTCTCGTAAAAGGTCGGCAATTTTCACGATGCGTTTAGTTTCATTAGGGTCGAGAGATGAAACCTGCAGAAACCTCTTTATCATTGGAGTGGAAAGACGAAATGTTTCGGCAGTTCGTGCCAGTTCTGCTTCGGCAATCTGTTGGCTCTCGCGAGATTGCTGCAGCAGTTGCCATAGTATAAAAATACCCGTTACCATTACTGAAAAGAGGGAGGTGGAGACACCCGCCAGCCATGGATGTTCCCGGCACCACGTTTTAAGCCGCTTTTGCCACCCAACCCTGTCTGCAATAATAGCTTCCTTTTTCTTAAAAAGTTCAAGATCACGTTTTAATTCAAGCACATTCTGATAGCGTGCCTCAGGATCACGTTCAAGGCACTTGAGACAGATTGTTTCAAGATCCCAGCTGAGATTTTTGTTAAAAAACGAGGGCACAACAACATTCTGGTCGCAAGTTCTCTCAAGTGTTTCAAAGGGGCTATCAGATTCGTGCGGAAAAATGCCAGCTACCATCCGATATAAAACGGCACCCAGCGAATAAATGTCGGAAGCCTGGGAAACTCGGCCGAATCGACGTGAAATCAGCTCAGGTGCCATATACCCAGCTGTTCCGATACCGACACTTGTCGACGAGAAGTCGCTTTTTCCCACTTTTGACTTGGCCAGACCGAAGTCGCATAACATGGGCTGCAGAAGGCTCCCATTACGCAGAAGTACATTGGATGGTTTTATGTCTCGATGTAGAATTCCCCTGTTATGTGCATGATCCATTGCATCAGTTAATTTCAATAACATTTCGATAACTTCAGATTCAGTCATTGAATGCGCGTTTAGATATTCCTGCAGGCTGCCGCCGTCGATCCAGTCAAGAATCAGCGCAGGCCCCTGATCAGTTTCAACCATGGCCTGAAGTTTTACAATATTGGGATGATCGAGTTGGGCGATGCTCCTGGCTTCCCGCAAAATAGATGATTCTCGATTATTTTTATCAAAGGATATGTTTCTCAACAGTTTCACTGCCACTGGCCGATTCAGCTTTACATCCAGTGCCTTGAAAACGAGTCCCTGCCCACCTTGGCTTGCCAGCTTGATTATTTCCAATCCAGAAATCTGAGGTCGAGAATATTGCCTTTCTGCTGTCATTTCTGACATCTCCAGGCTAATATCCATTAAGGGAGAATTATGAACCCTGACACTGATTTCAAGATATTTCTGACATGTCACACATTGGTTTACATGACCTTCGATTTCCGAATCAGTTGTGAAACTGAATTCGCCCGAAACAAAACGATCTAGGGTTTCTCTGGAAGGGCAGTTTGACATCATCCTGGTTCTGCTTGATCAATCGCCTTCGATACGTTTAACGATTTCACGAATCTTGTCAGAGACACGTCTCTGATATTTATAGACGGCTGAAACCGACACCCCGTGTTTTTCAGCGACCTGCTGGGCCGAGATTTCAAGTATCGAAAAATCCCAGTAAATTTCCCATGTCTGGGATTCTATTCGCGATTTAAGGATGTCGATTACAAGATTAAGTTTTTGCAGACGCAGTACCATGTCCCTTTCTATTTCCTGTATGGATTCGCGTTGTGTCTCATCAAGTGCCAGTTGTGCAATTCCCGTAGAATCAACCTGCTGATGAACCTCTTCGTATTTTAATTTTTTACGCACAAATTCGTGAATTTCATTTTCCACAATTTTCGCCAGGAAGCCGCGAAAACTAGAATTAATCTTCGCATCTGGCTTGCTGAAAAACTTAACCAGCCTGAGCATCACCTGCGACTCTATTTCTTCCCGTTCGTCAGCATCGAGTCTCGACTTCAGCATGCAATGATGGATCATCGGTCGATAACGCGCCAGAAAAGTGACCCAGGCAAATCGCTCATCGATGTTGCTCAGGCTTCGAAGCAGGTTGTGATCAGTGCTGCCTATTTCCTGATATATCTTCATTCAGCGACATCCTGCATCATGTATATGCTCAAGATCCGGTGCGCAGAAAATGATTTGTGTTTCATGCATATTAATTGGTTCAGCTTATCCTCGCAAGTCTTGGGCCACTTTAATGACCATGTTTCTTTAAGTGCTTATTTATAATATCTATTTCATTATTGATTTTTGAATAATTCAACTAATATAAATTAAAACCCGGTTTAATTAGCTTTGCTATCTGGTATCCAAGACCAACAGCAAGTTGAAATAGCATTATTGGGTAAATTAATACTCGTGCGTCGCCCCTGTCACATTGCCACCGGTCTGAATATTGGCC
>JBEITT010000100.1:0-18790 GCA_040374745.1 Planctomycetaceae bacterium | reverse complement strand
GTCCGTGTCTGGCAGGTCTGACCAGGCGGGGCCGGCTGGTAAATCAGGCAAAAAAAGCGATTTGAAAGAGTTGCAGACGTGGCATGTCCCGAAAGAGCGGATGACCCTGGCCGAGGTTGTGCAGGATCCGGAAGTGGTTAAGGATCCGGAGCTTAGGGTTTATGAGTCGGCCGAGGTCTGGGACGAGGCTTACGAGGACCGGAAGCAGGTGCGGGCCGACCGGGTACATTTCCGGAAATATCGGCGGAAGAGCCTTGATGTGCGTTACCACAACATTAAGGAGCACGGCAAAAAACGCCCGAAGAAGCCGGATTCTGACGAAAAACAGCAGGAATAATGCAATTACGATTGCATTTGCATTTCAATAAAATTTAAAAACTTCATAAACAATTCCCCCGGGGAAGCTGTTGGCATGGGCCATGGCTTCACCCTGGGGGAAGGTGTGTTTGGAATTGATTGGTATTTAAAACGAATTTGACTAGCCGACTCTGACACGAACATCCATGGCTCGGTGCACGATTGCATTTTCAATCACTTGATCAGGCAGTGGCAGACCGGCGGCAGCAATCAGTTGCGGGTCGCAGCCAGTCAGCATTGCCGGTTTGATTCGGTAAGGTTCGTGACGAACAAGGGCTTTTTTCACTCTTCCCCGATGTTGTGTAAAAAGGGCATATCGCTCTACCAGAAAGTGTTCCAGCGTATTAACTTGAGCTTTATCATAAGGCCCTGCCGGAATTTTGGCCTGAACAAACGAAGTGACTGGAGCCGGGCCGGGCCATTGGCGAACGCTTCCGGCTGCATAGATTGTGCTGCCATCGGGTCGGTGATGCTCATTAAGCCACATCTTTGCCCGGTGATATTTCAATCCATAGCCAAGCCGGGCAGTGACAACGGCAAAAGGATTTGCCGCTTCGAGGCTGAAGAACCAAACGGCCCGGCTTTCGGTGTTTTTTGCCGGATCCTTATGTTTGACATACGTGCGGAGATTGGTTTCGAGAGTGTGCGAAAGATAAGGCACAGCGGGCAAACCAACAGGACGAATTCCCGTCATGCGAAACGGGACGAGGCCGACCCAGGCTTTTCCCTGATACAGGTCAGGCTCAAGTTCGGGAGGGAGCACTTCAGCGATGGCATCCGGATCGACTTCCCAGTGAATAAAAAGAATATCGCACCAGTTCTGCCAGAAGAGTTGTCGGAAGGGTTCGGTCTGGTGCTTTTCAGATTTCATCACGATTCCATGATTCAGCAGTTGATTCGGATGACAAGTCAGGTTCAGCAATATTAGGCGAAATGACGGGTGTTAGCCAGTATGAGTTGTAGCGGTTAAACGATTGCATTTTTTACCAAATGGCCTGATCAGTTGAGACTCCGGGCTGGAGTTGTTAAGATAGGAACGCGGCTGTGACTAAACATGGTCCACGCCTTCTTCCCACATGATTTGCGAGACTTTGCAGGGAGTTTACCGCTAATGTCCACCGCGGGTTCACCACGACGTCTGCTTCTGGTTGAAGACAGTTCGACGATGCGCCGGATGATCTCAACGCTCTTGGGCGACGAAGGTTATGTGGTCGAAACAGCGGTTGACGGTGTGGATGGTCTGGCGAAGGCCCGGGAGAAAAGCCCGGAGTTGATCCTGACCGACTATGAAATGCCTGAGATGGACGGGCCAGGGCTGTGTCGGGCATTGAAGGAAGACCCGGTGTTACGCACGACACCGGTGATCATGCTGACAACACTTGGCGCGACTGACAACAAGCTGACCGGCCTGACGGCAGGTGCCGACGACTATATTCAAAAGCCCAAGAGCCCGGATGAGATCAGGGAGCTTTTCGCCAGGATTAAGGCCCGTCTGCGAATTGCAGACCTTTCGCAGGAACTGGCCGAGCGGAACCGGTTGCTGGAATCGGCACATAAAAAGCTGACCTTTGAACTGGACCTGGCCCGCAAGGTGCAGTTCGCCCTGATGCCGAAGCCGCCCAAGGCCCGCGGCCTTTTGAAAATGGCGGTTCGCTACAAGCCGGCCAACAAGCTGGGCGGCGACGTTTATGACTTTTACCGGCTGGATAAGGAGCGGCTGGGCGTGCTGGTGGCCGACATTTCCGGCCATGGGGTGAATTCGGCGATGCTTTCAGGCATGGTCAAAAGTCTTTCCTCCTCGCTTTCGTCGGCCGTGATTGAGCCGGGCGAACTGATGGCCGGGCTTGACGTTCAGCTCGAAAACTATTTCCCTGACGGCTACTTCTGCACGGGTCTTTATCTGATCGCTGACGAGACAACCGGCCTGCTGCGTTATGCGGGTGTGGGTCATCCGCCGGCCATTATTGCAGGCCCTGAAGGGATCAGGACGCTGGATTCCAACCCCGGCCTGCTGGGTGTGGGCATGGTTGACGGCACCGCGGGCTCAACCGACCGACTTCAGCCGGGCGAATCACTGCTGATCTTCACCGACGGCCTGCCCGATGCGGCCACACCTTCGGAAGAGATGTTTGGAGAGGAGCGAATCAAAAAGCTGCTGGATGCCAATAAGTCCAAGACACCGGACGAGATTCTGACTGAGTTCGAAAAAGCCGTCGCTTCCCATGTGCATCCGGGAGCTGCGGCCGACGACATTAACATGGTGCTGATTCAGTATCCCGCCGAGTAAGCCGCCGCGGATCAAGAGAAATCAGGCGATTTCTGGACATCCGCGGAATATGAGCTAGACTTTGGGAGATGACAAACCAGCCTGTATAGCTAAATAATGATTATTTAGTGTCGTCGCTTTGATGGAGCAGAATCTCCCCCGATTGCTCATTCAAGCCGTGGTGGTTCCTTCAATGAATGCCCAGACGCTGACGGTCTCAGGACCGGTGACTATTTATGAAGTGAGCGAGTGGCGGGAGCAGTTTCTGGCCTCCGTCAAAACCGGCACAAACCTCAATGTGGATCTCCACACCTCAGGTCCCTGGGATGCCGCTGGTCTGCAATTGCTGATTTCACTGATCATGACGGGTCAGCAGCGAGATTGCCATATTCGGTTTCAACTTGTACCAAAAGTATGCCGAGAATTAGCGATGAGGGCCGGCCTTCAAAAATGGCTGGCAGAATATTCGGATTCTGAGCTTTGACGTGAAACCGGCAGGTTTCAGGATGGCGGAGCGATGGCTGCGGTCATTTTGCACGTGGACGACAGCCCTTCAATTCGCCACTGGGTCACACATGTTCTTTCAAAGCCAGATGTTAAGGTAATTTCAGCCGTTGATGGGGTGGACGCTCTGAATATCCTGGCGACCACCGAGGTTGACCTTTTATTGAGCGACCTTGAAATGCCGCAGGTAGATGGGCTCGAACTCGCAACGGCTGTTCGTAACTTCCCCCAGCACCGATACTTACCGATACTCATACTATCCACTCGTAAAGCGGCAGACTTCCCTGCAAAGGCGAGAGAACCAATCACAGGCTGGGTGTCTAAACCGGTTGATGCGGAAGATCTTCGCCGCTGGGTGAATCGCTTGCTACCCGGCTGAATCGTGAGTCATAAGTTTTAATTATATCAGCGTTTAGGAAATAGTTTGAATCCATGCAGACTGGTCTGGATTCGATACAGACTTACGCCCGCCATGATGTAGAGCATACTGGCATCCGGGCCACCAAATTCACAATTGGCTGGAGCTTCAGGAGTTGGGATAATTCCTCGCACCTTGCCGGTAGAGTCAAAGACCCATATTCCGGCTTTCGCATCTTTCCCTGCCGTAGCCACGATGAGGCCATCCTTGGTAACGGTCATGCCATCAATGCCACGGCCATCGGCAAAGTCATATAAAACCTTGCCTGGCCTGGTGTTGCCCTTATCATCAAGCTCGCAGGCAAGAAGCACACGCCTTTTCCCGCCATTATCAGCCACATAAAGAGTTTTACCATCGGGGCTGACAACCAATCCATTTGACTTGTAAGCACCTGTTTCCAAGCGGGTTACAGAGCCATCAGGGTCGATCCGGAAGACCGCTTCAAAGTCGAGTTCCCGTGGCTCGTCTCCCACGTATCGGGGATCACTGAAAAAGACGCGTCCAGCTGCATCGACGGCAACATCATTGGGGCTGTTAAACTTTTTGCCCTGATAATTGTCAGCGAGCACTTCAATTTTGCCTGATTTCAGGTCGGTTGCTGTAATTCTCCGGTTGCCGCCCTTATTAGCACCTTCGGCAGCTATCAGACGCCCCCGGGCGTCGAAAATCGTGCCGTTAGACCGACCTGAGGGGTTACGAAACTCGCTGACTTCGCCAGTTTTGGGATCAAACTTCATCAACTCATTACCGATGTCCGAGAAGTAAATCGATCCATCGGGCCCCTCGGCACCGCCTTCGGTGAATTCACCCTTGTCCCATAGCTTTTCCAGCTTGGCCGAAGCAGGAACGATGGCATTCTGATCCTGAGCATTCAGGCTCAATTCCAGCAGTTTCAGCTCTTCAGCCAGAATCGGCTGGTCGCCGGAAGCCGCCAGAGAACCAGAAACCAGGGATATTGCAGTCGCTCCCAGAAAATTGCGTCGATGCATTTTGCCTCTCCTGACTTAGCTTTATCGCAGAATCTGCTTGTTATTAACCTGTTTAACAAGATTGCCCGGCGAAGACAAGCCGCCAGTCAATAATCCACTCAAAACCGGGTTGATTTATGCCACAATTGGCTGTTAAGCTAAATTCCTGATTCTCCAGAAACTAACGTAAATCCCTGTCGTGTAAAAGATATGGCTTAATATGAGTACCGAAACTGACACCAGTAAATCAGGCCCTTTTACCGATTTTGAAGCACATCATAAGCGGCTTATCATCGCCGGCACCATCGGTAACATCCTTGAATGGTATGACTTTGCCGTCTATGGTTTTTTCGCCAATGAAATCGGACATGTCTTTTTTCCGTCGAATGACCCTGTCACCAGCCTGATCGCAGCGTTTGGGGCCTTTGCCGCCGGGTTTCTGATGAGGCCACTGGGCGCGATCATCTTCGGCCATATCGCCGACAGCAAGGGCCGACGCCTGGCCATGACGCTCTCTGTACTGCTCATGGCCTTTCCGACATTTATCATCGGGATTCTCCCAGGCTATGCCACACTTGGGGTTGCTGCTCCTGCTATTTTAATACTCATGCGAATGCTTCAGGGGATGTCTGTGGGGGGTGAATTTGCGACCAGCCTGCTATATCTGGTCGAACATGCCCCGCCAGGCAAGAAAGCCTTTGCCGGCAGCTTTGGGGCAGCCGGAGCCACTGGCGGAACGCTGGCTGGTTCAGCCGTGGGCGTACTGGTCAACCGGATGCTGACACCCGAACAGGTTGCATTGTGGGGATGGCGATTGCCCATGCTGCTGGGGCTGGCGGTGGGTCTGGGCGGGCTTGTGATCAGAAAACACCTGCCGGAGGAGAGCGAACCGGTTGATCCGTCGCAGACACCGCCGGTAAAAACGGCATTTGTCGAACACTGGCGAGACATGCTGAGGGTGTCGGGTGTGATGGTGTTAGGCTCGGTCGGTTTTTATCTGATATTTGTCTTCATGACGACCTATTTCACGCAAATCGTGAAAATTCCGCTTTCAACGGCACTGGAAATCAATACGCTCAGCATGATTCTGCTCATGCTTCTGGTGCCCTTTTTCGGCCATATGGCTGACAAGATCGGCCCGGAGCGAATCGTTCTGACAGTTGCCATAGCCGCGATTATATTTAGCCTGCCACTTTTCTGGCTGATGCACCATCAGAACCCGTGGCTCGACCTGCTTGGTGAAATTGGCTGCGTTTTGCTCATTGCACCTTATCAGGGGGCTTATCCGGCGCTAGTTGTTAATGTATTGCCTGAAAAAGCCAAATGCACGGTTCTATCTGTCGGATTTAATCTCTGTGTCGGCCTGATTGGCGGAACCACACCCATGATAGCCAGTTATTTGATCAGGCGGACCGGCAATGACCTTTCGCCGGCCTATTTTCTCATGGTCACGGCGGCGATTACATTATTCACTACCATCGGCTGGATGCGCGTCATGAAAAGCCACAAACTGGTGATCAAAGCCGAATCCTGACTCATTGATCCATTCCGCGACAGTCGGACTGAAATAAAATGAAAACAGCAATATATCATGGGCATGGCCGCCCATTTGAAATTCAGGAAATTGCAATTGACACGGCGACCGATTGTGCCATTGTCAGAACCGAAGCCTGCACGCTCTGCTCAAGCGACCTGCACACTGTCAGTGGCCGACGAGTCTCACCCACTCCGGGCGTTCTGGGGCACGAGGCTATCGGGCACGTTTTGCAATTACCCGGCTCATGGGAATTGAAAGATACGGCCGGAAATCCAATTAAAATCGGCCAGAGGGTTGTCTGGGGCGTTGCGGCAAGCTGTGGCCAATGCCTTTTCTGCCAAGAAGAAATTCCACAGAAATGCATATCACTTATGAAATATGGCCACTGTGTACACCAGTCAAATGCAATTCCACGGGGCGGGCTTTCTGACCTTGTTGAGATTGTCAGAGGCACACCCGTCACGTGCTTATCCAATGAAATTCCAGTCGGTATGGCTTGCCTGGCCGCCTGTGCAGGTGCCACTGTAGCGGCGGCTGTAAGACTTTCCGGCAGTTTTCAATTGAAATCGGCAGTTATTCTGGGCGGTGGCGTGCTGGGTGTGATTGCCTGCAGGATGGCCAAAAAAACAGGTGCGGCAATGGTGATCTGTGTAGAGCCTGATAAAGCCCGAAGAGCGCGGGCAATTGCATTTGGTGCCGATTTAGCCATAGATCCTGCAGATAACGAGGCTGAGAATAAAATAAAAAGTCATTGCAATCATGGCCTTGGCGCCGATATTGCCATGGAATTCAGTGGCTCAAACGCTGCCTTTGAAACGGGTCTGAAGGTGCTGCGAACCGGTGGCCGGTTTCTATTGGCAGGTGCGGTTTTCCCAGCCGGTAAGGTTGCGATTGAACCAGAGCAGATAATCCGCCGGATGCTGACCATTCAGGGGCTGCATAATTACGCCGGTGTTGATCTTGAATCAGTGGTTGCATTTCTTGAGGCGGAGTTTCAATCGGATCCGGCCATCTGGGCAAGCCTGACGGGTGAATCATTTCAATTAAATGAAATTGACAATGCATTTGCCTGGGCCGCTAAAAATCCAGGCGTAAGGGCCGTAGTTTCAATGATGTGAGACAAAGGCAAGCAGGCGGTCGGGCGAGACAGTGTTTATCCTGATTGGTGACAAACCAGCGGCGATTGCATTTTCATTCCATACTTGAAATGAAACCGGGTAATCAAAACGGGTGACATGATCGATGATATTCTGTCGATAATTTTCAGGCATTTTCTGCCAGAAATGGCTGATCATGGCACACAGGCGGCCGGTGTGGTCGTCTCGCGATTCATCTTCAAGATGAAACGATTCAAAGGCCATAAAAACGCCGCCGGGACGAAGGCATTTTTTGATCAGTTCAAAAAGCGTTCCAATTCGACTGGAACCCAGATGGTGTGCCACAAGGCCCGAATAAATGCAATCAAACTGTTGGTCGGTTGTTCTGAGAAATTCAAGATAATCCTGTGTCACCAGATTTACATTATCGCCGATTACACTGACAAATGCTGTGGCCTGGTTCAGTGCTTCGCGGCTGGAATCGACACCTGTATAATGACACTTCGGAAAATCAGCCAGCACCTTGGAAGTGGTGCGGGCGTCGCCGCAGGCAAGATCCAGAAATGAAAATGGCTGATCAGGGCCGAATTTTTCGAGTAGTGCCGATTTCAATTCCCGTTCGGCCAAGCTGTGCCACAGGTAGTCGTGCTCAAGAATGGCCTGATAGGCCTTCCAGCCCGTGGTGAAGAGAATAAAGTTCTGGCTGGTTTCGTCCATCATTTAATTCGTATCTTCATCCCACGAAGGCGTGCGGGTGATTTTTGAATCGCTTTGCATTTCAAGAGTCAATGGTTTTTTACCAGGTCGGTCAATTGTCAGTTTTGCCGAATAGTTTGAACCATCGGGTTTTGATTGCATTTCAATTTTCCAGCCAGGCTCATTGGGTGCCATCAGGCCCAGTTGCTGCAGGCTGGTGGCATATTTCTTTTCACGCCCGATATAGCCTTTCTGCGTATCGTAAATTTCCAGCAAAAACCAGCGGGCCGCCTGATCGTCGGCAATGACAGGCTTTTTGGCTTCCTCGACCGATTTGACAAACTTTACATGGCCCCAGAGTTCGGGGCGGTGCATGTCGATACGGCCCTGGGGGCTCCAGACCCAGTTTTCTTCAGGAAAGCCCGGTATTTTCTTGTATTTTCCGTCTTTTTCCACGGTGTGTCGCCACTCCACCCGCGAGAAATTTACTCGCCAGGTGTCGCCGGCGGTGGGCGGACTGCGGCGGGCTGCGAATTCAGCCAGCACCTTCCAGGGAATGGCCCATTCCACAGTCCAGGCAGTGTCGATGTCCGAAGAGTCGTTCAGGGTTCCTTCCACGGCCACCGCGGTTTTCAGGCCCGGCACTTCCCATTCATTCAGGGCTGGCCCGCCGTCGCGATAGGCCTTCACCAGGCGAAGGTCCCATTCGGTGTTCAGGGCGTTGATTTCCAGCTCAAGATATTGGTGATTATCGCCATCGGGGTCGATGAAAATTTCAAAATCGTTGTCTTGAAAGATCACTGAATCGTGCTTGGTCAGGGTGCCCCAGACATGTGGTTCTTCAAGGCGGGCACCGACATAGAAATAGTCGTTATCCCAAGTCATTTTGGCACGGGTGCGATAGCGGGGTGCGGGGCGTGCTTCGCCCTGAATATCGCCAAAATCTTCGGTCCAGGCGGCCTGCTGCCAGGCAGGGTCGTCGAGCTTGCCGTCAATTTGCAGGGCTTTTTCGCTGAAAATGGCCGAATAGCCACGCGGGTGAACCACTTTGCAGGTGGCGTTGGGGGCAAGGCGGGGCTGTTTTTCCTGTCCGATGATGGCCAGACCGCTGAAAAGCAGAGTCACAGCCGATGCCACGACGCATTTAAACGGAAAAGATTGGAAGTTGATGGACATGGCCGCCCCGTAGTTTAGAGACATCACTGGCGTCAATTTCGATAGATTCCAACAAAATAACCGATTGCCGGGTGTCGTCAAAGGGGGAGCCGATCCGTTACGATATGTCAGTTGAAAAAGTCCCGTTGGGCAAACTCTCTTCATTGACCGGTTTCCGGGAGACCTGCAAGGTGACCCCACGCGAAGTTCTGGCCCTGATACGTCAGCGGGAAGTCTCTACGGTTGACCTGCGCTATATGGACTTTCCCGGTGTGTGGCAGCATTTTGCCATTCCCGCCGACGCCCTGACGGAAGAGGCCTTTGAAGAAGGCTTCAGCTTTGATGGTTCGGCCGTGGCGGGCTGGCGGGCCATTAATGAAGAAGAACTGCTGGTGGTGCCCCAGCCGGAAACGGCCCTGATCGACCCCTTCATGACCCGGCCCACGCTGGCCATGGTCTGCAATATTCAGGACCCCATCACGCGGCAGGATTATGACCGCGACCCTCGAAATATCGCCCGCAAGGCCGTGGGCTATCTGGAAGGCACAGGCATTGCCAATCGGGCCGAGATTTCAACCGAGCTGGAATTCTTTGTTTTTGACGACATCCGCTTCGGCCAGAATGTTCACGAAGGCTATTATCACATTGATTCGGTCGAGGGCGGCTGGAACAACGGCCGGAAGGAATCGCCCAACCTGGGCTATAAACCGCGAACGGGATTCGGCAATTTTCCTTGCCCGCCTACAGACAGCTTTGCCGAGCTTCGCACGGAGATCACGGCCATTCTGGCCGAATGCGGTATTCAGGTGACCAACCACCACCACGAGCTTGCCACTGGCGGCCAATGCGAAATTGACCTGGCTCCGGCCGACCTGCTGCAGCATGCCGACCAGCTGATGCTGGCAAAATATATCATTCGCAATGCGGCCCGCCGTGCCGGCAAAACGGCTACATTCATGCCCAAGCCGCTTTACGACGACAATGGGTCGGGCCTGCACACTTATTTTTCGCTTTATCGCGATGAACAGCCACTCTTCCCGGGTTCAGGCTATGGCGGCATGTCGGAACTGGCGAATTATGCCATGGGTGGCATTATTGCCCACGCCCCTGCCCTGTGTGCCTTCGGGAACCCGACCACCAACAGCTATAAACGGCTTGTGCCGGGCTTCGACGCACCGACGAAACTTTCTTACAGTCGTCGGAATCGCTCGGCGATTATCCGCCTGCCACTGCATAATCCCTCTCCACAAAGTCGCAGGCTGGAATATCGTTCACCAGACGGTGCGGCCAATCCGTATCTGCTCTTTTCAGCGATGGTGATGGCGGCGATTGATGGAATTCAGCGAAAGTTGTCGCCCGGCGACCCGCTTGACAAGGATATTTACGACCTGAAGCCGGAAGAGCTTGATAATGTGCCGACGACGCCACGGTCGCTGGATGCAGCGATTGAGGCCCTGAGCCGCGACCACAGCTTTCTGCTGAATGGCGACGTTTTCACGCCGGATGTGATTGACACGTGGATCTGGTACAAGCGTCAGCACGAGGTGGAAGCCGTGCGGGTGCGGCCGCATCCGTGGGAATTTGCTCTCTATTTTGACTGTTGACCGAGGGGTGGGAATGGGCACGATGCCGATGTGGAGAAAAGGCCTGTTTTGCCTGAGCCTTATCTGGCTGACACTTGCCGGCTGTGGCGAGGTGGGCGACCCGGTAAAGGCCGACCGGCTTGAGCGGGACATGGCCCTGTGGGCCAAGGCAGGCGTGGCAGATTACAACCTGGAATGGCAGTCGATTTCGAGCCGGAATCAGTCGATTTACCGGGTTTATGTGCGCGGTAGCAAGGTGCAGGCCGTGCGGCTGTTTCGGCCGGATGGCAAGGAAATTGCATTAAAGCCGGCCGATGTGGAATTTTATTCGGTGCCTGGCCTGTTTCGCACGATTCGCGAAGAATTAATGCAATCGCAGCAGCCGCAGCCATTTGGCCAGCCGGCGGGAACGACCGTGATACTGACCATGAAAAGCGACCCGACGCTGGGGTATCCGACACTTTACCGGCGCGATATTTTTGGTGTTGACGAGCGCATGGGTATCGACGTGACTTCATTTCAGGTGACTTCGGCCGAGATTCCGCCGGCTGACCCGCCCCGCTGAAATACAATCCATCAAGAGATTGTATTTGATTTACTCAACAAAATGATGGAGCTGACGCAGACGGCCATGGAGAAAAAGAAAAAATCGCAGGCCGAAATGCCATTACCGCTGCCGACAAACAGCGACGACCAGGCCAGGGCGTGGTCGGATTCAGCTGCCCGATATGATGACGAATTTCTCGACCCGTTTCGGGATCATGTCGATAACCCATTATTGAAAATGATATTGGAAATTGACCCGGAGACGGCCCGCACCATGCATGTGGCCGACCTGGGTTGCGGCACTGGGCCGCTGCTGCCGCACCTGATTGACCGCTTCGGCAAGGTTTATGCACTGGATTTTGCCGCCGAGATGCTGACAGCCTGCCGCAAAAGGCTGGGGGCGAAAAAGGCCGCAAAAATTGCATTTCTGAATCGGGCAATGCACGAGCTGGATGACCTGAACGGCACGCTTGACCTGGCATTTTCAGTGAATTCGCTGGTCATGCCCGACCTGCGCGTGGTGAACAAAACGCTGGGCAACATATGGCAATCGCTGAAACCTGGCGGCAAATTTATGGGCGTGGTGCCTTCGGTTGACGGGATTCATCACCACACACTCATGCTGTGGGATGCCTATCTTGACGCCGGTTATGCGATGGAAGAGGCCGAGCGGCTGGTGGCCACACACATGGAACATCATTTATATGATTTTTCGCTGGGGCGTTTTAAATTCGGCGACCTTGACCAGAAGTTCTGGCAGCCTGATGAATTGAAATATCATTTACAGAAGGTTGGTTTTACGGATACCAGACTTGTTAAGCTGGAATATCCGTGGGATGATTCGCTGGCTGGCTATAAACAGCTCAAGAGCCATCCGCGCACGTGGGACTGGACATTTTGCGCCACCCGGGCTTAATGCAATTGCATTTCGCGAGAATCAGGCGAGGATTCCCTTGACGACCTTGCCGAAGATGTCGGTCAGGCGAAAGTCGCGGCCCTGGAAGCGGTAAGTCAGCCGCTCGTGATCAATGCCCAGCAGGTGCAGCATGGTGGCATGCAGGTCGTGCACATGCACGCCATCCTTCACCACGTTATAGCCGAATTCGCAGGTCTGGCCCCAGCTGGTGCCGCCCTTCACGCCGCCGCCGGCCATCCAGGCCGAGAAGCAGCGGGGGTGGTGGTCGCGGCCATAATTGCCGGGCGAAATCTTGCCCTGGCAGTAGTTGGTGCGGCCAAATTCGCCGCCCCACACCACCAGCGTATCTTCAAGCATGCCCCGCTGTTCAAGATCAAGCACCAGAGCAGCCGAGGCCTGGTCGGTCTTCTTGCACTGGGCGGTGATGCCACCGGGCAGGCCGCCATGCTGATCCCATCCCTGGTGGAAAAGCTGAATGAAGCGAACGCCCCGCTCGGCCAGTCGGCGGGCCATCAGGCAGTTGGCGGCGAAGGTGCCGGGCTTACGCGAGTCTTCGCCATACATGTCGTAAATGTATTCAGGTTCTTTGTTCAGGTCGGTCGCTTCGGGCACGCTCGACTGCATGCGGAAGGCCATTTCATACTGAGAAATGCGGGCCTGGATGTCGGGGTCGTGGGTTTTGGTCTCTTCCAGCTCGTGAAGCTGGCGAAGGTGGTCGAGCATGTCGCGCCGGGTTGATGCGTCAACCCCAGGCGGGTTATTAAGATAAAGCACGGCGTCAGTCGATGCGCGAAACTGAACGCCCTGATGCCGCGACGGCAGAAAACCCGACCCCCACAGCCGGGCATAAAGCGGCTGATCGCCCTGCCCCTTGGTGATCAGCACGACATAAGTCGGCAGGTTTTCGTTTTCACTGCCAAGGCCATAATCAATCCACGCGCCGACCGACGGCCGCCCGGCAATCTGCGACCCCGTCTGCAGAAAGGTGATCGCCGGGTCGTGGTTGATCGCCTCAGAATGAAGCGAGTTGATCACGCAAATCTTCTCGGCAATGCGGGCGGTGTGCGGTAGAACATCGCTGATCCACGTGCCACCCGGGCCATGCTGCTTAAAGCCTGTAAACGACCCCACCAGCGGCAGTTGCGACTGAAAACCCGACATCCCCGTGAGCCGCTGCCCCATGCGCACTGAGGCGGGCAGGTCCTGCCCCTGCATTTTGTTCAGAAGCGGTTTGTGGTCAAAGGTTTCCAGATGACTGGGGCCACCACTCTGAAACAGCGAGATCACCCGCCTGACTTTGGGCTGATGATGAAATTCTCGCATTGTGCCCAGGGCCGATGATGCGGCACGCGCCTTGGCGGGATCGGCCAGAATTTCGGCAAGTGCCATGCCACCAAGGCCATAGGCGAATCGGCCAAGCATCTCGCGACGCGAGAGATGGCGGGCGGCTTCGGGACCGGTGCAGGTGGCTGAAAGCGGGCTGGTTGACATGTCGTATCTCTCTGTCTGGTCAGCGTTTGATCACAAACGGGTCGAAGTTGAAGAGAGCCAGAATGGTGTTGGTAAGGGCGGCATGGTCAGCCACGGTCAGTGATTCATCTCGCTTGGTTTCGCCCACGGCAAGCAGTTCCCGGGCCTGATTTTCAGCCTGGCTGAAACGGCTCCTCTGTGATTTCATAAGATCTTGCAGAATCTTGACTTCACGCTCGCCCGGCGAATGGCTTGTGCAAAGCCGGTAGGCTTCTTTGAGCTGATCTTCGGGCTTGCCGGGCGACTTTTTCATCAGCTTTTCGGCCAGAACGCGGGCTGCCTCGACAAATTGCGGGTCATTCAGCGTGACAAGGGCTTGCAGCGGTGTGGCCGTGCGGTCGCGCTTGACCATACAGAACTCGCGGCTGGGGGCATCGAAGGCCGTCATCGAAGCTGGCGGAGCGGTGCGTCGCCAGAAGGTGTACATGCTTCGGCGGTAAAGACTTTCGCCATGATCCTGCCGATACGATTTGCCGGTGCCGGAATCTTCCCAAAGGCCCGCCGGCTGATAGGGTTTCACGCTGGGGCCGCCCAATTTGCTCACGAGCAGGCCGCTCACGGCCAGAGCATTGTCGCGAATCATCTCGGCCGAGAGGCGATAACGAGGGCCACGGGCCAGCAGGCGATTCTCGGGATCTGTGTCGTAAGTCTTTATCTCTGAAGGAATTGACGATTGGCTGTAAGTGGCGGAGGTGAGAATCAGCCGGAGCGTGCGCTGAAGGTTCCAGCCGCTTGCGACAAGGTCGCGGGCAAGCCAGTCCAGAAGTTCGGGGTGGCTCGGCTCCTGCCCCTGATAGCCAAAATCTTCGACAGTTGCCACAAGCCCCCGGCCAAATGCCAGCATCCAGAGCCGGTTGACGATCACGCGGGCGGTCAGCGGGTGCGAAGGGTCGGTCATCCACTGCGCCAGCCCCAGCCGGGTGCGTGGCAGGGCGGAGTCGAACGGAAAAATCGCGGCCGGAATATCGGGCGAGACTTCCTCACGAGGCGACGTATATTCACCCCGGTGAAGGATATGCGTCTTGCGACGAGGCCCCTGCCACTCGTTCATCACCATGATCTGCGGCACCTGGCTGATCAGATCATTTTCTTCTTTTCGCAGCTTTTGAAGCTGGTCGCTCATCGCTTTGGCCGCTGGATCACTGCCCCTGGCCAGAATATGGCGACCAAAAGTGGCCGTGTCAGCTTCGATCTTAACTCCTGTCAAATGAGCCACTTCCAGCGGAGAAAGCTCGCGGTTGAAGACTTCCAGATCGTCAATCTGGCCACCCTGAAAACCGACATCGCGGAACCGGGCACCCAGAGTCAGCCAAAGTTCGCCCCCGGAATCGCCCCACTCGGGCCGGTGCAGAATATCTCGCGTCAGGTGGTCGCGTGCCACCTCAACCGGTTCTTCCACTCCATTAATGTAAAGATGCAGGCCCGAGGCATGGCTGGAACCGTCGTAAGTGATCGCAAGTTGCGACCATTTCTTGACTTCAATCGCCCGCTTGCCGCGAATGGAAATCGCATTGCCGGGCCAGAAATGGATCAGCGAAACGACGGGCACGCCGTTATCAAGCACAAGGCTATAGCCACGATAGGCTGAATCTTCGGCCGCGCGGCAGGCATGCAGCACGATGGAACGGGCCAGATGCTTCTCAGGGTTAAGCCAAAGGCTTATGGTAAAGGGTGTTGTGCGACCAAAGGCACCGGCTTTCTGGCAGGTGTAGGAATCGTCGCCACCAAACTGGATGGCCTGACCCGTGCCGGTTCGGCCCGGCACAGGCTTGTAATCGCCGGCAGGTTTAAGGTCGTCGAAGCGGAATTCATGGTCGGCCTTGGGCCGAGCAACTTCAGGCGATTTTCCATCGGCCCGATAATCGGCCAGCCACTTCGAAAGTTTTGCTTCTTCTGATTTTATGTCACTTTTGAGTTGGCTGTGCCTGGCTTCCTGCTCGTCTTTATAAAGTGGCAGGGCGGGCGTGGGGGCGGTTTCGGTGAAATGGCTGTAAAGGCCGTGTTCATCAATATTTGCAAAAAACGCGCTTAGGCTGTAAAAATCTTTCTGGCTAATGGGGTCATATTTGTGGTCGTGGCAGCGCGAGCATTCCATGGAAAGGCCGAGGAACGCGGTGCCCAGCGTGCGCACGCGGTCAGAAACATATTCCGTCCGGAATTCTTCCTCAATTGAGCCGCCTTCGTTCGTCTGGCGGTGCAGGCGGTTGAAGGCCGTGGCCAGTTTCTGGTCGCGGGTGGGCTCTGGCAGAAGGTCGCCGGCGACTTGCCAGGTCAGAAATTTGTCGTAAGGCAGGTTCGAAGAAAAAGCCCTGATCAGCCAGTCTCGCCAGGGCCAGGTGTGGGTGTCGCGGTCGGCCTGATAGCCAAATGTGTCGGCAAATCGGGCCACATCAAGCCAGTCCATCGCCATGCGCTCGCCATAGGCAGGCGAGGCGAAAAGCCTGTCAAGCACAGCATTTCGGGCAATTTCTTCAGGTCGGTTGTCGGCCAGAAAACTGTCGATTGCTGCAAGGGTCGGCGGCAGTCCGGTCAGGTCAAATGATACTCGGCGCAGCCATGTGGCCCGGTCGGCAGCAGCAGCGGGCCTGAGCTTTTCAGCGTTCAGGCGGGCGAGCACAAAGGCATCAACCGGGTTCTTGATCCAGTCGGCATCTGCTTTGACGGCTGGCACCTGCACCTTTTCAGGCAGTTTTACAAAGGCCCAGTGCGGCTCATATTCGGCCCCTTGCAACACCCAGTCGCGAAGTTTCGCTTTTTCGGCGGCAGAAAGCGGTTTTTTCATCCGGGGCGGTGGCATGACCTCGTCGGGGTCGTCGGAATGAATCCGGGCCAGGATTTCGCTTCGATCAAGCTTTTCAAGGTCAAGCACGCCGGCTTTGACGGCATCGTCGCGCCGATCGAGGCGCAGGTCGGCCTTGCGGGCGTTTTTGTCGGGCCCGTGGCAGGTAAAGCAACGGTCGGAAAGCAGTGGGCGAATATCGCGATTAAACTTAAGCCTGGCCTGATCTTCCGCAAAAACAGGCACACCCGGAATTAATGCCGTCAGGGCAAAAATGAGCAGATATTTTTGCAGGCGAATTTCAATTTTCATGGCATCTACTGCTTCGGGCGGGAGATTTTTGGGGCAGTAATTAAATTATTGTAACGTATGCCCGGCACTTGGTCCAATGCGTTCGGGCATGGCAAGAGCCAGAATGTCGGTCGCTCAGTTCGCTTCAACCCTGCTTTTTCGTGGCCCACATGTTCACGCCCGAGCCGATGATCAGGTTATGGTCGTAACACCATTCATAAAACCGGCCCGACTTTTCCGGCCGAAGTTCAACCGGCTCGTTAAATCCTTCCGCAAGAAACCATTGCCGCAGCTCGGCCAGGCTGTGATGACTTTGATATTGTGGGGCATACCAGTCATAGTTGTCGCAGATTCGTAAGCCGCGATCAGAAAATGTGCTGAAATTAATGATTTTACTGCCCACCTGCTTCACCACAGGGATGCTGCCTGGCACATCAAGCAACCTTGCCCAAAGCTGGATTGCCTTATCCGGCAGGCGAGTGGTCAGGCCACGCAGGGATGAGTTCACTAACTCCTGCGGTAGAGTATTTTTACGATAGAGCCAGACGGCCATGCGGCCGCCGGGCTTCACGGCTTGGGCGACCCGGGCGAAGGCCCGGCGAGGGTCGGGGCAATGGTGCAGCACGCCGATGGAATAAGCAAAATCAAAAGAAACAGGGGCGATGGGCGGGTTCAAAAGATCGGCCTGGGCGATGACCACATTGGGCATCGACTGGCAATTTTCGCGGGCTTTTTCCACAGCATTTGAAAGATCAAGCCCCGTCACATTTGCCCCGGCCTGGCCCAGCAGGCGGGCATATCGGCCGCCGCCAACGCCGGCATCAAGTACGTTCAGGCCCGCCAGTTCCGCAGGATGAACGCCAGTTTTGGCATGAAATGTGGCGATGTCCATTTCGGGCCTGACGACGTCGTAGCGGTTCCACTGAATCCCGAAACTGTTGATATAGGCTTCGCCGGCGAAGCGGGGAATGCCTCGCACCACCGGAAACTGGTGCGACTGGCTGCCCGTGCAGGCAATTTTTTCATCAGTGGCTCGCGTCAGGGCCGAGCCACACGCAGGGCAGCGAAAGAGGGAAAGGTCGATGGCCAAGGATGAAGTGGTCAAAGTTCGCGTGCCTGCCCTGTTTGAACTGCCCATGCCGCCACACGTTCCAACACCTGTTATGATAACAATATGTGCAATTTCCATCACGATTGTGACAGAACCGAAATTTTGCGGAAACACGCTTGCTGATGCCTGACGATCTCGCGGAAGACCTTCCTGTACAGAGACTTGTGAATAGCGACAGGGTTTCTCTTGAGGCCCGTCTTGCGCCTCACTTCCGCCAACTTTTTCAGCCGAAGGCGTCGGGCAAATGCGTTGTTGCGGTTTCAGGCGGACCCGACAGCGTTGCACTTATCCATCTAATGCACAGAATGTTACCGCATATCGGCCTGGTGGCTGCACATATGAACCACCATGCCCGGTCGGGGGCGGATGCCGACGAGCAATTTGTTGCTGACTTGGCCAGACGACTGGATGTGACACTTGAAATTGGCCACTTTCACGCGACGCGGAAAAGCCATTTCGAAGCCGATGCCCGCAAGGCCCGGCACCAGTGGCTGGAAAAAGTTGCTGAAAAGTATCAGGCGCAGTGGGTTGCAACGGCCCACACGCTGGACGACCAGGCCGAGACAGTGCTGATGAGATTGGCGCGTGGCACAGGGCCAACAGGTCTGGCGGGAATCAGGCCAACGCGAAAGTTAAAAAAATCAGCTGCAATGCTGGTGAGGCCCCTGCTCGACATAACCAAAAACGAGATACTGCAATATCTTGCGGTGAATCATCAGAACTATTGCCTCGACCCGACCAATCAGGATGTCGAGCATCAGGATCGGGCCTGGGTGCGGCATGTGCTATATCCTTTAATTTCAAAACGACTTAATCCACAGCTCAGCCGGTCGCTGGCCCAGCTTGCCTCATTGATGACGGAAGAGGAAGAAGGTATTGCCCGACTGCTTGAACAAACTTATGCCGGCGTTACACAAATAGAGAATTTGCATGATGTTCTGGAAATTGATGCCGGTGCTTTTGCTGCGACAGGTGAGGCATGGATGCGGCGGCGATGGTTGCGGCATCTCTGGCAGGAGCTAGGCTGGCCGATGGG
>JBEITT010000010.1:0-81439 GCA_040374745.1 Planctomycetaceae bacterium | reverse complement strand
GAGTCGCAACTGCTTGAGCCACCAGCCAGCCCGGCCCGGCATGCCCAGCCAGCCGCCGTCACAACCGGCTGACCTGATCTAAACCCCGCAGTTTAAGCCTCTCAAAAAGGTTCTGCGGAGAAGGTCTGTCAACAGTCGATGAAAGAGTGAACATTTGCAGGCAAGCGTTCATCCGGGAATCGTCATAATCGTCAGAATTGATTTTTTCAAACAAGATAAAGATCGTATTCAACTTGACTTGGAACCGATTATAATAGAAGTGTTGGCTGGCCACAGTTTCGGTGCTGATCGAGACCTTCGCAAACTGAGTTCTAAGTGCTTGTGCAGTGGAGACTTCAATGAGAATTCGAAACGAGATACCGGGCCTTAAGAAATCGATGGGTCTTGGTCTGGCGATGTTGATGTGGGCAGGATTGTCTGAAGTTTCGGCGCAATCTGCGTATAATCCTTACGAGCCGATGAACAATCAGTATCGAGCCTATTCCAGGCCGGGCGGATTAAACCCCTTTGATGCGATGAACTCGGGCCGGTCGCAGAATAACACGCTGGAGAGCGAGCTGGATTCGCTGATTGGCGGGCGAGAAACGGCGACGGGGCGGTCTCGTGATACCGATCGCTATTACAATTCGTTCCGCAAGTATGATGAGGACTTCAATCGTCTTTATCGCCCGAACGTGGATATTGACAAGGCTTATAATGAGCGGCGCACGAGTCGCGAGAGTACATATTTCAAGGCCCTTCGAGAGAAGGACCCCAAGAAGCGTGCCGAATTGATGCGGCAATTTAACCGGGGCGAGGTTGCTTCGGCGGTGAAGGATGACGAGAAGAGCCAGGAGGATGTGCCGACGCGTCGGAGCCGGCTGAGGGCCGATTCGGATTTCTCAAGAACGCGTTCGAGCCGCACGACAGGCGGCACTGCCAATGAGAGGCCCCTGCCGGGCAGCACACGAAGTGGAACGTCGTCCAGCAGCCTGAGGGCCCCACGCACGGGTTCGACATCGGGTGGTTCCGGCCTGCTTGGCCCTGGCCCAGGTGCATCCGGCAGGTCAGGTTCGCTGACCGAGCGGAGTGGATTGTTATCTGAGGAGATTCGGCCAACGGATACGCCCCGTGGTTATGGTTCGTTGAGAAGCCGGGATGAAGAGAAGAAGAAATCGACGACTTCAGGTTCAGGTAACTCAAGTCGGGGTAGTGGTTTGCCGGGCGTGCCAAGTATTCTCCCCTGATCTGGACTGCCGGGTAATTCCGACTTTTTGGTCGAGCCGCTTGTAATTCGCCGCGCCGTTTGTAAACTAATGAGCATGATGACGGGATCGAAATGGATCCCGTTAATTTTGGAATGAGATTGTGAATCGATTCACAATCGTTCCCCTGATGGATTCATCATGCTCACAACATTTGATCCGCTGCTCATTTTTCTGGTTGTCGCGATTATAACGGGCGCCAGCATGATCATATTGAGCCAGGTGATCGGTCCGCGTAAGAACACGGCCGTGAAACTGATGCCCTATGAGTCGGGCATGGACCCGGTGGGCGACGCCCGGCAGCGGTTTGACGTGCGATATTACCTGATCGCCATAGCCTTTCTGCTCTTCGATGTGGAACTGCTTTACCTCTACCCCTGGGCGGTAAGCCATTGGCGGGTGGGGTCAGGTGCCGCAGCGGCGAGTGCCCCGGTCGATCCCGGAACGGCAGCAGCGAAAGTGGTGGTCAAGGCGACAGGCCCTCTGGCTGAGGTGGGTTTGCCACCGTCATTCCGGGGCCTGGTTTTTGTGGAAATTCTGGTCTTCATGGCGGTTCTGATTGCAGCCTATGCCTATGCATGGCGCAAGGGGGTCTTCCAATGGCGATGAAACCGGGGATGATAGAGCTGCCTGGCCGCAGTGGCAAGTCGGGCAGTGGAGCTTTTGCTCCTGAAGGGACGATCTTCACCACCCTTGACGCCGTGGTGAACTGGTGCCGAAAGAACAGTCTCTGGCCGATGCCTTTCGCCACGGCCTGTTGCGGGATTGAGCTGATGGCTGTCGGTTCCAGCCGGTTTGATATTGCCCGGTTCGGCGCGGAAGTCATGCGTTTCAGCCCCCGGCAGTGTGACCTGATGATTGTGGCGGGCCGCGTTGTCATGAAGATGATGCCGGTTCTGCAGCGGATATGGCTGCAGATGCCCGAGCCCAAATATGCGATCAGCATGGGGGCCTGTGCCTCATCCGGCGGCATTTTTGATACCTACGCCGTGGTTCAGGGTGTTGACCGGTTCATTCCGATCGATGTTTACATACCGGGCTGTCCGCCGCGACCCGAGCAGATTTTACGGGCAGTGATGGACATTCAGGCCAAGGTTCAGAAGGGCGGCAGTGCTCTTGGGAATCTGGGCTTGCCCGAATTGAGACGAATGGAAGAGCAACTGGTTCAGATTAAGCCCCGGGCGGCATTGCCTGGCGTGGCGACCGAGCGTGCGGACGAGTCGCGGTATGGTTATCGTTTGCCGGGCGGCGAGTCGCAGGTGGGTCTGCGGGAATCAAAGTGAACCACTCCTCTGCCATAAATGCGGAATATCTAATCTGATGAAGACGATGAAAACCCCTGAAAATACGCTTAACCGATTACGTCATCGCGTGGGAGAGGGTGTTTTCTCGGTGTCGCAGAATCTGGATAATCTGCGGCTTCATGTGCCATCGGTCAGGCTTCTTGAGCTATTGCAGGTATTGCGGGACGAGTTCGGCTTTAACCTGACGGAACTTGGCGGTGAGGACTATCTTGGCTATCCCGGCCGATCTGAAGTCAGGCACCGGTTCGAGGTTCATTATATCCTTTTGAATCATGAAACGGCTGAACGTCTGGTAGTCAAGACAGGCGTGAGCGACCCTGACCCGACGCTTCCTTCTGCTTACAGCCTCTGGAAGGGTGCTGACTGGATGGAGCGGGAAGTCTTTGACATGTACGGTATCGTGTTCGCGGGTCATCCTGACCTGCGGCGGATTCTGATGCCAGAAGGATTTCGGTCGTTTCCGCTTCGCAAGGACTATCCTCTGCGGGGTCGGGGCGAGCGGCACAACTTCTCGCGGTTGACCCGCGAGGAATCGTAACGGTTAGCGGTTTTGGTGTGGACAGGTCAATCTATCTCTAAGCAGGACAAGTCTCAACGATGCCGGTTAATCTGCTTGACGAACCTGAGATTCAGGCCGAAAGCCGCGACTATCACTGGACGCTGAACTTCGGCCCCCAGCACCCGGCCACCCACACCACTCTGCGTCTGGTGCTGGAGTTGGAGGGCGAGACCATCCTCAGGGCCACGCCCGATATTGGTTATCTCCATTCCGGCTTTGAGAAACTGGGCGAGCACCTGAATCTTAATCAGTATGTGACGGTGGTTGACCGGAAGAACTACATCAGCCCACCGATGAATGAAGTGGCATGGCATCATGCGGTAGAGAAACTGCTGGGCATTGAACTGACGGATCGCTGCAAATACATTCGTGTGATTATCGGCGAGCTTGCCCGTGTCAGTGATCACCTGCTTTGCGCCGGTGCCGCTGCGCTTGATCTGGGTGCATTCACCGCATTTCTCTATGCCTTTAATCTGCGGGAACAGATTTACGATATTTATGAAGAGATGTCAGGCTACCGCTTTCATCCCGGATATACGCGGGTGGGCGGTGTCATGTACGACTTCACCGAACGGGTGGTTGACCGTGTCGAGCGGCTGATGAAGTCTCTCCCCAAAGTGCTTTCCGACATGGAAAAACTCCTTTTCCGCAACAAGATTTTTCTTGAGCGAATGCGGGGCGTGGGCACACTTACCAGGTCGGATGCCATTTCCTTCTGTGCCACAGGCCCAGTTGCCCGGGCCAGTGGCGTGACTTATGATCTGCGGAAGGACGAGCCTTATCTGGTTTATCCCGACTTCGAGTTTGATGTGCCTTACGCCACTGAGGGCGATTGCTTTGCCCGTTTTCAGGTGCGAATGGAAGAGATGGTACAGTCAGCCCGGATTCTGCGTCAGGCTCTTGATAACTTGCCTGGCGGCCCGGTGAATGTGCCGATTGCCGAGAAGTTCCCGATGCCCGACAAGGGCACAACTTACAACAGCATGGAAGGTCTGATTCAGCACTTCGAACTGGTGATGCCTAATCGTGGTTTCCAGACGCCCAGGAATGAAGTCTATGCGGCCGTGGAAGGCCCGAATGGTGAACTCGGCTATTACCTGATTACCGATGGAACACAGGTTGCCTGGCGAACACGCACCCGCCCACCCTCATTCATCCACTTCCAGCTTTTCCCTCACCTGATCCGGAATCATATGATTTCCGATGTGGTGGCGGTGCTGGGCTCGCTCAATATTATTGCCGCCGAACTTGACCGCTGATTTTCGGGACATTCAGAAAAAGCCTGACATGAGCCAATCATCGCTTGCCACTCCCCGACTGATTCCTGAAGCCCTTCGGCAGAAGATTGAAGGCTATATTCCTCGGTATCCGAGCAAAAAGGCCGTGACTCTTCCGGCCCTGCACATGGTGCATTCGCATTTTCGCTGCGTGCCCTATCAGGCCATGAAAGAGATCGCCGAGATACTGGAAATATCGCCCGCCGAAGTGGCTGACACCATGAGCTTCTACGGCTTTTTCCCGCAGGCCCCGCTGGGTGATGTGCGGGTGTGGATATGTCGTTCCATCTCGTGCATGCTGCGTGGCGGAGATGAACTGCTGGAACATGCCTGCAGGCACCTGAAAATTGAACCAGGGCAGACTTCGGCTGATGGCAAGCTGACGGTGGAATTTGCCGAGTGTCTGGGCGTGTGCGATCATGCCCCGGCGGCTCTGGCAGATGATGGCCGGGTATATGGCCCGCTGGACGAAGCGGGTGTCGAGAAGATGCTGGAAGAGCTGCGCAAGGGGCCTGTGCCCCCGGAAGAATTGTGATGATGGGGTTGGTTTGATAGAACTGCGTGCTGATCCGCCCCTGAAGATTCTGGAGAGTAAAACCTGTGGCCGCTTTTGAACCAGTACTGACCCGCAACTGGAATAACCCTGACATCCTTTCCGTGAAGACCTATGAGTCGAAGGGCGGATATGCAGCGGCTCGCAAGGCCCTGACGACGATGTCGCCGGATGATGTGGTGAATCTGGTCAAGGCTTCGGAGCTTCGCGGCCGTGGCGGTGCGGGTTTCCCAACCGGTCTCAAATGGTCATTCCTGCCCAAGGACAGGCAGGAGACCTTCATGTGCATCAACGGCGACGAAAGCGAGCCGGCGACCTTTAACAACCGTTATCTGGTTGAGAAAGATCCGCACCAGTTCATTGAGGGTATCCTGATTGGCTGCTTTGCCACACGGGCCCGAACCGCCTATGTCTATCTGCGTTTTGAATATATCAAGGCCGTTCACATCCTTGAAAAAGCGATTGAAGAGGCACGTGCCGCAGGCCATCTGGGCAAGAATATCTATGGATCGGGTTTCGATCTGGAAATCTGGTGCCATCGTGGTGCCGGGGCTTACATTTGCGGCGAAGAGACGGGCCTGATTGAGTCGCTGGAAGGCAAGCGGGGCTGGCCTCGAATCAAGCCGCCCTTCCCGGCTATTGAAGGAGCGTTTCGCAAGCCGACGGTTGTTAACAATATTGAGACCCTGGCCTGCGTGCCTCATATTGTTGAGCGAGGTGCCGACTGGTTCAAGTCAATCGGCACGCCAAAATCCTATGGCCCGAAGCTTTATACCATTTCTGGTCAGGTGAATAAGCAGGTTTGCGTGGAATTGCCGCTGGGCGTAACCACCAACCAGCTTATTGAAGAGCATGGTGGCGGTGTGTGGAAAGGTCGTAAGGCCAAGGCAGCCGTGCCGGGTGGCATCAGCATGGGTATCCTCAAGAAGGAGGAATTTGACGTTCCTCTTGATTTCGAGGAGATTCGCAAGACGGGTTGCCTGGGCCTGGGCACTGCGGCAGTGACGGTGATGGACGAGACGACCCGAATCATTGATTATCTCTATAACACGTCGCGCTTTTTCGCCCACGAATCATGCGGCCAGTGCACCCCCTGTCGCGAAGGCACAGGCTGGCTTTACAAGACCATCAAGCGAATTCGCAATGGTGGTGGCCGGATCGAAGATCTGGATCTGATGAAACATTTGTCCGAGAATATGGGCATCACGCCCGGCACGACAATCTGCGGGCTGGCTGATGGTGCAGCCTGGCCAATCAAGAATGCACTTGCGAAGTATCGGGACGAGCTGGAAGAGTTTATCCGCACCAATCAGAATCCGGCTGCCCGGATCTCACCGGTGCAGGACGCTATTTCCAGAGGTGCTTCACCCCTGGCGATGAACACATCCATGTTCGTACCAGGCATTGGACTGGCCAAAGCTCAGGGCACGAAGTGACCAGCGGATCGGGCAGTATTTGAGAGATCAGAGTACCAACGACGGAAACGGCAATGGCGACCATCATCATCGACGGCCAGAATTACGAACTGCCAGAGGGCGCGAAGTTTAACGCGATCCAGGCGGCCCGGCATTTCGGCATCGAAATACCCTACTACTGCTGGCACCCTGCTCTTTCTGTTGTGGCCAACTGCCGCATGTGCGAGATTGAGGTTGGAACCAGGGACTCTGCCACTGGTGAGATTAAGATGCTGCCGCGTGTGGTTCCCGGGTGCCAGACACCTGCCAGAGACGGCACCGTGCTGGTTACCAACAGCAAAAAGGTGCTGGATCACCGCAAAAACATCATGGAACTTCTGCTGATCAATCACCCGCTGGATTGTCCGGTGTGTGACCAGGCCGGCGAGTGCGGCCTGCAGGATTACAGCTACAGCCACGGGCGTGCTGAGCACCGTTTTGTCGAAGAACGGAACGTGAAGCCTCGTAAGGACATGTCAGAACTGGTGGTGCTTAACACCGACCGCTGTATCATGTGTACAAGGTGTGTTCGATTCACTCGCGAGATCACCGGGACGGCCGAGCTTCAGGTCATGCGTCGTGGAGACCATGGAGAGATTGCAATCTTCCCTGATCAGCCGCTTGATAACCCTCTGGCAGGCAATGTGGTTGACCTTTGCCCGGTGGGTGCGCTGCTGGACAAGGATTTTCTGCACAATCAGCGTGTCTGGTTCCTCTCAAAGCACGAGGGTATTTGCACCGGGTGTGCTTCAGGCTGCAACATTTCATCCGAAGAGAACGCCGGCAGGGTCTGGCGGCACAAGCCGCGTCATAATCCGTATGTGAATGATTATTGGATTTGCGACGAAGGCCGTTACAGCTACAAGGCTGCCAACGACCCGAATCTGCTGGGCGGGCTTTATATTCTTGATGGCAAGGATCACCATGAAGTCCCGTCCGAGCGGTTTTTCCACCGTCTGACGGAAGATCTGACTTACCGGATTCTTGACAAGCAGTCGATTCTGGGAGTTCTTTCACCTTATCTTTCTCTGGAAGAAGCGTATTCAGCCGCCGCCCTGGTCAAGCAACTGACGAATCGTTCCTCTCTTGCTCTTGGCCCTGTGCCTGTGGTGGGTGCCGATCAGACTTTTGCACCTGATAAATCCGCTGGTCGATCGGGTGATACATCCTTCCTGACACCCCGACCGTTCACTATCTCGGCGGAGAAGGCCCCGAACCGTCGTGGTGTCGAACTGGTGATTGAGCATTTTGAAAAACAGGTGACAGGGCTTGACGATGCCCTTGCCCGGCCTGATTCACCTGAGATTGTGATGGTCTTTGGTGGTTCGACGGATGCCGCATGGCTGACAGGCGACCAGGTGGCGGCCATCCGCCGTGCCCAGCGTGTGGTGCTGTTTGACACGACGATCAATGCCCTTGCCGATCAGGCGGATTATGTGGCCGGTGTAGCTACTTTTGCTGAAAAAGCCGGTAGCTACGTCAACCGGAATGACCGCTTGCAACGATTTGATGCCGCCCTGGCGCCTCGCGAGGGTGTGCTGCCACTGCTGGATGTGCTGGCAGTGCTGCGGGGAACAGGGCGTGCTCCGATCGAGTCCAGGTCAGTATTGGCCGAAGCCGCGTCAAAGATTGTTGCCCTGGCAGCGGCAAAGGGTGGCGAAATTCCTGAATTTGGCCTGAATCTCAAGGGTAAGGACGTGCCGGTGCCTGATGCCGGCTTCCAGGATGACTGGACCCTGGCCAATCTGGCTTCTGTCTGAGGCAGTTACAAGAGTCGTACCGGTTATTCCGCGGGAACCTGAAAGAATGCTTGAGATCATTGGACTTTTGATCAAGATTGGCCTGGTGGTGGGTATCACCCAGGGTGCCGTGGCCTATCTCATTCTTGTTGAGCGGAAGATTGCGGCCTTTGCCCAAGACCGGATTGGCCCCAACCGTGTCGGTCCGCTCGGCCTGCTTCAGCCGATTGTTGATGGTGTCAAGATGTTCCTGAAAGAGGATGTCACGCCCAGTTATGTCAACAAGCCAATCTTTATTCTGGCACCGTTTCTGAGCATCATTGCAGCGATGATCGGTTTTGCCGTCATTCCGTTCGGGCCGGTTGGGCCGAATAATCCCTCGCTGGCCATGGGTCCGGTGCAGTTTCAGATCGCCCCTGGCATTGACATTGGGCTGCTTTACATCTTTGCGGTCGGTAGTCTCTCGGTCTATGGAGTGATTCTGGCCGGATACGCTTCGAATAATAAATACTCGTTTCTGGGTGGCCTGCGATCGAGTGCCCAGCTGATCAGCTATGAAATTCCGATGGGCATGTCGATTCTGGGCATGATCCTGCTGGTTGGCTCGCTTGATCTGAATGCGGTGGTTGAGTGGCAGAATCGACATGTCTGGGGAATTCTGGCACAACCACTCGGATTTCTGATCTTTCTGATCTGTGCTTTTGCCGAGACGAACCGGCTGCCTTTCGACCTGCCTGAATCTGAACAGGAACTGGTGGGCGGGTTTCACACCGAGTATTCGTCGATGAAATTCGGGATGTTCTTTCTGGGTGAATATCTGCATGTGATCACGGTGAGTTATCTGGTGGTCATTCTCTTTCTGGGCGGCTGGGACTTGCCGTTCGTGCCCCTGGGCGAGCAGTCAGGCTGGCTCTTTACGCTTGTAAAGATGGGCGTGCTACTGGCCAAGGTATTGCTCATGATCGTCTTTGTGATGTGGATTCGCTGGACATTGCCGCGATTTCGCTACGATCGTTTGATGGAGCTGGCCTGGAAGCGGATGATTCCCCTGGCGATTGCCAATACGATTGTCACAGCCACTGTTTTACAATTGCTGCGCGGCTGAGCCCGGCACCTATCCTGATTCAACTGGAGCAATTTCTGCCATGCGAAGCGACGACCCGGCCCTGAAGCGAATGACCCCGCCCAAGCTCACCATGTTCGAGCAAAGTTACCTGCCGCAGATCCTGGGGGGGTTGGCGGTAACGGGTCGGCACATCGTGAAGGCTGCTCTGGGCGATGGTGCGGTGACAATGCAGTATCCTGAGGTTCAGCATCAGCCTTCGCCGAATTATCGTGGTGTGCATCGGCTGAACAAGGATGACCAGGGGCGTGTCAAGTGCGTGGCCTGCATGCTCTGTGCCACGGCCTGCCCGGTTCACTGCATTGATATTGTGGGTGCAACGGCACCGGCTGCGTGGACAGACCGTGAAAAATATTGTCAGAGCTTTGTCATTGACGAACTGCGATGTATTTACTGCGGCATGTGCGAGGAAGCCTGCCCTGTGGATGCCATTGAGCTGACTGGTTTTTATGACATCTCGGGTCTGAGCCGGGAAGAGATGATTTTTGACAAGACCAAACTGCTGAGCGTGTTTGACCTGACGCAGGAAGCCGAGCCGATGAAGTCGGGGGTGGTGCCGCCGGAGTCGTCGAACCGCACGATGGAATTTGTGACGACTCCGACCACGGGGCCGGTGATTGAGCGGCAGCAACTGGTCTGATACATCCGATGAAGAACGGGAATACCTGAGCCGTGTCTGAACTTGATCCAACCCAACTGATCCAATCGCTGCTGATATGCCTCTCGGGCGGCATTGGTATCTATTTGATGATGCCACACCGTCGAGCGTTCACCAAGCCGGCTTTTGCTTTTGCCCTGGGTCTTGGGCTGGTGATTTTTGCAGCGATATATCTGGCCATGCTGGGCAGTGGGCCAAGACCGATTGTTTCACGGCTGTTCTTTAATATCTTTGCGATCTCCAGCGTGATTTCGGCAGCGATGATGATCACTGCCCGTGATCCAGTGCATTCCGCTCTCTGGTTTGCGGTGGTGGTGCTGGGCACATCCGGGCTGTTCCTGCTGGCTGGGGCAAGTTTTCTGGCAGCGGGTACGGTGATCGTCTATGCCGGAGCGGTGATTGTTACGTTCCTGTTTGTGATCATGCTGGCACAGTCTGACGGGCGAGCGGTTTACGATCGCCTTGCTTTTGCCCCTGAGCGAGCCAGTCTGACCGGTTTCATTCTGATTTGGGCCCTTTTGATTGTGATCCTGAGCGATCCAATGAGTGCTTTTCAGGTCAGGAACAAGGCTGACATGCCGACGGTCAGTGGTCGACGCCTGGTCTCAGGCAATGAGCTGGTGAAAGTTCGCAGTCTTAATGCCAACACCCCGGCCGGCCAGGTTCTGCGTCGGCTCAATACGCCGCAGATTGTGCTGCCCGAGACTCTGGAAGCGAGCCCGCCGGCGGGAGTTCCTGAACCGCATGTGGCTGGACTGGGCGGTGCACTTTATACGTCGCACCTGATTTCCAGCGAGCTGGTCAGTGCTATTCTGTTTGTTGCCCTTGCAGGGGCGGTGGTGATTGCGACGCCGCGGGTGGGCGGCGTGAAGTCGTGATTCGACGAGACTGAGCGTAATAACCGAGAGAAACTGGACCATTCAATGCCCGATAATGTCTTTGAGATGACCGACCTGACGAGCTATCTGGCGATTGGGGCGATGCTCTTTGGCCTGGGCGCAATTGGTTTTCTCTCTCGCAGAAATCTGATTGTGATGTTCCTTTCTGCCGAATTGATGCTGCAGGGAGTTGGTCTGAGCCTGGTTGGATTTGGCCGGTTTCATGGGAACTGGAATGGCCAGATCATGACGATTTTTATTCTGACGATTGCCGCATGTGAAGCGGCTATTTCGCTGGCCCTGGTGGTTCAGCTATTTAACCGGGCCAAGTCTCTGGACGTTTCAATCTGGCAGGCTATTCGCGAGCCGGGTCTGCCGGTCACGGCCGAACCTGAATTTGAAGCCGAGCCACTGCTGGCCGATCCCGGACCGGAGTCGTATCCACACCTGACACCTGCCGGTATTGAGCCGGAGATTTCCCTGGTGGCCTCGGGCCAGCGGGCAGACTGAGGAATATAGCGCGTCATCATGACACATTACGCCTGGCTTGTACCCGCCCTACCGCTTCTGGCAAGTATCATAACGGCCCTGATTGGCAGCCGGCTTGGCCCCAGGGCACATATACCGATCGTTGTCGGCATCGGTGGTGCCTTTCTGGTATCAGTTCTGGTGCTGCTTGGCTTTGAGCATCCGGAAAAATATCTGCTTGTTGACTGGATCCGTGTTGGCAGTCTGCACGTGCCGATTGAGTTTCGTGTCGATGGCCTGACAACCATGATGTTGTCGATGGTGACCTTTATCGCGACCATGGTGGCGATATTTGCATCCGGCTACATGGCTGGCGACCCTGGATACACGCGGTTTTTCGCGGTGGTGGGGCTGTTTGTATTCTCAATGACCGGCCTGGTTCTCTCAAACAATTACATTTTGACCTACGGATTCTGGGAATGCGTGGGTGCGTGCAGCTATCTGCTGATTGGGTTCTGGCATGAGAAGCCCTCGGCTGCAGCGGCGGCTAAAAAGGCATTTCTGGTGAATCGTGTTGGCGACCTCGGCTTTGCCGTGGGTCTCTTCTGGCTCTGGACACTTGTCCCGAACCACGATGTTTCGTATGACGCAGTTTTTTCTTCGCTTAATGAGCTTTCCGGAGCGGACCGGTTGGGTATTGGCCTGCTCTTTTTCTGGGCAGCGACAGCCAAGAGTGCTCAGGTACCTCTCTATGTGTGGTTACCAGACGCGATGGAAGGCCCCACTCCGGTCTCGGCACTGATTCACGCAGCGACAATGGTCACGGCCGGCGTTTATCTTGTGGCCCGTTCGATTCCGCTACTTGTGGGTCTCGACACACTTTCACCCGTGGTGGCCGGAATTGGCTGCCTGACGGCTTTCATGGCTGGTTTTTACGCCCTGACACAGACGGATCTGAAGCGTGTGCTGGCCTATTCGACGATCAGTCAGATTGGCTTCATGTTCATGGGGATTGGTTCGGGCTATGGTTCGGTGGCACAGTTTGCCGTAGTGGCGGGCATGTTTCATCTGTTTACTCATGCGTTTTTCAAGGCCCTGCTTTTCCTTGGTTCAGGCAGTGTGATGCATGCCATGGGGCACGTGATTGACATGCGGCGGTTCAGCGGACTTCGGCACCGCATGCCATGGACATTCCGGACATTCTTCGTCGGTTCGCTGGCTTTGGCAGGACTGCCTCCGCTGTCTGGTTTCTGGAGCAAGGACGAAGTTCTGGCGGCCCTGAAAGTTGCCTCGCATGCGGCCGAGCATGATGGTCAGCATACGATTGCCTCGCTTTACGTGCTGATTTACTGGGTGGCACTGGTTACGGCTGGCATGACCGCGTTTTACACCTTCCGGGCCTTTTTCAAGACATTTTACGGTCCTGAAAAGCTGCCCAGCCCGCACGACCCTGAAGCAGCGGGCGATGATCATCACCACCATGGCGACGACCCGTATTTCGGTAAGGAATCGCCTCGTAGTATGGTTCTTCCGCTTCAGATTCTTGCGGTTGCGGCCATTCTGGTCGGGTTTGTCTTCGCCGAGCCTACGACAGGCTGGTTTGCTCATCATGTAGAGCATTCCGTGGGCTTTGATCGCCTGCCGCATAGCGAGGCACATGGCTTTGACTGGGCTACAGCGGCCCTGGGTACCATCGCCGGGCTGACGGGTGTTGGCCTGGCCTATTTCCTTTATGGTCAGCCATCGCCACTGCCGGAAAAGCTGGCCCGCAGGCTGGCTCCGCTTTACCAGGCGTCGCTTAACAAGCTGTGGGTTGATGAGATTTACTATGCTCTTTTTGTAGCACCTCTGCTGGTTCTGGCCCAGTTCTGCCGCTATTTCGATACCTATGGGGTAGACGGGCTGGTGCGAACGGTGTCGGGTCTGCCAAAAATGGTGGCGGCTGGTGCATTGCAGCGGTTTGGCAATGGTGTGATTCAGTCGTATGCCGGGGTTGCGGCGGCGGCGATTGTTGGCCTGCTGGCAATTCTGGTATTTACCTGACAGGCAGAACGCACCCTGATAAAGACATTTTCAGCGAAACAGAGTCAAACGGAACGAAACGATCATGGCATCACTGCTGATTTTGAACATTCTGCTGCCGCTTGCCGGGGGGCTTGTGCTCTTTCTGGGCCAGAGCATGTTCGATCGCTGCACATCGCGGAAACTGGCCCTGGGCACGGTGCTGGTGACATTCCTGTTGACTTTGCCGCTGTTTTTCAGCTTCAAGGCGGGTGAACTGGGTCCGCAATTTGCTTTCGGTCAGGCGGGGGCATGGGGTTTTTCCTGGATTGGCACGCCGGATATACGACTGGCCTTTGGTCTTGACGGCCTGAGCGTGGGCCTTTTCACACTGACCAACCTGCTGATGATTACGGCGGTGTGTGCCTCATGGGAGTCGATTTCCGAGCGGGCTTCGCTGCATTTTGCCCTTCTGCTGTTTTTGCAGAGTGGCTTACTGGGGCTTTTTGCTTCTCTTGATGTGGTCCTTTTCTACATTTTCTTTGAATTCACGCTGATTCCGCTGTTTTTCCTGGTTGGCATTTATGGAGGCCCTGAACGTCGGCGGGCGTCGGTCACTCTGTTCATCTACACGGTGGTAGGCGGTATGCTAACTCTGATGGGTGTAATACTGCTGGTGGCGATTCACGCCAAGCACAGCACCGGACATCAATTGACGTTTTCCATTCCTGAACTTTCAGCGGGCCTGCGGCAGCTTAAGTGGGAGCCATGGGCATCGGAATCGTTCTGGGGCTGGCAGTCGCTGATTTTCCTGCTGCTATTCGCCGGTTTTGCGATCAAGGTACCGCTTTTTCCGTTCCATTCCTGGCTTCCCCTGGCCCACGTTGAGGCTCCTACGGCCGGATCGATCCTGCTTGCGGGTGTTCTGCTCAAGGTTGGTGGCTATGGTCTCTTGAGGTTCAATCTGGGCATGACGCCTGTCGGGGCCCGGGTACTTTTTCCATTGCTGGCTGTTCTTGCCGTGGCCGGGGCAATTTATGGTGCCCTGGCGGCTTTGGCTCAGAAAGATATTAAACGATTAGTGGCCTATAGTTCGGTCAGTCACATGGGAATTATCTGTCTCGGGATGTTTGCCCTGAATTCAACCGGGATAGCCGGTGGCACGATTCAGATGATCAACCATGGCTTGACGACCGGTGCTCTATTTGCCTGTGTCGGCGTGATTTATGAGCGTTACCACACCCGTGAGATGGCGGCTATGGGTGGCCTGTGGATACGCATGCCGAAGCTGGCTTTTCTGCTGATTATTGCTTCGCTGGGCTCAGTGGCCCTGCCGGGGACGAACGGGTTTGTGGGCGAATTTCCGATTCTGGTCGGAATGTACGCCACATCGCCGGTTGCCGGCGTGCTTGCAGGAACCAGCATGGTTCTGGGTGCGTTTTACACACTCTGGATGCTGCAACGAGTGCTCTTTGGCCCGCTTCGCGAGCCTGGTCACGGCCATGGCCCGCATCATGGGCAGGCCGATGCTCATCATGGGCATGATTCGCACGCACACGGGCACGATGATCATGGCCACAGCCATGAAGTTCAGGTGGACCCGCTGAAGTGGTATGAGATGCTGGGCCTGACTCCGCTTATCGTCATGATTTTTGTGATTGGACTGCGGCCGGCACCGTTTATGGACCCGATCAACCCGCCGGTGGATTCAATTGCCGCCGGCATGATGACCATGAAAACCCTGCCGGTTTCTGCCAGCACAGTGGCAAAGCCGCCGGTCGCACCGGCTGCTGCCCCGAAAGCCCATTGAAAATGCCCTGAGGGCTGAACTGCCCGGGAAGTAACGCACAGGACCGCGAAACCGAGATCTGAAGAACATGTCGCAAGCTGATTTTTACCAATCGACGGTCAATTCCCTCAAGGCGATGTCGCCCGAGATTATTCTGCTTCTCGGTGCGGTTGCGATCATGACGGCCGGTGCCTTCCTTACGAGGGCGCGGCTCTTCTGGGCTCAGGCGACGGGGGTTGTTCTGGGCCTGTCGCTGGTGGCTTTATGGATGACGGGTTCGACACCTACTGATGAAATCACTGGCGTTTTCATAAATGATGCCTTCTCGCTGAACGTACGGATGGGCCTGCTTCTGGTTTCGTTTCTGATACTTGGTATCCTACAGGACCAAGTGGATGCAGCAAGGGCCCCCGAATATTTTGGTTCGCTGCTTTTCCTGCAGGCTGGTGCGATGATTGTGGCCGGGGCGAATGAACTTATTGTGCTCTTTCTTGGCCTTGAGCTGGTGAGTATGCCAACTTACCTGATGCTCTATTTCTCGCGACGCAATGCCACAACGCTTGAAACAGCTACAAAATATTTTTTCCTGAGTATTTTTGCTTCTGCCTTCTTCGTTTATGGGGCGACATTCCTTTACGGAATGCTTGGAATCACCCATCTGAAAGGTATTGCCACGGTTTTTCATTCGGGAATTACCAACATTCCTGATAATAAATTCGGCTTAATTGCTGCCATGATGATCCTGACCGGTCTCTCCTACCGAATTACGGCTGTGCCAATGCACTTCTACGCCCCTGACGTATATGAAGGCAGCCCCTATGGCATGACGGCACTGCTTTCGTGGTTCCCCAAGACGGTTGGGTTTATTGCACTTGCACGCGTTTTCTCGCCGATTTTTGGTCACCAGTTCAGCAATGGCGTGAACGACTACATTCCCGACAGGCTCTTGTTGGCTTTGACAATCATTGCTGCGGCGACTCTGCTGGTCGGCAATACAATGGCCCTGCTTCAGACAAACCTTCGGCGGCTTTTTGCCTACTCTTCGATCGCTCACAGCGGTTATCTGCTGCTGGGGCTGATTGCCTCCGTTCGGCAGGATATTCCGGTGGGTGCTAAAACAGATGACCCTCTGCTGGGCACCTTTGGCATTTTGACCTATCTGGTTGCGTATGGCTTGATGACTCTGGGTGCGATTGGCGTGATCATGGCCCTGAACCGGCCTGAGCGACCCGTAGAATCCATTGAAGACCTGTCCGGGCTTGGCAAGTCAAGCCCAGGCTTTGCCCTTGTGCTCACAGTTTTCCTCTTCAGCCTGGCCGGCATTCCTCCGCTGGTCGGCTTCTGGGGCAAGTTTTACGTTTTCACGGCCCTTTTCAGCGTGGCCAGTGGCGAACCCGACCGAATGCTGACATGGCTGGCGATTTTCGCCGCTGTGAATGCCGCCGTGGGCGTTTTCTATTACCTGCGGATTGTGGTCACGATGTATTTGAAGGCCTCCGACGTTCCCCCGGCCTTTGAGCCCAAGGTCAGTTCGGGCGTGGCTTTGCCGCTTCGGGCCACGATTGCCGTCTGCCTGGCAGGCACACTTGTTTTCGGGCTTTTCCCGGGCATAATTTCCAAGCCCGCCCAGCGGTCGGCGGTTTCGTCGCTCAAGTTGCCACTTCATGATGAAGCCCTGAACAAGGCGAATCTCAAGAGTGTCAGCCGCTGAGCTTCTTTTATTTCAGGGTGAAATGGGTTTGAAATTCACTAACATGTTTTTCAAGCCCCATTGCTTTCAATGCCAGATGTCACGGGCAAAAAGAGCGTGTTATTGTATGAAATGTCGGTAAAAGATGTATCTGTTTGATTTGCTTATATGGATTTGTTCCGTAATACATTTCTGAGCCTTGACATAAGCTCACCGCCTTCCTTCACTGACATATATTCGTAGACACCATTGTCAGGATCTCGATAATGGGGCTGGGTTCCGTCAAGAAACCGGCAGAATTTCATGAATTGGACGTTAGATAAGGAATTGACGTGATTTACAATATAGCTTGCCAGCGTCTTGCTGGTTTTTGATCGGATTTTAAAAATGCGATCTAAATTACTTAAGTATCTAGTACAAACCGAAATCAGTTCCTGTTTTATTTGCTGATAATTATCAGCCGAAGCCCGGCTTGAATCCGGAATGAAATCCGCAGTGGCAAACCAGATTTTTGTGATCGCATTTTTATCGAATGGTATGTCGGTATCCCCGACCCTGACCTTGCAGTAACTTTTTGAAGTGCTGGAATGAATGAACAGGCCATTTTCGTGTGTCATCATCACATCCAGATTCTCTATTGCATCAGAGGCAATGATATGAATATCAGGTCTGGCAATTTTAATCCCCATCCGGGCAGACTGTGCGTCTACAAGTGCAAGGTGATGTTTCATTTGTAATTGAAAGGTGTGATTGGTTTCTATGGCTTTAGCTTTTTCATTTAATTTTTTACGGAAACTATCAAGTTCGGCTGGTGGCACCTTATCCATCGAGGCAATTTTATCTGCCACATATTTATTAGCTTTCTCAATTCCTTGGTCGCTAGCCAATTTTAAATTAGCTTTTTGATCCTCGCTCCTGACGATGAACTCGTTTGCGAGAACACCGTCCCTGATTTTTCCGGTTACAGAACTTAGCATGACACCAGCAATATGGTCTCGGCAAATCTCGAGACCGATTCGTATCCGGTCCACTTCAAAAACTGGCGATTTTGAACCAGGTGCAAATATGGCGTTATGCCCGACTGCCTCATTCCAATTTCCATGTTTATGGTAAGTATGTACTATTTCGCCATTAAAAAAACAAAGAGCAGTGTTTCTGAGCACAGTTAATTTATTGGAACTTGTGTGTTTGCGCATTTGCGTGGCATGTTTGTTTTTTCTGGCTAAAAATTCATTTTTTGCATCCTGCACTGTGTTGAATGTTTTGTCATTATCATCTTGATTCATGAACTGCCCGATGTTGTAGGGGTTGTTTAATTGACCGGCTAATCTCTGGAATCTTCGTTGTTCATCATGTTTTTCGAACTCTGAAACACCCTGAGGATCTTTTTTGCATGAAATAATCCTGACGAACGTACCAGGTATGATCAGGATATTGGGAAATCTTTTACTTGTAAGTTTCAACATCATTTTTGCAAATTCAAAAGTCTCATTTTCTTCAAAAGCAAGATGCTCAACTGTCTTGTTGTTTTCCCTAAAATTACAGGAGAAATAATATTCCGGGCATAAAAGGATTCCCTTCAGTTTCGCATTACCGATTTGATTGTTCTGAGAAATGCGAAGTTGCAGTAATCTGGCACAATCTTCCAGCCTTTTTACCTGATCAGCTAACAGTTGTTTGATTTTTTCTTCTCTGAAGTCTGGAGCCATGATGTCAGGTATTTGCTCTTTGTGCGTCTTGCCCTGTAACAGACCAATTTCGAGTTGCATTTTTAAACCCGTTCCATAATCCATAGGTTTTGTGGAATCTGAATTTCGTCTTAAGTTATTGGAGCAATTCGCTGAAGTCAAGATTATCGGCTTTAAATCAACATCGGCCAAATGAAACGAGCGCAATTGTTAATCAAAATGAAACTGCCGACTTTGCTGTTTTCGCAGGTGCTGAATCTGATATTATCAATGCATTGGTCAATTCAGTGGAATCTGTCAGGAAATCATCAGGGATGTCGAACGCCCTTCTGCGTGCCGAGGTCATTCACGGCTCAAAAACCTGGGTTGTCAAGGTTGGCTCGAACGTGCTTGCCAGTGCTGATGGCACGCTTGACCACGATCGGATCAGGCACCTGGCTGACCAGATCGTCGCCATCAAGCAGACGGGCCGTCGCGTGGCACTGGTTTCATCAGGCGCCGTGGGTGCGGGCATTGGCCAGCTTGGCCTGAAAAAAAGGCCGCAGGATCTGCCGTCAATCCAGGCAGCGGCGGCTGTCGGACAAACGTACCTGATGCGGGCCTATGAAGAAGCCTTCAAAGCCCACGGCTATCATGCCGCCCAGATGCTTCTGACTCACTCAGATTTTGACAACCGCGCCCGCTATCTGAACATGCGGAACACCATTCACGCCCTGTTTGACTTTCAGGCCGTGCCCATCATTAACGAAAACGACACTGTCAGCGTGAGCGAAATCAAATTCGGCGATAACGACCAATTGGCCGCACTTGTCACAAACCTGATCCAGGCCGAGTTGCTGGTCATTCTTTCAAGTGTCGATGGTCTGTGCCGACCCCTGCCCGACGGCCAGGGCTTTGGTGAACCTTTGCCACTGATCACACGCATGGACGACGACGCCCTGGGCATGGTCAACGACAGCAAGTCAAGCCTGGGCACGGGCGGAATGCGCAGCAAGCTGGCCTCAACCCGGCTGGTCACGCATTCTGGTGGTTCGGTGATCATCGCCAGCGGCAAGCGTCCGTCGCCACTGACGACTGTTCTTGAAGGGGCCGAAATTGGCACGCTGATTCTGGCCGAAGGGCAGACTCGGGCGGCCCGCCAGAGATGGATTGGCCTGACGGTGCGGCCCAAGGGGCAGATCATGGTTGACGACGGTGCCCGGTCGGCCCTGGTGGCCAAGGGCGGCAGCCTGCTGGCTATAGGCGTGCTTGATGCTTCGGGCGAGTTTGAAAAAGGCGATGTCGTCTCGATTGTGGACCGCGAAAATGGCGAATTTGCCCGTGGCCTGGCGAACTACACAGCCCAGGAAACGCGAGAAATCAAGGGCCTGCGCACCGACCAGATCAGAGCCGCCCTGCAGGAAAATGCCGTTTATGATGAAGTGGTTCACCGAGATAATCTGGTAATTCTGCCGCAGTAGCATACTTCCTCTACAATTGAAAGATTTATCCTTAAAGTTGCTTCATTACAAAAAAGTCCAACCGGGAAAATGTTGTTGAAGAGTCTGGCACGTTGGGCCCTTTTCTGGCAGACTATCGCTATCTTGATGAGAGACCAAACAAAAAAGCCCAGGTAATTCACGTCATAGTCGTCGTCTGGCGAGAGCGGAGCCGTCTGGTGAATCGATCAATCATGCCCTGCCGAACAACCTCGTATGTCGCTTTAGCGATGTTGTTTTTCGTCTCTTTATCCAATTGGTCGGAAGCAGCCGAGTCGATTACCCTGAATGGCGGTTCGGCCGGATTTGCCCGCAATAATGCAATTGTCAGGGCTTTTCTTGATCGATCGTCGGCAGAGATTGCTCCGCTGGCCAAAGCTATGGAAGCCTTAAAGCCCGGCGAAAAAACCTGCTGGTCGGTGGTGGCCGCTTCGGGCCCCAACGCCAAAGCCCAGCCGGTGGAAGTGGAAAAATCAGCCGACTCCTCAAAAATCAGCCTTTTGTGGGTCGAGCCGGGGCAATGGCCGGCTGGAGAGAAGCGTACATGGCGGCTATCGGCGGAAGCACCGGCCGGATACGCAAGCCCATGGAAGTGGGTTGATGCTGCCGATGGCCAGCTTGAGCTTCACCATCGCGACCGGGGCCTGGTTTTTCGCTATGTTCGCCAGCCCGTAACTCGGCCTGGCCTGCCACCCACACAGCTACGTGGAGCTTATATTCACCCGTTTCTCACCCCTTCAGGCAAGCAGGCCACTGGCGATTTTTCGCCGAATCACACGCACCACCGCGGCTTTTTCCTGGCCTATGCCAAAACCAAGAGAGAGACTGCCACACCTGACTTCTGGAATATTCATGCTGGCACAGCCAAGGTTGTGACGGACCCGGCGAGAATTAAAACAACAGTCGGACCGGTCACTGCCCAGTTCACCTGCGAAAATTCGTGGCAGTTGCGAGACAAGACCAAACCGGCCGAAAACAGCGGCGAAACCGTGCTTAATGAAACCTGGGACATGGCCATTTATGAAGTGCCCGGCCAGCCTGCGTGGGTGTGGGACCTGACCAGCACGCAGACACCGCTTGGAAAAGACCTTGAGCTCTCCAAGCACCGCTATGGCGGCATGGCTTATCGCGGGCCCGAGCCATTTGTCAAAGGCAAGCTGGATGTGATGACAAGCGAAGGCAACGACGATCGAAAGACAGCCGACCAAAAGCCTGCCCGCTGGATCGATCTGACCGGCCCTGTGGCCGATAACTCCAGCGAGTATGTGGGCGCGGTGATGTGCGATCATCCTTCAAATGTAAGGCACCCGAATGTCGTGCGCATTCATCCGGTGACACTGCCATTTTATAGCTGGGTGCCCGCTCATTCAGGTAATCTCAATCTCACGGCTGACAAGCCTGCCACATGGCGATATCGGACCATGGTGCATGATGGCCATCCGGACCGGGGCAAAAATCAGGCCTTGTTTGATGATTTCGCCAGCCCGGTTGAGATTAAGCTTGGCAATTAAATGCAAGTGTTTCTGTGACTTGACAATCAATACAATTTCGAGATCAGTCTGGCTGATAGTGCAGGAATGATCAGATAAATTGAATTTTGTATCAGTTCTGCCTGATCCTGATTCGTCGCAAATCCGGTGAGAAATACAACCGGGTAATATCCGCTGATTGCAATTGGTGCCACCAGAACCCATGCCGGGGCGGTGGCAAGCCACCATGCATGCTCAAAAAGTGCGGCCACCTGTGTAACGCTTGATTGGGCCGATCCGCCGACAATTCCTGCCATTTTTCTTGCCCTGGCGGGCGAGGCACCCATTATGATTGCGGCTTCAAATTTCGCTTTTTGCAATTCCTGATTCAAAAGGCCAACTCCTGACAGCTTTTGCCGACAGGCAACAGTTCCCACGGCCATTAAGACAATACAAACGAGAGCGATTGTCTGCCAGAACAGGGCGTTTCCTGCTGGATCAAGTGGTAATTTCCAGGCGATAGTCCATGCCCATGCAAGCTGAAGGCTGAGGGCGGTGACAAGCAACGGTTGAAATACAATCAGAGATTTTCCAGACTCGGCCAACCCCTGGTTGATCGAACGGTTATGAAAGAGAAACGAGGCGAAAATGCAAATGGCAAGCAAGGCTGATATTGATAAAATGAATTGGAAATGTAATTGAAACTCGCTCAAATTCCAAGTTGATATTATAGACTGGATTTCTGAAAGTTGCATTTGAAATAATGCAACCAGCAATAACCATGGCCAGATGGAAAACAAGGCCAGAGGTGTCGCCCGCGAAACAAGCGAATAACCTTTCTGCCTGTTGGTCTTTTTATCGAAATGAATTTCGCTGATTTCAACTGATTTCTGGCCCGCCAGCCAACGGATGATTACGGAAAAAAAGGCCATGACCAGCCCCATCACCAGCAGCCACGAAGCGGCAAGATAAAGCCCCGGGCCCGCCGGTTGGCAAAGTTCACTGACAACCATCGAAGCCGGCCATCGTCCTACACCGGCCAGCAGGATCGGTGATGGGTCAAAAATCAGAATGGCGGTTGAGAGAAGCAGCGTCTGCCGAAGTTCGTTTTGAATCACTGGCCTGATGACCATCCGAAATGCCTGTTGCGGGCCTCCGCCCAGCAATTCACAGGCCTCAAGCCGTCGCGGGTCGATTTGTTGCACACGGTCTCGTATTTCAGCCGCCAGCCGCATGCTGCCCCACCAGCCCACCCAGAAGAGCCAGAAAAGCAGCGTTTGATTCTCATTCAGAGCGAAAATCGCTGTTTTTGCGACGGCAAGAACAACCACTGGCCCCAGCCAGACCGGGAAAGTCGCCGGCCAGAAGGCCAGTTGAAAAACGCCCTTCACCAGTCGATTTCGGGTATTGGCAGCGGTCAGGCCTAAGGTAAGCCCCACTAGCGTCACAAAAATCAAGTTCAGTGCCGCAGCAAAAAACATCTGGATCAGCAGGCTTCGAGCAGATTCATCGGCCAGCAGCAGCACGGGCAGGATCAGGCCGAACCGGCCGGAAGCGGTGTCAGTGCGGGTGCTGATTAAAGCAGCCTGAAAGATCGGCAGCAGAGAGATGGTGCAGAACAGGCCGGTGGCCAGCCACTTTGTGAAAAGGGCCATGGGCAGTGGCTGGCGTGGCAGATGATCGGAATTGCTGGCGGTCATGTTTTTTCAAGTGCCGGCGGGGTTGAAGTCGGCAAAACCGACTCATTCGTCAACCGGGGCCTTTTTTGAAAGAGGTCACTTGCCTTAGAATAACGATTATGGATAGAAAAAAGACAGCCCGATTGCTTGGAATGCCAGCGAGGAAACCGACAACCGACGATGCAAGCTGAACTCATCAAACGCTGGGCCGATTTGTTGACCGATTATTGCCTGCAGGTGAAATCTGGCGAGACTGTGCTGGTGATGGGCGAAGTGGCGGCCCTTGAACTGGTTGACCAGACAGCCCGGGCGGTGATCCGTCGCGGCGGGTTGCCCATAGTCAGGCTTGATATTCCCGGCCTGACGGAATATCTGATCGAACAGGGAACCGACGAGCAGATTACCACTCTGCCGGTTTCGGCCTTTGCCGATGCCGGTTCTGCCGATGCCCGCGTGCGAATAACGGCTGAGACCGATGAGAATTATGAAATTGACCCAGCCCGCCAGGCGATGTTTCACAAGGCACGCGAGCCCCTGAGGCGGCTTTCGGCCCGCAAGCGTTGGGTGCTCACGCAGTTCCCCACGCCGACCTATGCCAGGCTGGCGAATATGACACTTGAAGAATACGAAGCATTTGTTTCATCGGCGATGTTTCTTGATCGCGACGACCCTGCCGCTGCCTGGCGTGAATTGGGGCTGAAGCAGTCGCGAATTATTGACCTGGTGAAAAATGCCGGGAAAATCAGGCTGGTGGCCACTGGCACTGACCTGACCCTGGATGTTTCCGGCCGCCGCTGGATCAATTCTGATGGCCGCCGCAATATGCCCTCGGGCGAGATTTTCACCGGGCCACACGAGACAGGTGTCACAGGCAGGCTCACCTGCACCCAGCCTGTGCTGCACGATGGCCGCTGGCTGGAAGGTATCGAACTGATATTTGAAAAAGGCCGGGTTGTCGAATCAAGGGCCAGGAAGAATCAGGATTATCTCAGGGCCATGCTGGCAATGGACGAAGGGGCATCGATTGTGGGCGAATTGGGCATTGGCCTGAATGAGGGGATTGACCGGTTCAGCGGCTCGATTCTTTACGATGAGAAAATTGGCGGAACGGCGCATGTTGCCGTAGGTTCCGGCTATCCTGAAACAGGCGGAACCAATAAATCAGCCCTGCACTGGGATTTTATTATCGACATGCGTCAGGGTGGGCGGATTTATGTCGATGACAAAGTGCTTTGTAACAATGGCCAATGGGCAATCGACTGACCGGGCAATAGCACAGGATATGAATATATCAACGGGCGTGAAGGAGATTCAGTCAATGAGCGGGCAAAAGCGGTTCGTGAAAAGTGGCTGGCAGGTCATTCCCTTGTTGATTCTGACACTGGTCTTCAGTCTGCCCGCTCGGGGGCAGGATGCGCTGAAGGATCGGGTTGCCCAGCTTCTTGAGCAGCTTGATTCACCGGATGAAAAAAAAGCGGCTGCGGCCGGCGAAGCACTGGTGAAGCTGGGGGCAAAGATCATGCCGCTTTTGCCGGCAGAAAGCGGCAAAAACGCGGCCCGCCTGAAGGCGGTGAAAGACGCCCTGGCGGTGGCATCGAAGCAATCAACCGGGGCAACTCTGGTCAGCATTAAGGGCGAAAGCGTGCGGCTTTCAGATGCTCTCAAGGCTCTGGGGCAGCAGTCGGGCAATGCTGTTGTGGATCTGCGCGAGCAAAATGGCCAGGAAGCGACCAACCCGACAATTGCACTGAATCTTGATAAGGTCCCTTTTTTCAAGGCGATTGACGAAATTGCCAGGAAGGGTGGCCTGAGCCTGAATTTTTATACGGCCGAAAATGCCATTGGGCTGCTTAGTGCAGGTGCTCAGCCGGAAGGCGGCAATGCCGCTGCGCCGGCAGAAACATTGGCGACAAATCCGTTTGTCCGCTACATGGATGCCTTTCGAATTTCATTAAACCGGATTGGGCTCACTCGAGATTATGCTTCAGCCACAGGCGGGCACCAGGCCAACCTGCAAATGGAATTGGTCTGGGAACCGAGATTGCGGCCGATCATGCTGAGGCTCAAGCCTGACCAGATCAAGGCGGTTGACGACAGGGGGCGGGAGCTGAAAGCCACGACAAGTGGCGAATCAATGGAGCTTTCCATCAGGGCTGAAAACCCGATTGTCGATATTAACCTGAATCTGGCTGCCCCCGAACGCGACGCCAAAACCATTGAAAAGCTGGAAATTACTGCTGATTTGACAGTACCGCTGGCCAACCAGACATTGATTGCCAAAAACATCAAAGCAGCGAATGCGAAGGTAAAGGCGGGCGATTCTGAATTCCGGATCATGGCATTTGAGGCTGATCCGCCAGTGTGGAAGGTGACGGTCGAGCTGAAATCAGGCCCGCCGGTCGGGGCCGAAATGCTTGACAGTTATCGCCAGGCGAATGTAACGCCCGTAGCTTCGCTGGTGAAGACCGATGGCGGCAGAATCGCACTGAATGGTGGTTTTTCAGCCAGTGGTGGCTCGGGGCCGAACGAAACGATCTATGAATTTCTCTTTGTCGATATTCCCGGCAAGCCCGAAGATCATGGCCTGGCTATTGAGTTGCCCGGCGAGCTGAAGACCATCCCCCTGAAGTGGTCGATGGAAAAAATACCGTTGCCTTGATTTCCGTCAAGCAATGGATTTCAGCCGCCGCTTTTGACTGACCGTCATAAACCGTTGCCGGGGCCGTTGAAAAAGTCAAACATGTTGCGAATCTGTCAGAATTTCGGTTAGTCTAATGGCTTGTGATTCCGGGTGCATCGGCACGCTTGATTCAGAGCGAGAGGCGAACCCGGCCAACTTTGGTCAACATCAGCGGAGCGAGCAATATCGTGTCATCGGCCAATCGTTCTCTCTTCACCAGTGAATCCGTATCCATGGGCCACCCTGATAAAGTGGCCGACCAGATCAGCGACGCCATCCTCGACTTCTGCCTCGCTCATGACGAGGCCAGCCGCGTGGCCTGTGAAACGCTGGTGACGACGAATCTGGCCGTGGTGGCCGGCGAAATCACGACCAAAGCCCCACTGAACCGGGCCGCTGTTGATGAGATTGTTCGCAAGGTGGTGGCTGAAATTGGTTATACCGATATTCACAATAATTTTGCTGATTCCACCGTGCAGGTTGACTGCCACATTCACGCCCAGAGCCCGCATATTTCCCAGGGTGTTGATAAAGACGGTGCCGGCGACCAGGGCATGATGTTCGGTTTCGCCTGCGATGAAACGCCCGAGCTGATGCCTCTGGCGATTGCCCTATCGCACAGGCTGGTAAACGAGCATGCCCGCCTGCGTCGCAATGGCACGCTGGGCTGGGCAAGGCCCGACGCCAAGAGCCAGGTGACGGTGGAATATGATGCCAACGGTTCGCCCCTGCGAATCAAAGCCGTGGTGCTATCCACCCAGCACGACGCCACCGTGAAGGAAACCAAAAACGATGAAGACTATTTCAAGGATTCCGCTCGCCACGAAGTGCTTGAAAAGCTGGTCCGCCCGGTTCTTCAGGCTGAACGCCCCGACCTGGTGAAGGGCAAGCTGGTGGTGATGCCGCCTGCCGGTGAAGCTGAGCCTGCCGTGAGCGAGGACGATGTGAAGGTTTATATTAACCCGACCGGCTGCTTTGAAGTGGGCGGCCCCGACGGCGACTGCGGCCTGACCGGTCGCAAGATTATCGTTGATACCTATGGCGGCCGTGGCCGACACGGTGGCGGTGCCTTCTCGGGCAAGGATCCTTCAAAGGTTGACCGCTCGGCCGCCTATATGGCCCGCCATGTGGCCAAGAATATTGTGGCTGCCGGCCTGGCCAAGCGTTGCGAAGTGCAGCTTGCCTATGCCATCGGTATTGCCGAACCGGTTAGCGTGCTGGTTTCAACCGAAGGCACCGGCGTGATTCCTGACGATAAGATCTCGGAAATCGTCAAGAACGAATTTAAGCTGACGCCCAAGGGTATTCGCGAACACCTGAACCTGCGTCGGCCGATTTATCAGAAGTCAGCCTCGGGTGGCCACTTTGGCCGCGATGATGCCGATTTCACCTGGGAACACACCGACCATGTGGACGCCCTGCGAAAGGTTGCCGGGCTTTGATCTGTCATTAAATGAGATGAATTGATTCGAAGGGGGCGATGGCATTTCGCCCCCTTTTTTAATTCCCCAGCTTTAATTGACTTTTGTCATTATCAAACAGAATCATTTCAAATTGCAATTTCAGGGTGTCGCCCGATTTGATTTCAATGATGTCAGGCTTTTGGTTGGGAAGTGATGTGGGGTTAGCAACAATCAGGCCATAATCGCGGGTGTGGCCCCAGAAAGGCAGTTCGGGTGTTGAGCGGGCCCGAAGCATGACACCTGTCAGCCCAACGCCGGCCTCCGTGCGATAAGCCGCCCACCAACTGGCTGGCTTGCCCCATGTGCCTTTTTCGTCGATGCCGCCGGAGCTATTGGCCAGATGAGCCGGGCCTTTTTTCACGGTCAGTTCGTTAGAAAGCCGAATGCCCAGGCCCATTTCCTCCTGATGGCCCAGAAAAACAGGCCCGCTGATCGCCTTGATTTCCGAATTCCATTTCCAGACGATTCGGCCGCCTGAGAGGCTGAAATTGTAATGGGCAGATTCTTGTAAGATAACGTCGCTGCCGCCTTCCTTCAGATAATGATTCAACACATGAAAGCCGCAGGATTCAGGTGAGTTTTGCCCGGAAATTTCAAAAGTCTTCTGTAAGATAATTGCCTTGTTTCGCCAGTAATCCTGCTCATTAAGCCGCCCAAAGGCCAGCCAGATGCCGGGGTGCATGGTGGCATGGTCGGTCGCTTCGGTTTTCGGGTCGGGCGGAAAGTGCCGCGTGACCCGCAGCCCGCCGGGCGTGAAAACATCTTTGAAATATGGCCTTTTCACTTGATTATCTTGAAAAACGTAAGTTGCAACGGGTTTATCAGCCAATGAAATGGAAATGGAATCGGCCGATTGTTTCAGATTTAATCTCTTGCCTGAATCTGCTGCTGATAATAATCGGACAGAGCCCAGAAAGGGGGCAACAGCCATGAATTGCAATTGGCGACGGCGTGAGGTTTGCATTTCAGGTTCCTTGGTTTACATCAGGACTTCTGATGACTTTCGATCTCTTTTTGCATACGGGCATAGAGGAAGGAAGTGGGCAAAGCCAGTGAATAGATCAGCCCGGCTGCGGCCCCAATGGCGGCAATATTGCCAGAAAAAGCCCTGACCAGAAGGCTTGAGGCAAGAACGCCAAAGGCAGTGATAAACCGGCCCATGTTAAAGGAGATGCCTGAGCCAGTCGCCCTGACGCTTGTCGGAAAAAGCTGTGGCAGATAAAGTGGCAGCCAGCCGAAGAACATGGTGCTGACTAGCCCCTGAATAAAAACAACGGGCAGGAAAAGAGGTGTCAGCGGACGAGTAAGGAGAAAGAGGCCCGAGGTGGTGAGTGTGGAAAGAATGCCGAAGAGACCGAACGACCGTGCGGCACCAAGCCTGCCTGCAACCAGGGCACCCACAAAGCCACCCATGCTTGCCCCCAGGGCCCACCAGCCCTGCGTGGTGGCTTTATAACCGGGGTTGGCTGAACCGGCCACTGAGTCAGCCCAGGGGATCATCCACTTGGAAGCAGCCCAGGCCCCGACAAGCGGCACACTGCCAATAACAATTGCAAGCAGAAGCACCCGTCGTAACTTTTGAGGGAAAAAAACTGTGTGTTTTTTGTCGGTCGGCGATGGTGTTTCCTGCCACCGGGCGGCAAGCCAGATTGGCGATTCAGGCAAAATGAAAATGACGATGATCCCAAGAGCTGCGGGCAGAGCGCACCAGCCGAAAAGCCATCGCCATGAGTCGGGCGTGATGGGCTGGAGTCGGGCTATCTGCGACAAAAATAAAATGCCTACATTGATGGCTGATCCAAGCACACCTGAGAGCAAAGGTCTTGATATGCCGGGCCAGAATTCCGACGCCAGTGAAATGCCGTTGGGCCAGACTCCGCCCACACCCAGACCGACCATGAATCGCAGCAGAAGCATCTGGTAGAGGCTTGAGACGAGCCCGCCCATTCCGGCAAAAACCGAATAAAACAGGATGGAACAGGCGAAGGCACGCACACGGCCGTATCGATCGCCCATCCAGCCAAAAACCATGCCACCCAGGGCTGCTCCGAGCATCAGCGAAGCGGTGTACCAGGCGAACCAGTCAGCCAGGAGGGCAGCCGAAGGTTGTCCGCCGGCGAGACTTTTCGTGACCGAGAGCGACGCGACCGGCATCAAACCCAGTTCAAACCCGTCAAAAAGAAGGGCCAGAAAGACGCAGATGGCCACTCTCAGGCGTTGGTTTTGTGAAATGGCATTAACTTCAGGCGGCATTTTTGGCCCTGATGTCTGCTGTGTCTGGTGAATCTGCTTCAGGTGTATTATTCTCGATTGTTACAAGCATCGCACAGCCTGTCACTGGTGGCAATAAAAAAAGGTAGATTTGACAAATGAATCAGCAATCGAGGGCTGAAAATGATCCCATGAAAATTGGCCTGGTGGGTCTTGGCCTGGTGGGCACGGCCATGGCCCAAAGACTGATCCCAGGCGGCATGCAGGTCGTCGGGTATGACACTGATAAGACCGCACAGGAAAGGCTGCTAAAGCTGGGTGGATCGGTGGCGGCAACGGCCAGCGAAGCTGTTCAGGCCGGCCCGATTGTGCTGATGAGCCTGCCAGACGGCAGGATAGTCAAGTCTGTGATCGATCAGTGTCTGGCCGCACTCCTGCCCGGTACGATTATCATTGATACGACAACGGCATCGCCGACAGAAGTCATGGATGTTCACAGAAGACTTCAGGAAAATGAAATTGAATATCTCGATGCAACGATTTCCGGCTCAAGCTATCTTATTTCAAAGGGGCAGGCCACCTGGATGGTTGGTGGCGCAGATAAGGCATTCCATCAAATAATTCCGGTGCTGAATGTAATTGGCGGAGTGATACATCACACCGGGCCGACTGGATCGGGCACACGGCTGAAACTCATTTCAAATTTGATTCTTGGCCTGAACCGGGCAGTGCTGGCTGAAGGTCTTGCCCTGGCTGAATTCTGGGGGATGAATCTGGTTTCGACACTGGACGTGTTGAAATCAACGGCAGCCTATTCCAGGGTGATGGATGCCAAGGGTGAGAAGATGATCAGCCGCGACTATGAGCCCCAGGCACGGCTGAAGCAGCACCACAAGGATGTTCTGCTGATGCTTGAAGCCGTGGCCGGCAGCGAAATGAAATTGTATTTATCAGAACTTCATGATGATTTGTTATTTCAAGCCGAAGCGGCGGGTTTTGGTGAACTTGATAATGCAGCAATCATTGAATTGTGGCGAACTGAGGGCAATCATCAGAAAGTAAATCAAAAAAAATCCCCGGAAGGTTCTTGAGAAGCCTTCCGGAGATTCGGGGGATGTTTCAGAGCCCTGGTGGCACACAACCACCTGGATTGATTGACTTATTCGCGGCCGCGGAAAAGGCCGCCGAAGAGACCACGGCGTGGCGTGTTGTCGGGGTCGTTAAAGGGGTTGGCGAATCCACGACGGCCGGGGGCCACGTTCAGATTTGAAGCCATGGGAGCCCTGCCCGCTTCAAAGACGCTGACGGGACGGAAATCGGGTGATCGGCTGACGGATGCCCGCATGGCGATCACGTCGTAACCAGGCTTTTCACCGCTGGCGGGGTTGGCCATATCCAGTGCACGCACAGCCGATTCCGTCAGATAGGGATTGTAACCCTGCCATCGGGTGTTCAGCACTTCCAGCAGGTTCAGCGGGCAATACATTGCATCGCCGGAAACGGCCTGCCAGTCTGCAGCCCATGGGTTTGACTCATCGACTTCGCCTGTCGGGGCATAGCTCAGGATGTAGTCATAACGGATGATGCGTGGCTTGTCGTCATCGCCGTTCAGACTGGCACCCGTGTTACAGCTGATTTCCGTGATGATTTTGTAGGCACGCTCGCCACGAGCCGGTTCTGAAATGTAAGTCGAGCGATATTCACCCAGACCCTGATTCCAGACTTCGTTAGGCAAACCACGTGGCGGGAAAGCCCGGAAGTTGCCAAGAAGGGCTTTTTTCTGGCTGCGAATGTGGTTTTCAAGCATGGCATGGAAGTGTGGGACTGATCGATCGCAGGCATCAGGGCCCGGACGAGGAGGACCAGCAGCCACTTCAGTGACATAGTCGCCGATGGCATGATTGTAATGGTTTTCTCCGAGTTCAGCCCACAGGGCCTTGAGTTCGTCGCGGGTCATGCCCGAGTTTGGCTGCGGAATGGGCTCATTGAGCAGAATAGAGGCCACTGCTCCGCCAAGGCAATGCCCGGGCCAGCGAGAGATGTCCTGATTCTGGCTGTTGGCCGCTTCCCACTGCCGGGCCATGGTCCTGTTGAGTTCGTCGAACTTCAGGAGTGGTGCCGGGCTGATATGGATCTGACCATTCGGGCCGCGGGCAGTGAGATCGTCATAGAGGTTGGGAAACCAGGTGAGGTCGTCGCCCTGTGCAGGCACAGTTTCAAGCAGGCCGTTGACCCCTGCATGAACAATGTCCTGTCCCGGCTGAATGAAACTGCCGGGCTGCACCAGAAGAATGTCGTCACCACGCACCTGAGTGGTGTCAACCCGGGCATTTCCGCCGGCCCAGGGTTCATGTATGGCGTCGGCCTTGGTGGGCCAGTAATAAAAGTTCCACGGCCGGCGGGTTGATTTGCCGACCTGAACGAATCGCGATTCAAGAAAGTAGGGCTTACCATTTGATTTCACATCAAATGTGTACCAGCCATGCTGGTTTACTGCGGTCTCGGCCCCATTCTCGAATTCGCGGCCATCCGGGCCCTTGAAATTCGTTATGGTGCCTTCGGATATATCGACCGTTAAAGACCCGCCAAAACGGGTCGGCACATAAATGCCAAATTTCTTGTCGCCATCAAGACTCACCGTTCTGCCCCCCAGCGGAACGGAAAGGACCTGCATGGTTTTTGCATTCTCAGCCGCAGCCGGCGTGGCCGCAGCCGGTGTGGCCGGCGCTTCCTGCGCAGTTAAAAGTTGCAAGTTCAGTGTGGCTGCACCGATCAAGAGACCCGTGCGAAGCAACTTCTGAACTTTCTGCCCCCTGAACATCATCATGAATCCCCCGATTCGTTGATTCACCCCGCTGGCGATCGACAGACTGAACCTTGCGGCGACCTGACAACCTCTATGGTAGAAATAAGACTCAGTCAGGAATCTCCGTCGCTCGCCACGAGATCATCTCTCCTGAATTGTTTCGGCAATTTACCTGTTTTCTCCAATAAGTAATTTTTATTCAGAGCATGTAAATTATCTGGTCGTCGTTAAATCTGTTACAATCTGCAGTCGTAAGTAAATTTCCTAAATTCTGTAAATTGACTTATGTGGTTTTGTAGAGATTGTCGATTAATAAGGCAGCATGAACGGGAAGCATGGTTGCTGAGCCTTTTATGCAATAAGAGATACAGGGCCATTAAGCCATTATCTCTGCTTCGCCGGCCACTTGAAAAGTCATTGATGACAACCAAACTGGCATGGAAAGGCGAAGCGATTTTGAGCAAGAGACCCGTGGCTTGAGCTAATTTCACGCCAGGGTTAACTTCACCTCTGAAGGATGACGAGGAACAAAAATGACGAATCTGCTAGCTACACTCGCACTTAGCATCGTTGCCCAATCGAGCCCGCAAAGCCTCGTTTCACCATACGTGGCACCTTCGGCTCAACAGGCAGTTGCCCCTGGCAAACTGGCTCAGGCTCCTGGCAAAGGCTTGCCAGCTGGAATCGCTCCTGGTAAGGGTGCTCCTGCCGGCATTGCTCCTTCAGCCCAACAGGCCGGAGCACCAGCCAAAATTGCTCCATCGGCTCAGGCTGCAGGCAAACTGGCACCGGCTGCCGGCCCCGCCAAGATCATGCCGGCCGCACAGGGCCCTGGCAAAGGCTTGCCAGCTGGAATCGCACCTGGTAAGGGTGCCCCTGCCGGTATTGCCCCTTCGGCCCAGAATGCGGGTGGTTTTGGCAAAGTCGCTCCTTCAGCCCAGGTTGCAGGCAAACTGGCACCGGCCGCCGGCCCCGCCAAGATTATGCCGGCTGCACAGGGCCCCGGTAAGGGTTTGCCAGCTGGAATCGCACCTGGTAAGGGCATGCCTGCCGGTATTGCCCCTTCGGCCCAGAATGCGGGTGGTTATGGCAAAGTCGCTCCTTCAGCCCAGGCTGCAGGCAAACTGGCACCGGCTGCCGGCCCCGCCAAGGTCATGCCGGCTGCACAGGGCCCCGGCAAGGCCATGCCAGCCGGTCAGTCGCCTTTTGGCCCAGCCAAGACACTGCCTTCAGCTCAGGGTGGTTTGAAGCACATGTCAGGCCATAATGGTGCCGCCGCGCCATCTGCCCAGGGTGTGTATCCAAGTGCCCAGTCGGGTAAAAAGTCGGGCGGGATTCTTGGTGGTCTGTTTCATTGATCCTGATTGATCAACAATTCCTGAAGAGTGCAGGAGCCTTGTTCCTGCACTCTTTTTCTATTTACTGAGAGTTCACACCCAGATCGTTCAGGTTGGCCAGGGCGAAGAACTTCAGCCCCTCGGCCTCAAAGTTTTTGTCTGCCCCCTGAAGCCGGTCAAGGACAACAATTACCGCCACAACTTCCGCACCGGCGGCTCTCACGGCACGAACGGCCTGAAGGCTTGAACCGCCAGTGGTTGCCACATCATCAAGAATGACAACCTTCATGCCGGGCTGCAGCGGGCCTTCTACCAGTTTACCCGTGCCATGATCTTTGGCTTCTTTGCGAACGAGAAAGCCAAGTAGATCCGCCCGGCCATGGGCGCCTGCCCTGGCCAGCACACCACCCACAATTGGGTCGGCACCCATCGTCAGGCCGCCAACAGCCTGAACCTCGGGGAATTGGCTCAGTATTTCAAGCATACCGTCGGCAATCACGCTGGCTCCGCCAGCTGAGAGAGTTATCAGTCGACCATCGATATAAAAAGTTGATTTCTTGCCGCTGGCAAGAGTGAAATCACCAAATTTCAGGGCCCTGCCCTTAAGCTGGGTGATGAGTTCAGCCTTGTCAAATTTCGGTGCATTCATCTGATCATCCATTCCATGTGCTGTCGATCAAGCCATATTTCAAAGCTCATGTTAATTCCAGGCACCCATCCATGGCAAGGCAGACCGACGAAAGCATGTCACCAGGGAAATTCGTTCACTTAAGGTTCGTTAATTCGTTCAAAACGTTCATTGGCCCGAAGTGGCGAGGCCGAAGAGTTTTGGTTTAGATAAGGATTTGAAAATTATAAAGCCTTTTAAAATATATACTTGTGTATTTAATGCGAAATTTTTCACAAAATCCATCGTTTTTTTCTTTGCAGTGCAATCGTTCAATGATACGATAAATACGTTCATACCGCCCATAACGGTTTTTGTGGATCGATTTCATGAGCACAGATGATCGGTTACTGACGACACAACAGGCCGCTGACAGGTTGGGCCTCAGTGTCAGCACGGTCAAGCGGCTGGTTGAATCGAATCAGATACCTGCCGTTAAAACACCAGGTGGTCACCGGCGTCTCACCTTCGATATTGTTGAGCAATATGCGAAGGAACGCGGTCTATCGACCGTTGAAAAAACTGCTTCAGCTCCTGCCAGTGTTGTTTCGACAGGTCGCCTCCGGGCCGTGAACGAATCACTGGAATATTGGCAGTCGGCACTGAAAGCCGCTCTGATCCAGTCACATGTGGAAGAAGCCCGGCATGCTGTTCGCACGGTTTATGCGTCTGAAGGCAATGCCGCGTCGCTGGCTGACAAATTGATTTCGCCGGTGATGAAACGAATCGGTCATGCCTGGCAGGATGGACGAATTGAAATTTTTCAGGAGCATCATGCCTGCCATCTTCTGGCCGATGTGCTTTATGAACTGGTGCGACAGATTCGTTCCCGCAACAGGCGTACAGGCATGGAGCAGGCAGCCCCGATGGCAATAGGTGCTACGCCTGAAGGCGATCATTACACACTGAGTGGCATGCTTTGTGAGCTTTGCCTGCTTGAACGTGGATGGAACGTGCGTAACCTGGGCTGTCACCTGCCGATCATTGAACTTTCGCAGGCGATTACCGATCTTAAGCCAAAAATCGCCTGGCTTAGTGTGAATCATCTACTTAATGAGCAGCAGTTTATGACAGAACTGCAAAGATTGTTCGAAACTGCCCGTTCCATGAAAACACGGTTGGTGGTGGGTGGAATGGGTGTGACGCCCACGGTGAGATCTGAACTGACACGACTTGGTGTCGTCATTGGCGATGATCTTGAGTGTCTCGCAACTTTGAGCGATTCAATTTTTCCAGATGGCCGACGTGCAATTGGCTCTCTGGCTCAGACTTTTCAGGATTTGCATAACGTAAGATGAGGTGAGAATCATGGCTTCGCAGCGAAAAGATGATCTGGACGGTTTTACCCAGCTTGATGCCGAGATCACGCAAGTCCTCTCAAAATCTGAGGAACGCGAAATTCTTATGGAGCTTGCCAGATGTCGCAAGAAACTCACTTCCGCTCTGAAGAAAATTGATATGCCCAATGTTGAAGAAGACGACCCGAGGGTTGCTCTTAGTCAACTTCTTGCCAACCGCGACTTTCTTTCTGGTGTAAAAGAAGCCCGTCTGGGTGCGAGCTTCGATCGCTATCGTGAACTGCGAACACGGCTTGCGCTTGCCAATATGCGGCTTGTGGCTCACGTTGCCAAGGGTTTTCGTGAACGAGGGATCGCTTACTCAGACTTGATTCAGGAAGGTTTTCTTGGCCTGCTTGAAGCGATTGATCGCTTTGATCTGAACCATGAAACGAAACTGGCTACCTATGCTACGTGGTGGATTCGACAGGCCATGCAGCGTGCCGTTGCCTCCGGAGCCTATCCGGTTCGACTTTCTCCACGTCATCTTCGCCAACTTGCCCAATGTCAGGAAAAAGGTATAGAGAAAGTCGCTGCCGACGAATTCGAGGCGGAAGGTGACGATCTGCCGACCGATGCTTCGGAACTGATTCACCGGATTCATACAGCAACACGCCCCACCGTTTCCCTGAACGCTACGATCGATTTCGATTCCAACTTCAGCCTGATGCAGACCATCACTGAAACGGAATATGAAATCTCTGATGATGAAAATGCTGGTGAAATGGTGGCCCGGCTTATCAGCGAGTTACGGCCCCGCGAACAGCAGGTGCTGCAACTTCGTTTCGGACTGGGTGGTCGTCAAAAACTGAGTTTGAGTCAGGTCGGCAAGGTGCTGGCTGTCTCGAAGGAACGAGTTCGCCAGATTCAGGACAGGGCCTTGCAAAGACTTCGCGAGATTGCGATGGAAAATTCAACAGAGATGGTTGCCGCCGGCGTTTAAGCCCGTTGAAAAGAATCATAATCAGTTGAGGGTGAGAGAGAGCCCGGGAATGACTTCCCGGGCTTTTTTAATTACGCTTCCAGGCATCTTCAGCCTTTAGACCTCAGCTCGGGCAGCCTGGCTGTCTGGCCTTCAAGGTCTTCTGAATAAAAATATTTATGGCCTTACAGCCTGGATGACACCACAATGGGCCAATGTGGGAACTGGCTTTTGTGAATCATCGGTTGCCCAGCCTGTTTCACGGAAAAATGCCAGATATTCTGCCTGGCTATAGGCCCGACCTTCGGTAAGGTAGAAAAGGTCGGCGGAATAAAGGGCAATTGGCAAAGGTCCATCCAGCGAATCGTTCAGAAAAACATCGTGCAGGAGCAGCTTTGCACCGGGCTGGGCGTGATTATGCCAGTGGGCCAGCAGGTGACGAATTTCGGCCACATCCCAATCGTGCAGGATGTTCGAAACCAGCAGTGTTTCGCATTGAACTGGAAACGGGTCGGTGAACATGTCGCCGCCAATGCACGTCAGACGATCAGTCACACCATATTTTTCTGCATTTTCACGGGCCACCTTGAGCACTTCGGGGCGATCCCAGACCACAGCTTTCATCGCCGGGTATCGCATGAGATAAGCAATCGAATAAAAGCCCGAGCCGCCGCCAATATCAAGCAGGGTGCCCGATTCGTTCAAAGGGGGGGCGGCTTTGACCAATGCCGGGGCCACACATCGGCCGCGTCCGGCCAGTGAAACGGTCAGAAACCGCGCCAGTTCCGGGTCGTCCATCGCACTTGGCTTGTCAGACCGAAATGTAAAAGCCGTGCCCGAATTGGTGGTGGCCGTGGGGGCCGGCCGCTGAACGGCTTCCAGAAAGGCTGAAACAGCAGGGCTTTGCGCTGACAGGCCCAAATAGCCAGTCAGGGCGAATTCGCTTTCAGAATCGAGAAACAGCCTGGACGTTTCGGTTGCAACGAATCGTTCAGAAGGTGAAACGTTCAGGAAACCCATAGCCCGCAGGGCGGTGGTTACAACACTGGTGGCCCGGGGCGACCAGCCAAGAGCTTTTTCCGTTTCCTCAGCCGTAAGCCCGTCATTGCCCAGCTTCTGGAAGAAGTTTGTGCGGCAGGCAACGGCACAGAGAATCTCGGTTGAAAGTCGGCCCCGATAAAGGTCAAAAACATGGGCAGGGTCGATAGGCGAGGCATTGAGATTCATTACGTTAAATCTTTATTTGAAGGCAATCTAGCAGGTGGTTCGACAGGTTGGTTATTACATGGTGCGGCCACCGTCGATGACAACGACCTGGCCTGTCATGAGTGTGGAGACATCAGCAAGAAAAACGATGGCATCGGCAATGTCGTCGGGCGACGACGGCCGCTTCATTGGCGTAAGGGTCATGGCCGATTCGACCATATCCTGATGGTCAGCCAGCCAGCGTGTCTGCACTGGCCCCGGGGCCACGGCATTGACACGCACTTCGGGGGCGAAGGCCCTGGCGAGGCTCTTCGTCAGGGTGATTACCGCGCCTTTGCTGGCTGCATAGGGTATGGACGAGCCAGAGCCGGCAAGCCCTGCCACTGAAGCCACATTCACAATATTGCCCTGCCTTTTTTTCAGGTGCGGCATGGCGGCGCGACAGCAACTGAACAGGCCCTTGACATTGACATTCAAAATATCGTTCCAGACCTGTTCCGACACGGCTTCAAGGTCTGTGTGGGCAATAAAATGCGTGGTGCCGGCATTATTCACCAGCACATCAAGGCCACCAAAATGTCCAACAGCCTGATCAACCATGGAACGAATTTCGTCGTCGTTGCCCACATTGGCTTTCACAACAAGCACTTCCGCACCACGCTCGCGCACGCCGGCGGCAGTTTCTTCAGCATCAATTTCTGATCGGGAATAGTTTACCACCACCTGATAACCACGATCAGCAAGCTGCCAGGCGGTTGAGCGGCCGATGCCAGTGGCAGAACCGGTTACCAGGGCTGTTTTTTTGCGTTCCATGTTGGGCCGGACCTGTGTGCAATGTGCGTGGCGAAATCAGAAAAGTTGCTTATCGGTATCTTGCCAGAGAGTGGGAATTGAGACAAGGCGTAAGAGAATCGGGAAATTATGAGTTCAATAGAGAGATCCGCCCGGCACCAGGCGGATCTCTCTTTGAAAACTCCGTTAACCTGCCACCACTACTCAACCTGGGCAGTGCCGGGCGGGTTGGAAATGTACTCACCCTTCAGAAACTTGAGGATTACGTTCATCTCACGGTCAGCCAGTTCCGTTTCATCGAAGGCCGGCATCTGGTCTTTGGCATCCATAAATCCATAGCGGTCAACAGCTTCCGGATGACGGATCATTCGGTCCATCCAGCGGTTGCTGCCCCAGCCAAAGAGATTCGGAGCCTCTTCCTCGCCACCTTCGCCCAGACTGCCTTCCGGGTCTACCATGTGGCATCGGCCGCAGTCTTTTTTAAAGAGCTCAAGACCCGGATGATTGGCGACTTCTTCTTTTGCCAGCCAGTCCTGCGGGGTTTCGTCGTCTTTCACCGTGGCGAAACTGGCCACAAAATCGGCGACTTTATCAAGCTCGTCAGGCTTCAGCTTCGACGATTTTTTCCATCGCTGCATGCCGCCGCATTGAGGAGTCGAGCCAAAGAACTTCCGGTCGGCCGGGTTATCAAGCAGGCCTCGAATCCATGCCAGGCTGCCAAATCCGGCCAGGTCAGGAGCCACCTGTCTGGTCATGGCCAGTTTGCCGTCAGGGCCGCGTTCCATCGCCCCCTTACCGTCGTAATAGTGGCACGAAAGACACTTCTGCTGAAGAATCTCATAGCCAGTATGCAGGGGATCGTTCAGCAACACATAACGCGAACCTTCGGGGGGCACGCCCGCCTTGGGATGGCCTGCCAGGAACAGAGCCCGCTGCCTGGCAATATCAGCCTTCACACGGTTCGCCTGGAAATCAGCGTTGTTTTTGTCCTCATCCAGTGCCTGCATCGTCAGCAGGCCGGCGACACCCACCAGGCCGAAAACCAGCGAACAGGCCAGGAAGTGGGCCAGCTTGCCTGGCAAAACCCGCCCCAGCAGCGGAAAGGCCATCAGGGCGGCTACGATGGCACCGGGCACGATAATTGCGCCGATAATCTCGTTCTCACCAGCGAAGGCCGGGTTTTTCAGCAGCTGGAAGAGGCTCAGGAAGTACCATTCCGGGCGTGCCGGATAATCGCTTGAGCTTGGCTCGGCCGGAGCATCAAGCGGGGCACCCCGCTCGGCAATGGCGAAAAACGCCACCACTCCTACCACCACGCTGCTTGCCAGGGCGTCCATAAAGACCTGCTTAGGCCAGAATGGCTCGGAACCCGTTGCATGTTTCGGGGCAGTCACCCCATGCCGCCGAAAAACGGCAATGTGCGCGGCCAGTGTCATTACCAGCAGGCCGGGCAGCACGCCCACATGCAGGCCGAAAAAGCGGGTCAGTGTCTGGTTTCCATATTCGCTGCCGCCGACGACCACCTTCTGCACCTCGGCACCCACCAGCGGCGTAATGCCCATGATGTTCGTGGCAACCTTTGTCGCCCAGTAACCCTTTTGATCCCAGGGTAATAGATAACCCGTCAGGCTGAAGCCAAGCGTGATGAAAAGCAGCACCATGCCCAGCCACCAGTTCACTTCACGCGGGGCCCGATAGGCACCGGCAATAAGCACCTGAAGCAGGTGCAGAAACAGCAGCACCACCATGGCCTGTGCGCCGAAGTGGTGCAGGCCGCGGATAAACCAGCCGCCGACCATCTCATAGCTGATATAATAGACAGAACCCCATGCCGTAGAAGAGCTTGGGCTGTAGGCTGTCATTAAGAGAACGCCGGTCACGAGCTGAATCATAAACGCGGTTGTCACGGCAGAACCAAAGACATACCGCCAGCGGGCTCCGCCCTTGACCGGTTCGTCGAGGGTTTCGTGCAGCAGGTGCTTGTAGCCGGTGCGGTCGTCGAGCCAGTCGGAAAGTTGCTTAAGCAAGGGGGGTCTTCTCCGGTATGGCGGTGCGGAATCTGAGGAATTTCACTCGAATTTCAGGGTCTTCGGCGGCTGAAAGTTTCACTTCCAGCGTGTCCATACCCCTCGGCGGAACGGCGTTTTTCGGCTTGCCGTCAAATTCAAATGTGCTGGTGTGGCAGGGGCAGAAAAAGGTTTTTCCTTCGGGGCCCAGGCTCACGGCGCAGCCCAGGTGCGGGCATTCGGCAGAAAAGGCGGTAACAGCCTTACCCTGGCGAATCATCCAGACCGAGCCAATCGGCTCTTCCGGATATTGCACCCAGGCGTCCTTGGTTTTGCCCAGCACCGGAAAGACTTTGGGCACACCCTCTTCAAGGTCTGAGAGCTTGCCAAGGACCTGAAAACCGTCTGCGGCAGAGCCATCATTGCCGGCATTTTTCGATTTCAGGATGGGTGAGAGGATAAAGGCAACGCCCGGAATGGATAGCACTGCACCAATCACCGACCCCAGCACCACGCTGGCTACGGCATGGAAGGTTCGGCGCGAGGGCTGGGCTGTATGTTCTTCGGCTGGGGACTGGCCCACGTTTTATGCCTCCCGAAGTTTGCTGGTGAGATACATTTAAGCGAACTACCCTTTGGGGCAATCGCTCGCAGAGACAGCCACAGGTGGCCATCAGGGGTGGGGAACCTATCCGGCACAGGCAAGCCCATGCACTTATATTTTCTACCAACCTCATACCGAAAATGCCAGAGTATATTCAATTGTACACTTTAAGATTTTTAGATTCGATTATCGATATTTTTGCTCATGGGAATGAATGTCTGGCAGATTTTTTTATGCTGATATTAACCCTCGGGCCATGGATGTGCGTTCATGTCTTGGCAAAAAATGTCTGGTCACATTTTCAAAAAAAAACTCCGCCCAGGAGTGGGCGGAGCCTGTTCTGCAATAATCTGGAAAAAGCCGTCTCAGCCGACTTTGGCCAGCTTGAGTTGTGGCTTCGAGCGGTAGCTTGCCGAGGCTTCGACAAAGTCTTCAAGAAGCTGGGTGTCCAGCGAAATCAGGCCATCGGCTTCCGGGTGCCACTGCACACCCACGCACCACCAGTCGGAGTCGGTGTGCACAATGGCTTCAATCAGGCCGTCAACCGCGTGCGCGGCGGCCTTCATGCAGGGCGCAAGTTTCTTGATGCCCATATGATGCATGCTGTTGACATGCATTTCATCGGAGCCATAGATTTTCTCAAACATCGACCCCTTCACCGGGTGCACCACATGCCGGTGCACGCCGCCATTCAGGTCGTGGTGCGGTAGCCCGCGTGGATATTCTTCGGGAAGGTGCACATAAAGCTGGCCGCCCAGAAAGACGTTCAGCTCCTGCATGCCCAGGCCAATGCCCAGAGTCGGTATTTTTCGCTGCTGGCACAGCCGCACAAGCAACCTGTCGGCCGTTTCGCGGCGTTCTTCCATTTTTTTCACCGACGGGTGATGATGCATCCCCATCTTCAGCGGGTCGATGTCGTCGCCACCGCTTAAAACAACGCCATCAAGGCGGTCTAAAAGTGGGTTCAGATCGCAGTCCCTCGTCAGGGGCGGGATCATCACCGGAATACCACCAGCCGCGGCAACACAATCATAATAGCCGCTTCGCATGAAGCTGTGCGGCATCTTGTGCCGGGCCGTTACAACAAAATCGGTGTTAATACCGATCAACGGGCGATTTTTTTCCCTCATGACGTGGCATCCTTTCCAAATCGAGGCAAGTCTGTGTTGTCAATCTTTCTCAGCCACCAACCCCAGGCAGAAATCATTCCATGATATCTGAACCTGGATGGCTGATTCGAGCCAACCGCTCACGCATGATGACGGCAACCTGAATAATGTGTCGCAGTGTCGATCAGATGGGCAGGTTGTATCGATAAAACAGATCATAATGATCCTGTCAACTGTAATGCAACAAAATTATGACGATTTTTCAAGAAAATTTTGAGATTTTTTATCGATGATGTCGGTTAAATCTAAACTCATGTAATATAATTGTTTACGGTTTTCGTTTCTTAAGTGGCAGGGGTGTAACGGGGTCGATTTTCGGCAAATTTGACTCGCGAGGATGGCACTGGCGGTGGATTTTTTGCAGGCGGCTTATATCAACCCTGGTATAGATTTGCGTGGTGGCGATTGAGGCATGGCCCAGCAGTTCCTGCACCACGCGGAGGTCGGCCCCGCCGGCCAGCAGATGCGTAGCAAAGCTGTGTCGCAGCGTGTGCGGGCTGACCTTTGATGTGATGCCGGCTTCGAGGGCATATTTTTTCACGAGAATCCAGATAGAGTTACGGCCGACAGGTCGGCCCCGATTATTGAGAAAGACGAAGTCGCGGGCCAGCGGCGACTTGCCCAGAAGCCTTGGCCGGTGTTGCGACAGATAAGCGTTCAATGCAGCAATGCCCTGGCTGCCCAGTGGCACCAGGCGTTGTTTATCGCCCTTGCCCACGCACCTCAGCCAGCCTTTTTCCAGGTCCAGGTCGTTCAGCTTCAGCCCGGCCACTTCTGAAACGCGGCAGCCGCTGGCGTAAAGTGTTTCGAGAATGGCCCGGGCGCGGTCGCCACGCAGGCTGCCGGCGACAGGAGCCTCAAGCAGGCTGGTGATCTGGGCCGGGCTGAGCACGGTTGGCAGGCGGTCCCAAAGTTGGGGGGCATCGACCAGCTTGACAAGATTCTCTTCGGCCCTGCCTTCATATATTTCAAACCGAAAGTAAGACGAGAGACTGGCCAGGTTTCGGGCGATGCTTTTGGGTGCCAGCCCGCCCTGCCCCAGCCATTCGACAAATTTTTCCAGGTCGGCCACTTTCAGCGATTTGATCTCGCCCGTGAAGTACTGGTTTTTCCAGCGGAAAAAACGCATGACATCGCCGCGATAGGCCGCCAGCGTGTTTTCAGACAGCCCGCATTCGCTCATCAGATAGTGCAGGAACGCACCCAGCTGAAATTTTGAGCTTCGGTTAGTGCCGTCGTTGGCGTGCTTCATCCAAATCTCCACATGGGTGGGCTTGGGTTGGTTTGAGAGAAGCCATGCGCCGTCAAAAACCATTTCCCTGCCTTGCTAACTATCGGCAATTCGGGGCGATGGGGTGCAAGGTGGATTATCAGTTGACTTTTTTGACCAGTAGTTGAGTCTGCGTGATTAACGTCATCTCGGCCGTATCTTCTGACCGTTAGTCTGAAATCCGGCGTGATTATCGGGTGTGTATCGCATGAGCTCACAACAACTTCTGACTACGCTGGGCTTGCCGCGGCCGCTTGGCCCACGTAGTCGTTCACCCTGATGCCGTGTTTCAGCTCAGAATCGGTTTGACCACATTGCCAAAGACGTCGGTCAGGCGATAGTCACGGCCGCCGAAGCGATAGGTCAGGCGGGTGTGGTCGATACCCATGATATGCAGAATGGTGGCATGAAGGTCGTGCATCGTCACGACATCCGTCACGGCCCGATAGCCGAATTCATCGGTGGCTCCATAGGCCATGCCGCCTTTTACAGCCCCGCCGGCCAGCCAGCACGAGAAGCCCTGGGGGTTGTGGTCGCGGCCGTTCGTGCCCTGGGCGAAGGGTGTTCGGCCGAATTCACTGGTGCAGACCAGCAGCGTTTCATCCCACAGGCCGCGGGCTTTGAGGTCGTGAATCAGAGCGGCGATGGGCTGATCAACACTGCGGGCGCATCGGCCGTGCTCTTCGGTCAGGTTGCCGTGCGAATCCCAGGGCGAGACGAATCGCAGGCCATTGACCATGGTCAGTTCCACAAATCGTACGCCCCGTTCAACCAGCCTGCGGGCAATCAGGGCCTCTTTGGCATAGCGGGCCTGAAAGGCGTCGGGCGAATCAACGCCATATAGCTTTCTGGTGGCGGCACTTTCGCCTGAAATATCGGCCACTTCGGGCACAGCCCTTTGCATGTTGGCGGCCAGTTCCATGGTGCGCACTGCTGATTCCACCGCCCCTGCCCCTGGGCCCAGCGTGCTGATAAACTGGCTGTCGGCCTGGCGAATGAAGGCGAGTGTTCTTTTCTGGTCGTCGGCCGACTGGGCGGGCGTGATGTTTTCAACCACCGGCCCCTGCCCGCCAATATGAAAAAAGGCCCCAGTGTGTTCGGCGGGCAAAAAACCGCTGGCATAGCAGCCAATGCCGCCCAGAGGAATCATGCCGCCATTCAGGACGACAAATCCTGGGAGGTTTTCATTGTCGGTGCCCAGACCATAGCTGGCCCACGCCCCGGCGCTGGGGCGGCCCTGTGCCCCGCTGCCCGTGTGCACGAAATAGCAGGCCTGGGCATGTTCGGGGAATTCGCTGGTCAGTGAGCGAATCACGCACAGGTCGTCGGCGCATCGGGCCAGGTGCGGAAAGAGGTCGCTGATGGGCAGGCCTGATTCGCCGCGTGGCTGAAACGGCCAGAGTGAGGGGAGGATGTTGCCGATCTGGTCGAACTGGGTGGCGTCAATTCGCATGGGGAAAGGCTTGCCGGCGTCTTTGGCGAGCCGGGGCTTGGGGTCGAAGGTATCGACCTGCGACATGCCGCCATCCATAAATAGAAAGATCACATGCCTGGCCCGTGGCTTGAAGTGCGGGGCTGGCTGAAGTGCGGCATTGGCGACGGAGCTTGCGGGCGACGAACCGGCAAGCATTCCGGCCAGGGCCACCTGGCCGAAGCCTGTGGCATGTCGGGCCAGCCACTGGCGACGCGAGAGCAGCGAAACGGGTTGGCGTGGTTGGCTGGGCATGGGCTGGCTTTTGCGGGCTTGGGTGGAAAGTGACGACTGGGTTTGTATCATCATAACCAACTTGATGAAAGGTAAGTAGAGAGGTGCAAATTAACGTGATGTAATGAAAAGAAGGCCGACGATTTTGATTAACAGTTCTGCAAAGAGTCATTTTGGAGAGAGGGGTGAACAAAGGCTGATTTAAAATACGATAAATGATTCGTTCGATCAGCAGGTTTGGATTCCGGCGGGAACATGGGTCATGAATCAAGTTGTCACAGGTCTGTGGTCGATTTTTGGCTTCAGCCTTATCGTCATGACGCTGATCGACGGTTTCTCGTTTATTAACCTGAGCCGGAAAACCGAGCAGCACACCAGTGTTTCACGCCTGATGGAACGCTATTACTGGCGAATTCTGCGATTCTTTTATGCACGAACCAGTTCAGTGCGTGTTCGTGAAAAACTTCTTTCCCTGTATGCACCGGTGCTGTTGATCAGCCTGTTGGTGCTGTGGCTGGTTTCGCTGATCCTGGGGTTTGCAATCCTTTCCTGGGCGATGGGCGAAGGGCTGCGCGGCACCAGTAAATCACCGCACTTTCTCGATTATGTCTATTTCAGCGGCGTGACATTCTTCACGCTGGGTTATGGCGACTTTTCGCCCGTGGGCAGTTTCGGCAAAATCTATTCACTGATCGAAGTTTTCTGCGGTTATTCGTTTCTTGGCCTGATGATCGGCTTCACGCCGACCTTCAATTCGGTTTTCTACGAGCGGGAACTTGGTCTGGTTCGAATCCAGACACGCATCAGCTTCAGCTTCAGCGCGTCGTCGGTCATTTACAAGATGATCCCCTCACGTGACATACACTTTGCTCATGAATTTTTCAGAGAATCATCACAGTGGTTTTTGAAGTTGTTTCTCAGCCAGTTGTGCTATCCGATTCTCTGTTATCACCGCTCGCCATCGCGGCGAGGCACATGGCTCAGCGGTGTCGCTGTGCTTATGGATCTGGCCGCCATGTGCCTGGCATGGCTGGATGTTGACGACAACCGTTCGGGCCGCAACCTTCATGTGACAGGTGTCGAAGAGTTGAAACTCTTCTGCCAGCTCTTTGACCTGAAGCCTGACTTGAACAAATCGCAGACCAGAGTTACCCGGGCCGATGCCATGCAAATCTGGGATTATCTGAAAAAATCAGGCTTTCCGGTAAAACAGGTTGATGACCCCTACGAGGAGCTGTGTGGTTATCTGAATGATTATTCAGCCTACCTTGACACTCTGGCAGAATATCTGCTGATGAAAGTCCCGACAATTTCAATGAACGAAGCCGATCGTGGTGGCGGCATGGCTTATTCATCGCTGTTTTGATAGAAATCAATAGTTGATTTCAATCAGAAAAGCTGTAACAGCTTTCATTAATTTCAGGGTCTGATCTCGTGTTACCTGCCGGCTACATGGCAAAGAAAGTGGCTAAAGGTTCTGAGAACAGGCTTCTCCCCGAGCGGATAACTGACATTTATTCCGTCAGCCATTGTATTTCGCCGCCGTTTGACGAAAATTATTTTCACGGCAAGATCAATGAATTCCGGTTTTTTGACTCGCCGGGCATTATCGCCACTTGGGCAGATGAAAATGCAATCAACCTGACTCATTGCACCATGTTCTACTTTGAAATATTTGAATTTGAATTTGAATTTCATCAGTCGGATCAATCATGGCAGCCCTACGTTGCTCAGGGAAGATCTCGTTCGAATGTCGTTCTGCCGATCGAAAAATACTTGGCAGGATATGACATCGTTTCATTTTCTGAGGGCAATTTACCTGAATGTTCGCCGCTTTCCTGTAATGCTCTGGCCAGGGAAATTGAAACCAACTGCCACTGCCTTCTTGATTCATTTGATCAGGCGAAATCACTTCTGGAAAAGGGGCGTTTTGACAACACCGAACCTGGTCCGTTTCGGATTTTCGCTGTTTACTCTGTGCCACGGGCCTGAGATTGGCCGTCAATATGATCAAAAAAGCTGTTTGAAAAATTCATAATGAAATGCATTTTGATTCTTTGCAGATGATTTGGTCAGGGGCTGAAAGGCGATGATTGATCAGTAACAAATCTGACACGAAAATTGCCCTTGACCATGCTTGCAAGATCGGTCAAATTAGGGTGACTTTCGTGGGATACATGGCGTGACATGGAGTTTCGCGGCGATCCCGGTTTGGCCACAACGAAGCACATTCGACCAGGCTGATTTTAATACGGCAACGTGAATTCCAGGCCTGATCTGCACTCGAACAAGGATGTAGCATGATGCGGAAAAACATAACCCTGGCTCTTGCAATCTGCCTGGGCATGGCCGGTTTTGCTTCGGCACAGCAGGCGGCCGCCGATCGTGGCGTGCAGCGCACCGCTTCAAACAGTGGCGGCACAGCTGCTGCCGCAACCAATGGCCCCACACCTGGCCTGCCAGCCGTGATTGGCACGATCGACATGGACTCGGTCTTCAAAAATTATGAAAAAGTGAAAGTCAGCAGCGACGACATCGCCGCCAAGGCCATGGCCAAGCAGAACGAACTGCAGAAGCTGGTTGCCGACATGAAAACGCTTGCCGAAAAGCAGGCGAGCCTTGCACCCACCAGCCCGGAATTCAAGAAGATTGACCAGCAGCTGACACAGATGAAAATTACGGGTGAATCAGCTCAGGAATCAGCCCGTAAGGAACTGGCCCAGATTGAAGCGGAAGCACTCTCGGCCCTTTATCGTGAAATCCAGAGCATGACTGCCCGCGTGGCCGCCTGGCGTGGCATGAATTATGTGGTCAAGGTTTCAAACGAACAGCCCAGCGCCGCCGACCCACAGGCCGTAATGGCCATTCTCTCGCGCACGGTGGTTTATTCTGACCCCCGCAACGACATCACCCAGCAGGTGGTTCAGTTCCTGAATCAGGAATATCGCAAGGTTGCCGCCAATCAGCCCCGGCCAGCCACTGCCCCTGCTGCACCGGCTGCCACCGCACAACCCGCCACCACCCGCGGGAATTGATCTGGCATAAATTCAAATTGCCTGCCTGTGCCATTTGCCAACTGGCTTTTGCCGGTGAGAATGGGTCTGGCGGCTGACCGTAATTGACGCGCCACCTCGTCTTACAGACAAGGATGTCAGTGAGTCGAGGCGGCGCGTAAACTTATCATCCAGGGGCACCCTCCCTGGTGAAGTGCTGAAGGGAAGGATCCTGCAGGAATGAGCCACTCCCCAAAATTGCTCTCTCCCTTGCAACAGACAATCCGGCAGAAAACTGAAGTCGCTGGCCGAGGATACCTGACAGGCCGCGATGCCCGACTGGTTTTTCAGCCGGCTCCGCCCGATTCCGGTATTACTTTTGTTCGAACCGACCTGCCCGGCCAGCCGGAAATTCCGGCAACTATTGATTATCTGCTTCACAGCCAGCGCCGCACAGCCATTGCCAGAGGCTCGGCCACCGTTGAAATGGTCGAGCATGTGATGGCCGCTCTGGCCGGACTGGGCATTGATAACTGCCGCATCGCAATTGATGGCCCCGAAACGCCAGGCTGCGATGGTTCAAGCCAGGCATTTACGCATGCTCTGGCTGAAGCCGGGCTTGAAGTTCAGCCCAAGGCCGCAGCGGTGTGCGTGGTCAGCACGCCTGCAACCGTCAGCTTCGGCGGCATGATGGCCAGCATCGTGCCCTGCCCTGATGCTCTTTTCGAAATGACATACACGCTTGATTACCCCAACGTGCCATTGCTGGGTGTGCAGATTCACGATTTTCGCCTGACTCACGGCTCGTTTGCCCGCGAGCTTGCACCGGCACGTACTTTCGTTCTGCAGGAAGAGGTTCGCCAGCTTCATGCCGCAGGAATCGGCAAACACTGCACGGCACATGACCTCCTGATCTTTGGCCCCGATGGTCCGATCGATAACAGCCTGCGATTTGTCAATGAACCGGTCAGGCACAAAATGCTTGACACTCTGGGCGATCTGCATCTGCTGGGTTGCCGCATTCAGGGGCATGTGGTGGCTTATCGGTCAGGGCACCAGATGAATGCAGAACTGGCAAAGATGTTGCGTAAAACCAACCCGGCCTTGAAGATCGCGGGATAGGCCAAGAATTTTTCAATGAAATGACGAAGTCGAAGGGCCAGTTATTCCGATTTTGTGGGTAAGGAGAGCGACAGCCCGATGGTTCGAATGATCTCAGACTGTGCCATTGTTGACCCCCGGGCGTTCGTCGCCGATGGGTGCCGCATTGGCGATCTGAGCCGAATCGGGCCTGAGGTGGTCTTGCAGCGAGAGGTGGTCATTGCCGGCCATGTCTGGGTCAGTTCGCGTACACTGATCGGTCAGGGCTCAAGCATAGCCTCGCACTGCCTGATTGGTGCCGGGGCCGGACAGAAAAGCCAAACGGGCAGGCCACGGCGGATAGATCAGATAGTAATTGGCCGCGAAGTTGAGACAGGCCGGGCTGTTGTGATTGAAAACGGTTGCACAGGCCGCCCGACGGTAATTGGCGACCGCTCAGTTCTTGGCAGTCTTTCCAAAGTCTCGCGTGCTGCCTCGCTGGGCGAGGGTTGCCAGCTTGGTGCCGCCGTGCAGGTGGGCCGGGGTGCAACGCTGGGTGCCAGTGTACGGGTGGGCCATGGCAGTATTATCCAGTGTGGAGTCAGCATCGGCCGTAACGCCGCGATTGGTTCGCTGAACGAAGTGGCAGCCGACATTCCGCCGCATCTGGTGGCTGACGGTCGTCCGGCCACGGTTCGCTGTATCAATGTGGCTGGCCTGCAAAGGCTGGATGCAGAACCCCTCGCCATTGCATCGCTGGTTGAAGCTTTCCGCCTTGTGTATCGCACCGGAATGTCGACCGATTTCGCAGAGAAACAATTGCGCAATATCGGTTTATGGACACCGGAAGTTGTTGAAATGTTTGATTTTCTCCGGGCATCCGCCGCAGCAGCCCTGGGATATGGACGTGATCAAGGGAGGGTGGCGTGATTCTTTCATCCATACCACGAGTCGCCGTAGTCGGTGTCGGCCATCTGGGCAGACATCACGCCCGAATCCTCGGGCATCACCCCGACGTGAATCTGGTGGCCGTGGTTGACAGCCGCAGGGAACAGGCTCAGAAAATTGCCGAAACTCTTGGCTGTGCAGCCCATTGCGATATTAACGACATTCTCAGCGAGGTGGACGCCGTTTCCATCGCTGCCCCGACCTTTCTGCACCACAAACTGGCCAAGCCGTTTCTTGAACGTGGGATTCACGTTCTGGTTGAAAAACCGCTGACGGCCGACCTTGATCAGGCCTCTGATCTGCTGATGCTGGCCAAGCGCAGCCGTGCCATTCTGCAGGTCGGTCATATTGAACGATTTAACCCCGTGCTGGGTGTGCTGAATAAATATTCGCTCACGCCCCGTCTGCTGGAATCAGAACGCCACAGCTCTTACTCGTTCCGTTCGACTGACATTGGTGTCGTTCACGACGTGATGATTCACGACCTTGACCTGATTCTTTCTCTGGTCTCGGCCCCGGTTCGAAATGTTTCAGCCTATGGCCTGACGATTTTTGGTGGTCAGGAAGACATGGTTGATGCCCGGGTTGATTTTGCTGACGGCACCGTTGCCACTCTATCAGCCTGCCGGGCCAGCATGGCAGCCAGCCGCCGGCTGAAGGTGTGGGGCATGGAAGGCTATGTGGATATGGACTTTGCCACCCGCAAGGCCATGTGCCTGAAGCCGGGCGAGGCAATTCTGGAAGGCGGCGAACTTCAGCCGGAATCGCTGGATATGACATCAGCCAATGCCATCCGCGAGCATGTATTCGGTAATTTGCTGAAAGTCGATGAATATCAGGGTGAAGAGACCGAGATGCTTGCTGCCGAGCTTGACGACTTCGTCAATTCCATTCTGCACGGGCACCGGCCGAAAGTGACTGGCGAAGACGCCTATCGGGCCCTTGAACTGGCCGAGTGGATATTGTCGGTCATGACCAACGAAGACTGGAAACGCGACCTGCCCAAGAGCCAGTCGCAGGAACGCCAGCCGATTGCCGGCCTGGCCGGGCCAATCATGTGGCGTCGGCGTAGGGCAGGAATTTCGGCCATGGATGGTGGCAACAGCGGCATGTAAAGACTTGCAAATCATTCAGCCGCAAGTTAAGATAACAACAATCTGGATTAGAAATGACACGTCACATGATGTTCTCGTGTGACGTGTTTGTCACTTTGGCAAGTTGGAACAGGCAATGTCCACGGAACAGCAATCTGCAGTTGACCCTCGTCAGAAACTCATCAACCGGTTTGAAGCCCGCTACCTGCCGAAAGGCCCGCTTCGCGACCGCTGGAAGGCGATTCGTGCCAAATGGTATGCCGACGCCGAGCACACCGGTGTGACCCTTGAAGAACTCAAAACCCTGAAGGCCGACTGGGCCAAGGCCCGCGCTAAAGCCTGATTTTCAGGGCCACGCCAGTTCAGTGCCTCAGCCGTTTGCTCACGTTGATCCATGGGTTCGCCCCAACGTCTTCCCCACACCAGGATTAGAGCAATGAAAATTGGCGTTCCCCGTGAAGTGAAGCCTGATGAATATCGGGTGGCCATGCTTCCGGTCGGTGTTGAGGAACTGGTTAACGACGGCCATGAAGTTCTCATCGAATCAGGTGCCGGGCTTGGCTCGGGCCTGACCGACGAAGAATATCAGCAGGCGGGTGCAAAAATTGTGCCCGACGCCGAAAGCGTCTGGTCCGCCTGCGACATGGTCGTCAAGGTGAAAGAACCGCAGCCTTCGGAATTCGGCAGGATTCGTTCAGGTCAGGTGCTTTTCACCTATCTGCATTTTGCCGCCAGCCGAAGCCTGACCGAGGCCGTTTTAGCCACTGGTGTAACGGCTGTCGCTTATGAAACCATTCGCGACGCCAGGGGCTCGCTGCCTCTGCTCACGCCCATGTCAGAAGTGGCCGGACGGATGTCGATTCAGAAGGGTGCCAACTTCCTGGAACGGCCGGAAGAAGGCCGTGGCATTCTGCTGGCCGGCGTGCCTGGCGTGGCACCGGCCGAAGTGCTGGTTCTGGGCGGTGGTGTGGTGGGTGCCAATGCGGCTCGCGTGGCCGCCGGGCTGGGCGCGAATGTCTCGATTCTCGACGTGAATCTTGACCGCCTGCGCTATCTTGACGACATCATGCCGCCTAACGTCACAACTCTCTACAGCGACCGGCATATGATCCGCGACCGCCTGGCTCATGCCGATCTGGTCATTGGTTCGGTGCTCATTCCCGGCGCCAAGGCACCGCATCTGGTGCGTGCCGACGACCTGAAACGTATGAAAAATGGCTCGGTCATTGTTGACGTTGCCATCGATCAGGGCGGTTGCGTTGAAACCAGCCGACCAACAACCCATGCCGACCCTACATTCATTGTTGATGGCGTGGTGCACTATTGCGTGACCAACATGCCAGGCGCGGTGGGTCGAACATCGACTTTCGCCCTTTGCAATGTCACGCTGCCCTATGTGCGGCGTATTGCACGAAATGGCTGGAAGGCACTGGCCCAGGCCGACGCCGGTTTCGCCCTTGGGCTGAACATGGTTGGCGGGCAGATCACCAACGAAGCTGTCGCCCAGGCCTTCGCCCTGCCCTTACAGTCGTGGTCGGCCACCGGCTGACGACTGACACCACAGGAAAGCCACTGAATCAACTTACCTATCCGAAGTTTTTCCGAGAGTCCAAACGGAATATGGCACGTCATAACCAAGGCCAAGGCGGCGGTCGCCGCGACTACAATCCCCAGCGCGATCATCGTCATAACGCCCGGCCGCGTCAGCCGCAGCAGCGGATGCCCGAACCGATCGATCCCCAGTACTACGAAGCCGCTCATCAGCACGATGCTAACGAGACGGAACTGGCCACCTACCTGACCATTCGGGCCCAGAATATTGAGCTGCTTGGCCTGGCCGCCAAAATTGCCGGCTGTGCCGACCCCAAACAGCTTCTGACCGACGTCGACGCCGAAGCCAATATGCGTCGGCTGGAAGAGATTTATGTAACCCTGGCCGACTGGGTTGACCCCGACGAAGCCGACGACGACATCGAAGAATAACCCGAAAGTACAGCACAGCCATGGCCTGGACAACACTTCAGTGGACGGGCTCGGCCAGCGATGGCCGTTTCCGTATTATTGATCAGACGCTTCTGCCCGTTGATGAAGTGATGATCGATCTACACAATCTTGAACGTGTCTGGGAAGCCATCAAACTTCTGCGTGTCCGAGGCGCACCCGCTATCGGATGCGCGGCGGCCTATGGTGCCGTGATCGGTGCCCGTGCCGATCGATCCGCCAGCCTGCCGGCATTGAAAAAAGCTCTGGAAAGCTCGGCTGATTATCTGGCCACCAGCCGCCCCACGGCTGTAAATCTCTTCTGGGCACTCGACCGCATGAAGCGGGCCTCAGCCGCCTTCACCGGCAGCGATCCGCAAGCCTATCTTGAACATCTTCTGGCCGAGGCACATGCCATTCGTAACGAAGACGACGCCATGTGCCATGCCATTGGCCGCCACGGTGCCGCCCTGCTGGGTGATGAAGCGGGTGTGCTGACACACTGCAATGCCGGCGGTCTGGCCACATCCGACTACGGCACTGCGTTGGCCGTAATCTATGCCGCTGTCGAATCGGGCAAGAAAATTTCGGTCTTTGCCGACGAAACTCGCCCGCTTTTGCAGGGTGCCCGCCTCACGGCGTGGGAACTTTCCCGCCGGGGCGTGCCAGTTACTGTTATCTGCGATAACATGGCCGCCGTCGTCATGCGAGAGAAAAAAGTGCAGGTGGTGGTGGTCGGTGCCGACCGCATTGCCGCCAATGGCGATGCCGCCAATAAAATTGGCACCTATGGTGTGGCCCTGCTGGCCAGGGCACATGGCATTCCGTTTTATGTGGCCGCTCCGTCAAGCACCTTCGACCTTAACCTGCCGGATGGCTCGGGCATTCCGATTGAAGAACGAGCCGCTGACGAAATCATCAGCGGATTTGGTCGCCAGACGGTTCCCACCAACGTCAAGGTTTATAATCCTGCCTTTGACGTGACCCCGGCCGAACTGATCACTGGCTTGATTACCGAAAAGGGCGTGATTTCACCGGTCAATCGCGACCGGATCATCGCCACTCTTGGTGCCTGATCGCTCTAGCCAGCCGTTTAAGAATGGTCTGTGCTTTGTGAGACTTCAGCCGTTTTCTGCAGGTTTCGCCTGAAGAGCTTTTCTCTGAGGTGATGACGAATTATTTTAAACTTCGATGGGGAGCCAGGCTTCGTTTCAGGAATTTCATACACAGCCTGATTTGTATTTATTCCCAGTAATTCATCGCGAATGTGACCCTTCAGCACCTTCTCAATATCAGCCAGCCGCCGGGCGACTTCCGATCCATCAATGATCCGATGGTCATAAATCACCTTCACTGCCACGCGATTCTCTTTGGAAATGGGTCCGAAATTCAGTGTGAATGCCAGCGGCGAAATCGGGTGCAGGCTCTCGGCACCCAGCGACCCATAACTGGTAATACCAAAGGTGCCCATACGCTTGGCACGTTTCATGCCTGAAAAATTCAGGCTCAGTGTCCACAGCAGTCGCCGAAGCATCAGTGGCAGTCGGCCAATCTGCAGAAGTCGGCGAAAATAGGCGATGGATACCACGGGGTCGTCTTTATAGTGATCCAGCGAGGCCTGCATCTGCTGAAGCGTTTGATATTCCGGGCCCCGGAAGTGTGCGAAGAAAAGGCAGCTTTCGCCACCATGATCGCGTTCAATAGCTATGGAACAGACGCTGAAGGGATGCTCGTATAGCCGCATCCATGGCCAGCGGATAAGGCTGCTGCGCAGGATGGGGTGTTCGCGGGCGACGATTGAAAAAGCCTTGATAAAGAGCACAAACCACGAGATTTTCAGGCTCGATGCCCGACGAATCTCGCCCAGATCGCCCAGATCCATTTCACGCACGACGGGAATTGAGGGCACACTGCGGGCCTCGTGCATCAGGTCGATAATAACTCGCCTGTTTGCACTGAGCGGACGATATTTGCCCCTAAAATTGATCATCCCTGACCTGCCTGATCATGCTCTCGCCAGATTGACCCCTGTCATCAGACAGCAACCTTAGCAGATCAAAAAAGTTTGTGAAGTGCAGATTTAAACCGTGCCACAGGCAACTGGTGAATAGGAAATCTCACGAATTTGTTGACTTTGCCTTATGCTGGCCGGTCAGCCACTGAATGACTGAATAGAACACCGGCGTAAAAATCAGGCCGAAACCGGTCACACCCAGCATGCCCCAGAACACGGCCGTGCCCAGTGCCTGCCTCATTTCAAAGCCTGCCCCCGTGGCCACAACCAGCGGCACCACGCCCAGAATGAAGGCGAAAGATGTCATCAGAATCGGTCGCAACCGCAGCCGGCACGACTCAATCGCCGCCTCACTTGCACTCTTCCCCTGTTTTCGCTGAATATCCCGCGCGAATTCAACAATCAAAATCGCATTCTTGCAGGCCAGTGCAATCAACACCACCAGGCCGATCTGCGTGAAAATGTTGTTATCCATACCCCGGCTGGCCACGCCGAAAATGGCTGAAAGCAGGCACAGTGGCACAATCAGAATCACCGCCATCGGCATCGACCAGCTCTCATACTGAAACGCCAGAACCAGAAAGACCATCACCACGCTCAGCGGCAGTGCCAGCTTGGTGAAAAGGTCTTTTTCTGCCAGCAGTTGCTGAAAGGTCAGCTCTGTCCATTCCATCGACATCGACTGCGGCAGTTCCTCGCCCGTTACCCGGTTCATAATCTCAATCGCCTGCCCCGAGCTGAAACCCGGCAGCGTGTTCCCACTGATTTCGGCCGATGGATAGAGGTTATAGTGATTCACAATCGCCGGGCCTGTGACATCGCGAATCGTCACCAGCGAGGCCACCGGCACCATGCCACCCGTGGCATTACGCACCTTAAGCCGGCCAATGTCGTCAATCTTTCGGCGAAAATCAGAATCGGCCTGGGCGATCACCTGCCAGTTGCGGCCAAACCGCGTGAAATCATTCACATAGCTTGAGCCAAGATACGTCTGAAGCGTCAGAAACAGGTCGCTCAGGGCCACGCCGGCCGCCTTGGCCTGCGTGCGGTTTATATCCAGATAAATCTGTGGCTGATTGGCCCGAAAGCCCGAGAACAGCCCCACCAGACCCGGCTGGGCCGAGGCCGACCGCATGACATTTTCAACCGAGCCCTGCAGCATGGCCGAGCCCATGTCGCCACGGTCCTGCACCTGCAGCTTAAAGCCACCCGTGTTGCCAATGCCGTCCACCGGCGGGGCACCAAAGGCCACCACAATTGCCTCACGCACACCCATGCCCAGTGCCTGAATCTGGCGAAGTATTGCCTGGGCCGACTTGCGTCGATTGCCCGATCGCTCCTCAAACCCCTCAAGCACCACGAACATCCCGCCTGAATTCGACAGGTTGGTGGAATTCAGCACGGAATAACCAGGCAGGCTGATGGTGTGGGCCACGCCCGGAATTTCGCTGATCGCCTTTTGTAAATTGGCCATTACCTTTTCAGTGCGTTCAAGCGCCGCCCCGTCGGGCAGCATGGCGTTGACCACCAGATAGCCTTTGTCCTGCTGCGGAATAAAGCCGGTCGGCACCACCTTGAAGCCATACCAGGTGGCGTAAATCATGCCGGCGTAAATCACCACCATAATGGCCGAAAGGCGTATGCAGCGTGCCACCAGCCCGCCATAGACAATCGTCATTTTGTCAAAAACGGTATTAAATCCTCTCAGAAACACGCCCAGAACCCGGCCCAAAAATGGTGCCACGAACCAGCCGGGAACTGAAAGCAGAGCCACCAGCACAAGCCACGCAAGCCATTCGCCAGCCACTTTGGGCAGTCCAGCCGACTCAAGCACGCCCAAAGCACGTGATTCAACCAGCGGTAAAGCAAATTTTGCCCCCAGAATGCCCACAATGCCGGCAATGCCTGGCCGTGGCAGTGCTTCCTTCTGGTGGCCGTGCTCGCCATGCCCGCCGGAGTTCCTGAAGATCAGCACGCAGCGGGCCGGGGTCATTGTCAGGGCGTTAATCGCTGAAATCAGGGCCGAAACGGCAATGGTCAGGGCAAATTGCCGATAAAACTGGCCGCTGATACCCGCCATAAAAGCCACCGGCACAAACACGGCCGTGAGCACAAAGGCAATGGCCAGCACCGGGGCCGTGACTTCCTCCATCGCCTTGAGCGTGGCCGACCGGCTGTCAAGGCCCGTGGCAATCCATCGTTCCACATTTTCAAGCACCACGATGGCATCATCGACCACAATGCCGATGGCCAGCACCAGCCCGAACAGCGAGAGATTATTCAGCGAAAAGCCCATCAGGGCCATCACGAAAAAGGTGCCAATCAGCGAAACGGGCACTTCCAGCATCGGCAGAATGGTCGCCTTCCAGTCCTGCAGGAAGATGAGCACCACGATGACCACCAGCACGAAGGCTTCCAGCAGCGTTTTCACCACATCGCGGATCGACTCTTCGACAAAGATCGTGGTGTCGTAAACAATGCGGTAATCAACACCCGGCGGAAACTGGGTCTTGAGCGACTCCATCTGCTCGCGGATCAGCCCGGCCGTGGCCACGGCATTCGACCCCGGCAGCTGAAAACAGGCCATCGTCACCGAAGGCTTGCCATCAAGCAGGCTGCCCACTTCATAATTCTTGGCCCCCAGCTCAACCCTGGCCACATCTCGCACACGTGTCAGGGCACCGGTCGCCGTATCAGTCTTCAGGATAATATCTGCAAAGTCACTCTCTTCAACCAGCCGTCCCTGCGTTTTCAGCGTGAGTTGAAATGCTTCGCCTGCAGGCACCGGCGGCTGGCCCAGTCGGCCGGCAGCCACCTGCACGTTCTGCTCCTGCAACGATTTCAGGGCATCGGCGGCCGTCAGGTTCCGAGAGGCCAGCTTCTCGGGGTCAAGCCAGATGCGCATGCTGTAATCGCGGGCACCCAGCATCGAGACATCGCCCACGCCTTCCACACGGGCCAGGGCATCTTTCACCTGAATCGTGGCAAAGTTGCTCAGATAAAGCTGGTCATAGCGATCGTCAGGCGAAATCAGGTTCACACAGAGCAGAATCGATGGCGATTTCTTTTTGGTAATCACACCCTGCCGCCGCACGTCTTCCGGCAGCTTTGGCAGGGCGATGGAAACGCGGTTCTGCACCAGCACCTGGGCCATGTCCAGATCGGTGCCCAGGGCAAATGTCACCGTCAGGTTCATCTGGCCGTCGTTGGTGCACTGGCTCGACATGTAAAGCATGTTCTCAACGCCGTTGATCTCCTGCTCAATCGGCGTGGCCACCGTGGCAGCCACCGTGGCGGCATCGGCCCCGGGATAGATGGTAGTCACGGAAATCGTCGGCGGAGCCACCTCGGGATACTGGGCAATCGGCAGCCGCAACAGGGCCACCACACCCAGTATGATGATCACAAAGAAGACAACCCATGCACCAATTGGCCGGTCGATAAAGAATTTTGAGAGCATTGTGCGGCTTCCTTCCTGAAATTTATTTCGCTGGAGCCGCTTTGGCTGGTGCTTCTTTGGGTGCTGCCGGCGCGGCTTTTGTCGTCGCCGCGGCTTCTCCACCTGCTGTGACCGATGGCTTGCCGGCAATCTGCACTACCTGACCTGTGTTATCGAAGGTCACAAGTTCGGTTTTCACTGTCGCCCCTTCGCGCACCTTCTGAATGCCGATCAAAACCACCTGGTCGTTCACACCCAGGCCACTGGTGATTTCACGCAGGCCTTCGATTTTCGTACCAAGCTGCACATTGCGCCGGGCCACCTTGCCCGAATCATCCACCACCCACACATATTTCAGACCCTGGTCAGTTAGCAACGCAAGTTCTGGAAAGAGGATCCCCTGGTGTGGCTCGCCGGCAGCAATTCGAATGCGGGCGAAAAGCCCGGCGGCCAGCAGTCGTTTGGAGTTCTCAAACACAGCCCGCACGCGAATGGTGCCTGTTGAAGGATCAACGCGGTTATCCGCAAAATCAATCACCCCCTCAAAGCCGAAATCTTTGGAGTCGGCCAGTCCAAGCTGCACCTGCATCTTCGCATCTCTGATCCGGTCAGGTGGAATATTCTCGGCACGAATTCTCTTCAACCGTTCGATATATGTGCGTTCGTCCACATCAAAATAGACATACATCGGGTTTTGTGGCACGATGGTTGTCAGGGGCGAAGCCGTGGGCGATTGCGAGGCAATCAGGTTCCCTTCCCGCACAGCGGCATCGCCCACTCGGCCATCGACCGGGGCCGTGATCTGGCTGAATTCCAGGTCTAGGTTTGCCTGGGCCAGTTCGGCCTTGTCGCCTTCAATCTGTGCCGAGACCACATCTCGCTTGGCTTCGCTCTGCTGCAATTCTTCCAGACTCAGGGCGCGGCGGTCGTGCAGCGCCTTATTTCTCAGATATTCTGCCGTATATTCTCGCAGTTTGGCTTCATCGCCCTTCAGCTTGGCCTTGGCAGAGTCAACCTTGGCCTGGAACGGCCGCGGGTCAATCTCAAATAGCAGATCGCCCTTCTTAACTTCCTGCCCTTCTGTAAAATTCACTTTGGTCAGATAGCCCGTCACGCGTGACCGCACTTCCACCCGACCAATCGATTCCGTTCGCCCGGTGAAGTCTGAAGTGTCGGCAATTTCCCGGGAAACCGGCCGGGCCGTTGTCACCGTCAGCTCCGGCGGCTTGGCCAGTTGCCTCTGCATGTTCGGTGAACACGCCGCGATGACTAAAACGGGCACCCCCTGGACGATTACACGTAATGCCTGATGAATCCGCATTGTCATCGTGGTTCCTGACACTTCTGCTGTTTGCCGATAACCATCCAGCCGGTGGCTGAACGTATTGTTAAGATTTTTCAAATATAATCTTTAGTGGCCCGGGTTTCCAAAGAATTTCGCGGTTAATTCGCGACTGGCAAGACTCACTGATCTTACGCTGAAAGTTTCCCACCGTTTCTTCCCTGAACTCTTGCCGAGGTGGCTCTTTCGCGTCAAACTGAAACGAATCATGCCAGATCGATCCAAAAAAGATCGGAATGACTCACCTGATTCTCACCCTGCTGATCATTCAGAAAAAAGGTTCAAAACCCATGCGAAAGTTCGGAATAATCTCCTTTCTGCTGGCCCTGGCCGCCACCCGGCTTGTGGCCGACGATGCTGTGGTTCTGCCGAAGGTCGATAAACTCGCGGTTGATTCACCCGTCACCTTCAAGGTCAGCGGCATCAAGCCCGGTGTTTATCAGGGCAAGCTGGAAGGTGTTGATTCACCCCTCACCGTGCAGGTTGGCCTGGGGCCGGCCGGAGCCGACATCGCCGCCATGATCGTGCCTGCCGGAGCCGATGTTTCCGGCAAAACCCTGCCGCTGAAGGCCGCCGCCAGCACGGGCGAAGGTGTGGTAATCAGCGACGCTGGCGAAGGCCTGCAGGTTGACGTGGCCGGCAAGCCTTTCTTCACCGCACTTGGCCAGTCGGGCAGCAAGCCGATCCTTTACCCGGTTTATGGCCCCGGCGGCCAGATGATGACACGCAACTTCCCCATGAAGGACGTGGCCGGTGAAGATCGCGACCACCCCCACCAGCGTTCGTTCTGGTTCACCTTCGGCAAGGTCAACGACCTTGATTTCTGGGCCTCTGACCCCATCAATGGCGACAAGCCGCACTTCGGCAAAATTGTGCCGACCGCCGTTGCCATGGAATCAGGCCCCGTGGCCGGCTCAATCGTGACCAGCAAAAACTGGACCGACCGCGAAGGCAAGCTGGTGATGGAAGAGAAAAACACAATTGTTGTTTACCAGCTGAAGGATCAGCGCATTATCGACGCCAAATTTGTGCTGACGGCCCCTGCCTCGGCCCCGGTCGTTTTCGGCGACACCAAGGAAGGCATGTTCGGCCTGCGTGTGCCCAGCGTGCTTGACACCAAAGCCAAAAAGGGCGGCAAGATCGTCAATTCCGAAGGCATTGAAGACGACGCTGCCTGGGGCAAAAGTGCCGCCTGGGTTGACTACTCAGGCGTGATTGACGACAAAACCGTCGGCGTGGCGATTCTCAACCATCCCTCCAGCTTCCGCTATCCAACGCACTGGCACGTAAGAAATTATGGCCTTTTTGCCGCCAACCCGTTTGGCCTGAAGGATTTCGGCACGGGCAAGTCGGGCGAGTTCAAGCTCGAGCCCGGCAAGTCGATTGAATTTTCGTACCGGGTGATCTTTCACAATGGCCGCCACAGCGACGCCAGGATCGCCGACGGCTTCAAGGCCTATGCTGCCAGCGGCAAGTGATTGCAGTTGCTTGTCGAACAAATTCAAGGGCTGGGGCTTTGCCTCAGCCCTTTTTTTATTGCAGTTTCAGGCTGATGCCGCGCAGGTCGGCCACCGTGCCGCCATGGATCGTTTTCGCCCTGATTTTCAGGTCGCCGGTGCCGGCTGGCAAGCGGATCGGGCCGACTTTCAGCGGCAGAAAATCTTTGACATATGATTCACTCCCACGGGGCACGCGGTCGTTTTCCATGCCACGCAGGGGCGGATTGAATTCTGATTTCAATTCAAATTCCGCCACTTTTTCATTGTTCATCAAAATTTCAATCGTCGCACCAAGGTTTTCTCGGGCAATGGTGTGATGAAATTGCATTTCATAATTGCCGGCCTCGTGAATTTCAACCGGCCAGTAAATCATATCTTCTTCGCTTCGCCAGCTCGTCAAAAACGAGCAATTGGGGGCCGAAGCACTTCGCTTGATGTTGCCGGAAAAGCGGGCATCGCGGGCTGGCAGGTGCGTCGTCGGCAACTCGCGATAACCCACCGTAAAAGGCCGCCGGTCAACACCCGCCAGACCAATCAGCACATCTTTTCGCCAGTTGGCCACGGCATCTGTCAATGCCTTTTTGGTCTCGGGTGCGGCATCACTAACATCTTTCGTCTGTCCGGGGTCGGTTGTCATGTCATAAAGCCGGCCACGGTCGTCCAGCCGGTGAGATTGCGACCGCACCGAGACTTTGCCAGCCCAGTGCGAGAAAATCAGCCTTTCGCCGTGCTCAGGCCCGCTTGCCAACAGTGCCGGGGCAAAGCTGGCACCATCTAAAGGGTTTTTCAAGCCAGAAGTAATGCCCGCCAGCCCCAGCAGCGTGGGTGTTATATCAATCGCCCCAGAAATTCGCTCAACTTTGGTTTGACTGCGAATTTTGCCGGGCCAGCGGATAAACAGCGGCGACCTCAGGCCCCCTTCATCTGTCGTTCCCTTGCGGCCACGCATGCCGCCATTATAGCGCCAGCCATTGGGGCCATTATCATGAAAATAAACCACAATTGTATTTTCGGCGATTTTCAGTTCATCCAGCTTTTTCAGTACCCGACCGATATTATCGTCAAGATTTTCACACATCGCCAGGGCTGTGCGTGTAAATGCAATATCCTCTTTTTCATTTCCATGATATTTCGATTTCAATTCAAGATCTTTAAAACGGTTGTAATAAGAATCAGGCACCTGCATGGGCGAATGCGGCGTGTTATAGGCCAGATAGCAGAAAAACGGATTCTGGTCATTCTTTTCCATAAATGAAATGGCGTGGTTGGTAATGTCGTCGGCCATAAAGCCTTCGCCTTTCACAATCTCACCATTATGTTCAAGCGGGGGCGAGAAATAATCGCCCCAATGGCCCGAGGTGAAACCATAATAATCCTGAAATCCACGGCCCAGCGGATGATACGGATACTGCGACCCGTTATGCCACTTGCCATAAGCCCCTGTTCGATAACCGGCCTGTTTCAGATAATCGGCCAGTGTGATTTCATCCAGATCCAGTCGCTCGCCACCGGTTGAAACATTGCGCACACCGCCCCGGGCATGATACCGCCCTGTCAGAAATTCGGCCCTTGTGGGCGAACAGACCGGGTTCACATAAAAATGCTCAAAGCGGGCACCGCTTATTGCAATTGAATCAATATTCGGTGTCTTTAAATTTAAATTGCCGTGCAGGCTCAGGTCGCCCCAGCCCTGGTCGTCCGTCAGGATCACAAGAATATTCGGCTTCGGCGATTGATCGGCCCAAACCACGTTGTTCAGCAATATCAGCAGTGGCAGCGTCGCAAGAAATATCCGGTTGATCTGATTCATGGGGGCGGGCCTGAATTTTTATGAGACAGGGGAGTTCGTAACTTGTTAGTATCATAGCTGTATGCGTGCGATCGATGATACTGTCAAGGCTGAACTGTCAGTTTATTGCGTATTTAATCGCCTTTATCCCGTAATTGAAACATAGGCAAAGTTGCCTTGTCGGATTTACATGAATGAGGTATTCAGTGAGTTCGACAGGCCAAGACGGGCCTGAGATTTCCCTTGGACTGGAAGGATCAGAATAATTCCATGATCACAGCGCAAGCCGAAGAGACGGTCAAAGAAATTCAGACGCCTGGCGCATTTGACGATGTGCGTGGTGAAAGTATCGGATACGTTTTTCATGGGATAGAGATGAAGGGGCGGAAAGCCCCCGGCAAAAATTCCAATCTTCTGCACTTCGCCCATTGCAACAAACTGGAAAAGCTGGCCACTGATCAGCCACGCAAGGTCTGGTTTCGTACGATTCGCGTAGCTCGCGAGCATCTTGATACCAGCATCGGCGAGCAAAACTGGAAGTGGTGCAAGCAGTGCGAGTCGGAAGTGACCCAGAAACTGCTTGAAACCGAAGGCTATGCCGCCATGCGTTAAGCTGGCCACCAAGCCTGAAATTCAGTGAATCAAAGGGGCCGGGAGAGTTGTCTCCCGGCCTTTATCATTTGGTCGCCTGCGCAGGCCGGTTTGTCGCAATCAACCGCGCCGGTGGCTTGGGTAATGGCTTTCTCACAACTGGTCTGGTCGGTTTCTGAACGCTGCCCGGCAGCGATGCCGCCCCAATGTTGCCACCCGACCCACCTGTCGCCGGCAGGTTCGGGTTTGCCCTGCCGCCCGTCACCCAGAAGCTGGTAGAAGTGCCATCTGAAAATCTCAGGGTCGCAAAGAATGGCCGGCCGGTTTCAATCCGGTTTGTCTGGAAATAAATCGCACCTGATCGACCCGAAGCCGCCGGCCGCCAGGCAGGCGCATAGCTTCCTGCCGGGGCTGTGGGCCACGCCCAGTTGCCGCCGCCAAAGCCGCTCACCGTCAGGCCCGACAATGTCGGCCCGTAACCCAGACCTTTAATATCAAGCCTCACATCCTGTTTGCCGTCGGGTGTCAGCGTGCGTGAAAGACTGGCAAAGTCCAGGCCGTCCTGACCGCCCCAACTGCCCCTTGTCGCATATTGAAACGACGCTGAAACAACCGGAGAGCGATTACCCGCCAGATCTATCGCCGCAATTTCGGCCGTGTTCGTGCCTGTGATCCACTTCTCCGGCGTTAACCGGTTCGCCGTGGGCAAAAGCGTAAAAACTGAACTATATTTTGCATTACGGAAGGTGAAAGCCTGGCTTGCTACATCGCTGCCGGGCGAAATCTGCCAGTTAATGGTGTCAAAACCTGCCAGCACCAGGCCCGCCGGGGCCGAAGGTGCGGTCGTGTCATACACAAATGTCAGTGCAGCGGCATCGCTTTGCTGACCAAAGCGGTCAACCGCCCGCACCTGCACGGTGTTGGCACCTTCAACAAGGCCTGCTGCTGCCCACTGCACCGGGCTGACAATGGCCTGCCACAGGGCATTACCATTCAAGCGATATTCGTAAACCAGGCCTGTGACGGGTGTCAGTTGAAGGCGGGAATCGTTGCTGATTTTATCGGTAACGCTGCTGCCTGAATCATTGACCAAGGACAATCCGGCCGGGGCAGCAGGCCGTGGCACCTGCGGCAGCGTGATGAGCTGGTCGGCCGCCGCCTGTCCATTCACTGTGCCGCTGCGATACCAGATCGCCGGGCGATTGGCCCAGCCATCGGGCAGAATTATCTGGTTATTGCTGATAGAAAGGCGGGCCTCTGTGTCGTCCCACAGGCCGCCCTCACCCACCTCCAGCCCAGGCAAAAGCAGCCCTGAGTCGTCAGGATTCTGCCGGATCTGTCTGGAGAGAAAATCAGCCGACCATGCGAACGTGTTGTTCAGAAACGCCGCCGTGAGATAAAGGTGCCCATAATTCGCCCTGGCCACCGATGAATGACTGACCCCAAGCTGATTAAACCAGAGCACGTCGCTGAATACATTCTGGCTCACCGTCGCGTCAAAAACCACGTTGCGTGTCCAGCCCCAGTCACGCGGCGTTTCGCTGGGGTAAGCAATCACCTGCAAGCCGCGGAATCCGCCCAGAATCGTATTGCCCGAATAATTCAGGCCAAAAAGATTTCCCACCAGCACCGAGCCAAGCGAAAGCGGTCGGTCGCGCTGGTCTATCAGGTTGCCGGTGATGCTGACATTCGAAATGCCACGGTTGATAGAAACCGTCGTGCCGCGGCCCACCCATTGCGGCATTGGGGCGTTAAGCAACAGCGTATTGGCGTTAATTACCGAAGTAACCACGCGCCAGGTGCCGCCTGATGCACCATCAAGCACGGCCACATAATCACCTGGCTGATAGGCCGGGCCAATCGCCGGGCCGACCTGAATCGTGGCCCTTGAAGCATCAATTCCATAAAGCCCGCCTTCGTAATTCACTCGATAGGCTTCTGTCAAAATCACTTCATGGGCATTGGTCTGCTGCATCTGCCAGGGGTCGCTGACACCCGCCCCCAGACCAATCGACTGATTATTGCTGATCTCGACCCCCGACGATTGGCCATTAACAACAATCAGCCGGAAGATCACGCCCGAATCGCCCGATCTTTTCACCACATTATTACTGAATTTCAGGCCGGTCACATCGTGTGCCGCAAAGGCGTCATAGCTGAAGGCCGTCGGCCAGACACCTGTCAGGTTATTGCCAGTGATCGACCATGGCCCGCCCGTCACTTCCACCCAGCCGCCATAAAACGTGTTATTGCGTATCACGCCCGATGTATCGTCAACCAGCCTCACCAGCCGGGGCGATTCCTCAAGATAAGCTGATGGCGGTGGCCCCTGCAGTTCAAGATTCTCAATAGTAAGGCCGACAAGCGGGCCAAATCGGCCAACTGTCGTATTGAAATTATCAGGCGAGCCGATCACGGCAGGGCCAAAGCGAATATTATCAAGCCATTTCACCGGTCCGGTGAACTGAACGCGAAACCCTGAAAGCCGCGTGTTACCCGCCGCCAGCGTGATTACGGTTGACCAGCCCGTGCTATCAGCCGGTTGCTGGAAATTGAGCACCGCACCGGCTGAGCCCAGCAGATTCACTGGCCTTGCCAAAATCAATGGCTTTGACAGGTAATAAACGCCCGCCGAAAGATTCACGGTGCCATATTGATTCACCAATGCCTGGAGATCGTCGCCCGGCACGGCAGTTATTGATGTGCCCGCTGGCACTGGGGCGCGTTTGGTGGGGTCAACCAAGCCGCCAATCATCGAAATACCATACATCCGGCCCATGTCGCTGGCGGCCATTATTGAGAGTGGCACGCCAGTCAGGTCGGTTCGCGAGTCAAATTCCAGTGTCCACAGGCCGGTTGCACTATCGCGCGAGGCCACAAGCGACTTTTGATTGTACACCTGTGGCCATGGCGAGCCTGTGCCGGAAATGGTCCAGAGCCAGCTCTGGCCGGTTGTGTCGCTCACCTGCCAGGCTGATATGCCCGCTACCGGCAAGTTGGCCACCGTCACCCGAACCCAGCCAGGGCGGGCTGGGTCTGTTACCACCTGGCCAAGCCACGCCGCTGTGGCCCCTGAGTTGGTAACCAGCGGCGATGCGGGCAGCAACACCGGCGATGTGGCTACCGATCCCATTGGGCACGGCACTTCTTCGCCTGTACCGTCATGGTAACGAATCTGGACTTTCAGCGGGCCGATCAGCGCCTTGGCGGGATTTGAAAATGTCAGGGTGCCGCGCGAGGCATCAGCCACGTCCGGTGAAAATTCCATGGTGCCCACGCGCGATGCATTCATGCTGTAGCTGGCCACCCACGTATTGTCAGCGTCCACCACGTCAATTGCCGCCAGCCGTTTGTTCGTATTGATTTGCGAAAGGCTGATCTGCAGGTCGGTCATGCCATCGGGACCGATCCGGGCTGAGGGGCTGGTCAGGTCAACACCGGCCGCCGCACCCAGCCACTGGGCCTGAAGTTCCTGCCCGGGCGGCTTCAGTGATGGGTCGGCCAAACCGCCCTGGAAATAAACTTCTTCAAATGTACCGTCGGAATAGGTCAGGCCAATGTTAAATTGCCGGCCGGTTTCCACACGGGCAGGCTCAAAGAAAAGATCGGCTGAACCAGAGCCAACTTCTCGCTTAACATTTACCAGCCAACTGCCGGCCGGGCCGCCATATTCCCAGCGGTCGGCGCCATAGCCCTGCACCACGGCCTTTTCAATAGCCTTGTCGGTGGGCAGGTCTGTCAGCTTAAGTTGAATATCCTGCACATTGCTGGGTCGAAGTTCTGTCCATGGGCCAACATGGTCGGCCCCGGTCTGACCCAGCCACGAAACCCCGGTCAGAAGCTCGCGATTTTCCAGAAATTCGGAAAATAGAGCCTGGCGACGACGACGCTGATCTGATTTGGCGGCGAAGAGTTTTTTAAGCAAACGCATGGTGAGTCGGGCCTGTTGCAACATCTATGGGGGCGATCAGTTGTCCCCATCCATGAGGCACAGATTCATCCGGCTTTTTAACGATGAAAGAATTAATCAAAGAGAATATGGCATTTGCCCGGGCAGATCCTCGTGCCGGCGGCCTCATGCTCTATTGATTAATCTCTCGCTTCGGGCTCGCCAGAGGCTCGATTCTTTTGAGAAAAGTGCCGAATTTCTGGCGATTCCCGGGCTTGTGTCAATCAGGCAAGGTTTGCCGCCTGCCTTTTTGGCAAATCGGGCTGGGCCATGCCTGTGGCAATCGCTCGCCGGGCCCCCGGTTCAACATCCATCGCTGAATCATGGGTCAACTCCTCATCGTGTCAAAGCCTGGAATCATGTCAGTTGGTCAAGCGTCAGGTCAAATAGCAAAAGCATCTCGTATTTCTGGATCAGCCGCAGAAAGTTCGCTTCTTCGCTGCCTTGCTTCACGGCCATGCTTTGAGCCACCATGGCCCGGTCGCTGTATTGGCCGCGGTCCAGCAATTTTTCGGCGACATTTTTTATTGGGGCAGGATGTTCGGCCAGGCTGTTATGAATCAACTCCGTCATGGCAGTTGCCAGCGGATTTTTGCCCACGCGGGCCCACCAGTAGTTGGCGTTGCCGGGGTCGGGTTCCCGCCTGTGACAAATCGCATGCCAGTGGGCAGAAATGCGATGCTCGCCCAGGTCGTCAGCCCGCTGTGCAGCGGCATGGCTCTCTTCCCAGAAGTCGTAAATCTGCAGCAAACCCGCACTCAGATTTAATACAGCTGTCTGGCGTGCCCCGGGCAATAACCTTTCCCAGAAAGAAGACACCAGAAATGGCTGAATCTGCTCATCCAGCGGCTTGCCCTTTTGCAGGGGCACACCCTGACCTGCCACGTGTTCAAGGCCCCTGACGGCAATTACACTTGCCACATCCAGTGGCCCGGCAAGGTTTTGGCGAACAATCTCAACAGGCGACACCCCCGCCCTGATCGCCTGGTCTATCGGGGCAAGATCAGCCCTCAGCCTGACCGGTTCAAAGATCTGAAAGGCTTGGTTCACAAAGCCTTGAGTTCGAAAATCCATTCCGCCCAACCTCAGATTCCGTGCCAGTCAGGTTCAGTTCACATAAAAATGTATAGAACCAGATCAAGTCATTGTGACTTTTTTCTGACAAAACTTGAGCTTTTTTGAATCAATTCACACCCATGGAGTTCCGATTATAATGATTGTACCTGTCACAAAACATGGGTAATTGGCGAAGCTGATAAATTGGGGTAAAAGGAGAAGATGATTTAATGAGTGAAATCAATAAAGATGCTGAAGCAAACCGGGTGGGGTTGGGTCTTACACTGCTTGAGCGACGATCGATTGAGGCATCAATTGTCGATCCGCTGGTGCGTGCCTTTACTGAGCGATTTGGCGAGGAGGCATCGCTGGAAGTGGTTTCGGGTGTCATCCAGCGACTGGCTCGCGAGTCAGGCCAGGATATGGCCGCAATATTGGGTGAATCAGGCCTTGAAGCCTTTGCGACGACACTTGACAGATGGAAAGCCGGTGGTGCCCTTGAGCTGGAGATTCTGGACCAGGGCCCCGAGATGCTGGACTTTAATGTGACCCGCTGCCGCTATGCCGAGATGTATCGTCAACTGGGACTGGCTGATTTGGGTAAAACGCTTTCCTGCCTCAGAGATTTCGAGCTGGCACGTGGCTTTAACCCCGACATTGAACTGACGCGCACTCAGACCATCATGGAAGGTTCGCCATTCTGCGATTTTCGCTTTCGGCTGAAGAAAGAAATCTCGAACAAGGCCTGAGCAGAAACCCCCGCAATGTCTCAGAAATCAGCCATTTCGCGGGCTGTACCTGTCGATCCGTTTCCCGCTTTCTTGACAATTTCGGCTGGTTTTCAGTAATTTCATGGCATAATGCACTGATTGTCGAAGCCAACCCCGGGCGAAATTGCATGGTTCAATCGCCGGCCAGGCTTCACCAGAGAGAAGATCACAGCCCTCACATGAGCGTTCGCACCCGATTTGCCCCCCAGCCCCACCGGATACCTGCACATTGGCGGCGTGCGCACCGCCCTTTTTAACTGGCTTTTGGCCCGGCATCACGGCGGCCAGTTCATATTGCGAATTGACGACACCGACCAGCAACGCCACGTTGAAGCCGCCGTCAAGCTCATCCTCGACGGCTTCCGCTGGATGAATATGGACTGGGACGAAGGCCCCGAAGTGGGCGGCCCCTGCGGCCCCTATTTTCAAAGCCAGCGCGGCCACCTTTATCGCGAAACTGCCGAAAAACTGCTTGCCTCGGGTGCCGTTTATCGCGACTTCACCACCGAAGAACAGCGAGCCGCCGACAAAGCCGCCGCCGATGCCGCCCGCACCGCCTATCGCTTCCGCCGATTCCCGCTTGATGCCCAAACCGAAGCGAAATATCTGGAAGAGGGTCGCACTTTTGCCCTTCGTTTCGCCGTTCCGCTGGGTCGGTCAGTTGTCATTGATGACCAGATCAAAGGCCGCGTTGAGATCAAAACCGAAGAAATCGGCGACTTTGTAATCGTTCGCCCCGACGGCAGCCCGCTCTATAACTTTGCCACCGTGGTTGACGACGCCCAGATGGCCATCACCCATGTTGTCAGAGCCGAAGAGCACCTGACCAACACCTTCTCGCAGGCCCTGATTTTTGAGGCCCTTGGCTACCCCCTGCCTGTTTTCGCCCATGTGCCCTATGTGGCCGCCCCCGGGTCGAAAAAGAAGCTCTCCAAACGTGACGGTGCCGTCGGCCTTGATGAATACATCGGTCAGGGCTATCTGCCTGAAGCCATGATGAATTATCTTTCAAGGCTTGGCTGGAGCTACGACGAAAAAACCGAATTTTTTACGCCCCAACAGCTCCGCGAGTATTTTACGCTTGACAGAGTCAACAGCTCGCCCGCAAGCCACGACCCCGACAAGCTCTTCTGGCTTCAGGGCGAGTGGATGAAGCTGTTGCCGACAGAATCCAAGGTCGAGCAGTGCATCCCTTTCCTGCGTCATGCAGGCCTGGTGGGCGAGGAAATATCGCCCGAACTGCGGGCCCGCATTGCTGCCGTGGTGGTGGCCCTGGGCGATCGGCTCAAAACCTTCAGCGATATTGTCAAGCTCGGCAAATTCTTCTTCATGGACGAAATTGAATTTGATCCCGATGCCTTCAAGAAACGGCTGAAAAAGCCTGAAGTACCAAAGATTCTGACGGATGTCACGGCTATTCTTGAAAAAATCGAGCCTTTTGACAGCCCGACACTTGACAAAGCCGTGCATGAATACGTTGCCGAGTCGGGTCTTGGCATGGGGTTGGTGGTCAATGCCATTCGCGTGGCCACCACCGGCCAGGGAATCGGCCCAGGGGTTTATGAGGCCATGGAAATTCTTGGCCGCGAGGCCTGCCTTGGCCGAATCAGCCTGACACAGGCCTTGCTCCACAGCAACTGACAGAAGTCAAATTCAGAAACCTGGAATTTTTCATCGGGACTAACAGAGGAATCAGCACCACATGCGTATTTTTGTGACGGGCTCCATCGCGTTTGACTATATCATGGTCTTTCCGGGCAAGTTCAAGGATCACATCATCCCTGACAAGATGCACGTGCTGAGCGTGTCATTCCTGGTTGATTCCCTCAAGCGCATGCGTGGCGGCACCGCCCCCAACATTGCCTATAACCTGGCCCTGCTGGGGCAGAAGCCGACAGTTGTCGGCACGGTGGGTGAAGACTTCGCCGAATATCGTGCCTGGCTTGAAAGCCGCGGCGTCGGCACCGAAGGCATCAAGGCCATTCCTAACCTCTTCACGGCCTCGTGCTTTATTAACACCGACATGGCCGACAACCAGATCACGGCCTTTTACCCCGGGGCCATGTCGCACGCCTCCACCCTCTCGCTCAAGAATCTGCATGCCACCACAGATGACCTTGTCGTCGTTGCCCCCAACGACCCCCAGGCCATGGTGCACCATGTGAATGAATGTGTTGAGCTGGGTATCGGATATGTGTACGACCCGTCGATGCAGGCACCCCGCATGACGGCCGACGAGCTCAATGCCGGTTTTCGCGGGGCCCGTATGCTCACCGGCAACGACTATGAATTCAGCATGATGGCCGACAAGCTGGGCATTTCTGAACATGATCTCTGCCGCCGTGTGCCTGTCACCGTGATGACCCGCGGCGAAGCCGGGGCCCTGATTACTGTCGAAGGCACGGAATACGACATTCCGCCCGCCCGCCCGACGGAAGTCAAAGACCCCACGGGCGCAGGCGATGCCTTCCGCTCAGGCCTCATCACCGGCTATTCCCTTGGTCTACCGTGGGATGTCACCGGCCGCATCGCCGCCCTGACAGCCGTCTATGCCATCGAACACGCCGGCACGCAGGAACATTCCTACACTATCGACCAGTTCCGGGCTCGCTATCGTGAAAACTATGGCGACACGCCCGAACTGGCCAAACTCGGCTGATTTTCAGGCAGTCAGGCTATGAACGAATCAGGCACAGGCGAATCGTGGCGGCTTTTCTTCGCCGCCATGCTTCCACCTGAGTTGGTCGATGCCGTTCGCCGCATCCAATCAAGGGCCCGAATCGAGCTGCCTAGGGGCGTGCGCTGGTCACAACCCGAACAAGCCCACCTGACACTTGCGTTTCTGGGAGATGTGCCCGCTGAGCATGTGCCACGGCTCGTTAACGCGCTTGGCTCGTTTGCCCCGGCTCAGCCGCCACTTGAATTTGAGGTGAAAGGCCTGGGCGCATTTCCCGACATGCGTCGGCCAAGAGTGATCTGGGCCGGGCTTGAAGGCCCCCAGCGCGACCTGCTCTTCCGCTGGCATGCCGAACTTTGGCAGGCCACCGCCCACCTTCGGATTGACCAGAGCCGGGCCGAAAGCCGGTTTCACCCGCATGTGACGCTCGGCCGTGTGCCCGGTAGCCAACCGCCAAAATTACAGGAGTGGATGGCCAGGCACATCGACTGGCACTTCGGCCACTGGCGGCTTGATGAACTGGTGCTTGTGCGATCGATCCTGACTGATCAGGGGTCTGTTTATCAGCCGATTGCCCGGCAGAAACTTGGCGAAGAATTCACGAATAACCAGTGATTACTGACTTTAATTAATCGCAGTCTCATTTCAGTCAGGATTGGCCGTCGGGTCCAAGATCCTCGCTGGCAATCTGGCGGCCGTAACGAATCATCATGGCATCCCACAGTCGTGGGCTTAGCCTGGCAATCTGGGCGATGGTCCACGGCTTCCAGGTTGGGTAATAAAGTGCCCGATTCTGGCCTGCCACAATTGCTTTAATGATACTGGCCACAACTTTTTCCACGGGTTCAGCACTTTTGCCATTCTGGCTGGCATGTCCTGCCCCTGCTATTTGTCGAAACTCCGAAACAGTCTGGCCCGGGCATGCTGCCCAAACTGAAACCCCTGTGCCCGCAAGCTCGTAGCGAATACTTTTCACCAGGCCGTTCACCGCATGTTTGGCTGCCACATAAGCGGCCGAATAAGGCAGGCCCACCTCGCCCAGGATGGACGAAATCTCAACAATCTGGCCACTTCGCTGCGGTTTCATCACACAAATCGCCCGGGCCGTGAGGTCAGCCAATGCATCAAAATCAACGTTAATAATTTCGCGAATCTTGGTTGGGCTCATCTTTTCAAAGGGGCCATAGGCACCCAAACCGGCATTGTTTACCACCAGATCAAGCTGTGGCAGATGCTTCAGGGCGAATTCAAAAAGGGCCGCCCGGTCAACCTCACTGGCAAGATCAGCTGGAAATGGAAGTATTTTCCCCGGCGGCAGTTCTTGTTCCAGGTCATGCAGCCGGTCTGCACGTCGGGCCGTAGCGACTATTGTCAAATCAGGCAATTGTTTATGCGTTGCCAGTTGTCGTACCAGCTCGCGGCCTATGCCGGCACTGGCGCCCGTGACAATTGCTCCGGTAATGGGCTTTCGCGACATGATTAGCCCTTTATCGCCCTTTTCAGCGAGTTCGCGAAGTTTCAAGCTGGGCAGTGTCCTGCCGCATGCGCGGGCGGCCGCTTGAGTAATCAGCGATTTTCGCCTGATCAACCACCTTGGGGAAATAATCGCGATATTCACGCGGAATTTCAGCGTCTTTCGCCACCACATTCACAGCCCACACCGGATATTGTGCCACCAGCCGCCCCATCAGCGAGACAAACCAGCCGGCTTCCTGCACCTGCTGCTCAAGCACTTTTTCAAGGATGGGCCGCACGGTTTTTGCCAGGGCCCGCCAGCCCTTGGAGTCAACTTTGACAAATGCTTCAACCTCGTGCTGAATCACCGGCTGTTCGCCTTCATTCTGAGGCTTGTAGTAGTCAGACCTGACCAGCAGCACAATGCGGCCTTCCAGCTTCGACTGCGATTTGGGTCGGATATGTATCAGATCACAGAATAGGGCATGCAGCTTGCTTGATCGATAAACAAATTCCCAGTTGGCCGTGGTGCCCATGCCGTCGTCGCCGTAATACTGGTTCGGGCCCAGGTGCTGTAACTTCACAGGTGCCTTGCTCAGGTCCTTCCAGAGTGAAAGTGTCAGGGCGGGCTCATTCAACAGGGCCAGATATAGGCTGGGGTCGCACGGAAAGGCTTCCGGCTTGCCCTGGCGATGAATGGTGAACGTCTCAATGACTTCACGCACTTCTTCACGACGCTCGGGCGAGACCTGATCCATCGGCAGCAATTCAGCAGCTGTTTTGCGTCCAGCGGCTCTGGCTGTGCCCAATGTGGCAAAAAGGCCCGCCAGACCCAGACCAAACTGACGACGCGACCATGCCGACGTTGAAAATATGCCCGATCGTGAATCTCTGGATCGATCCATCGCCGTCGCCCCCATCCTGGGTATTTGCACTGCCTCGTGATACACCGGCCAGCATGACCAGCCTTATTCCCCTTTTTCATCGTCTCAATGAAATACGAATAATGAGTAAAATTGGCAATTTGTGCATTTTGGTTATATTGGGAAGATTTGCGGGTTTTGCAGGTTGTGATTATTTTATTGATCAATCAGGGGCTTGCTTTAACGATTGGCAGGCGGCAATATAGGTCAGAATCACATCAGGCTCACGTTATTTCACCAGACGGACACGGCACACATGAACTCTGAACGATCAGGGGAAGCGGAAAAACTGCCTGCGATTTTGGGCGGGTGGACAGCCCTGGCTGCGATTGTCGGTTCGGTCATCGGGTCAGGCATATTTCTGGTTCCGGCCCGGGTGGCTGGCGGTGTGCCCTTTGTGGGTGGGATTGTGATGGTCTGGCTGGTGGGTGGTCTTTTCAGTGCGGCGGGTGCTTTGACACTTGCCGAACTGGGTGCGATGATGCCCCGGGCGGGTGGGCCTTATGAATACCTGAAGCGTGGCTTTGGGCCACTGTCGGGCTTTCTTTTCAGTTGGGCCGAGTTCTGGGTGGTTCGCACGGGTTCTATGGCCACGCTGTCGGCGGCTTTTGCACGTTATTTCAGCCAGCTGGTGCCTGCCCCGGTTGGCATGGACGCCCGCTGGTGGCAGTCTCTGGTAGCGGTTTTTGCGATGGCTTTTGTTGGTCTGATTAATGTCAGAGGCACGCGTTATGGTGGTCAGTTTCAGGTGGTGGGAACATTTCTCAAGGTGCTGGCACTGTCCATCATGATTATTCTGCCGATAGCACTTTCCAAGGGAGATATGGCCAACTGGTCGCCCGTGTTGCCCGACGCTGATCACAAAATGAGTTTTGCCGGCTTTCTTGCCGCCATGGTGGCCGTGCTCTGGGCCTATGACGGCTGGGTGAATGTAACACCGCTGGCCGAAGAACTGACTAACCCGCAGAAACAGTTGCCCCGGGCCCTGGCCGGCGGCGTGGCCATCCTGATTTTTCTCTATCTGGGCACAACGCTGGCTTATCATGCCGTGCTGCCGCTTGATGCCATTCGCCAGGCAAGCACTGACAAAGGTTCGCCGAAGGTGGTGGCGGCCGAATTCTGGCAGGCTTTGGTGGGCCCGCCCGGGCTGATTGTCATTTCGCTGATTGTGATGGCCTCGACCCTGATTTCCCTGAATGGCAACGCCCTGACAGGCCCCCGGGCCTATTATGCCGTGGCCCGCGATGGCTATGCCCCGAAGTGGATGGAACGCCTGAACCCGCGCACCGGCACGCCAGCGGCGTCGATCATCGCCCAGACGGCCTGGGCAATCATCCTGACACTCGTCACAACTATACTTCTTGTGGCCGAACCGCCTGCTTCCGGCCTGCCGAACTGGATTCTGGCCATGTGGCGGGAATTTAACGAGACACCTCTCTACGACGTTCTTTTTACGTATGTCATTTTTGGTGCGACAGTTTTCTATATGATGGCTGCCTACACCGTGTTCATCCTTCGCAAACGCGAGCCCGAGGCCGATCGGCCCTTCCGCGTGCCGCTTTACCCATGGACACCCATAGTCTTTTGCCTTGCCAGCCTCATCCTTCTGATCAGTATGCTGGTCGAAACTCCGGTGGAATCGCTGACGGGCCTTGGGCTGATCGCTGCCGGAATTCCGTTCTATTATGGCTTTCAGTGGTCGCGAAAGTGACAAACGCTTCATAAATATACCTCTAACTCGTTCCATGTGTGGTGTATGATGCAACCTGACAAGGATAAGATCGACCGCCGAAGTCTGATCAAAGGCACAGCCCTGGGCATTCCTGTGCTTGCCGCTGTCTCTGTGACAACTGCTGAAGATGACAAAAAGGCCGACCCTGCCGGCAAGAACAAAATCGATGAAAAACCCGCTGCTTCGCCGGCCGAGGCCGAGATCGACCGACGCCTTGAGAGCATCAAGGCACAATTTGGCGATCGTCTGGATCCGGCTCAATCGGTTGCTGTCAGGGCTGATGTTTCCGGTAATTATTTTCGGGCACGCCGGCTCAGATCCGTCCCCCTGGCTGATTTCGACGGCCCATTCACGGCATTCATTCCACACCGTGCTGGTCAGGCTACTGTAAAGCATACTACTGAAGTCGGGAAAATCGAGCCAAAAGCCATCAAACTTGATGAAAGCATGGCATTTGCCACAGTTTTTGACCTGGCGGCGGGCTTGCGGGGTGGCCAGATTACGGCTGTCGAACTGGCCGAGTTTTACCTTGAAAGGCTGGCGAAGATCGGCCCGAAGCTGAACTGTGTGGCCACGCTCACGCGTGAAACCGCACTGAGGCAGGCGGCCGAGGCTGATAAACGCCTGAAAAGTGGTGTGCCGATCGGCCCTCTGGATGGTATTCCTTATGGGGCCAAAGACTTGCTTTCCGCGGCCGGCTATCCGACATCCAACGGCTGTGCCCCTTATGTGAAACGCATTTTGAATCAAGACGCCACCGTTATTCGTCGTCTTCAGGCCGCCGGGGCTGTGCTTATTGCCAAGTTGGCCATGGTTGAATGCGCTGGCGGCTTGGGTTATCGCCAGGCCAATGCCAGCGCCTTTGGCCCGGGGCTCACGCCTTACGACACCCGACGATGGTCGGGCGGCAGCAGTTCCGGCAGTGGTTCGGCGGTGGCGGCTGGGCTGGTGCCATTTGCAATCGGCTCTGAAACATGGGGTTCCATCACCACACCGGCCAGTTATTGCGGGCTGACGGGCCTGCGGCCGACATATGGCCGGGTCAGCCGCGCCGGGGCCTTTGCCCTGAGCTATTCGCTCGACAAAATCGGCCCCATGGCCCGCACGGCCGCCGAAACAGAACTTGTTTTGAAGGTTATCGCCGGGGCTGATGCCGACGACATTTCGGCGATTGACCGCCCCTGGCACGGGGCTGATCTGCCTGCCAGTCACCGCTTCAAACTGGCTGTGCTTAAAGACGGCGTGGCCAGGGCCCAGCCCGAGGTGAAAGCCAATTTTGAAAAGGCCTTGGAAGTGTTCCGACAAGTGGCTGATGTCGAAGAAATTGACCTCCCTGCCGGGCCTTATGCCGATGTTCTGCTCACCATTCTGGCCGCCGAAAGCTCGAGTGCCTTTGAAGAGCTGGTTGATTCCGGCCTTGTGCAGCAGGTGACCGCCCCTGAAGACAAGATTGGCGGCTATGCTGACCGCACTGTGCCTGCGATGGATTATCTGCGGGCGATGCGGCTGAGAGGCCCGCTTTGTAAGACGTTTGACGAATACATGAAGCGGTTTGATGCCGTGCTCACCGTGCCCACGGCAGGCACCGCCCCGCTGATCAGCAAGGATTTCGGCTCGGGCTTTTCCAACAAAAGCCTGGGCGGGCCGGGGAACCTGTGTGGCTCTCCGGCACTTGTCATGCCTACGGGGCTTGATACCCAGGGCCTGCCCACGGCGATTCAGCTTGATGCCCGGGTCGGCAACGAAATGGTGCTCGCTCGCCTGGGCCGCTATTTTCAAGGCAACACGGCGTGGCACCTGCAAAAGCCTGACATGGCCAAAATCTGAGCCGGGCATGGCTCGACACCTGAAGCGGGTTTCATGGCATAGCCTTTTCTGGCTGTAAATCATGAATTTGACACGCTTGGTATAATAATTCTTACCATAAGAGATACGAGTCGGATCGCCTGGATTTTGCTGAGTGAGTGGCCCGGGCCCGAGACTGAATGATGGAAATGGACCCGGCGAAGCATGGCACTGGCAAAAGTAGCGATAGTGGGGCGGCCGAATGTCGGCAAGTCGTCGATCTTCAACTGGCTGGCCGAGCGGCGGCTTTCGATTGTTGACGACATGGCCGGTGTCACGCGCGACCGCGTGACGACCCTGATTGAAGTCGATGAAGGCAGCCCTGAAGCCGACTGGTTTTTTGAGCTGATCGACACCGGCGGCATTGGCATGGTCGATCGCGACGACCTTGAAAACGATGTCTATAAGCAGATCGATGTTGGCCTGGATGAGGCCGATATTCTGATCTTTGTCGTTGACCTTCGCGACGGCATGATGCCGCTTGATGAAGATGTCGCCCGCCGCCTTCGGGCCATCAAAAAGCCGGTTCTGCTGGTGGCTAACAAGGCTGACGCCTTTAACGACTATCACAAGGCCGGCGAGTTTCTGCGGCTTGGCCTGGGCGAAGCCGTGGTGGTCAGCGTGTTGCATAATCGCAACCGCAGCGGCCTGCTTGAGGCCATTCACGAGCTGATGCCCAAGACCTTTCCCGGTGAAAAGCCGCCGGAAGCCGCCATGAAAATTGCCGTGGTGGGGCGGCCAAATGCCGGCAAAAGCACGTTTATCAACACCCTGACCGAGACCGAGCGAATGATCGTGTCGGAAATTCCGGGCACCACCCGCGACTCTGTCGATTGTCGATTCCAGCTTGACAACATGGAATTTATCGCCATTGATACGGCCGGAATCAGGCGGAAAAGCAAGGTCCGCGACAATGTCGATTACTACTCGATTCACCGGGCCGAGCGGTCGATTCGCCGGTCCGACGTGACCCTGCTTTTCATGGACTGCATGCATGAAGTGACGCGGCTTGACAAGCAGATCGCCGACACCATTCTGCAGGAAAGCAAGCCCTGCGTGCTGGTGGCCAACAAGTGGGATCAGATGCCTGTCGAAGCCCGTGAAAACTATATGGAATACCTGCAGGGGCAGTTTAAGCCCATGGCTTTTGTGCCTTTTGCGGTTGTCACAGGCAAGAACGGCCGCAACGTGAAGGCCCTGATCCACCTGGCCCGCAGGCTTTACAAGCAGGCCAATCACCGTGTGAGCACCGGCAAACTCAACCGGATCATTCGTGAAATCTTTGACACCCATCCGCCGGCCATGCGGTCGAACCGCAACCCGAAGCTCTTCTATGTGTCGCAGGTGGCCGTGGCCCCGCCCACCATCGCCCTGGTGGTGAACGATCCCAAGCTGTTTGACCCCAGCTATATGCGTTATCTGCTCAATGCCATTCGCTCCCGGGGCCTGTTCTACGACATTCCCATGAAAATCGTGCTTCGCAAGCGAACGCCCGGCGACCCGAACAGGAAGGAAGCCGGCATGGAAGAAGTGGCTGAGGATACGGCCCTGGTCGCCCCCGACATGCCGCAGGACTGGGACGATATTGTGGTGAAGCCTCGCTCGGCCCGGGCCCGGTCGGAAGAGGATGAAGACGATTTCGTGGAACGCTGGCTGAGCAAGGCCTCGGCCGAGGAAGGCGGCGAGATCGACTTCGACGACAACGATTTCTGAGCCATTCCGCAGGGGTTGCCCGTTGCACTTGGCCGCCGGGCCGTGTATCCTGCCAGAACCTGACCCCACCGGCAGACCACTCTACACAAGTCAAACATCACGGAGCCTCCCCAGCCATGTCTCTTTCCCGCCGCAGTTTTCTCGGTTCGCTTGCCATCGGTGCCGCCTCGGCCAGCACGGGCCTGGCGATTGACCCGATTGCCCGCACCCGCCCCAGCCACCTGAAGCTCTCCATCGCGGCCTATTCCTACCGCCAGTTTCTGCAGGGTGCGAAAAAGTCGATGGACCTTTTCGACTTTGCCAATCTGGCCGCCGACATGGGCCTTGATGCTATTGAACCGACCAGCTATTACTTCCCGGCTGATGCCGGTATGGATTACTTCCACAAGTTGCAGCGGCACGCGTTTCTGCTCGGGCTTGATATTTCGGGCACGTCGGTCGGTAACAACTTCTGCCTGCCCCCCGGCCCTGATCGCGACAAGACCATGAAACTTGTGCGAGACTGGGTGGACAGGGCCGCTGCCCTGCATGCCCCGACGATCCGCATCTTCGCCGGAACCGTGCCCAAGGGCGACACCGAAGAAAATGCCGTGAAGCGAACCATCGAGGGAATCAAGGAAAGCGTGGAATATGCCGGCAGCAAAGGCATTGTGCTGGCACTTGAAAACCATGGCGGCATTACCGCCGAACCCGAACAACTGCTGAAGCTGGTGAAAGCTGTCGATTCGCCCTGGTTTGGCGTGAACCTTGACACCGGCAACTTCCGCACGGCCGACCCTTATGGCGATCTGGCCAAGCTGGCCCCCTATGCCGTGAACGTGCAGGTAAAGACCGAAATTGCACCCAAGGGCGGCAAGAAGCAGGAAGCCGAGCTGGGCAAATTCATTGATATGCTGAAGGCGGCCCGCTATTCCGGATATGTGGTTCTGGAATATGAAGCCGCTGAAGATCCTCTCAAGTCGATTCCCGGCCATATCAAAGCCCTGCGAAAGCTGATCGGCTGATTGACCTGAATTGCTTGCCGAAATGCCCCCGGTGAATTACGCCGGGGTTTTTGTTTGTATTTTGTCTGAGCTGGTTAATTGCATGTTAACCCGTTGATTCGGTGGAAACCTGACCGATCACTGAACTGTCGCCATTCTGCCCATGGCAATAATCCGAACAGGCGCAAGCTGCTTCATCTGAATTGTTGTGTCGCAAAGGTATTAAAGGAAAAATGCCGGAACATCTATCATGCATCCCATCACTGGAACGTCGCTGTGCCATCTGGTTCATCTCTGCCGGGGTTTGCCGGAATGCAAATTACCATCAATAAAATCGCAAT
>JBEITT010000178.1:0-5477 GCA_040374745.1 Planctomycetaceae bacterium | reverse complement strand
CGGCGAGGGGTGGGAGCGGAACGTCGAGACCATGCAGAGCGGTGATATTGAGGTTCTGTTGAACGGAACCCGTTGCGACCGACGCGATGAGCGACTGGCCTTCGTCGGAGTTGAAGTAGTAACAGTAGAATTGCGGGTCGGCGATTGACCGGTTGAGGCGGAATCGAATCAAGAATGCGCCCGGAATGACCGGCAGTTTGAAATCCGAAAACACAGCGGTCGTTCCCACGCGTCCAGTTCGCGTGATGACCAAATCATCTCTTTGAAGGACGTGCTGCGGAAAGCGGTCAAGGTCGAGGCGGGCAATCGGCATCGTTGAATACTCGATGCGCCCGTCCACGCTGATGTCCGTTGTCCTCAGCGTGGCGACATTCCCATCGGAGGCGTAGTCGTCGCTGCTGAAGCGGGGCCCGAATGCGCTGTGTGCGCAGACTTCTCCGAACTTCGTCGTGGCTTCACCCGCCATAACCCAGCCCCCTCAGGTTTGCTTCGATGGCCAGCTCCAGTTTCGCGGACACAGCGAACTGACCATATCGTTCGGCGACCAATCCGGCTTGTCCAACAGCTTGTTGGGCGATTTCGGAGCACGCGAAAGGATTAGGATTCATCGTCGCCCCTTTCCTTGTTTGGCAGTTCAAGGATGTGGCGGCGTTCCAGCTCGTCGCGCAGCTCTTCCTCGCTGGGGAGGACAAGGCGGTACTTAGAGGCGAAGAGCTGCTGGCTTTCCTGAAGCACAGAGTATCGCACGAGGGTCTCGTCCTTGTCGGTACAGAGGATAATGCCGAGGGTGGGGTTGTCGCCTTCTGTTCGTTTCAGGTCGTCGAAAAGACGAACATACATATCCATTTGGCCGATGTCGGCGTGGCTCAGCTTACTCGTTTTCAGATCGATCAGTACAAAGCACTTGAGCAGGTAGTTGTAGAAGACTAGATCCACGTAGAAGTGACTGGTTTCGGTGCTGACGCGGAACTGGCGGCCGACGAACGAAAACCCCTTGCCAAGCTCCATCAGAAAGTCGCGAAGGCGGCTGGTGAGGGCAATCTCGAGATCGCGTTCGTCGTGCTGGTGGTGCTCAGGCAGGCCGAGAAACTCGAGCAGATAGGGGTCTTTGATGAACGCCTGCGGGTGGGCTGCGGCTTCTGGCTGATTGGCGGCCGGGGCTTTGAGCAGTCGCTCGAACGTCTGCGTGCTGATGGCTCGCTCTAACTGTCTGCTGCTCCAGCCCTGCTGGGCAACTTCGCGTATGTAGTAGTCGCGGGCGGCCGGGTTCTGAACCCGCATCACAAGCCGCCAGTGGGTCCAGGTTAAAAGGCTACGCGCTGCGTAGCCTTTCGCTGCGTCAGGGAAGGTAAGATAGAATTGTCGGAAGTTCTTGAGGTTGGCGACAGAGACACCGCTGCCGAACTCCTCGCCGAGCTGACGGGCAAGATTACGGATCAGTTGGGCGCCGTATTCAGCTCGGGCGTTTCCGCCTTGCTCCTCTTGGACGATGCGTTGCCCGATCTGCCAATAGGCATCGACCATGAGGGTGTTGACGGCCACAAAGCTCTTTTGCCGGGCCTGCTGCAGGATTACACGGACGTCATCAACCAGCCGAGAAGGCACGGAAGGGAGATCAGAGGCCATAACCGAGGCCCTTCAGGTTGGCACGTATGGCGGCTTCAAGTTTGGCCGATTCGGCAAACTGGGCATTGAGTTCGGCGACAAGGCGTGGCATTTTTTCTTCAAAGGGTTCGCCGTCGTCTTCGACTTCCTCAGCACCGACATAGCGGCCGGGAGTGAGAACGTAGCCATGGGCGGCGATTTCAGCGGTGGTGGCTGATTTGCAGAAGCCGGGGATGTCGGTGTATTCACCAGCGTCTTTGTCGCCACGCCATGCGTGATAGGTGTTTGAGATTTTCTCAATGTCGGCGTCTGTCAGTTCACGGTGCACACGGTCCGTCAGGGTGCCGAGTTTGCGGGCGTCGATGAACAGGCTTTGCTGGCGGCGGTCGCGACGATTGCCGTCGTTTTTGTTTTTGGTCAGAAACCAGAGGCAGACAGGAATCTGTGTGCTGTAAAAGAGCTGACCGGGCATGGCAACCATGCAATCTACAAGATCGGCTTCAATGATCGCCTTGCGAATTTCTCCCTCACCCGACTGGTTCGACGACATGCTGCCATTAGCCAGAACAAAACCCGCCATGCCGTTTGGTGCCAAGTGATGAATGAAGTGCTGCACCCAGGCAAAGTTGGCGTTGCCCTTAGGCGGGGTGCCGTACTTCCAGCGAACGTCGTCGTCGCGGCGGTGCCAGTCAGAATCGTTAAACGGTGGGTTGGCCAGAATGTAGTCGGCTTTGAGGTCGGGGTGTTCGTCCTTACGGAAGGTGTCGGAATGTTCCTTGCCGAAATCGGCCTCGATGCCGCGCAGGGCGAGGTTCATGATAGCGAGGCGACGGGTGGTTGAGTTGCTCTCCTGCCCGTAGATGCTGATGTCGCCGATTTTGCCACCGTGGGCTTCCACGAATTTCTCAGACTGAACAAACATACCTCCCGAGCCGCAGCAGGGGTCATAGATACGACCTTTGTAGGGCGACAGCATTTCAACCAGTGTACGAACAACGCAGGAAGGGGTGTAGAACTGGCCGCCGTTTTTGCCTTCGGCGCTGGCGAATCGTGTGAGGAAGTATTCATAGACACGCCCCAGCAGATCAACTGAGCGGCTGTTGGTTTCTCCCTCGCTGGCGGCTGTTAGCTGGATTGTTGCGATGAGGTCGATCAGTTCTCCGAGGCGTTGTTTGTCGAGAGCTGCCCGGGCATAGTCTTTCTGGAGCACACCTTTGAGGCGGGGATTATCGCGTTCAATGGCGACCATGGCGTCGTCAACAATTTTGCCGATTGTGGGCTGTTTGGCATTGTTCTGAAGGTGCGACCACCGGGCATCGGAGGGCACCCAGAAGACGTTTTCGGCCTTGTATTCATCAGGATCTTCGGGGTCGGCCCCGGCATATTCACCGTCACCCTTCAGGAGTTTGGATCGGTGCTCTTCAAAAGTGTCAGAGATGTATTTCAGGAAGATCAGGCCCAGCACAACGTGCTTGTATTCGGCAGCGTCCATGTTATTTCGGAGCTTATCTGCCGACAGCCAGAGTTTGGACTCGAAGCCAAGGTTGGCGGTACTTCCGTTCTCTGACGATTTCTTTTTGGCCATTTTTACGTAAATTCCTTTTTAACTGCTCAAAATCGACATTCTGGAGAGTGTTTGGTGCTGTGCCAGCCTTGGTAGCCCTGACTGAATGAGAATGCTCAGGCCGGCAGACTTGAAGACTAACGTATATTTACCACTGATTCAATTACCAGCCGGTCGAATTCATTGGCTCGTTTCTATTGATAGCCAGAGAAAAGTCTATCCCGGGCCAGGTTGAAACCGATCATACAGATGACAGGATCTAACAAAGTGATTACGGTTTTGAATTGAGATTCGCCACGAATTCGACAAAGTTCTGCATTTCCTTCAGGTCGTCCTCGCGAGTTGAGCGGTAAGGCACCGTTGCGGTGAGGTCATCAGAGAGGAGCGAATCGAGGTCTGGCTTTTCAAGTCTCCACTTGCGAATGGCGTTCATATCTGGCGCGACAGATGGGGCGATGTCATCTCGGACGAAGCAGTTTATTGAGAAATTGAATTTTTTTGTAATATTGATATTAAATTCATGATTTCGGCTTTTATCGAAAGACTTATTACTTATTGAAATAGCAAATGGTTTGGAATGCAACAGATTTAGCGGCTGGAAGTACATTCCAAGATCTGAAGATTTTGCTGCCGTTTCAACGAGGGAGTAGTTGGATTCTACAATTAATTCCGCTGCCCACCAGATTTGTGCGAAAGCCAAACGGGAGTCGGACCCCAGGACACGATCAAGACCCACGGGTTTTTCTTCAGAGACTTCGAACCGCCACCAGAGATAATCTAGGTTCTGAAAGATCAGGCCAATCCAAAACTCTTTTCTAGCCGCTTCGCGGCGAGTCAGTCTGAGGGCATTGTGGATTCGCGGAGCAAGCCATCCATCAGATTTTGATCGTTCCGATTTGAACTCCTGTTTGGCCATGACAGCTTCGACAAGAGCCCGGAATGCGAGCAGGTTTGCTGTCAGATCTCTGTCGAACTGGACTGGAACAATAAATCGCTTCAGCTCGGCGTAGTCAAAAGAAGGGCTGCCTTGTCGAAATGACTCATCAAGAATCGTTCGGATTGCGGGATTCAGGCCGTCGAACTGGAATGTATCAGGCATGGTTGTTACTGGCCGTCGTTAGTAGAACTTTTTTGATCACGTTTGGTAGTGAAACGCTTCTTTAAACGCCCGATCAGACCTGTGCCGGAATCTGCCTGTGGATTCGCTGTTCGTGCGATATTTTCGGCCTTGGTCCATTTCTGCCAGTTGCTGGAGAGATTTGAACGCTTGGCGAGCCAATCACCGATTGCCACATCGAGTCTTGTCCAATTAGCTGGAGTAAGGCCTTCACGGACCCAATCAGCCCCATCTGATTCAAGCCAATCTTTCAATCGCTGGTTCGGTCCTAGGACAAGTGCCAGAATTTGCATGACCTCGCGTTGCCATGCCGGGGCTGGCCAGTCATCGAGATTACCACCAGACGCTTTGAAATTAAGTAAGGACTGATGGGCCAGCGCCATCCATGCACCACGTGCAACATTTGTCGCAGTCATGGTTCTTAAGGTTTCTCGGATAGGATCGCCTGGATTCTCATCTGTGAGCAGGTCGTGCAGCCCGGCTATACCGTTGTTTAGAAGGATTCGAGGCACTTCTGAGCCCATGTCGATAGCAGAAAAGGCTGATGCATAATCATGGAGCCATTCAATTTCCTCAGACTTGGCAAAATCAATCCAGTGCATCTGCAAACCACCTTCACGTTCAAAACTGCGAGGCGGATCGAGATAAACCATCCATGGATAAGTTTCTGCTGCAACACGGTGTTTGAATTTGATGTGATCATTACGGATGTCATATGCGAGCCACGCTTGAACTTTTGCGCTTCCTGAAACATTTTCGCGGTCAATGACAAGAGTGCCTTTCCACTCTCCGCTGGTTTCTGTCGGCATTAGTTTCAGTGATACTCGCAAGTTGGTCGGTCTGCAATCCAAGGCGAGCCAGGCTCTTATCTCACAACCATATTTCGCGGCAAAATCAGCAGTTTCCTGCGAGCCAATTGCTGGTTCATATTTCAGCAACCATTCAAGACTCGCAAGCTGCCAGTCGGCTTCACCGGAGCGGCCTAAATCTGCGATCGAGAAAACCTGTTTAATTTTCTGGGCAGGCAGAGGCTGTTCATCCAGAAACACCTTCTCTAAATGAAGGTGAAGGTTGCCATTGAGAGTTTCATGAGGATATAGAACTGGTCCAGACATCAATCAATCCTGATCAAAATTAAATTCATTTTGTGCCGCTGCGATAAACTCATCATCTTCCAAGCTGTCATCTTCT
>JBEITT010000044.1:0-42905 GCA_040374745.1 Planctomycetaceae bacterium | reverse complement strand
ATGGAATCAACACCGCCGATAACCATGCCTGATGTCAGCAGGGTTCGTTCCACTGGATAAAGTGCCCGGTTCTCAATCACCATGGTTTCAATGTGTCGCACCAGCGGGCTGAAAAAGTCGGCAGTCGTCGCCGAATGCGATGGCATGGGCAGATACATCTGGCAGGAAATGATCTGGCCGTTGTCAGACCTCATGCCGGCATAGTTGAAATCCTGAATCTGTGCCAAAAACAATGTTGTTTTAAACCCGTCGTTATGGTCAATAAAATAGGCAAGCATGTTCGGAAAGACTTTGCGGGCCCATTCCGCAGTCACGGCGTCGGTCACAAATCCGGTATCCACCGGCAGGTTATGGCTCCGGTTCAGGGCCGCCACCATCAGGGCCCGCGTCTTTTCCCGCTCGGGCTTAAAGATCTCGGCCCAGAAGGCTTCGCCCCGCAGGGCATGCACCCGCTTGATTCCCGATTCGCCGCCCAGCCGCCTTTCCGACATGCACTGGGCCGTCTCAAGGCCATGAAAGTCGTAGCTGTCAACCCCGCCATAGCCCACGCACACACTTTCAGCCAGCGGTGTGTTGTGCGGCAGATCAATCGACGGGAATCGCCATGTCACCGGCAGCGACGAACCGGCCAGAAACGGAAAGCCCAATCGACGCGAGTCGTTGACCATTTCCATGCAGCGCGGCCATGTCGTCGATAAATGCTTGTCATTAAATACCGGAACCGATCGTCCGCTGTCTTCAAACACCTTGACAACCTGCTTGAGAAACTCATAGCGGGGATACTGGATCTGCCCCTTGGCCGACTTGGCGTAGTCGCCATGCTCGGCAATGATCACCACCCCATCAACAGCCAGCTTGCTGCCGCCCTGTGTCAGAGCCTCGGCAATTGTCGGATAGTTTTTCAGCTTGTGTCGGGCAATGCGCTGGGGGGCCAGGTCGTTTTTCGGATGCAGATCGACATAAATCGAAGCCACATCCACCCTCGGCATCTGCCAGCCTGAAGCCCAGCTATAGCCCAGCGTCATGCGGTCCAGAAAGTGCTGTGCATGCGAATGGGTACGCACTTCAGTGCCAAGAAATGCCACTTTCTTGCGGGGGCCTTCGGCTTTGACAGCTGTTTTAACTGAAAATGTCGAAGCAAAAGCGGCTGAAGCCAGGAATGTGCGGCGCGTGCTGGGCATGGTGGTCAGATCCATGAGTGGTGAAGGGAATGAGGCAGGTTCAATTGGCAGCGACTGGGCAAACAACCTTTGTCAATACGACTGCAGGCTGTATTATCACATAGTTTGACAAAACGGCCCTGTGCAATCAAGCAGCAACAAAGCTGATGGGATAAAAACAGAAGGATTTGCCGATCAAACCGGCTGCCCTTGCCAATTTCTCAAAAACAGATGTCTCATGCTCCGGCCAGATGACGATATAAAAGACAGGTTAAGCCATTCGTGAACAGCTAAGACGCCATGCGGCTGTAAGTTCGACTGAATGCAATTCAAGTACGTCGTTGTCCTACATAGGTCTGATTGAGTTGATCGTCTTTTTTCATGATAATGTAATCACCGCGATTCATCCAGGCGGCCAGAGTCACACCGTCATGAGCCATGTTTGAACCGGAGAATGGGTCATGATAAATGAATTCAAGAGTATTACCGACATAACGTTTGCCGATGACAAGAATCCAGTGGTCTGCTGAATACCCCAGAACCCGAATGTTTCGGGTCGTCATGATGGGGCCCCGCTGGTCAAGAAGAATTTCAAGAAGCCCGGCACTAATTCCATGTGGCAAATTCATGCACTCAAATCCGAGTTCGGAAAGAGACCGATTGTTTGCCAAAAGTTCGTCTTCCTCGGGCGCCAACCCCTCAGTAATGCCTCGGGGGTTGTTAATAAATTCAAGGGATGCGATCTGCTTTACTTCCAACAAAAGATTGTCGAAAAGTGTGGTAGTGGCTGTGGCCAGGTAACCCTGAGCCTTGGTTTTATGCCGCTGCCACCGCTTTTTCAGGCTGAATCCGCCAAACTGCTCGTCTCGCCTCTGCTTCAGAAGGCGGCCATCTTCGACGATTTCCTCAACCTTACCGACTTCAGCAAGCTGGTTGCGTCTGATCAGATGATCCCGTATGGAACTGGCAGGATTGGCACGATCCGAGATATATCTGTCAAATATCGCAATCGCGGCATCACGACGCTTGTCCTCCGGAAGGGTCCGATACTTGATAACTTCTTTCTCAAAAAGCCTGGGAGGCGTGTTTTGCAACAGTTTCAAATTGGTTGGATTGATTGGTGCGAGGCTGAAAAAATCAAACATCATTTCCAGGCAGGCATCGCCGCACAAATTCCCATGCGACTGGTGCACATATCGCACGTTGTATTTATAAGAGTTATTAAGACTCTGTCTCGACTGATTCTGATTTACTGCCTGAGGTCCCTGATTGTGATCTCTTTTGGAATACTTAAAGTCGATTCTAGGTCTTACCACAGCACACTCTCCTCTCGCCTGAATATATTTCGTCTTACGCCTGAGCAGCCACTTTCAGGCAACCAGCGTAATTTGTATCCAGAGTTTCCGTACATTTTAACAAGGCCTGGGGCTTAATAAAATGGTCCATTCGACACATCCAGTTTCCGCCGCAACCTTGATGATTTTTCCCAAGCGAATAAGCCTGACCACAGCGGCCAGCGGGCAGAATGATGAGAAATTCGCCCCCGGCTGCTTCAGGTGCTGGCAGAATTTGATGGCAAAAACTATAATCATAAATAGAGTTGGTCAATCAGGGGAAGGAGAGACTTTCGATGGCGAATTTTCCGGCGGAATTGCGTTATGCCGAATCTCATGAATGGGTGAAGATGGTTGATGGTGTGGCCGTGGTCGGGCTGACAGCCTTTGCCCTCGAACAATTGACCGACCTGATTGTGATGGATCTTGCCAAAGTCGGCACGAAAATCAAAAAAGGTGGCCGCCTGGGCGAAGTGGAAAGCGTCAAGTCTGTCAGCGACATTTATGCACCCCTCGGCGGCGAAGTGGTAGAAGTTAATAAGACGATTGTCGATGACCTTGCCCAGCTGCCGGTTGACCCTTACGGCAAAGGCTGGTTGCTGAAGATCAGGCCAGACAACCCTGCCGAGCTTGATTCCCTGATGTCAGCTGAAGGCTACCAATCGGCCATATCAGCCCACGATCATTAATCCGGGGTGCCCCCGGCGAACCTTTCAGGATCTGACAGATGGCCTATACACCGCACACGCCTGATGACCTGGACAGGATGCTCAAAGCCATTGGTGTGACTTGTGTCGATGAGCTTTTTGAAACAGTGCCGCCCGATCTCAGGCTGGGCCGGAACCTGAACCTGCCCCCTGCCCTGAGCGAACTTGAACTGACAACTCATGCTGCCGCCATTGCGGCCCGCAATCAGTCGGCCGGCTCTGAAATCTGCTTTATGGGCGGCGGGTTCTACGACCATTTCATCCCTGCACTGGTTGAACAGCTGGCTGGCCGGGGAGAATTTTACACAGCCTACACACCTTACCAGGCTGAAGCCAGCCAGGGCACCCTTCAGGCCATTTTCGAATTTCAGACACTTCTGGCCCAGCTCACTGGCATGGAAGTGGCCAACGCCAGCCTTTATGAAGGTGCAACAGCTGTCGTTGAAGCCGCATTCCTGGCGATGACCATAACAGGCCGCCTGGGTCGGGTGGTCACCAGCGACGCCCTGCATCCCGAGCATCGCCAGACGCTGAAAACTTATCTGGCAAACCTCGAGCCCGAACTGGTCACCGTTCCCTCCGTCAATGGTCAGACCAGGCCCGAGGACATAGCCGCCCAACTGACCGACGACACCGCCGCAGTCATCATTCAGCACCCCAACTTCTTCGGAACACTGGAAGATGTTGCCAGCCTTGTCAATCTGGCACATGCCAGGGGGGCACTGGCGATCATGAGTGTTGACCCGATCAGCCTGGGACTCTTGAAAAACCCCGGCCATTACAATGCCGACATCGTGGTGGGTGAAGGGCAGCCGCTGGGCAATATCATGGGGTTTGGCGGGCCAAGCCTCGGCCTTTTTGCCTGCCGTGGCGATTACATGCGTAAGATGCCTGGACGCCTTGTGGGCCAGACCGTTGACCGCCATGGCAAGCGTTGTTTCACGCTGACTCTGCAAACACGAGAACAGCACATCAGGCGGGAAAAGGCGACATCCAACATCTGTACAAATCAGGGGCTGATGGCCCTGCGTGCGGCAATCTATCTGACAACTCTTGGCCCTACTGGCTTTCGCCAGGTGGCTGAACAGTCGGCCCGCCAGGCGAAAAAAGCAGCTGACAGGCTGGCCAGGGTTCCCGGCGTTGAAAAAATCATCGATGGCCTTTTCTTCCGCGAATTCGTGGTGCGGTTCAGTGCCGGGCATTGTGCTGAAGAGGTTTTTGACCGATGCAGCCGGCAAGGTGTTCTGCCCGGAATTCCGCTCTCACGTTTCTATGACGATCGTCCGGGCGACCTGCTTGTCGCCGTCACCGAAAAGCGAACAGATGCCGATATTTCCGCCCTTGCCCTGGTTCTTGAAGCGGCACTGGCCAGTTGATTCAGTGCACGGGCGAACAATCAGGCAGTTATTCATGTGTGGATGAGTGAGGAAAAATGGAACCGAGCAGCCCGCCACCACTGATTTTTGAGCAATCCCGGCCAGGTCGTTCGCAGAGCGTCGTCACGGCTCCGGCCGCCGGCGATCCAGCTCAGTGCCACATTCCTGCTGATTTTCTGGCTGCCCTTCCCCCCAGCCTGCCTGAGATCGACGAACTTTCCATCGTAAGACATTATGTTCGCCTGTCGCAGATGAATTTCGCAATTGACCGAAATTTCTATCCTCTTGGCAGTTGTACGATGAAGTACAACCCCAAGCGAAACGAGCGAATTGCCGCCATGCCCGGCTTCGCATCAGTGCACCCGCACCAGCCCCCTGGCAGTATTCAGGGCCTGCTTGAACTTCTTTATGAAATGCAGCAGTTCCTGGCTGAAATCGCTGGCCTGCATGCCGTTTCACTGCAGCCGGCCGCCGGTGCCCATGGCGAATTGACGGCCCTGCTGGTGGCTTCGGCCCACTTTCGCCACAAGGGCGAACAAAGGCGTACCGTGCTGGTGCCCGACAGCGCCCATGGCACGAATCCTGCCTCGGCCCACATCGCCGGTTTTGAAGCAGTCACCGTCAAAAGCACACCCGGCGGTCTGGTTGATCTGGACGACCTGAAGGCCAAAATCGACGACCATTCGGCCGTTTTCATGATCACCAACCCCAACACTGCCGGGCTTTTCGACCACCAGATCGGCACAATCTCGGCCATCCTGCGTGAAAAAGGCACGCTTATGTATCTCGACGGTGCCAACATGAACGCCATCCTCGGTATCGTTCGACCCGGCGACATGGGTGCTGATTTAATGCATTATAACCCGCACAAAACCTTCTCGGGCCCGCATGGTGGAGGCGGCCCAGGGGCCGGGCCCATTGCCGTGCGTGATCATCTCGCCCGATTCCTGCCTTCACCTGTGGTTGTCAGGAATGAACTTGGCCAATTCGACCTCGACTACAATCGTCCTGACTCAATCGGCCGCGTTCGTGGCACCTTCGGCAATGTGGGCGTGCTTGTGCGTGCCTGGGCCTATATTCGCAGCCAGGGCCCCGATGGCCTGAAGAATGTCTCGGAAATGGCTGTGCTGAATGCCAACTACATTCTCTCACAATTGAAGGATCTTTTTCCGGTGCCCATGGGCGACCGCTGCATGCATGAATTTGTGGCAAGTGCTCGGGGCATGGCCCGTGAAAAGGGCGTGCGGGCCATGGATATTGCCAAGCGGCTGCTTGATTACGGCTTCCACGCACCCACAGTCTATTTTCCGCTGATCATTTCTGAAGCCCTGATGATCGAGCCGACCGAGACTGAATCGCTTCAGACGCTTGACGAATTTATCGCTGCCATGCGTCAGATTGCTGCCGAAGAACCTGGTTTGCTGCATGCGGCCCCATCAACCACACCTGTCAACAGACCCGACGAAGTGCAGGCCGCCAGGAACCCCGTTCTTCGCTGGCTGCCGGCCTGATCCGGAATCAAAATCGACAGATGTCATCTGATTTCCGGATCCAACTACTGCCTGCGATTCATGCCGATGGACCCACCCAGATGGGCATCGATCTGGCCATGCTCGACCATGCCGAATCCGAGCCGGGGGTCATCTGGCTGCGGGTTTATACATGGTCGGCACCCACCCTTTCGCTCGGCTATTTTCAGGCTTGGAATGGTCTGCCTGAAGTCATGCGTCAGGGCTGGGCCGAAAAGGCCGTGGTGCGCCGGCCCACCGGCGGCGGAGCCATCTGGCACGATTCTGACCTGACTTATGCCGTGGTGGTGCCTGCCGCTCATCCCTGGGCAGGGCAGGCCCGCTCGCTTTATCAGGGTATTCATAATGGCCTGGCCGCCATTCTGCAGCAAGACGGTGCCACCGTGGCCCGGCGGTCCGAGGTCTCTCCCGGTTCGCCTGGATCCAGGCCGGGGGCATTAAAATCGCCTTTTCTCTGCTTCGACGACGGCGATGCCGACGACCTCCTGCTAAGTGGGCACAAAATTGTGGGCGGTGCCCAGAGAAGGCGGGGCTGGGCCACCCTGCAGCATGGCTCGGTGCACTGGCAGCGGTCGAATCTGTCGCAGGCAGCTCACCTGCCGGGCCTGATCGATCTTGCACCCGGCTTTGCCGAACCTTCGGCCGTGAAGTGGGGCCTCTCGCTGGGCCGGCGTCTTGGCGAAATCTGGCAGTTACCATGCAGCCAATCGCCCTTCCCCCCCGAGCTCATGCTCGCCGCCCATGGCTGGAGCAACCGGCTGCGAGAGACTGACTGGCTTATGAAACGATAAAAATACATGCGGAATCTTTCACCCAGACGGAAAAATTGATAGATTATGACTAAAGTGCACGATAACTTGTGAATAGCAGAGACAAAGCCCTTCCGGCTTCTCGATAATACTCAGGACTGAACTTTAAAAGGTGGTGAACGATGAAAGTGGAATTGGTCGTCGTTCAGGGAAATCCTGAAGGAAAGCGTATTCATCTGACAATACCGGTATTTCGCATCGGCCGTGGCGAGACTTGCCACCTTCGGCCCAACAGCGAGCGTGTGAGTCGCGAGCACGCTGAATTTGCCGTGAAGGACAACGTCTTCACGGTGCGCGACCTGGGCAGCCGCAATGGCACTCTTGTCAATGGCAAGCCGATTGAAGATCTGACGGTGCTGGCCCGTGGCGATCAGGTCACCGTGGGCCCCCTCACCTTCGCCGTATCATTCGACGGCGACCAATCGCCGGCCACGCCTGCCCCAGCAGCACCGGTCGCTGCACCTGCTCCTGCACCCGCTGCAAAAGCGGCCGCTCCGACCAACGACATTGCCTCGTGGCTCTTTGACGAAAAGCCTGCCGAAGAAAAGCCCAGCGGCGTTTATGGTGGCGACACCATTACCATTAATGCATTCAAGGCCACTCAGGGCATGCCCGCCTCTTCTGGCATCACTGAAGCCGCCGGGATGGACGACCAGGGCTTCGAACGGCAGACGGAAGCTGAGGACGAAGAAGAAACACCTGACGAATTCATGGACGAAGACAACCCGTTCAATGTCAAGAAAAAGCCGGAATCTACGACCAGCGCACCGGCACAGTCGGCCAAGGAATCATTCAAGGACACCTCCGATGCCGCCAGCGCCATCCTTCGCCGCATGATGGAACGAAGCAAGGACGACTGACCACCCCGCCACATCACTCGGGAATTCTTCGAACTTTCAAATGTCTGACCTGAATTCCCTCACACCCGCCCGCGAGCGACTGAAAGCCCTGCACCTGGCCCTTGCCGACCGCATTCCGGGCCAGTCGGGCCTGATTGAAAACATGCTCATCAGCTTTGTCGCCGGCGGTCATGTTCTGCTGGAAGGGTTGCCGGGCCTTGCCAAAACCACACTTGTCAGGCTCCTGGCACAGGGTCTTGGCCTGCCTTTCGGTCGCGTGCAGATGACCCCCGACCTGATGCCCGCCGACATTCTGGGCAGCTCAATTCTGAAGCCCGACCTGAGCGGCTTTGTCTTTCTGCCAGGCCCTGTTTTCAGCACCGTGCTGCTGGTCGACGAACTGAATCGAGCCCCGGCCCGCGTACAGAGTGCCCTGCTTGAAGCAATGCAGGAACGCCAGATCACCGCCGGGGCCGAATCCCGACCTCTTGACCCACTTTTCTGGACAGTGGCCACACAGAACCCGCTTGAGCAGGAAGGCACTTACCCACTGGCCGAATCGCAGAAGGATCGCTTCAGCCTTCGCCTGCATGTGGGCCTGCCACCTGCCAGAGCCGAATCGGCCATCATCGGGCTGATTCGCGACCCGCTGGCCGACCCGATTGCACCGACTGGCCTTGGCCATGCCGAATATCTGGCCCTTCGCGGGCTGCATGAACGAATTCACATGTCTGAATTAATTGTGCAATGGGCGACCAAGCTGGTGCAGGCCACGCGCGACCCTGCGCTACTCAACCTCGATGATAAAGTCGTCTGGGGTGCCAGCCCGCGTGGCGGCCGCATGTGGCTGAAAATTGCCCGTGTGCGTGCCTGGTGGCATGGTCGGGAATACATTGTGCCGGAAGATCTGCGTGAATCAGCCGACAATGCCCTGAGCCACCGCATTATGCCCCGATGGTCGGCGAATCGCAGCCAGATTGCCAAACCTGATCAACCGCTTGTCATCAGGCTGATGGATAAACTTGGACCACCATGACGGTTTCCGATTTTTACCGGATTAATGCAATTTTATGATATATCCAGGGAATTAAGCCACTTTTGACCATGCTTTGCGAGACAAAACAGAATGGCAAGAGCCCGAGCCAAACAACCAGCCGCCATTACCGAAATAACTGTGAAACTGATTCCCGGCAATCTCAATGTGTTGGCCGAATTTCGCACACATCTTCCCAGTAAAATGGGTTCAAGACTGCAGATCAATCGAACCACCGGTCAATTCAGTCGTGTCAGTGGCTTGAAAGCGGCGTTGAGGCGAACTGATGACGATTCTCTGACAAATGCAGTTAATTTCAACCTTGTCGAACAGATGTTTGTCTCAGCCATTTCATTAATATCCAAAAATGAATCAAATAAAAATAATATCCTAACTTATGAGTTAAGGAAAAAGATTTTTGACGGGCTTTCGGCCTATCACGAGCTTGCTTATCATGAATATAGAAACCGGGAGAATGACGATGCCATAATACAATCCTTTGACATCGTTCGTAATCTGTTGAAATCAGGCATCGGATCCGATCACTTTACATACTGGAATTCTGAGCCCAAACCCAGTAATCGCCTTAGACGGTCGCAGGATCATTTTTCCGAGGATGCAGGCGAAGGAATTTGTTTTGTTTTCTGCACAGACTGGTGCCTTAGCTGCGTCATCAAGGGTAAAGATTCATTCGACAAATCAAAAACCCGGCTACCGGGAACCAGGAATGAACAAATTTGCTGGCTTGAGGATCGCCTGACAAAAAAAGGCTCTCACTTGCATTTCTCTCAGATTGCACAGAATTACATTAAAATGAGAGGGTTTGTTTCGGAAGGTATTAAACTTCTGGAAGACGAAAAGAAGAGGCTTGAAAACCCGAAAGTTAATTATTTTGAAAACAACGAATTCAGAGCCGTTCTCAATGGAAATGTAAACCGAATTCAACTGACAGCCGTTCAGAAGTCAAGACTGAAAGAGATTACATTTGCAATCGACCACTTCAGGAAAGTTCAAGGAACAGATTTTGATGAAAAATCAGTATTTCAGGCAGCAATCAAGAAGTATCGGAATTTGAAATCCGTGAGCATGGACAGAATTAAACTAGAAAGTTCTCTCAACCGGGTCGGATACCTTTGTGACAGAACGGATTTCAAAAAGTTAATTGAAAAGATCCTGACACCTGTGCTGATTGACTCTGCCAATCATTTTGATCGATTTCATAGAAGTGAATTGAATGACCGGAACCCGATTTCGGAAATAACCGCCTCTATCATTTCAAGGCGATCGCAACCTTACCTTAACTTGAAAAGGGATATTGTTCATACAACGGCTTTTCATTACAGCCATGAATTTGGATATATTCATTTCAGGGTGTTTGCTCAGAACCATGGGGAATTTAAATGTCATGATATATTTGAAACCATTTTTGCATTCAGCCAGGTGTATTCCCTGACATCAATATTCCACTGTATTAATGAAATAAGCATAGAAAAGTTCTGTGCTTGAAAGAGAAATTGAAGGATCCCTGACAATGCAAAGCCATCGCCGAAAGTTCCTGAGCAATTCAACAATTCTGATCGCAAATTCCGGCATTTTAAGCCTGCCTGGTGATGATTTGATCAGAGATACAATCAAAAATCAGCAAATACAAATTCAATTCGGCCTTATCACCGACCTGCACCATGCGGATAAACCCCATGCAGGGACACGTTATTATCGTGAAACTATTGGAAAGTTCAGTGAAGCGGCCGGGAAGTTTAAATTGGAAAAACCGGATTTTATTGTCGAACTTGGCGACCTGATTGACGCCGCCGACTCGGTTGAAACTGAATTAAAATATTTAGAGCAGATCAATCGTGAATTGCAGAAGGTAGCCGAAAAACGTTATTACGTTCTTGGGAACCACTGTGTGGACACTTTGAAAAAGGCCGAGTTTCTCGCTCAGGTCGGCCAGAATCAGTCGTATTTATCGTTTGACTCAGGCGGGTGGCATTTCATGATACTCGATGCCTGTTTTCGATCTGACGGCACCCCCTACGAACGAAAGAATTTCAACTGGACAGACAGCAATATTCCGCCCGCTGAAATTGAATGGCTTAAAGCCGATCTGGCAAAAACCAGCAATAATACAATTGTGTTTACTCATCAGCGGCTTGACAATTCCGGAAACCACATGGTCAGAAACGCATCGGCTGTTCGCCGGATTCTTGAAGAATCAGGCAAAGTTCGGGCTGTTTTTCAGGGCCACAGCCATAAAAATGATATTCAGCAGATTCAGGGAATTCCTTATATCACCATGGTCGCGATGATTGAAGGTTCAGGGCCTGAAAACAGCGGCTACAGCCTGGTTCGCCTTTTAAATTCGGGGCAGGTTCTGGTCGACGGATTTCGAAATCAGAAAAGCTATCAATTTGCAAAATCATCCTGATTTCATTTCAGGATACTTCTACCGATTGTCAACAAATTTCATTTCATCTTCCGGCTGTGAATGAATATAGTCTTCTCTCTTCAGATTTTTCCGTTTCCAGATACTGATCGATCCGAACGACTCAAACGGTTCAAAATAGTATCTAACCCGATATTCAATTTGTTCATAGGTGTTTTTCGTGGCAAATTTCACACCCTCATCCCGCCAGATAATTACAACCGGCTCGTTTTTTTCAAGGGTCCTGATGTAGTGAGGCTCAAGAAACTGATTCACTGAATTAAGCCAGAGCAAGCCTTCCCCACAGGGCCAGATTGTCTGCCTGCCGGTTGGCGAATTTATGGTGGGATATGGCCTTGACCGCAGAAAATTCGCGACTTTTACTTCTGGTTTTAATTCCTCGCGGATGTAGCGAATCACGCGGGTGTAATCCTGCCAGCAGTAAACCATGTTGGGGTCATCGCAATTACCCAGCAGTGTTTTACAACCTGGTGGAGCCTTGGCTGGCATCTGGTGATTAGCAATCGCCTGCAATGATTCACCTGAGGCCTTCAAATGAAAATAAGTGGGCATTCCCGGAAAATAGCTGATAAACCAGAGAACCAGAAATGCAAGCAGGGTGGAAGGCCTGATCCATTTGACTTGACGCATGTAGTGAAACGAAATTCCACAGCAGGTGCAGGCAACCAGCTCCATGGGAATCTCGGTATAGGCATGTCGCACAGGGCATAGCGGCTTATAGAAAAGAAATGTCAGGCAACTGACAGCCCAGGGCATGAAAATACCGATTTCATTTTTTTTCTGATTTTTGTAAATGGTGATTAATGATAAAACAACCCCTGCAATGGCTGAGAATATGATTTTTGTATTGGTCTGCAAATACATGTGGGTGAGCACCGAGCGGCGATTTTCCGGTGTATATTTACCATGTCGAAGTTCGTTAAGAAACGATGCCACGAAGTCATCAAATATACCACTGGTCATAAGAGGAACAAATGCAATGATGCTGCACAAAACACTGCTGAGTATAAATTCAGCCAGATGCCGTTTCCTCTGTTTCTGCATGCCGGCATCAAAATAAATAACAGTGAGGACACCTGGAAAGAATAGCACAGAATAAGGCCTGATACTCAATGCCAGGGCGAATAAAAGGCCAGCCAGCAGATAGCGACGGGAATAATTTGAAGTCTGCAGGATAACAATTGTCAGGAGATAAATATAGACGACATGCCAGTCACGCTGCATCACCTTCGAATAATCGAGACTTGTGTAATATCGCAGAATCAGCAGGAAACCAAGCAGACCCGGGATCACAGAATTGAGTTTTCGGCGGCTCCAGAATGTCAGAATTGGCCCGCACGAAACAACCAGCAGGGCATCAATCAGGTTAATGGGAAGGGGTCGCCCCCAGCCGGTAAGTTTGCCCATGAACCAGAAAAAATAGATGGGACCGGGAAAATTGAAGTCGAAAAGATCTTTGTAGGGTTTAGTGCCATTTTCCCACATCAGGGCACTCAGGGCAAAATGTTCAACATCCATCCACCATGGCCAGGTGAGGTAATGAGGCAGCCAGCCGGCAATCCAGACGATCGAGACACCCAGAAGGGCCAGAGGCAGAACATGCTGAATGAGCGATTGAGCCATGCCATCAGCCTTAAGGGCGATCTCACGTGGCAGAGCCGAACCGTTTCGCTGCCAGAGAAAAGCTGCCAGCAGGAAAAACAGCAGCGGGAGCACCTGTACCGCAATAACAAGCGAGTACGGGTTGAAAACCTTCATCAGTTGTAAATGGAATATCCCTTTTACAACCAGAAAATAGTCGTAGAGAAAAGGCAGAAATAAAAGTGAGGTTATCGCAAGACTTAAGCCCAGAACCCTTGACCACTTCATCGGTTTGCCTCCCTGTTTACGGGAGAATCAACCAGATGGATCATGCGAGGGCCAGAGGCAGGATTATCAGAGCGAGCCCTTATAATCTCTGGGGTATATCCGACACAGCAAATTGGCGGTAAGGCTTCACCCTGCCATGCAAGGCCAGCCGTAATCAGAGAACAACTCATGTCACTACCGAGGGCCGGTCACCCCTCCGCGCAACGAGTATAATCTGGGCGTATATCTGAGATTGTGGCTAAGAAAGATGCCTAGCCAAAATCAATGTTACAAAAATCCACAAAAAACACAAACTTTTTTGGGCCTTTTTCTGAAATTTGTCGCTATTTACATTTTTTGAGGACAATTAAAGCGTGTCAAGATGATCAAGCATGGCTTTTTCAACTGCATCGACCCGATCAAGTGCGGTCGAAAAGTCTTCAAGTCGTCGATCTGGCTTAAGTCGACCATCGATGCGTTTCAGGTAGGCAGGCAATTTGCCGGCCAGTTCGGGCTTTTGCAAAACGGTATCCCAGAACAGCCACGACTGAGAATAGGCCATTTGAAGGGTAGCATCGTCGGGTGCATCAAAGGCGTTGTCGGCGACGAGCAGGTTTCGCAAAGGAATCCAGGCCCGACGATTGCGTTTCATCAGTTGGTTCAGCACTGAGAGTCGGGGCCCATTGGCTTGACCAAAGCCTGGCGTGATGGTCTGCCCGGCCGGTTCGGCCAGGGTAGCCAGGCCTTCGCTCAGCAGCATGGGAACATCGCTGTTGATATTAAGCATACCGGTGTTAAAGCTAAGCTGGTGCGAGACTTCGTGCAGAAGTGTGACCTGGTTGGCTCGTTCAAGGCTCGATCGGGTCGATTTCGACCGGCCACGATGGTCGAAAGTTACCGTCCAGTTTTCGTCCAGATCATAATGGCCGCCCTCGTTGCGGGCCTTGTTCTCTCCCATCAGCTTGCTATATTGGCCTGCATTGGCCAAAACCACAATCAACATGCGGTCAGGGGCAAATTTCACCGGCAGCCGAGACTGGCTGAAATAGCGGTTATAAGAAATTGCCGTATCATCGGCCATTCGGAGAATCTGGCGGATAAAGTCAGGCCTGGCCGAGCCGACCGCAACGAACCGATTTGTTCGGGTGACAGTGGGCACTGGCAATGCCGCTTTTTTGAATTGTTCGACAAGATGATCAACCCGACTCCGCTCGACATCATTAACCTCATCCTGCAAACTACCTATAAGAAAGGGTTTAGAAAAATTAAATGACGATAGGGCGATAGCCCCGCGTAATAGGTTACGGCGTGAAGCACTGGGGCGTTCAAAGTAGTATTGGAACCAGCTATTCATTGTTTATTTACAGGTTGTTATTCAGGGCTTCATAATTGCGATGTGGCACTGATCATGCTAGCATAACCCTTATAATCTGACCAGTTCATTCGGAATTCGAGTCTATTACATGACACATCACCCACCCCAGCCAGCTTTCCGATTCAACCACCTTCTTGGGCTGGAAGATCTTTCTACTGAAGATATTACATATATTCTTGACCAGGCTGACACCTATTCAGCCCATGCCCAGGCAGGCAGGTTAAAACACCAGGTCCTCACGGGCACTCTGGTCACTCAACTTTTCTTTGAAAATTCCACCCGGACACGTTCTAGCTTCGGCCTGGCCGCTCGCCGCCTGGGGGCTGATACGCTTGACTTTACTCCCTCCTCTTCAAGCCTTTCCAAGGGTGAATCATTCATCGATACGGCCCAGAATCTGGTGGCGATGGGGGCCAGGGTGCTGGTGGTGCGACATTCCGTTCCAGGAACTCCACAACTGCTTACTAAATATACAGATGCAGCGATTGTTAATGCTGGCGACGGGGCCCATGAACACCCGACCCAGGCCCTGCTTGATCTTTTAACAATCAGGCAGCGAAAAGGGCGGATCGCTGGCCTGACAGTGGCTCTGGTGGGCGACATTCTGCACTCTCGTGTGGCACGATCGAACATCTGGGGGCTCAGGAAGTTAGGTGCTCGCGTTATATTGTGTGGGCCAAGCACTCTGGTTTCTGAAAGCTGGCGGGAGATGGGCTGTGAGGTGCACCATCATCTTGACAAGATCTTGCCGGAAGTGGACGTGGTAAACGTTCTGCGAATTCAGTTTGAACGTCAGCGAAGTGCTTTGTTTCCAAGCGTTTCTGAATATTTTCAGCTATATGGAATGACGGCGGAACGGGTAGAAAAGGGTCGTCCTGATATGTTGCTTCTGGCTCCGGGGCCGATCAATCGGGGCGTGGAACTGACGCCCGAAGTGGCCGATGGCCCGAACTCCGCCATTCTGGCCCAGGTAACCAACGGCCTCGCCGTTCGCATGGCTGTGCTGGGGCTGGTGCAGGGACAGGTGGCCCCGACATTATCGGCTTAATGCATACAAACAAATGATTTACGACACAAGAATGACTTCTGGCTGAAACGGGGCAAAAACGTGGCAAAACTGACGGTAATCAGGGGTGGTCGCATTATTGATCCCCTTCAGGGTCTTGACTTTACAGGCGATCTTTGGCTTGAGGACAATCGTGTGCTGGGTACTGAGCCCATGCCGGGTTTGGTGGCCGACCATGTGATTGATGCTTCCGGCCTGATTGTGACTCCTGGACTGATCGACATTCACGTTCATCTGCGAGAACCAGGTAACGAAGAAGACGAAACGATTGCCACCGGTGCCGACGCTGCACTGGCCGGCGGCTGGTGTACCATCGTGAGCATGCCGAACACGCGACCGCCCATTGATTCGCCGGCCGCTGTCGAATTTGTCATACTGCAGGCCAAAAGGGCGGGTAAAGCCCAGGTTCTGCCGTCGGCCTGTGTATCCAAGAACCGTGCAGGTGAAGAACTTGCGGAACTTGGCAAACTTTATGAGGCAGGCGCGGTGGCCTTTACGGACGACGGGGCCCCGGTTTCAAACGACAGCCTGATGCGCCGGGCACTTGAATATTCACGGATGTTCGACGTGCCCATCTTTCAGCACTGCCAGGTGATGAAGCTGACAGAAGGCGGCGTGATGAACGAAGGCCTTGTATCGCTTAGACTTGGGCTGACTGGCATGCCGCCCGTGGCCGAAGAAATTATGGTGGCTCGAGACATCATGCTGGCCGAACTGACGGGTGGGCACGTACATATTCAGCACCTGAGCACGGCACGATCTGTTGAACTGGTGCGCGAGGGCAAAAACCGGGGTATCCGGGTCACGGCCGAGGCCTGCCCGCACCACATCAGCCTGACCGATGAAAACCTGGCAAGGTTCGATTCCAACTTCAAGATGAATCCGCCCTTACGCACAGCCAGAGATGTCGAGGCCGTGATCCAGGGGCTGATTGACGGAACCATTGACCTGATTGCCACCGACCACGCACCGCACTCGCCCGAAAAGAAAAATCGCGAGCTTGACCAGGCTCCCTTTGGCATCCTGGGCCTTGAAACGATGGTGCCAATAGTCAAGGCCACTCTGATTGATTCAAACCTGATGACTTGGCCAGAAGTGATTGCCAAGCTGACGATAGAGCCGGCCAGATTGATCAGGAAGGAACAATATAAAGGGCACCTGAAGCCCGGAGCCGATGCCGATGTAACGCTGATCGACCCCAACCGAACGTGGGTGGTTGATGCCCAGCAAATGAAGTCGAAAAGTATTAACACCCCATATCAGGGCTGGCAGGTAAGTGGCCGGGCCGTGGCCACAATTGTGTCTGGTGAAGTACGTTATCTAATTGACCCACATAGACATACAGTTATGATTTAATAACCTGAAGCAGCAAGTTCACTGGAATAAAAAAAGAAGTTCCGCGGCAGGCCAAGCGTAACCTGCCGCGGAACTTATGACTGAGTCTCGATCGATCTGCTGCGTTATCTTGGCAACAGGCTGGAGTTGACAGGCACAGCCGAGCGACCTGCACTTTGATTGGCAGAGCCGCCACCATAAAGCTGATTGATCGGGAAGTTCAGGTAGCGTACAGAGTTAGCAGCGAAGCTGTAAGATTGCACACCATTGACGACCGTGAAGAACGGTGCTGCGATGCGTTCGAGGAAGATCGTGCCGCGAACGATTGGGTCGCGATAGACCATAAGTCTGTCGCCAGGCATCAGTTGATAGTTGGTTGTCGGGTCGCCGGCGTTGATAATCGCCGAGAGATTGACCGGCAAAACCTGCTCACAACAGGCACCAGGCGGAGCGGGCCGCACCAGGCGAATGTTCTGTGGTGCAGCGGTTGGCATCAGGCCACCGGCAAACTGCACGGCGTCGAGAACGGTTTCGTTACCCGTGATCGGAAGGCGGCCGGGGGCCCCGACATCACCCTGAACGTAGTAGTATTTGGAGTTGTAAGCAGCGACATCCACAATGACGCGGTTTGATTCTGCAGGCGGCACGGCGATGAACTCGCCGGTCTCCTCATCTTCCTTGATCAAACCTAAAGGCTCATCCATCAGATACTTACGCAAATGAGCAATGATCTTTTCCTTGGCCTCGTTAATGGTCAGGCCAGCGACATAGACATCGCCATAGAAGCCCAGCGAGATGGTGCCGTCAGGTCGCACCAGGCGTTCGCCGAAGATTGGTCGGCCTGGCAAAGCCTCAAGCACCTCCACCAGAAGAATATCCGGTGGCTCAATCACATAAGGTGGCAAGGTTGTTTTATTCAGTTCACGCGGGATGTTCGAATCCGCGATGCTTTCCTCTGGCGTGCGAACCGTCTGGCATCCGCAAAGCCAAAGGGCACAAATGCTTGCACTCAGTACCATTAGTGAGCGCATGGCCCTCTCAGGATTCATCCCTCTCTCCTTCCTTGTCGCCTTCGTACCGGCCTGATGGCAACTTCCATGATTCTCTTCATGACCCCGGGCAAACCCGCGGCATCGCTTGATACTACATTTATTCGACCGATCCGGCGCCATTCGTTAAACTGCGTTGGATTTGCTCTTGATTTTTTTTTGAGATTTTTTCGCCAGATCGCACGCACAATAGATATTTCAGTTATTACCCGTATGCCGCGACCGACCCTGACCATCGCTACAACAGACTTCACATGACTAATACATAATATTCGATTTATTCATTTTACCCAATTGCTGTAGAGTTCACAGTTTTCTTAATCCGAAGAGTGAACCATGGATAATCTACCGATGGGTGCAAGCACTGGGGGGTGCTCATCGGGAGGGGCGGACGCAAGACATTCCAAGAAGAGTGGGCGTCCGATCAAAACAGGAGGTGTTTTATGGCAAGGCTGCGATTTGTTCTGGGTGTCATTGGTCTGGCGCTTTTCGCGTCGGAATCGGCCAATGCCCAGCTATTTCCCAATATGTGGATCCGGCGTCAGCGGCCAGATTGCGACACCGAATCGCCGATGGCCAAGATGAACCGCGATTTTTATTACGGTTATCATCCGACCGAGTGGAAGAGATTTCCGGAAGGCTGGGGCGTATCAAGCCCTGAACTGATTAATAAAGAAGAGTTGATGGCGCAGATTCAGAAAGAGATCAAGCGCCTGGATGAAGAATTTGGGCCACCAGCTCGCGATAACCGCGGTGAGGACAATGATTTGCCTCAGCGAGGCGGCGCGGGTCGGGATAATGAGCCTGGCACCACCATTCCGCGCCCTGTGCCGCTGCCGAATCAGGATTCAAGCCCATTTAATCTCGACACCAAGCCTGCGACCCCACCGGCCCGGCCCGCAACGCCGGCACCAGGAACTGGTGGAACTGCCCAGCCGGGAACCACTCCGCCGGCTGCGCCAAGCCTGCCCAAGGCTGGCGATTCTCCCTTCGACCTGCCACCTGAGCGACCCGGCGCGAAGCCAGCCGACGACGTGCCGCCCCGGCCACGCACACCGGCCCCGCGCACTGGTTCCAGCGAAGTCTTTGACTCGTCGGAAGTTGCTGCTGTGGAAGCACCTGGCGATGTTATGCGTGCCCCCCAGCGTAGTGTGATTCGCGACACGCTGAGCAGCTTGAATCCTTTGGGATGGATTCGTCGCTGATCAATTGGGTTTGACGGTTATGTACAGAACCCGTGGCTGGCAAAGCTGCGGGTTTTTGTATTTCGCGTTAGTTTTTTAATTTCTGTCGGTTATTAATGGCGACCATGGCGGCGCGGGCAGCGTCTCGCACTGACGGGACTGTATCAGGCCTGAGCTTTCGCATTGCCTTAAGTGTTTCTTCGCCACCAATTTCCGACAAAATTTCGCATGCGGTCTGACGTCTCAGGGGGTCGCCACTGCCAAGTAATTGAATCACATCGGGCTCAGCCGGCGGGCCAATGGCCGAAATGGCCAGTCGCACCTGGTCGTGCACGCCATCGTTCAAATTCTCAAACATGGGCTGAATGATTCGGGGGTCTTTCAGTGCACCAAATGCCGCAAAGACTTCGCGACGACACCCTGAACTTTCGGCTGCCAGACGACTTTTGAAAAACTTGAATTGGGCTTCGGGCTCGCACCTCTGGGCCAGCTTAACCAGGTCGCGTACAAAAAAGAGATTGTTACCTTCCATCAGTGGGCCAATTTTTTCAAGAATTTCATCGTCGCGGCCCCGAATCTGGGCTTTCATCAGTCGGCTCATGGAGTCGTTGCGTTTAAGCAGGTTGCTGCCGCCAATGTAAAAGAGTGCCGTTGAGATTTCGTCGGCACCATCGGGTGGTTTTGGCTCTTCAGGTCTGCCGGCCTCGGCGGCTTTTCGCGATGCTTCAATCTTTGCATCAATTTCAGCCATATTTCGCTTCGTGCGGGCTGCTTCTTCGTTGATCTTGTCTTTCCACTCCTGAATCCGTGTCGGGTCGATGGGGTCGGCCAGCACCCAAACTTCTTTGCCGCTGGTTTTCAGGACTTTTCCGAAACTGATTTTTGAGGCCACCTGCGAGGGTCGTTCCACCGGCCAGAGGCTATATCGGGCGGCAGCCAGTGTGGCAGTGGCTGATCGTGTCTGCATGGGGGCAATGGCATCGTTCAACAGGTGGCCGATGTAGCCACGTTCGTCGTTTGATCTCAGGCCTGCCACGCGCACTTCCACATAGCTGTTGCCGTCGGCCAGTTCGCCAAGCGAGATAAATTCCTGTTCCATGCGGCGGAGGCCACCTTCCACCTGGCTGATCGACATTGACATGGCGGCCGGGAAACGGCTGTTTGATTGAATGCGTCGAAGCTGATCGCGAATCTTCTGCCCCGCTGCCCTGAGAGGCTTGCCGAATTCTTTTGCTAAGATTCTGTTTTCTTTGGGGTTAGGGTTAAATATCTGTTCGGTTCTGGGCCTTGATTGAATCTGCCTCAGTTCATTACTTATTGAATCAATGCGCGGGCTTTGGGCCTCAGCCGATGCCTGATCCTGAATCTGGGCAATGGCATCGCCCATGGCATTAAATTGTGTAACCAGATCACCCATGAGCTTTCGGTGCTTACTTAAATCTCTCACAGGCAGTGAGTTATCAATTTTGGCGGAAGGTGGTGCGGGCGAGCCGATGGGTTTATCGCCCGGCTGGTTGAATTCCGCAGCGATGTCGCTGGAAACACCAAGCGAAAAGGCGTCGAAAGCCGAGCTTGAAAAGAACTGAACCAGACCGAAAACCAACACACAGGCCAGCGTGGCAAACCCAAGAAAATAATAGACTTCTGCGGGAATGGCAGCTTGTTTGCGGCGTGACGGCAGTTGGCTGCCGACATGGCTGGTGCGTGGCTCTTCAAAGTAGGTGGCCCCACGGCGGGCAGCCTCCTGCATCAGCCGCTCGTCGTCATCTTCTTCAGGATCGGGAGTTTGCGATGTGGTTTCATGACTCCCGTCGTCTTCATAATCGTGAAAAAAGCCGTGCTCATCAACTTCAGGCCTGGCCCGCCGTTTTGAAGATGGCCGGTAGTTTTTTTCAGGTGTCAGATCAGATTCAAGCGGGATCGCTTCGATAACTTCAGGGATTTCAAAAGGTTGTGCACATGCCCTGCACTTGACCACCCGACCGGCAAGCTCGGGCTTAAGGTTATAAATCGTTTCACAACCGGGGCATGCGACTTGAATCAAGCGATGTTCCTGCATCCAGACATGCTTATACATGAAGGCGACGTATAACTACATCATTTTAAGGATACCGGCAAAATTGACAATATTTTACAGACCATTATTCATGAAAATGGAAAAAACCATGCAAATTCCATAATCATTCAGCGGTATAATAATAGATTAGTTTCGCTGACATTGCCTTTTCAAAGGTTCGCACCAACAAAGCCCAATGGCCATCCGGATTCACTGCCCGCAGTGCGACACCGTTTTTGAGCCGCCCGACGGAGTCTGGTCGGCGCAGTGCCCGTTTTGCGGATACGACTCTGAAGTCCCGCATACGCATCATGAAATCGACCATGGCTCATACCGTCGGCGATTTCGACAGGCACCCGGTTGGCTGTTAAGATTGAAGTCAGCGATGCCGCCCTGGGGTGGGCCGGCTCTGTCGCTGAGTTTTGTGCTGTTGCTGGTTTCTGCATTCATGCAATCATGGACAGCAGCACATTCCGACAGGTCAGCGAATACCATGAGCCGAGCCCTGAAATCGCTGGAATCGGGCCGTGCCAGCGGCGATGAGCTGAAAATTCTGGCCGGAGTGGAGCAGGTTCTGGCAGCCTGGGCCAGTGAATCAGCCGAAAATCTGGCCCTTGCCGCCGGCCTGAAAAAAGAGTCGCTGAAAGAGCAGCGCAGGCAACTGACCCAGACCCGCTGGCAGAAAAGCCTGGAACAGGCCAGGATCCTGACGGGAGAGAAATCGTTGAAAACACTGGAAGAACTTGAAAGACAGGCACTTACCGACCCCGACCTGAATTTGCTGGCCAAATCAGCTGCAGAAGCATGGCAATTGGCTAAAACCCGGCAGCTGAGCCAATTCATGGAAAATTATGCCGCAGCGGCTGCAGCGTCAAAGTGGTCAAATGCCTTGGCAGCAATTACTTCAGCCATTAATCTGCAAACCAGGTTGCGGCAAAGTGGCCAACCGCCTGAACCGCTGGGCGAAGCGATGAAGAAGAGCATAGCCCAACTTGCCGGGGGGCATGGCGTGCGGGTGATTGCGTCGATGACACGCACTATTTTTACTGATCTGCCTACAGCTTCAGCCCGCACTTTGCCAACGATTGAGCGGCAGTTGGCCGACAAAGGATATTTTGCTTTGCAAAGCCTCTCGGCAGAGGCGAACAAGCTGTTTCAGGAGCAATCGGCCTATCGCTTCGAGGTGAAATTCGAAGAAAATTTTGGTCGCCCATTTGAGGAAACTCCGCACCGGATCGGCCTGATTACCATTCAAATGGCACTTTTCCGTGGGCAAGAGCAGCTCTGGGTCCAGTCAGCCACGGCCCGCACACCGCGAAACCCGGCCCAAACGGCACTTGGCCTTTCGCGAATTCAGCTTTCGAAAAATACGGACGAACGTATCGAACGAAAGTTCAACGAGGCTGCCTGGGAAACCGCCCCGCCAGCACTCAATCAGGCACTGCAATTGCTGCCAGTGGCACGCTGAGAAGCTGTGCAAGATAGGCACTTTTACATTTTTCCAATTGGGAAAAACAGGTAATTCACGCCGAATGAGCGAAAAGCTGAAGGCGAGTCGGCCGGTCGTTTCAAACTTTTACTCATGCTGATTTTAACGTTTACAGCGAAGTTTTCAATTAATCCGGATCAAGTGATTGGACGGATCGGTCCGATATTAAGGAAGTGAATCGAACAAGACTGGCTGGTTGGTCGCAGGTGTGCCAAAACACGTCGGCGGCTTCGGAGCAAATGGTAATGGATGACGACCGGACAACCACTTGCGAACAATGGGAGAAACCAGCTCGTGAAAATGAGATATTATCAAGTCGGGTCAAGATTTACGACGAACTGAAACAATCCTGGCTGAGCCGAAGCCTGGGCCTGCGGATGCTGACAGGCGAATCGGGTATCGGGAAGTCGTTTCTTTGGCGTAAGGCCGCTGAAGCGGTGAAGATGGAGCAACCACGCATTCGCTGGATTGCCCTTTCCATCCTGCCGAGAAACACCAGTCTGGGTTTGCTGCATGCCATACACATTGCCCTGGAAGAAAACCCGTTTCGGAACCAGCTGACACCCGAACAGTTGCTGGCCCGGATAGAGGCGAGGTTTCTTTCGTTGCAACAGGACGGATTCCGCACCGAGATTGTGGTGGAGGAATCGCACCATCTTTCTCGCGAGGGACTTGAGACGCTGCGAATCATTCGCGACCGTCTTTCTTATCATCAAATGAACACGGGTGTGCTGCTGGTCGGGCAATCGCCACTGCGAAACCGTTTTGGCCGGTTCAGCCGATTCTGGCGACCTGCAGGCTGGCATTTGAGCCACATCAGTGCGGGCGAGACACTTGACCTGCTTCGGCAGTTGCATGAGCGGAATGCCTGGACCAAGGCCGAGGCCGACTGGATACATCGCGAGGCACTGGGCAATCCCGGGCGGATTGTGCGGTGGACTGAGACGTTTACGCCCTTGCCGGTAGAGACTTCTGAACCGGTTGACAAACCGCTTTTGAAACCTGGCCAGGCTGCGGGTGCCGGATTGGGCAGCCAGAATATAGATTACATGAGCGCATTTCACGAGCCGATGCTGCCAGTGAAGCCGCCGCTTGAGGAATCAGACGGGCTGATTGAAGTAGGCTATGACGATTCAGACCAAGACACAAACAATGAATTTGAAGTAAGTTATGAAACAGCAGGCAGTGAAGTGGCACGGCACAACCGGGAATCAGGCACGAGGGTGTGGATGGAAGGCGCGAGCCCTTTTTCACCCCTTGGGCTGAACCAGATTCCGCGAGACCAAAGTAGAGACATTGAGACCGAGATGTGACGGCTTGCCCTCATATCTTGCACAATCACACGAATCATCAAGAGAATCGGGAAGATTTTTTGAAACAGAGACTGATGATGCCCCTGAGAGACGATAGAGAATTCAGTTCTCTCGTATGCGACTCGATACAGGTCTGCAAAGACCTGATCCCATGGGGCATTAAGGGAACAATTGACGGATGTCGCCGATGGTTCAATCGGTGCTCCTTAAAGCTGCCGGGTGTTCCCGCACCTTGCACGCCATGAGTTCATGAACGGAGTCTAAACCGCATCCGTTTAGGAACATAGGCGACATTCGTCAATTTTTTATCTTTTTTATCCAGTTCACCGAACACTCTTCAACAAGCCCGGTCGGGTGCGTGAAGAGACATCGGTGGCGATGGCGTGAATTCTGCCCGAGAGGCCATCATGCCGTTTTTTCAGTTCATGTGTGTACATGGACAGGACCCGTTGCAGAAAGGCACGCTGCGAGGGGTCGGATGAGGCATCAAGCCTGTTGTCCGTATCTTCAATCTGGTCAGCAAGATAGACAACAAGTTGAGCATGGCCGCGTAGTTCGCTCAAGTGGGCGGCAATCTGCTTCATGTCGATGCCGAGAGGCAGCCGGCCCGTCTGGTCAAATCCGTTTGACGCTGTGCTCATCCCATCGTCCCCCCGGTCATGTTCACCGTATCCAGCGAGTTGTTCACAAGATCGCGCATGTAATCAATATCAGAAGTATTGAAATCGCCAAGATTTCCATCGCCTGATAACCATACTCTCACCGCCTCGGCAAAATCCTGCAGAGCCGGAGTCGGGCCGCCATTGGCTTCAAGATGATGCAGGTGCATTTCAATGAGCTGGGCCAGGAAAACCTGGGTGCCACTGTCGGTCTCTTCTGCATAGCGTTCCATGTCAGCAATTATGGAACGAACCAGAAAGTCAAGAAACTGCAAGTGGCCGCGAATCTCGGGCACATGAGACCGGAACAGCTCAAGGGCCGCGATTCGCTCTTGCCGCGGATCGTTTAACGACATGTTTTAAACTTCCTCCCTGTAAGAATTTGCCTTTAGTGAAGCACAGATCAAAAGAGCCTGTGCAAGCCATCATTTGGCAATCTGCACAGGTGTTTCAATATGTAGCGATCAGGCAAGATTTTCCTGTCATGCGGAGATTACCTGAATTGCCCTGCTTTGGCAAGGCTTCAGGTCGGGCTTTTTTCAACAAATTTCCGCAATATCCCCCGGATATGATCCAGAGGCAAGCGATCGGCTTATTTTGCAGGTTTATTCAGGCTGGCGAGATAAGCCAGCAAGTCCGCAGCCTGTTCAGCGGTAAGGTCACGCAGAATGCCGGCCGGCATGAGCGAAAGCACTGATGGCTGCGAGGATTCAACTTCATCGGGCTGCAGAATGGTATCGGCCATGGCATCGGCAACTTTCACGCGACCGTCGGGCATGGCCTGGCGAATGCCCGAGAAGACTCGGCCATCTTTCGTGGCCACATTATGCAGTCGATATTGAGGCTCAATAGCCCAAGAGGGTTCGACAAGGTGCTTGAGCAGCGTGGTCCGGTCGTATTTTTTACCGATGCCGTCGAGGTCGGGCCCCACCTGCCGCCCCTTGCCGCCCACGGCATGGCACGAAACGCAATTGGGGCCACTGTTCGTGAAGAAGAGATCAGCGCCGCGAGTGGCATCTCCTGACAGGCTAAGTACTTCATCGGGCGAGAAGCCGTCGCCCAGACGTTCGATCCGTGAGGATCGGGGCAGGAATCGCTCAAGAAATTCGCGAATTTCTGGCCGGGTGGCCGGGCCAATTTTGGAGGCAACCAGCTTCTTGACCTGCGGCGAAAGGCCAACCAGATCAGCCCCGGCCAGGGCCAGAGCACCTGAGGGAGTCTGCATCAGGCGGTCGATAGCGGCTGAAATTTCTGACTGTTCCGGTAGTGGCGACCTGACCAGCACGGCCAGGCTGGCGGCGATCTGGTCGGTTTCAGGTGAATTAGCGGGAGGAGCGGCAGGGACCGAGCCGAGGGCCTTGATCCATGCATAGATGTGTCGGGCACCATCAGGGTCGGTGTCGCGACTTCCCAGCCTGGGCATGTGCCCGGGGCCATATTTGGCGATGCGAGCAAAAAGCACTGATTTTTCAGGATGGCCGGGCTTAACAATGGCCGAATCTGCACCCAGGCCGAGATCGCCCTGCTGCGGCCTGGCGTTCAGGGCGTTCATCTGATCGGTCCGTGCCGATTCATCCAGAACAATCGTCGCTGCCCCGCCGGCATTAAAGGCATGGCACTGCGAACAATTGACATGCAGCCAGGTGCGCACCCGGCGATCGGCCGATGCTGAGTCGTCGTTGGCGGCGACAAAAGTCCTGGCAGGGTCAGGCGGCTTGATTGCCACTTCCCTGCCGGTGGCCCAGGCCACCAGTTCGCCATAAGCGGCATGTTTTTTCGGGTCGGGGTGGTCAAGCTGGCCGGCCAGCAGGGCCAGAGGAGACGCCGACTGACGGCCATAAACTGACGCACCCGACTCAGCCCATGGGTTATGGCAGAGCACACACTCGGCCCGGGCCGAAACGCGGTAACGCAGGCGATAATTCTGGCCACCATGATCGGAGTCGGCCTGATCGACCATCACGGATGCACCCTGTGCGGGAGCCAGGTCGGCGTCGGTCTGGGCCTCGTTCCACACATAGGAATAGGTGGCCCAGGCGCCCTGGTCTTTGAGCATGATCTGCGTTTCCATGCGACGAGGCTCAGCCCGGCCCGGCACTTTTAACAGGACGGTTTTGGCCAGCACGGCCCCTTCACCCAGCTTGAGAAGGCTGGTTTTGCCCTCAATCACGCCATCGGCACCCGGCGGGATCGCCATATGCCTGACAGACGTCGCACCATCCGCCCAGTTCGGGGCATTAATTTCATATTTCCTGACACCGGCATTGGGCGAGAGACTTGCCAGATCCTTGAAAAGACCGGTCTTGCTGAGCTTGTCAGGAAACGCGCTGGTGGCTGCCAGAGCGGCCGGAGGCAGTTTTTCAAGGCGAAAAAGCTGGTTTGATCGCTCGTGTTCCATGAGAAGCAGTTCGCCGGCATGATCCAGCCCGAAACTGACGAGGCGGAGCCCTGTTTCAGCAATCCGCTCGTGGCGGGAAATTTTCACGCCATCCCACCAGGCCGCCCACATCAGGCCAGTCTGAAAGTCGCCATAAACATAAGCCCCATTTAATTCAGGCAGTTGCTTGCCATAATAGACATAGCCACCAGTAATAGAGGCGGCCTCGCTGTGCGGATGGTCAATTGTCGGAGGGCTGATGGGCGAAGGGCCGGTGGAAATTCCCTTAAAGACAGGCTGTCGACCTTCCATGGCGGCCCAGCCGTAGTTGCCGCCACGTTCAACGCGATGGATCAGTTCCCAGAGTTCCCAGCCGACATCGCCCAGCCACAGGTCACCACGTCTGGTGTCGAACGAGAGCTTCCAGGGGTTACGAAAGCCATAGGCCCAGATTTCGGGCCTGACGTTATCCATGCCGACAAAGGGGTTATCGCCCGGAATGCCATATTGCAGCTTGCCGGTGCGGGTGTTGACATCAATTCGCAGGAGGCTTGAGGGAAGGTCGCTCACGTCCTGGCCGGTGCGGTCGGTATCAGGCGGGCTGGGGCCGGTGGCGTCGCCGGTAGTGATATAGAGCATTTTATCGGGCCCGAAGGCCAGAGCTCCGCCATTATGGCCGCCGCCTTTCCAGTTAATCAGTTCGCGATGAGAATCGACAACAAGCCTGGGCGGGTTGTCGCTGGTCATTTTGAATTCGGAAACCTTGGTGCCATCGGGCAACTGGCCTCCGACAACATAACAGATGTAAACCAGCCGATTTTTGACGAAATCAGGATGAAAAGCCAGACCATAAACGGCTGAGGTCTGCTTATTGACCTGCCTGAGGTCTCCGATGATACTTGTCGTCGATACATCATCACGATCTTCAAAGGCAACGAGGTTACCTGTCAACTCAACGACAACCATCTGATTCGTGCCTGGAACTGGTTCGATAATCACAGGCCGATCAAATTTCAGCTTGCCGTATGCGGGCTTGATGCGGTAAGGCAAGGCGGGATCAGGGCTGCCCTTGAGGGTTGAGTTTTGCCATCGGGGTTGGTCAGCAGCAATAGTGACGGGAATCAGGCCTGCGAAACCCATCAGGGCGAAGATGGCGGTGTAGAATCTGCACCAGACCAGCGGCGATGTCTTTGTGCGGGGGGGCTTCATGGCAGATTGGCTCCATCAATAAACCGTGTGATAATGGCGACTTAAGTGCAATCAGTGCGGATTTTTCCGGGGCGGGTATCACTTTATAATACACGTGATGATTAAGAAAAACGACACCAATTTTACAGGGAACGTTCATGAAAACCATGAGTAGGGGAAGACCCGGATATTGAGCGTGCCGGACCCACGCGACAACTACGAAACGTTTCCGGCCGGTGAACGAAAAAAAGCGGAGCAGAACCCTGTGCCGGAGAAAAAAACAATTGTTTAACATGCAGGTTTGACAATCGTTACGACTGTTTTTTCGCAACGGGCCCTGAAAAACGACTTGTTGAACAACTTTACGGGTGCTATAATTGCAATAGTCGAACTATTTTGACATAATCTGTCACAAGTTCGCCGGTCGCGAGTGATTCGCGAAAGTGGGCCGGCCCGATAACAAGGGTAGCCTGCAACCTACCCCCACCCCCCTCCTCCGCCACGGAGGCCTGCCATGCCTGGCTTTTCAGAATTTGCCGAATTACGACGGATCTTGCCGGCAATTGCGATTTTAATTTCGCATACATGCGTGATGGCTGCGGCATGGTCGCAACAGGCAGACACATCGCTGACTTCCGCCATCGATGCCAATTTCAAGGCCCGAAGCCGGCTTTTTGCCGAGATCCCCGTGGTTGACGATGCCGTTTTTGCACGCCGCCTGGCTCTTGACCTCACCGGCATGCCTCTCTCCATCGAGCGATTACAGGCCTTTCTGGCTGACACAGGCCCCGATAAACGAGCGAGGCTGGCCGATGAACTGCTGGCCACGCCACAGTCGGCTCGGCACCTGGCCACCTGGCTGAGCATGATTCTGCTTGAGCGTCGTGGAGCCAAAGTGGCCAACGATGATCTCTGGACAGGCTATCTGATGGACCTGGTGCGGCAGGACAAGCCCCTGACTGACCTGACAACCGAGTTGCTGACCGCCACTGGCGAGGAAGGGCCCGCACAGGTGACCGCACGATTTTTAATGGACCGCGAGGGCGAGCCGAACCTGCTTACCCGGGATGTCGGCCGAGTGTTTCTGGGTCGGGACATGCAGTGCAACCAGTGCCACGACCACCCGCTGGTCGATGGATACCTGCAGAATGATTATCAGTCTCTCCTGGCATTTCTTCAACCGACAAGCATCGTGACGGTGAAACAGGCCGGCAAGGATAAATCGCTGCTGACCGAAAGAGCCGGCGGGCGAGTGCTTTTTGACAGTGTTTTCGTGAAGGACGACAGCCAGTTGACGGGCCCTGGCCTGCCCGGTCAGGCACCGGCCACCGACCCTGCCGTGAAACCTGGCCATGAATACCTGCAGCGACAATCGCCATCAACCGTAGCCCGCCCCCAGGCCAGCCGGCGTGTGATACTTGCACAACAGATTATTGACTCGCCAATCTTCGCGCAGAACTGGGCGAACCGGATCTGGTCAATCGCTTTTGGTCGAGGGGTTATTCACCCGCCGGATTTTACTCATCCGGAAAATCCGCCTGTTGACAGTGACCTGCTGAAATCTCTGACTGAAGCATTCAAGTCGAGCGGTTATCGGATTCGCCCGGTACTTCGGGCCATTGTGCTGAGTCGGCCTTATCAGAGCCCGTTTGACTTAATCGGCCCGCTGGCCCAGCCGACGAAGCCAGGCGACCTGGCCGAAATGAAATCGACGCTTGACCGATATGACTCGGAACTGAAAACACTGGAAGACAATTTCAAGAAAACCAGGGCCGAGTGGAACAAGGCCCAGGCCGCGGCAGTGCCGGCCCAGAAGGCACGCGACGCCCTGCAGGCAAAACTTGACGAGTTTGGCGGCAAGCGGGATTTGGCCATGGTGCGGCTTGATGAAATTTCAACCAGGCTGACGCAGATGGGGCCGCAGAGACAGGCTCTGGCTGATGCCAGGACAGCTCTTGAGAAAGCAGTGGCAAGCCTGACAGGTGACAAGGAGCTGGAAACCGCCGCCAAAACCCTGGCCGACAAACTGGCCAAAGTTGAAGCGGAACGGGTCTCGCTGACAGAAGAGCAGGGCAAAAAAGCAGTTGAACGGCGAACGGCTGAAGAGCAGCTTGGTTCGGTGCAGTTTCAGGCCCGCACGGCCGAAAATGTGCTGAAGCCGCTGATGTCGAGTGTCCTGAGGCTGGAGGAGCCATTTCGGCAGGCCCGGCGGGCACTTGACGAGAAGATTCAGGCCATCACGCAACTGAAAAATGAATTATACTGGCGGGAAACGTGTAATTCTTATATCAAGGCTGAAATTGAGCTGCGTGATATTAGCTTTCAGGTGGCCCAGCTTGAGCCCATGGCCACCTCTGTGCGGATGAAGCTGGAAAATGCCCGAAACATTCAGAAAGAACTGACCGAACGGGTTGCGAAACAGACAACGAAATTGAGACAGGCCCGCGACGCGATGGCTGCAAATCAGCAGGCGACCGATCAGGCCGGGCTGGCGGCAAAGGCACTTGAGAAATCGCAGGCAGACTTGCGAGAGGCGATTCGCCTGGTTCCGGACCTTACCGAACTGGGGCAGGTTCAGTCGATCATTGAGAAGAACCTTGGGCAGGTAACTGGCAAAGCCGGGCAAGCACGCGACGCGGTGGCAAAACAGGCGGCCATTGTGGCAGAACTTGAAAACAGCCTGTCCTCGTCTGGCCGGGAAGTTGCTGAACAACATAAAAAGAGTGAATTACTGGCGACCGAATCGGCGATGCTCGACGGCCAGTTGGCGGCCCTGGTGAAGATGCGGCAGGGGCTTGATGGCCAGCTGGCAACGCTGACGGAGACGGTAGCCAGGCTGGCATCAGAACGCTTTGAACTGGCGGGTCTGAAGCCGCTGGGGCCAGAGTCGCTGGCGTGGTCGATCATGAAGACCACACGGGTTTATGACAATTACTGGAAGACGGAATCGGCGGCTCTTGAAAAATCGAAGCCGGCGACCGAAGCCCAGAAAAAAGACCGTGCATGGCTAGCAGCCCGTGAAGCCGAGATTGAGGCGGGTGTCTATGCGAAGCTGAAGAGCTATCCGACACAGTTTGCAAGGCTTTATGGCCTGGGTGAAGGGCAGCCTCAGTCGGACTTTTTCGCCTCGGCTGACCAGGCCCTGTATATGGCCAATGGCGGATCGGTGGCCAGCTGGTGTATGCCTTCCGCGGGAAATCCGGCCGACCTGATGATCAAGGCAAAGTCGCCTGCTGAAGCGGCTGATGCACTTTACATGGGTGTGCTGGGCCGGCGGCCCGATGCCGACGAATCACGCCTTGTGGCTGAGGCCCTGGCCAAAGCCGATGCCAAAACCAGGGCCACTGTGGCCCGCGACCTGGTGTGGGGCCTGCTGGCCTCGCCCGAATTCCGCTTTAATCATTGATACGCAAAGGTCAGACGAATCTTCACGTAAGGAGACCGGACATGAAACGCGACTGCACTTACGCCTGTCACAGCCCTGAGCATCTTCTGGCCCGTCGCCAGTTTCTGGGAGCCATGGCAGCGACACCGATAGTTGGCGGGCTGGGTGTTTTCACCAGCGCCCAAGCGGCTGAATCGCTGAAATCCCAGCAGAAGCGTGTCGTTGTCTTTAACATGCACGGCGGGTTATCGCAACTGGAAACGTGGGACCCAAAACCCGGCACTGAAACCGGCGGCCCCTTCCGCTCGATCGAAACCAGCGTACCCGGCATTCGTATCAGTGAACTCATGCCAGAGACGGCGAAGGTGATGCATCACCTGACACTCGTCAGGGGCGTGAACACATCAGAAGACGATCATGGCAAGGGTCTGTATATGATGCTGACCGGGCGTCGGCAGACGCCGGCGGCGAATTATCCGCAGATTGGTGCGGTGATGGCCAGGGCACTGACTGACGCGCAGAACCCTTTGCCCGGGCATATTTTGATCACTCCTGGTGGCGGCGGCGGCCGGGGCAACGAGGCGGCCTATCTGGGCCCGAAATATTCAAGCCTGGCTGTGGGTGGCGGCAAGCCACCACAATATACCGAACGGCCAAGGGATATTACTGAATCTAACGAAAGCCTGCGGCAGGATGTGCGGCGGCAGGCGGCCGATAAATTCCTGAGCCGTCGGCGAACGGCAATTACGGATGCCTACGTATATTCGTATGAACAAGCCCTTCGACTGATGTCGCAGCGGGAGTCGTTTGACATTTCGAAGGAGCCCCAGCGAGACCAGGACCGCTATGGCAATTCAGATCTGGGCCGGCAGTGCCTGCTGGGCCGGAGGCTGCTGGAAAAGGGTGCGACGTTCATTCAGATAACCCATTCCAACTATGACACCCACAACGAGAATTTTAATTTTCATCTTGAGCAGGTAGGCGAATTTGACAGGCCTTATGCCACGTTTATCAGCGACCTTGCTGAGCGGGGCATGCTTGATTCGACACTTGTCATTATGATGTCCGAATTTGGTCGGACGCCGAACATCAATCTTTATTATGGTCGCGATCACTGGTCGCGGGCATGGACGGTGGCGATGGCCGGCTGTGGCTTGCAGAAGGGCATGGCTTTTGGCAAGACCAATGAAAAAGGCACAGCGGTAACGGATGGGCAGGTAGACCATGCCAACCTGTTCCACACCTATTTGTCGGCAGTGGGCCTGAATTCCAACGATTCGTTTGATATTGACGGCCGTGACATGCCGATGGCGGACCCGGCCAGCAAGCCGATCAAGGAAGTTCTGGCCTGATTGCTCAACGCAGGTCAATCGTTTCGTGAAATCAGGGTGATCATATGGCTCCTCCCGCTGGATTTGACATCAAGGCGGCTTATATTGCAAAGCAGATCAAGTGTGAGCGGCCCCTGAACTGCTGCAGGATTGACCCGAAGGTTGAGCATGTGGTGGTGGGTGGCGAAGGGGGCACACCGCAGCGATTGAATATTAACAGCGGCAAGGCGACCAACCTGGAAAATGGTCATGACAGCTGGGTCTTTGATGCTGCGTGGCTGCCTGACGGCACCCGCTGCGTGACTTCAGGCGGTGATGGCCGGCTGGTGTGGTGGGATTTAACGAGTGAGAAACCGGCGAAGATCCACACGGTTGAGGCACACAAGGGATGGATTCGAAGCCTTGCCACCAGCCCTGACGGCAAATCACTGCTTTCAGGCGGAAACGACGGAAAGCTCCGTATCTGGGGCCTGGCAGATGCCAAACCTCTGATGACAGTGGAAGCCAGCAAGCGGGATATTTATCGGGCAATTTTTTCACCCGACGGAAAGCTGCTTGTTTCAGGCGACCTGATGGGTGGCCTTGTGGCCTGGAATGTTTCTGACGGCAAGGAATCGGCCCGTTTTGAAGGCAAGACGCTGCACGCATATAACGGTGGCCAGCAGGTTGATTTTGGCGGCATCAGGGCAATAGCGATGTCGCCTGATGGTAAAACGCTGGTGGCTGGTGGCCTGCATAAGGCGTCGAACCCGTTGGGAGCAGTGCACGAGCCACTGGGGCTGGTATTTCAGACATCGGACAAGAAAATGATTCGCCAGTGGACGGCCAATGGTATCACAGGCGGAATTTTCTGGAGCCTGCGATACCTTGCCGATGGATCCTATGCGGGTGCATCCGGTGGCAGCACGGGCGGGTTCCTGCTGTTTTTCAAGCCCGACGGTGAAAAAGAGATTCACCGGTTGCCACTGGGAAATATCGTGCGTGACATGGATCTGGGCTCTGACGGCCTGACGATTGCCACAGCTCATCATGACCGCCAGGTCCGGATCATAAAACTCACGGCGAGGAAAGCCTGATCAATTCAGCCAATAAAAAAGGGCCCTGCCTTAGCAGAGCCCTGTCGGAGAAGGTTTTGACTGATGGCTGATTAATAGGCGTCAGCCGAGATGACCTCGCCACCCTTTGAGCTGGAGAGGGCGTTATAGGTAGCGATATTTACTGAATCCTTGATGAACTTGACAGAGCCATCGCAGAAGGTCACGTTCACACCGCCTGGGTGCTTGGAACGGGCAGCGATGATAACCAGACCGCCGGGGCCACCCTGGCAGGGTGGATTGGAGCGAATGGCTGGCCAGTTGCAATAGCCGGCTGACTGCATCCAGTCGTTGTCCCTCGAATTTGGTGTGCGAAGGCCCGAGTAGTTGGCGGCATAGGCCCAGTGGGAGAAGCCACGAAGGTCTAAGGATGCGCCCGACTGACCGACGAGGGTTTCAGAGACCATCATGGTGTTGGAGAGTCCATCGGTGATTGAACCGATCTGTACAACACCGTTGGTTGCACCCTGACCACCACCAGCGGCGATGTCAGGACGCGGTGCACCGGCGTCGCCGAAGGGGGCACCCATGAATGGAATGACGCGATTGGTGACTGGGTCGGTGAACTGGGCTTGGAATGTGTTACCGACAACCGAGCCCTGCTGCATGGTGATATTGCCGAAATTCACCACATAATTCTGGCTTGTTACATTAAATCGCAGAGTGCCGATTGTCTGACCGATCCCCGTGGTGAGGATATTATTGGGGTCGCTCGGGCACATGTAAGCATTGACACGTGCAGCAGTGACGGTAATGTTGCAGATACCGGCATAGCGAAGCGGGCCATCGACAGTGCCGGCGGCACCGGTATTATTACCCATGGCGTTCCATGCGTTATACATGGCAGACTGCTCAACATAGGGCAGAACCGGGATGAGCCACGAACCCCAGCAACACCCACGCATGCCCTGGGGAAATGCACTGTAGGATGATTCATAGTTGTGCATGGCGAGACCAATCTGTTTGAGATTGTTCACGCACTGGGCCCGCCGGGCGGCTTCGCGGGCCGACTGGACAGCGGGCAGAAGCAGCGAGATCAGAACGGCGATGATCGCAATGACGACCAGCAGTTCAATCAGCGTAAAACCTCTGCGGTTTTTCTGAATTGACATGAATAATTTCCTCATCATGAGAGACTGAGATTGGATGAAGACTGAATTCCCGGTCAATGTGCCGGATCATGAGGCCCGTGGAGAGAACCTCAACAGGCTAAGTGAACAGGAATTATCGGCGCGAACGAATTCGAATCGGCACGAGGCCGGACGGATGTTCCTGTTGAAATCTAACCTTGAACATCTGGTGAATCATCAGACGGAGCCGCTCTCTCAAAACATCGATGTGTTTGAGAATCTCGCTGAGAGACGGAAATGCCCGATCATTCATTTCGATCTCCTTATGTCGCAGAGGGCATGTTCCAGAAACTGGAAACGCCGGAAGGACATCAGGTTGTATGGGTGTACGTTCAGGAAGGAACTATTTAATTATTTCATCCAACTGTTCGCATTTCCAGTGATAATTTCATTTTTTTCGAAAATTCCTGAGGCGCATACCTGCCCTGCCGATTGAATTTTCTGGTTTTCGCACTGGAAATATTTCAGTGCGGGCGTTATGTTATCTGTGAAACTTTCGCAATTTACGCTCCGTGAAAGACTTGAATCAGTTACGTCGAAAGGTTCATGTTTCGGGGCGTTAGCGAGCTATTCATGGCGATGAGGGCAGAAATCTAAAATGGGCCGTAAAGTACAGAATCGAAGGGAATTGCGTCGCCAGTACGAGGCCGCCGAGCAGATCGATCCAGTCGAAAACGACATGGTTGATGACGAGGCCGAGGCCGATGAAGAGGAAGTCGAGGCACCTGTCAAGAAAAAGAAGGCTGTCAAGGCTCCGAAAGCTCCCAAGGTAAAGGCGCCCAAAACGGCTGCCCGCAAGAAGGTGATCTGGGTGGTTCTGAACGACTCGTTCAAGCCCGTGGCCCAGTTTGAATTCAATCAGAAGGCTGAAGCTGACAAAAAAGCCGCGGAAATGATTGAAAAAGGTAAAGGCTTTCACTTCGTGCAGAAGCAGAAGGTTGAAATTTCAGCCGATGCACCGGGTATTGGTGCAGTCATTCCAAGGCCTGAAGTCACTGAACTGGCCGACATTAATGTTGGCGATGGCGACGAATCTGCCGAAGCCGAAGATGATGATGATTCAGATGATGACGATTACGGTGCTGATGACGACGACGACTGATCGAATGCCCTCTCAGGGTTGATCAGTACAACTGAATTCCTGCATCGCATCGCCCATTAATCGGCTGTAGAAATGACCCGGGAGAGTTTGACTCTCCCGGTTTTTTATTTCGTTTTGATCTCGATCACAGCGTCTTTCACTCCACCTTCAGGCACGGTGAGAGTCAGGCCACTGGTTTCGGCATTTTGAAATTTGGCAGGTATCAGGCTTTTTCCACCGATCATCCGGCCGTCGTTGGCGATGGTGGGCGGTGCGTCCTGACATTCAACAGCCAGTTTGTATGTGCCCGGATAAAGACCATCGCCGGGCTCGAAACTCATGGCGGAAAATGCACCATCGGGCCCGAATCGGGCACTACCGGGACGCGAGGGGGCATTGACATCGCTCGATCCGCCACCGGTGAAATTGATGAGGCCTTCTTTGGGGAACGGGCCGCCGTCGAGCGTGATTTTACCTCTGACGGGGACCAGCCCCGGCTCGCCTGAACCGCAACCGGCCAGGCAGAGGCCTGAGATCAGCAGCAGAGCAACTCGGCGATAGTTTTTTCTGAGGATGAGTATCATGAGATTTCTCCCTGCCACTGGTCAAAGCGCGTCGCTGCTGATAAGTTCGCCACCGGCCCGGGTGCCAAGGGCGTTATAGGTCTGGTAGTTGATGGTTCGCTTGATGAAGCGGGTGCTGCCATCGCCAAACAGGAAATTGCCGCCGCCGGGATGCATGCTTTTGTAGCCGCAGGTGCGGAACCAGTTGGAATCGACAGCCGATTCCATGGTGTTCAGGGGGATCATGGTGCCGGAAAGCGGGAAATTCTGGGAAAAAACACCCATAAAAGTGCATTGTTTTGGCAAGGTTTCACCCACGGCAATGGTGTTACTTAACCCGTCGGGTATCTCGTTGAATCCAATAGCCCTGGATGTTCGGCCGAACATGCCGGCAAAAGTGCCCGGCGAAATTCCCAGGGCGTTGTTGCCATTGGTACCAAAATTAAAGCCCTGGCAACAGAAATTGGTGCTTGAAGGAGTCTGGTTCGGGCAAAACGGGCACTGGTCCATATGAGTGGGGCCCATGCTGGCGGGATACCATAAAGCAAGTGCAGGTGTTACATTATGAGCGGCAAATCGAGTCATGATCGGCTGTGCCGCTTCGGGGTCTGAAGGGCAGACAAAAGTGCCGATGACCGTTTGACAGATAGATCGGTTGGCTGCCGTGTTATAGCCAAGATTCTGGTTCAGGGCATTATAGAGCTGCGTCTGCTCCATGTAGGGCAGAATAAAGGTTGTCCAGTTGCCACCCGCAGGAGTGCAACAGACACCTGTCCCATAGGGCAGAACATTGTTGGTCTGATGATAATTATGCAGGCCCAGACCAATCTGCTTCAGATTGTTGACACACTGGGCACGGCGTGCAGCCTCGCGGGCTGACTGCACTGCCGGCAGTAACAGCGAGATCAGGACAGCAATAATTGCAATGACAACCAGAAGTTCGATAAGTGTAAAACCGCGACGCGTGTGATTCAAGTTTCGCATGATTCAAGCCTCCGATTTGATGAAAAGCATTGGCCAGTCTCTGACCACACCATTAGCACAGAATTAAGCATATTCAGGCTTATGTGCAGAAGAATCTGCCGGGATTGTACAATTCATGGTATGATTTTTGTCGTGGAGACCGGATTATCACACAACCGGTTATGGTTGTCCAGCCTGAAGATTATTTTAAGGAATTCATGTTTTTGTCCTGATTGAATGACCTGGTGAAGATGTGATTCAATGACGATATTTTCATGAAATCCCGTTTTCAATGATTTGTCAGGGGCCTTCACAGAATCCATCAGATTGAAACTCTGGTTGATTTCTCTTCGAGGCGTTAATTAATTGTGATATGATCATTAAAACTCAGTGCGCATGCATTCTTTTCGGGCAAAGCGAGACGATGATGGAACGCAACGACCCTCTGAAGCACTCTCGCTACAAGCGATTACCGCAAGTCTGGCGGATTGGCCAGGACGCGCCCAGGGCCGTTGATTCTTTAGGCGACGAATTCCGCGTGACTGTTTTTCTGACTAACCAGCAGGCTGACAGGGCTGAGAAGGAAGCGATTCAGGCTGGGCTTGGCGACTTGCAGAACTGGTGCCAGGCCACACTTCGCCAGGCGATTAACCTGCTTGATGATGAGGCACGCCAGCCAATGACTCCTGTCGTGCGCAGCCGGCCTCAGGCCAGCCCCGGCGAAATCGTGGCCGAGATGGACCTGCCGGATGACCCTGACTTCTACCGAGAACTGGCCGGTATAGAAGACGATGCGACTGATAATGATGCAGGAAAATTGACCAGACAACTTCCCGGCGATTCGTTGCCGGCAGATTCTCTGCCGGCTGCACGCGAGCCGGCCCGGCCGATGAAGCCGGGTACTGACCTGACACTTTTTGCCGACGCCCTGGAACGTGTGCTTGCCGCCCTGAGAAACGCTGGAAGGCCACAGGAAGTTGATGTTTCCATGGTGAGCTCAACACTTGAATCGCTGGCAGCGGGCCATGCTGAGGAAGACCATCTGCCGCGAGATCTGGTTCGACTGGTTTATCGGCTGGCGATGGAAAGCCAGGTACTGATTACCGAAGTGCACCCGCGACTGGGGCTTGACCTGACTGTAATTACAGCAGTCAGACGCATGCAGGCTGCAGCCGGAAGGCTGATTGACCAGGGCTGAACCTGGCCTTGCAAATATCAGGTCTTGATTTTGTCCCACCGGGCCACGGCGGCGGTGCCAAAGAGCATCATGGGAGCCCAGGCTGACATCTCAGCCGGGAAAACATGATGGGCGGCGAGGTACTGGCAGAAAAAGAGCGACGCATAAAACACCGCTGATGTGGCCACCGAAAGGCCCAGATTAATAAACGTGTTGCGGCCAAACCCGCCAAGAACCAGCGGCATGGTCAGGGCCATCAGGGCAAAGGCGAGAAACGGCCGCATGTTACGCTGATGGAGAAAGACGGCAATGTCGTCTTTCTCATGTTCATTTGAAGGGTCGTTCAGGGCAGTGATAAGGGCGGGGGTGCTGGCAAACTGAAACCACTCGGCCGGCTTGCGGGTGAGCGTCGTAAAGCTGGCAGAACTTTTCAGGAAATAGGTTTCGCCAACTTCCTCGGTAGCGTTTTTTGGGGGCGGAAAGCCTTGTAATTTGCGGCTGTCGAGACGAAACAGCAGGGGATCGGTGTTAGTAAGCGTGGCGGGAGTCAGCTTGGTGCTTCGCAACAGCCAGCCACCCTTGAGCGGAGCTGTTTTATCATTCTCAGGGATGTAATAGGCCATGGTTGAGCTTAGTTCAGCCGACACTCCGAAAAGCGAGACAGGCAGTGTGATATTCAGGTTGGCGATAGATCGGGTGATGCGGTCGGCTGTGGCCCCTGACGAATGCATGTAAATGCGATTTGAATCGTATCGACCGTAGACCCGGACCATCTGCTTACCGTCGTCGTCGGGGAATTTCTGAAGTTCGTCGGCAAAATGAGGCAGCACCACTTCCTGGTTTGCGACGGCGATCACGCTGATCATGGCCCCTGAGATCAAAACTGGCCGAATGACGCGAGGGGCGCTGATACCTGCAGCCATCATGGCCAGCAGCTCATTATTTTTCTGCACCCAGGTCACTGTGAAAATCGCGGCCATCATGCCGATCACGCCGCAGAGTTTATCGTAGATTGAGCAGATCCGGATACCATAATAGCGTGCCATGAAGGACATGAGCTTGACAGGTGTGTCGTTGATTTCAGTGAATTCGTCAAGGTTGGTGAAGGCATCAATGACAATATAGAGACTGGTGAGCGATGCGAAACAAATCACATAACCTTTGATATAGGCCCAGTATCGCTGTCGATCAAGAATCGTCATGAGGTTCTTTTTCCCTGAACCGGATCACCCCGCTCGCTGATCGGGCGGGGCCTCAATCGATCAATGTTTTGTCACAGGCGGCAGAGCCACGAAAAGCCCCAGCCCAGCCAGCAGCAGATTGCCCATCCACATGGCATACATCGGGTGAATGATCTCTTCCTTGCCCAGATTCACACCCACCATCAGCAGAGGATAGTACAGAATAATGATCGGCAGAAAGCACGACATAAACGCACTCATAAAATCGCGTCGGGCAAAGAGAATTCCGACAGGTGCTCCCAGGAGCACGAAAACCAGCGGCCCGAAGGCCTGTGCCGACCTCAGATAACGCTCTGTCTGGGCCTTGGCCATTTCGGCCTGCCAGTAGGTGTAATCGATGGAAACCGACCGCATGTGAAACCAGTCAACCCGGTTGATTCGCCCTGAGGCGATCCACATACCGGCAGCGATGGCGTGCTTGGCTCTTTCGGTCTTCATCATGTGTTTATATTTATTGACATTATTAACAAGTTCGCCGCTGGTCTGCTCTTGTGCCTGCTTTGGCGGAATACGGTTTTTAAAGTCGTCGGGCAGAGGCAGTTCCAGCACCTGGTCATTGATCAGGGCGCGGCTTACATCGCCACCGGCTGCGCCCAGGGCATATGACTGTGTTTCGCTGTCAACCAGGTGCACTCGGGCAACCCGTTTTTCAAGGTCGAACTTGAGTTTGGCCGACTTGGCCTGCACCACGAGGTCGAACTTCTTGGGTTCATTATCGACCACCGGTCCGGGAACGCGATGCTTGAAAATTGGCTCGACAAGCGTGTTATCAGGCAGGACGTCTCGCACCTTGATGAGAAAGGGCCAATCCTGGCGGTCAAATTCGCGTTCCTTGCGCAGAAACTTGTAAAAGTTCTGTTCCAGCTCGCCGAAGAGGGTCAGTGTCAGCTTGTGATTAGCCCTGGGGATAATGTCCTGTGTCATGAAGAGCAGAAAGACGCTCATCACGGTGGCCATCGAAAATATTGGCCAGATGATTGTCATGACCGACAATCCGCATGCCTTCACGGCGATGACTTCATTATCGCCCGCCAGGCGGCCATAGGCTACCGAGACCGCAAAAAGCAGGGCGACGGGCATGGTATAGGGCAGCGTGCTGGGGATGATCAGTGGAATCAGGCGTGCCATATCGGAAGGGCCAAGGCCTGCCTTGGCGGCCTGGGCGACCAGCACAAAGAGCACGAGGATGGTTGTCAGCGCGGTGAGGGCCAGGAAAAACGACCTGAAAACCTCTTTAGCGACATATCGTTGCAGGATTCCCCATCGCATCATGACGAAAGATCCATCTTTCTTGCCGATTCGGTTCCGACCCGGCCTGAAGCTGCTTCTAAGGCCGATGGCAGGCTCATTCGCCGGAATTTTCCGCATCATCCTGATTCAGAACAGGTTCCGGACCCGCCGCTGCAAGGCCTGCAGGCTGAAGGCAAATTAACCGATTCCCGAAATCTGTCGAGGGGAGTTTTTTGAGGATGGAAAGAATCCAGCCTGCAAGTTACCAGGATTTGGCGGGCAGGATTCCCGCCTGCCGTGGCGAAAGTTTCATTAAATTAAATAAAAAGGGCGGCCAGGACACTGATAAAAAGGTCCTGACCGCCCCCCTCCCCCGAGATTCTCAGGCTAACTTCGTTCGTTAACGAACTCGTTATACCTGAGGTGCACGATAGGCCGGGACGCGGCCTGAATTGAGTTTTGCAAGTGTGCCAACCGTTCTGGCTCGTCCAGCCGGTGTCGGCCGCGTGGGCATGGCTGCCCTTGGCATCGGCCTGCTGATGACAATCGGCTTGATCGCCGTGGCGGGTTTGCCGTTGATAACCGGTCGGACCGGAACATTGACAGGTGTCGGAACGGATGTGAAACGAATCAGCCCGTTAACATATTCACAGATCGCCAGTGGCACTTCCGGTTCGGTCAGGCCGCCACGGTGATACTTCGTATTGTGGCCACCATCCAGAGCAAGAATGTCGTAGGTGGTCGGATCGGTATACATGTGATTGTAGCCGATGTCGTTACCCGTGCCAGCCAGCACCGTTTCGCGGATGCCGTCGTCGCCGGCGTCGAGCACATTATTACCATTGCCGCCATCGACCTGGTCGAACCCGTCGCCGCCCAGCATCGTGTCGTTGCCATCGTTGGGCAGGTTCGGATTTCTGACGGAATGAAGCACATTCGCCGTGAGCGGCGTGCCGCCAAGCATGGTGTCATCACCAATTCCGCCGTACATCTGGTCATTTCCGACACCACCCCAAAGGGTGTCGTTGCCGTCCTGCCCGAAGATCGCATCGTTACCGTCGGTGATGCTGAGGCTGCCGGCGATTATGTCGTCGCCCGCCCCACCGATCATCGTATCGTTACCTGGTTCTTCGACAATTTCCGACTGATAGATGATGACGCCCAGACGGTCGTTGCCCTCACCGCCCCAGAGTTGGTCGTCGCCGGTGCCACCATTGACATAGTCATCACCAAATTCGCCGTTGGCTGCGTCGTTACCCGCACCGCCGAAGATGGTATCGCTGCCGTCAAGTGTCGGATCAACATTCTCGGACAGGTCAGGGCCACCACAAAGGATGTCGTTGCCATCATTACCGAAGATCAGGTCAGTGCCAATACCGCCATTGACGGTGTCGTCGCCGGCGTCACCGGTGATGCTGTCGTTGCCGGATTCGCCGAAGATGCGATCATTGCCGTCGCCACCGCTGATGGAATCATCGCCCGAGCCACCATAAATCGTGTCGATTCCTGCCGATCCCAACAGGCTGTCGTCCCCGGCT